>NZ_CP039435.1:2522824-3153531 GCF_005484585.1 Brevundimonas sp. SGAir0440 | reverse complement strand
CGCCGCTGCGCCCCCAACCATCTTTGCCCGCCCACCTTAGAAGAACCATTCCGACCTTCCGCGCTTCAGGGCGATGGTTCAGGGACGACTTCTCCTGCGCCGAAAAGCGATGCTTTTCGGACGGGGTCTAACCTCTGAACAGACATCTCCCGCCGACGCGAAACACAGGCCTCGCGCCGTCTTCATCCGTGCTGGGATGGAAGTGCGTTAGAGGCCAAAACTTACGCCGCGAGCCGGGTGGGTCAACGCTGATTCGTTGGTCGATTCGCAGTTAAATTGTTTGACTCCGTCAAACCCTGACACCGCTTGGAATTTCGGCCGGATCATGGCTCGACGATCGGTGTTTTCGGATTTGACAGTTAGCGACACAACGCAAAACGGCGAAGGAGCTTGCGCGCCTTCGCCGTTGATATTGCTTTATAATCCCACAACGAAACAGCGACAGCTGCTCCGTCCGCTGTTGGATTAATTTTGCCTCAGGCGGCCGACAGCTTCTTCAGCTGGGCGGCCAGGCGCGAAACCTTACGCGAGCCGGTGTTCTTGTGAACGACGCCCTTGGAGACGGCGCGCATCAGCTCGGACTGGGCCTCGATGAAGGCGGTCTTGGCGACGGCGGCGTCGCCGCCGGCCAGAGCTTCCTGGAACTTGCGCAGATAGGTGCGGACGCGCGAACGGCGCGCCTTGTTCACTTCGGTACGCGCTTCGATCTTGCGGATCGCCTTGCGGGCGCCGGGGTTGTTGGCCATGTCAAACCTTCGAACGGAAAACGCCGCGGAGCACACGTCCACGGCGCGGAAATCTCAAGAGGGCGGGCCTATAGCCGAAAGCCCGGAGGCGGTCAACGCGGAGTCTTCATCGCTGGACTCCGAGGTTGGGCCAGGACGCCGGTTTGAGCGCGCCTTGCGCGCTATCATCCAAACGCAACCCAACAGGCTTTAACGCGCTTTAGCGGACTTTCCGTCGCAGGTTTTTGCGTTGTGTCGAAAGTGCGCAACGCTTTCACTTTGTTCATGAATTGTGTCCTTTTACGGCCATGTTTGTCCCGTCCTGACAAGGGCTGAAATCATCTCCCGGATCGTTGTTCCATGACCCAGACCGCGCTTCTCCTGCTTGCGCTGGCCCCCGCCGCCGGTGTCGTCCAGCCTGCTCAGGCCCAAACCACAGAGGCTCAACCCGTAGAAGCGCAGGCGCAGGTCCAGCAGGAGGAGCCGACGGTCGTTTTGCCGGACGTGGAGGTGACGGCGGCGCGGCGCGGGGTGGCCTTGGGCGGGCAGGAACCGATCGTCTCTTACGACACCGCCCAGATCCAGGCGTTCGGCGCCACCAACATCGGCGAATTGATCACCCTTCTGGAGGCCCAGACCCGCAGTGCGCGCGGCGGCTCTCCGGTCTTCCTGGTCAACGGACGGCGTATCTCGGGCTTCCGCGAGATCCGCGGCATTCCGCCCGAGGCCATCGACAGGTTCGACGTCCTGCCGGAAGAGACCGCGCTGTCCTATGGTTACAGCGCCAATCAGCGGGTGGTGAACATCGTGCTGAAGGCGGACTTCAAGTCCCTGACGGCCTCCGTCAACGTCAGCCGACCCGAGCAGGGCGGTCGCACGACCACCGCCAGCGAGAACAACGTCCTGCGCATCGCCGGCTCGGACCGCTGGTCTGTCGATATCAACGGCACGACCTCCAACACCCTGTTCGAGACCGAGCGCGACATAGATCGCAGCACGACGGCGGGCGGCGACAGCGAACTGGCCAACGCCTATCGCACCCTGCTGCCCAAGACGGACGAGCTTTCGGTGTCGGGGACCTACAAGCACGACCTGAACGACAAGGTCGGCATGACGCTGAGCGGCAGCGTGGAGGACTCAAACAGCTTCAGCTACCAAGGGCTGCCCAATGTTCAGCTGACCGTGCCGGGGACCAATCCGTTTTCGCCGACCGGTCAGGAGGTGACCCTCTTTAGCTATCTGGACCTGCCCGGCGCCCTGACGCGCAAGACCGATACCCGGACAGCCGAATTGGGCACGGTGTTTGACGGCTATGTCGGCGACTGGCGCTGGACGGCGACGGGGGAATACAGCCGCGTCGAGACCGACACCACGACGGGACGCGGCGTCGATGCGGATGCGTTGCGGTCCCTGATCGCAGGCGATCTGACGGTCAATCCGTTCGGCGACCTGACCGACCGGGCCATCCTCAATCCGCGCGACACCGCCAACTCGGTGGCCCAGACGGCGACGGCGGAACTGGTGCTGAACGGGCGTCCCTATGAACTGCCGGCCGGCGACATCACCTCGACCTTCAAGGTCGGGGCCGGTTATCAATCGCTGGATTCCGAGAGCCTGCGTTCGGGCGTGGCCGTGGATCGGTCGCAGTCGCGCAACTCGGGCAGCGTCCAGGCCAACTTCGACCTGCCGATCTCCAACGTCGAGCGCGGCATCCTGCCCAGGATCGGCGACCTGTCGGCCAATCTGAATCTGGCCTACCAAGAACTGTCCGACTTCGGCGGCGTGTCCTCGGTCGGGGCCGGGCTGAACTGGTCGCCGGTCGAGCGGCTGTCCTTCTCCGCCAACTATTCCGATGAGGGCAAGGCCCCGACGGTCCAGCAGTTGAACGACCCGACAGTATCGACGCCGAATACGCCGGTCTTTGACTTCCGCACCGGCCAGACCGTCGAGATCAACCGCATCACCGGCGGCGATCCCAATCTGCAGGCCGAGGATCGGCGCATCCTGAAGCTGGGCATGAACTGGCAGCCGGTGTCGGACAAGGATTTCCGCCTGAACCTGGCCTACACCCGCACCGAGGCGGACAACGAAATCTCCAGCTTCCCGGCCATCACGCCCGACCTTGAGGCGGCCCTGCCGGATCGGTTCGTTCGCGATGCGGACGGCAATCTGGTGTCCATCGACGCCCGTCCGCTGAACTTCTTCAAGCGCGAGCAGCAGGACGTTCAGTGGGGCTTCAACTTCTCGCGCCCGTTCGGCAAGCCGAACCCGGCGGCGGCGAGCGGCCGTGGGCCGGGCGGACGCGGCGGTCCTGGCGGCGGCGGCATGATGATGATGGGCGGACCGGGCGGCCCTGGCGGCCCCGGCGGCGGCGGGCGGATGCGCGGCGGGCGTGGATCGGGAATGCAGCCTGGCCAAGGGATCTTCAACCTGTCGCTAACCCACACCTGGCGTGTTCAGGACGAGGTCACCATTCGCGACGGTCTTGCGCCGCTGGATCTTCTGGACGGCGATTCCATCTCCGGCTCGGGCGGTCAGTCGCGCCATGAGGTCCAGCTTCAAACCGGCCTTTCCAGAAACGGCGTGGGCGCCTTCGTCAACGCCAACTGGCGCTCGGGCACGACGGTCAATGGCGACGCGCTGGGCTCGCCCGATCTGGACTTCTCGGGCCGGACAACCGTCAATCTGTTCGCCTTCGCCGACCTGACCCAACGTACGTCATGGGTCGAGCGCTTCCCGTTCCTGAAGGGCACGCGGATCGGCTTCGGCGTGCAGAACATCTTCGACGACCGCGTCTCGGTGACCAGCAGCGACGGTCAGACGCCGGTCAACTATCAGCGCGACTATCTGGACCCGCAGGGGCGCGTCTTCCGCATCAACCTGCGCAAGATCCTTTTCTAGAGGATCAGGGCCAGACGGTCGCCAGGGCGATCATCACGACGGCGGCGGCGAGCGCCAGGGGAAAGAAAAGACGGTCGGACATCGATCCGACCGTTACCCCGACCTGCGCGACGCGACAAGCAATGGCGCGGCCCGCGAGCCTTGACCGACTTCGGAGGGCGTCCTACCCCGAAAGGCCGTATTTCGAAGGACCGACCGAATGCCGCGCCTGATCCTGCTCCGCCACGGCCAGAGCCAGTGGAACCTCGAGAACCGCTTCACCGGCTGGGTCGATGTCGATCTGACGGCGGAGGGGGAGGCCCAGGCGCGTCGCGGCGGCGAACTGATCGCCGAGGCCGGGTTCAAACCGGCGGTGATGTTCACCTCGGTCCTGACGCGCGCCCAACGCACCGGCGCCCTGGCGTTGCAGGCGGCCGGCCTGACCGATGTGCCGGTTATCGAGGACTGGCGGCTGAACGAGCGCCACTACGGCGGTCTGACGGGCCTGAACAAGGCCGAGACGGCCCAGAAACACGGCGAAGACCAGGTCAAGATCTGGCGCCGCAGCTATGATGTGCCGCCGCCCCCGCTAGCGCCCGGCGGCGAGTTCGATTTCACCGCCGACCCCCGCTATGCCGGCAAGGCCATTCCCGACACCGAAAGCCTGAAGACCACCCTGGACCGGGTGAAGCCCTATTGGGACGCCGAGATCGCGCCGCGCCTGAAGGCGGGCGAGGACGTGCTGATCGCCGCCCACGGCAACTCCCTGCGCGCCATCGTCAAACTGCTGTTCAACGTGCCGGACGATCAGATCGTCGGCGTCGAAATCCCGACGGGCAATCCGCTGGAGATCGATCTGGACGCAAATCTGAAGCCCACCGCCGCCCGCTACCTCGACGCCGCTCGCGCCGAGGCATTGCCGACCGCATCATGAGCTGGAGCGAAGCCGACCAGGCCTTCATGGCTCAGGCGATCGCCCTGGCGACCGGCCGGATGGGCGAGACCTGGCCCAATCCGGCGGTCGGCTGCGTCATCGTCAAGGACGGCCGGGTCATCGCCCAGGCCGCCACCGCGCCGGGCGGTCGTCCCCATGCCGAGGAGCAGGCCGTGCCCGCCGCCGGCGCGGATGTCGTGGGCTCGACCGTCTATGTCACGCTGGAACCCTGCGGCGCGCGGTCGTCGGGCCGCAAGTCCTGCGCCCACTTCCTGACCGAGGCGGGCGTGGCGCGGGTGGTGATCGCCTGTATGGACCCGTCGCCGTTCGCAGCCGGGCGCGGCACCGAGCGGCTGCGCGCCCAAGGGCTGACGGTCGAGACCGGGCTGATGTGCGAAGAGGGCGCGGCCCTGTGCGAAGGCTTCCTGCACCGGCTGGAAACCGGCCGCCCGATGGTGCGCATCAGCGAGGATGGCTCGGGCTTCGACGGCCGGTTCGTCGCCTCGCCCAAGGCCGATCTGGTCACCGAGCTGAAGCGGCTGGGCGAAGCCGGTTACACGCGGCTGTGGACCGGGCCGGGCGAGTTGGCCGAAGCCCTTCAGGCCCAGGGGCTGCTGACCGTCTAAGGCGGCTTCGCCGTTCAAAGGTTTCTTAAGTCAGGGCGCGTAATGTGCCCTGATGGCCCTCGCCGCTGAACCCCTCGTGAGAAAGCGCCTGACGCAGGCGGAGCTGGACGTCATCTGCGCCCGGCACGATCGGCTGTTCCAGGCCCGACCCGGCGGCGCGCGCGCCGTCTTCGCCTGGATGGACTTGTCGGGCCTCAGCCTGAAGGGCCGCAATCTGGCCGACGCCGATTTCGCCGCCGCCTGTCTGGAAGGCTGCGATCTGACCGGGGCCAAGCTGGACAACGCCAACTTCTTCGGCGCGGACATGCAGGATGCGATCCTGGCCGAGGCCAGTCTGCGCCGCTCTGATCTGCGCGGCGCCTGTCTGCGCGGGGCGGACCTGTCGGGCGCCGATCTGTTCGAGGCCGATCTGCGCGAGGGCACCATCGCCGCCGCCGACGCCCGATTGGGTTTCAAGGTCATCGAACCGCGCCACCGCGACGAGACCGAGGCCAGCGGCGCCTGCCTGGCCGGCGCCAATCTTCAACGCTCCAAGATGGCCGGCGTCATCGCTGTGAAGGCCGACTTCTCCGGCGCGGTGATGAAGGACTGCAAGCTTGTGCGGGCCAATCTGAAGCAGGCGGATTTCCGCGGGGCCGATCTCGCCGGCGCCGATCTGTCAGGAGCGGACCTGTCGGGCGCGGACCTGCGCGACGCAATCTTGGTGGGCTGCAAGACGACCATGTGGCGCGCCGACGGCGCCGATATGCAGGGCGCCCTGACCGACAACAAGTCCTCCTGCGAATCCGTGGAAAAGATGCCCGCCGCCGAGATGCTGCGCGAACATGCGCGCTGGTGCGAGACCGGCGGCGCGGAGGGGCAACCGTCGGTCTTCAACGGCGTCGACCTGCGTCCGCTGAAGTCGATCACGGGCCTGAACCTGACCGCCCTGTCGGCCAAGGGCGCGGTCTTCTACGGCCTGGATATGGAGGGGGTGCAGTTGCAGGGCGCCCAACTCGACAACGCCGACCTGCGCTCGGCCAAACTGCGGCGCGCCGACCTCCGCGGCGCGCGTCTGCGAGGCGCGCGGCTGAACGGAGCGGACATGCGCGAGGCGCAACTGGGGCCGCTTCTGATCGCCGCCGATCGGCTGATGCCGGCCGATCTGACGGGCGCCGTGCTCCGCGGCGCGGACCTGTCGGGCGCCGACCTGAAGCGCGCCGTCCTGGCCGGCGCCGATCTAGGCCGTGCAACGCTGCACGGCGCCCAAACCCGTCAGGCCGACCTGACCGACGCCAATCTGGCGGGCGTGCGCGGCCTGACCATCGATCAGGCCGCTTGAAGCCCTAGGCCAAGGCCTTGAGCTGATCGACCAGATCGGTCTTTTCCCAGCTGAAACCGCCATCTGCGTCCGGCTCGCGGCCGAAGTGGCCGTAGGCGGTCGTGCGGGCGTAGATCGGCTTGTTCAGGCCCAGGTGCTGGCGGATCGCACGCGGCGTGGCGCCGCCGATTAGGTCCAGAATCTTGTCTTCCAGAACGGCTTCGGAAATCTTGCCGGTGCCGTGCAGATCGACGTGGATCGATTGCGGCTTGGCCACGCCGATGGCGTAGGAGATCTGGATGGTGCAGCGATCGGCCAGGCCGGCGGCGACGACGTTCTTGGCCAGATAGCGGCAGGCATAGGCGGCCGAACGGTCCACCTTGGTCGGATCCTTGCCCGAGAAGGCGCCGCCGCCGTGGGGCGCCGCGCCGCCGTAGGTGTCGACGATGATCTTGCGGCCGGTCAGGCCGGCGTCGCCGTCCGGTCCGCCGATCTCGAAGATGCCGGTCGGGTTGATGTGCCAGACGGTGTTCTCGTCGGTGAAGCCTTCCGGCAGCACTTCGAGGATGTAGGGTTTGACGATCTCGGCGACCTGTTCGGAGCTCAGCCCCCTGGCGTGCTGGGTCGACAGGACGATCGAGGTGGCGCGGACCGGCTTGCCGTCCTCGTATGCGATCGTGACCTGGCTCTTGGCGTCGGGCTCGAGCTGCGAGCCACCGGCGTGACGAACCTCGGCCAGGCGCTTCAGGATGTTGTGGCTGTACTGCAGGGTCGCCGGCATCAGCTCCGGCGTCTCGTTCGACGCATAGCCGAACATGATGCCCTGATCGCCCGCGCCCTCGTCCTTCTCATTGGTCGAGTCGACGCCGACGGCAATGTCGGCCGACTGGGCGTGCAGGAAGCAGGAGTAATCCGCCGTCTCCCAGTGGAAGCCCTCCTGCTCATAGCCGATGTCCTTGACCGCGGCGCGGACCAGCGGCTCCAGGCCGTCGATGATGCTTTGGGTGAAGGCTTCGTTCTCTTCCTTGGTGTTGCCCGGCTGGGTGGCGCGAACTTCGCCGGCCAGCACGATGCGCTGGGTCGTCACCAGGGTCTCGCACGCCACGCGCGCCTCTGGATCCTTGGCCAGGAAGGCGTCCACGACCGTGTCGGAGATGCGGTCCGCGACCTTGTCGGGGTGGCCTTCGGAAACGCTTTCCGAGGTGAAGAGGAAGGAAGAACGAGCGGCCAAGAGAGGCTCCTGTCAGTGTCAGACCGACAGGCATATAAAGATATGCTTATATGTTCAAGTGATCTGACGCAGCGCACAGCCTGCAGAAACTGCTTCGCGACGTAAGCATATCGGCTGACTCCCCCTCATTTTGGGGTAAACAAGCGTCAGGGGGTCCCCATGCCAGATGGCCTGACGACGAGAGAAAGCGAATGCGTCCGCCTGGCCGGCCAAGGTCTGGAGGACAAGGAAATCGCAGCGCGCCTGCGCATCTCGCCGCGCACGGTCGGCAATCACCTGCATCGCGCCTACGCGAAGCTGGGCGTTTCGGACCGCAAACTGGCGGCCCGGCGACTGAGTATTGGCTACTCAGAGGCGTCGATACTCATTCCCGACACCGGCGCCCATACGCTCAATGATCCCACGTCGGCCGAACAGTCGGACGATGCGGTTTCCGACCCAACGACTTCCTGGCTTCTGCCTGCGCCTCCTCGGGGCGCTTTGGCGAGAGTGGGGATCATCGTCGCCGGGGCCGCCATCGCCCTTGTGTTCGCCATCGGGATCGTGACGGCGGGCATGGTAATTCCATCCCTTTTCGACCGGCTTGCTCCCGCTGAAATGCGCTGACCAAACGGCTTAAAGGAAGGTGAGCCAATGAAGAACATGCACGTCGGCGGCCGCGTGGCGCGGCAGGTCAGAACCGCAGAACACGCCGTCGATCAGGCGATGATCGAGATCAGCCGCTTAGTTCAGACCGCGTTGGAGGGCCGAGTCGAGGCGCGCCTGGCGGCGGAAGTTGGACAGGAAGCGCTGGCCAATATGGTGCGCGGCCTAAGCCAACTGGCCGAGGTTCGTGGCGCCGTCATCGCCAGTCACTCCGAACTGGCCCAGGTCGCCGACGACCATCAGGTCGGCTGGCATATGGACGGCGCGCACGAAGACAAGACAGTCAAACCCACTGGGTTCGCCCCGGTTCTTGCCGTCGCCGCTTGATCGCGGCCGTCGGAATGGGGTCGCCGCTGTCCTTGTTTCTGATGTGCCTGACCTACGGCGTCATGGCCCTTCTGCTTTGGAAGGGTCGTATGCCGGAGCGGATCGCCTTGGTCGCACTGGTCGTCCTCAACTGGGGCACGCCATTGGTCGATCACCTGTTCATCGGGCATTTCCGGTGGGGGGTGGCGATCCTGTCGGTGTCCATGTTCTGTCTGCTGGTCGGTCTGGCGCTCCGTTACGACCGATGGTGGCTGCTTCTCGCCGCCGGCGCCCAGCTCATCGCGGTCTCGACCCATCTGGCCGGCATCGCCGGTTCCGACGCTCTGCTGTGGTCGATCGTATCGACCCGAATGGTCGTCTGGTTCGAGCTCCTGCTCCTCGCCCTCTTCGGCGTCTGGGAGGCCCAATGCGCCCCCTACGCCCGTCCCAAATCAGCGCCCGGATCGATCCGGGCGCTGCAGAAAGTCTGAATGTCATGAACACCCAAACCACCCCCGCCTTTATGCCGCTTTTCCGCTTGTGGCTGGAAACGGCCAATCTGGCGAAACAGGTCGGATCGTCATCGCTGTCCGCCAGCGGCGAGAACCTGCTCGTCGAACTGGATTTGGCGCCGATGGAAGCGGCGGAAACCACGCTTCTCGATCACGCCCCGACCTCGGCCGTCGAAGCGGTCTGCATGATCGAGATCATCCGCCAGAGCCTGTCCGACGCCGGCCGCTCGGACGGTCGCGATGCGCGTGCGCTGGACGCCATCCAGTCGTGGTTGGCAGGCGCGGCTCTCGACGGAGCCGACCATCGCGATGAGGTTGAGCAGTTGCTGAAAAGCGCCAGCAACCGGGCCTGATCAGCCGCGCAGGCCCTTGGCCACGGTCAGAAGGGCGTCGCGCTGGGCGGCGTCCTTGATGCCGCGGAAGGCCGCCAGCAGTTCGGCGACGCCGGGTGCGGCCAGGGCCAGCTCGTCGCCCTCGGCCGTTTCCAGTTCGCCCAGCAGGGCTGCGCCGGTCGATTTCAACACCGAGGCGATCTGCAGCAGGCGGGCGGCCGAGACGCGGTTGACGCCCCGCTCGTACTTCTGGATCTGCTGGAAGGTCACGCCTGCGCCGGCGGCCAACTGCGCCTGAGTGATACGCAGTTCCTCACGACGGGTACGGATACGTCCGCCGATGGCGATGTCTACGGGATCAACTGCGTCGTTCATGTCGGCCTGCGGGCATAGATAATGCGGCGCCATGGCCCCAAAACACCGATCCCGTCAAGCCAAAGCTGCTCAGCTAGGGATTGCTACGTGCGCTATAGCTGACGATTCAACCTTGAGGATATATTTCGGCGCTTCATACGCCGCCTCCCGCGCGAATCGCGCTCGGAGACGTGGTGCCGCTTAGGTGACTCGAACACCTGACCCCATCATTACGAATGATGTGCTCTACCGGCTGAGCTAAAGCGGCCCGGTTGCAACGGACGAAGGTGTCCGCGCGAGACGGGGTCTTTATACGGCCGGATCGCGCTTGCCAAGCGCAGTGTTCAAGATCGTGAGCAATGAGGTCTCGTCGGGCGATTTTGCCACAACGGGCGTCAGGCCGAGCGCGACGAGCGGGGCGGCGGCGGCGGGAGAGATGCAGGCGAGGACCGCGTGCGCCAGGACGTCGTGACCACGCTTGGCGAGGGCGTGTCCGGCGCGGGGGGAGTGGATCAGAACGGCGTCGAACAGCGCGGGCGCTTCGGCTGACGTTTCGATGGCGCGATAGACCGTCAGCGACTGGATCGACACGTTGCGGGCGCGGGCGGCGTTGAGAGCGGCGGTGAAATCGCCGGCGGGGGTTTCCGCTTGAGGGACCAGGACATCGGCGTCGGCGATGGCGCCGGCGATCAGACGGGCGAGGGCCTGAATGTCGCCGGAAGCGGAGCGGACATTCGCGAACCCTGCATCATGGGCGGCCTGTGCGGTCGCATCGCCGACGGCAAAGACCGGCAGATGGCGACGGGGCGTTAGGGCGGCGAAGGCGGCAACGCCGTTGATGCTGGTGAAGGTAAGGGCGGCGAACGACGCTAGATTAGGAACGGGCGGGGTCAGATTCTTGATCGCCAGCAGGGGCGCGACGATCGGCTCGAACCCCATGTCGCGCAGGCGGGCGGCGGTGCGCGCGGCGCCCGGTTCGGCGCGGGTGACCCAGACGCGTTTCGGTGCGATACTCATCCGTCCAGGGTCGCGGGATCGACTTCCTGATCGCCGGCCGAGGCGTGCACCTCGCCGCCCAGGCGTTGGCCCAGAGCGCGCGCGTCGGCTTCGGTCGGTTGGAAAAGGTCGCCGACGCGGCGCCAGCGGGCGGACCCGTCCGGGCTGAGCATTTCGGTGGTCAGGTGCAGGGTGTCGTGTTCGATGCGGGCATAGGCGCCGACGGCGGTGCGGCACGACCCCTCCAGCGCCGTCATGGCGCCGCGCTCGGCGGCGATGCACAGGGCGGTCTCAGGGTGGTTCAGGGCGGCGACCCAGTCTGAGTCCATGTCCGCGGCGCGCGTCTGGATGGCCAGGGCGCCCTGGCCCGGCGCCGGCAGGAAGGCGTCCAGCGACAGCTTCTCGCGGATGTGGTCGGTGACCCCCAGGCGCGTCATGCCCGAGACGGCCAGAAGGATGGCGTCGAAATCGCCCTCGGCCGCGCGGCGCAGGCGGGTGTCGATGTTTCCGCGCAGCATCTCGACCTTCAGGTCCGGCCGCAGGGCCAGCGCCTGGGCCTGGCGACGCAGGCTGGCGGTGCCCAGGCGCGCGCCGAAGGGCAAGGCGTCGAAACTGTCGAAGTCGCGGCTGATGAAGGCGTCGCGGGCGTCTTCACGTTCGGGGATGGCGGCGATGCACAGTCCGTCGGGCTGTTCGGCGGGCACGTCCTTCATCGAATGGATGGCGATGTCGATCCGGCCGGCCAGCAGGGCCTCCTCGATCTCCTTGGTGAACAGCGCCTTGCCGCCGACTTCCAGCAGGCGGCGATCCTGAATGCGGTCGCCGGTGGTGACGATCTCGACCAGAGGAATGGCGGTCTCGATCTCGGCCTCGGGCACGTTCAGGGCGCGGCCGATGGCGCGCTGCATCATGCCGGATTGGGCGAGCGCCAGCTTGGAGCGTCGGGTGCCGATGCGGAGAGGAAAGGTCATGAGCGTTGCGCACCGGTCGCCGGGTCGCTACCTCGACCCGATGGAGATGTCCGCCGACTATAGCAGCGGCGCCAAGTCAGCAACTGGACGGGATGTCCGGCCGCTGACGGTGCTGGGCCTTGAGACCAGTTGCGACGAGACCGCCGCCTCGGTCGTGCGCCTGCACCCTTCAATGGCGGGCGGTCGCGCGGAGGTGCTGTCCTCGGTCGTTCACAGCCAGATCGACGACCATGCGGCCTATGGCGGCGTGGTGCCCGAGATTGCGGCGCGCAGCCACGTCGAGATGATCGCCGAGGTCACGCGCCGCGCGATGGCCGAGGCCGATATGGGCTATGACGGGCTGGACGGGATCGCGGGGACGGCCGGGCCCGGCCTTGTGGGCGGGGTGATGGTGGGCCTCAGTTTCGGCAAGGCGGCGGCGCTGGCGCGCGGTTTGCCTCTGGTGGCGGTCAACCATCTTGAGGGCCATGCGGTGTCGGCCCGGCTGGGTGCGGAGGTGGCCTATCCCTTCCTCCTGCTGCTGGTGTCCGGCGGCCATTGCCAGCTTCTGGAGGTGCGCGGCGTCGGCGACATGAGCCGGATCGGGGCCACCATCGACGACGCGGCCGGCGAGGCCTTCGACAAGATCGCCAAGGCCTTGGGCCTGGGTTATCCGGGCGGCCCGGCGCTGGAGCGGCTGGCCGTGCAGGGCGACGGGTCGAAGATCGATCTGCCGCGCGCCCTCCTGGGCCGCAAGGATTGCGACTTCTCCTTTTCGGGCCTGAAGACGGCGGCCTTCCGCATCGCGCAGACGTGCGAGACCGAACAGGAAAAGGCCGATCTGGCCGATGCGGTGCAGAACGCCATCGCCCGCCAGCTGTCGGATCGGTCTGAACGGGCGCTGGCGGCCTATGCGGAGACGCATGACCACAAGCTCTTCGTTGTCGCGGGCGGAGTTGCGGCCAACAAAACCATTCGCGCGACCTTGCAGGCGACGGCGGCGAAACACGGCTTCGATTTCCTGGCGCCGCCGATGGCCTATTGCACCGACAATGCGGCGATGATCGCCCTGGCGGGGGCGGAACGGCTGGCGCTGGGCCTGACCAGCGACATCGATGTGGTCGCACGGCCGCGATGGCCGCTGGACGAAGCGCGCGCCCTGTCCGATCCTTCGCACAAGCCGGGCCGTAAAGGCGCCAAGGCGTGAACGGTAAACAAGCCTCGGGAGGGCGTATGGAATTCCGCACGGCAGGGGTCATCGGCGCGGGCGCCTGGGGCACGGCGCTGGCGCAGGTCTGCGTTCGGGCTGGCTTGGACACGACCTTGCAGGCGCGCGAGCAGCAGTTGGTCGAGACGATGCGGGCGACGCGGGCCAACGACCTTTATCTGCCCGACGTGCCGCTGGCCGACGAACTGAACTTCACCGCCGATCTAGCTGATCTGGGCGACTGCGACCTCATCCTGGCCGTGCCGCCGGCCCAGCACATGCGCGCGACGCTGACGGCGTTTGCGCCCCACTATCGCGCCGGCGTGCCGGTGGTGCTGTGCTCCAAGGGGGTCGAGCGCGGGACGATGAAGCTGATGACCGAGGTGCTGGCCGAGACCCTGCCGGACGCCCCCGCCGCCGTCCTGTCCGGTCCCAGTTTCGCGGGCGAGGTGTCGCGCGGCCTGCCGACCGCCGTGACCCTGGCCTGCGCCGATCAGGCGCTGGGCGAGGCCTTGCTGAACACCCTGTCGGCGCCGGGCTTCCGGCCCTATCTGGCGACCGATCTGGTGGGCGCCGAAGCGGGCGGCGCGCTGAAGAACGTCCTGGCCATCGCCTGCGGCATCTCCGAGGGGCGTCAGTTGGGACGCAGCGCACACGCCGCCCTGATCACGCGCGGCTTTGCGGAAATGACCCGTCTCGCTGTCGCCATGGGCGGCCAGGCGGAGACGGTGGCGGGTCTGTGCGGTCTCGGTGACCTCGTCCTGACCTGTTCCAGCCCCCAGTCGCGCAACATGAGCCTGGGTCTGGCCCTGGGGCAGGGGCAGACGGTGGAGCAGGCCTTGGCCGGCAAACGCTCGGTGGCGGAGGGCTATGAGAGCGCGCCGGCGGTTCGCGAACTGGCCGCGCGTCTGGGCGTGGAAATCCCGATCTCCGAAGGCGTCGCCGCCCTGCTCGCCGACGAGATCGATGTCGATGGTCTGATCGATGGTTTGCTGTCGCGCCCGCTGAAGGCCGAACGTGTCTGAAGCGGCCGAGGCGCCGGGCGAGCGCAAACGGGTCTGGAAGACGCCGCCTGGCGTGGCGCTGTGCGCCGAGGGCGATATCGCCGATCCCGGCTCGCGCAGCTTCGTGCTGCAGATCGGAGAGGCCTTCTTCCACGGCTTCGTGGTCAGAAAGGACGGTCAAGTCGCGGGCTGGGTCGATCGCTGCCCGCACGCCGGCTTTCCGATCGCGATGGAGATCGACCGTTATCTGACGCCGGACGGCGCGCTGATCCTGTGCGGCTGGCACGGGGCGGTGTTCGAGCCGCTGACCGGCGAATGCACGGGCGGCCCCTGCGCGGGCGGGCGGCTGACGCCCTGGCCGGTGACGACCTCTGGCGGGATCGTCAGAACGGCCTGAGGCGCTTCAGCGCGCCAGTTTGCCCTTGGCCTTTTCGGCGCCGAACACGACGTCGGGATCCGGTTTCTTGATGTCGATGCTGGTGTGGCTCAGCACCGACAGGATGTAGCGGCCGATGTTCAGCCGCGCCGTCTTCTTGTCGTCGGTGGCGACGACGGTCCAGGGCGCATAGTCGCGGTCGGTCTCGTCCAGCATCCGGTCGCGGGCGTCGGAATAGGCGTCGAACCGCGCCTCGGCCTCGGCGTCCAGCGACGACAGCTTGAACTTCTTCAAGGGATCCTCGCGGCGTTCCTTCAGCCGCTTGGCCTGCTCCTTGCGCGAGATATCCAGCCAGATCTTGATCAGGATGATCCCGTCGTCGGTCAGCATCCGCTCGAAGCGCGGGGCGTCGGTCATGAACTGGGCGTACTGTTCGGGCGTGCAATAGCCCATGACCGGCTCGACCCCGGCGCGGTTGTACCAGGACCGGTTGAAGATCACCGTCTCGCCCGCCGCCGGCAGGTGCGGGACATAGCGCTGGAAATACCACTGGCTGGTCTCGCGGTCGCTGGGCTTGGGCAGCGCGATGACGCGGGTCTGGCGCGGCGACATATGTTCGGTCAGCCGCTTGATCGCGCCGTCCTTGCCGGCGGTGTCGCGCCCTTCCAGCACGATGACCACGCGCGAGCCATGTTCGATGCTCCAGGCCTGGGTCTGGACGATGGCCAGCTGGATCTGCTCCAGCTCGGCGTCATAGGCGTCGGATTTCTTTCCCATGGAAAGAGAGTGGGCCGAGGGCCGGCAGAGAGCAAGGGCGAGGGAGCCGACTGCGAAGCTAGGCGTTAAGGCGCCGGGCCCGTCCGGCCTGCGAGGGGCCGAATGAAGCGCGATCTGGCGGACATGTGGAATCTGGTGTGGGAGCTGGCGCTGCTGGTCTGCGCCGGCTTCGCCTTGCTGAACGTTTTCGCTCCGCCCCAGGATCTGCCGTGGAAGCCGCTGGATCTGGATCGCCCGCTGGGCCGCGCGACCACCGCAAAGGTCGCCGCCTTCGATGTGCCGACCGCCGCCACGCCCGAGGCGGTGGAGGGCGCGACCGAGGCCTGTATGCAGGCGCTGCGCAATGCGGGGGTTCAGGTCGAACGCGCGCCCGATCGCGACGACGGCGGCTTCTGCGTGGTGCGCGGGGCGGTGCGGATCACGGGCGGCGAGGTGACGCCGCTGGCGCCCGCCGATGTCGTCATGCAGTGTCCGCTGGCGGTCCGCTACGTCATCTGGGATCGGCAGGTGCTGCGCCCGGCCTCGCGCGACATTCTGGGCTCGGCGCCCGCACGGGTGGACAACTACGGCACCTATTCGTGCCGCCGCATCTACGGTTCGCAGGACGTGGCCGAACGGCCCAGCGAACACGCCAAGGCCAATGCGCTGGATGTCGCAGCGGTGACCTTGAAGGACGGCCGGACCGTCAGTGTGCTGAACGACTGGCGCGGCGACGGGCCGGCGGGCGAGCCGGGCGGCCGCTTCCTACACGCCTTGCGCGACGGGGCCTGCCAGCTGTTTTCGACGGTCCTGACGCCCGACTACAACGCCGCCCACGCCAACCATCTGCACATCGACGGGGCGGCGCGGGGTCTGTGTCGTTAAGCCTGAATGCGCCCGGTGCGACTCGCTTTGCTGTTGACCGTCTGGAAAAGCCGGGTGACAACATCGCTGCAGTCCGGATTTCGCGTGGGGTCCAAACCCGCGTTTCGCTCCTTCGCCTGAACGAGCTGTCCAGATGGATTGTCGGGTCACCTCGAGAGGGATCCGCCTGGAAAAGCGCGTTTACGGAGACGCAGACATGGCGACCGGCACGGTCAAGTGGTTCAACCCCACCAAGGGCTACGGCTTTATCCAGCCCGATAGCGGCGGCTCCGACGTGTTCGTTCACGTCACCGCCGTTCAGAAGGCCGGGCTTCAGGGCCTCGATGAGAACGCCAAGGTCGAATACGAGCTGGAAAACCAGCGCGGCAAGACTTCGGCGATCGACCTCAAGGTTCTCTAAGTCGATTCAGCCTTCAAGGCTTAAAGGCGGGCGCGGCGGCTTCGGCTTCCGCGCCCGTTTTGTTTTTTGGGCTACCGCGCTTCGCGCTGCTTGAGCCCGTCGGGCTTCGCCCTCTGTGACCGCTGCGCCAGGACGATGGCGCCCAGCACCAGAGCGCCGCCCAAGGCTTGAACCGGCGTCAGGGTCTCGCCGAAGATCCACCAGCCCAGCAGGCCTGCGACCACCGGCTGGATCAGGATGGTCACGGCCGTGACCGAGGCGGGCAGTTTGCCCAGCGCCCAGGCCACGCCGCCTTGTCCGAAGACATGCATCACGCCCATGGCCACGCAGGCGGCCCAGCCGGCGGGCCCGGCGGGTATAACGTCCTCGCCCAGCGCCAGGGCGACGATCAGCAGCAGGGGCGCGCCCAGCAGGGTCGCCCAGAAGGTCACCCGCATCGCGCCGGCCGTGCGCCGCGCAGCCTGCACCGCCAGGAAATAGCCCGAATACCAGACCGCGACTGACAGGGAGAACAGGTCGCCCAGCATCGGGTTGATCCCCTGTCCGCCGTCCGCGCCCGCCGCCATGGCGAAGGCGCCGCTCATGGCCAAGGCCAGGGCCAGGATGAACAGCCGGTGCGGCCGCTCCTTCAGCACGAACCAGCCGAACAGGGTCACGACGACCGGCGTCAGGTTGCACAGCACCGTGGCGTTTGCGACCGAGGTCATGACGATCCCGTAGTGCCAGAAGCTGAGGTCCAGAGCGAAGAACAGGCCCGCCAGCAGCGCCCATTTCGACGGCGCGCCGACGCCGCCCGGCTCGCGCGCCGCCAGGATCGTCAGCAGGGGCAGGGCGAACAGGAACCGCCAGAACCCCGCCGCCGCCGGCCCCGTCTCGGTCAACCGCACCAGAATGGGCGCCAGGCCCAGCACGCTGGCGGCGATCAGCAGAACGATCAGCGCAAAGGCGCGCGAGGAGGGGCGAAAGGCCATGGCGGACATGGCCCGGCTCTTACGACGCCCTGCGACCTGACGCCACAGGCGCCGCCGGCCCTGACATCAAACGAGCGGGTCGATCCGCGCCCGCAGCACGACGCTGAGGCCCGGCGCGCGGTCGCGATAATCGATCGTCCCGTCCAGCTGACCGACCAGGCTCTTGATCATCATCGAGCCGAAACCCTTGCCGGCCAAATGCCCACCGGCGCCCTCGTCCTCCACCGTCATGCGGAAGAAGGCGCCGTCTTCTTCGAACCGAATGCAGAGCGGGCCGGGCTTGCCGCCATAGGCGTATTTCTGGGCGTTGATGATCAGTTCGGTCAGGATCAGGCCGATGGTGATGGCGCGGCCCGGCTCGATGCAGACCGGATCCAGGTCCGTCTCCAGGGCCGCAACCCAGTCCGGCCCCATGCTGGAGCCCAGATCGTCGATCAGATCGCCGACGTAGCGGCTCATGTCGATGGTCGTGACCTGATCGCTCAGATACAGTCGACTGTGGACGGCGGACACGGCGCGCACCCGTCGCCGCGCCTCGTTCAGCGCGGTCGTGGCCGATCCGCCCGCCTGTTCTCGCGCCTGAAGGCCCAGGAAGCTGGACACCAGCGTCAGGCTGTTCTGAACCCGGTGGTTCACCTCGCGGATCAGATACTGCTGCTGCTCCAGCCGCAGATCGCGCTCGGACAGGCGATCCTGCAGCGATCGGTTCAGCCGGCGGATCTGATGGACGGCGGCATAGTCGGCCAGGGCGTCCCTCAGCCGCGCGGCGGACTCGACCGCAGCGGGGCCCCACCGGTGCGCGCGGCCCGAGACGGTGTCCGACCAGCTTTCGAACGAAGCGCGCGGCGTCAGAATGGCGTTGGGGCCCGTCTTCTCCGCTGTCGCCGGATTGCCGGCCCAGCGCACCGTCTCCAGCACCTCAGAGCGGAACCACAGCAGCGAAACCGGCTGATCCAGCGGCAGGGTGACGGCCAATAGGCCGCTGGCGTGCGTCTTCCACGCCTCGGCGGCCGGCAGGATCGAGGACAGGTGATGCGACGAGACGGGGCGCAGGCCCGGTCGTCCCGCGACCCAGGCGGCGATGGCGCGCACGCCGTCTTCGGGCGGCGTATGGCCGAAGGTCTGGATGTCGCCCTCGCTGACGATGGCCAGACCGTCCGCGCTGGTCAACTGCATCAAGGCGTCGGCCTTTTCGCCCAGCGCCTCTCGCATCGGCCGGTCAGGCGACAGCCGCGACAGCAGTTCGTCCTCCATCCGACGCAGGCGCGTGCGCTCGCGATAGAGGTCGACGTCGCTCCGTGACTTCAGCTGACGCGCCAGATTGCGGGCCAATGCCGTGCAGCCCACGCGCAGCTCATAGGGCAGCAGTTTGGGCGAGGCGTTGTGGCAAGCCACCAGCCCCCACAGAGCGTCATCGACGATGATCGACACGGACGCCGAGGCCCGAACGTCCATGTTGCGCAGATATTGCAGATGGATCGGCGACACCGAGCGCAGGCCGCTGTCGCTCATGTCCAGCGGCGCCTCGCCGGGCGCAATGGGGCGCAGGGGGTGGGGCGTGTAGCGGCTGTCGGGTATGACCCGCACCGGGTTGCGCAGATAAAGGGCGCGCGCCTGCTGCGGGATGTCGGTCGCGGGGAAATGGTGGTTCAGGAAGGAGCCGGAGCCATCGGCGCGGCTTTCGGCCACGACCTGACCCGCCTCGTCGTCCTGGAAGCGATAGATCATCACCCGGTCGAAACCGGTCAGGCGGCGGAAGGCGTCCGCCGCCCGTTCGCACACCGTCTGGATCGTCACCGCCCGTTCCAGCGCGGCGCCGGCGGCGTCCAGACTGGCGATCAGATCGACGCCGAGCCGAGCCTGCTGCGAGCTCTGCTCGACCTCGATGATCATCAGATCGTTGATCGCGCCGGGCGCGCGGTGCACGACGACATCGTATTCCAGGCGGTTGGTCGCGCGCCAGCGACAGGCGAAGCCGGCCTCCTGATGCGCGGCCATGGCGCGCACGGCCCGGTCGGCGACATCGCCCAGCACGTCGGCGACGGTGCGGTCGATCCAGACCTTGCGGCCGGTCAGCTCCTCGATGGCGCCCGCCCCCTGGCGGATCGTCAGGGATTCCAGATCCAGCACCAGCATGAAGCCGTGCGGCTGGATCGATTGAGGAATATGGATCGGCTCGCGATCGCACTCGTTCAGCGCGGTGTCGGTCAGGTCGAGCGTCTCGGTCATGCCGCGGCCTCCTGCGGCTGGGGTTGCAAGGTGCGGTGGGCGAAGGCGAAACCGTCGATGCCGCCCTTCACCACCTGATCGATCGTGACAAGGCCGCCAGCGCAGGCCCGGTCCAGCAAATCCATGAAGGCGCGCCAGCGTGCGCCGGTCTCTTCGCCATAGGGGTCCAGAAAGCCGAGGCCGTCCAGATCGCGACCCTCGGCGGCCAGCCGACGTCGAATGATCCGACCGCCCAGCATCGATCCTTCGGCCACATAGACCCAGCCCAGGGCTTCGCCGGCCGAGGCGGGCGCAGCCGGACGCGCGGGCGAAGGAATGCGCTGGCCCAGTATCGTCAGGTCCTGGGCGATCCCGTTCGCGCGTGATCGCGGTTCGAAATCGGCGTCCAGTTCAGCGTTCAGCGCCGCTGTAAGCGGATGGCTGAGCGGCTCCAGTCCGGCATGGAAGCGGTAAAAGGCCGCCACGGTCGCCCCACGCGTGGCGGGGTCCGACAGACGCGGCTCGATCCGGGCCTGGACTTCCAGGGTTTCGTGGGCTGAGGCGGTGGCTTCCCGAAGAGCGAGAAGGGCAGGGGAAGCGATCATGGGGCTCAGATTAACACATTGTCTTGTCTTGTCGATTTGCACAGGCCAGAAGGCGCGGACCACCACGGAACGGCCCAGACCGCGTGGCGTTCACCAGCGACCCTCTCACCTCCCTTTGACCGGCGGATTTTCATGAAACTGCGCGTCCGCGCCGAACTCGTCTATCGTTTCGATCCGCCGACGGACGCCATCTACAAGATCCAGGTCGCCCACTGGCCGGGTCAGGACATCCTGGAAGAGACCCTCACCTTCGACCCGCCGGTCGATTTTCACGAGGACGAGGACATCGATTTCGGCGCCCGCACCCTGCGGTGCCATGTCGAGGGCGAGGTCAAGCTGACCTATGAGGCGGTGGTCGAGAACGGCGTGCTGAAGGGCCTGCCGCCCAACGTATCCCAGCATGACTGGGGCGAGTTGCCCGCCGAGGTCCTGCCCTATCTCCAGCCCAGCCGCTATTGTCCGTCGGACCAGTTCGGCCGCTTCGTGACGCGCGAGTTCGGCGACACGGCGGGCGGCGCGCGCGTGCTGGCGATCCTGAACTGGATCACCGAGAACGTCGATTACGAGCACGGGGTGTCGGACACCGAAACCACGGCGGCGCGCACCTTCATTGACCGCGCAGGCGTGTGCCGTGACTTCACCCATCTGGGCATGACGCTATGCCGGGCGTCGGGCATTCCTGCGCGCGCGGTCAGCGCCTTCGCCCACCAACTCAGCCCGCCCGACTTCCACGCCATCTTCGAGGTCTGGCTGGACAACGGCTGGTGGCTGGTCGATCCGACGGGCCTGGCGCCGGTCGAGGGGCTGGTGCGGATCGCCTGCGGGCGCGATGCCGCGGACATCGCCTTCCTGACGACGCAGGAGCGCTGTCAGATGGTGCGCCAGTCGGTGACGGTGGCCGAGGCCTGACTGGCCGCTACTTCGCCTTCTGCGCCGCCTTGTAGGCTTGAAGTTCGTCGATCACGTCCATCTGGCGAAGCACCTTGTTCTGCGGATCGATCAGGACATGGGCGCTGGCCGGAACCGCGATCTGGCCCCGACCGTCGGTCATGGGCACGGTCTCAACGCGCCCGTCGATCTCGACCTCCAGCGGCATGGGGAAGACGCCGCCGTCGCCCGTCGTCCACTCCAGCTTCAGCCCATCGCCGTCGCGGGTCTGGGTCAGCATCGGCAGGGCGGCGTTGTAGAGATAGCCACGGAAGAACCAGCCGTAGTCCCGGCCCGTAACGTCATTGATGATCGCGAGGAAGTCTCCAGTCGAACGATAAAGCGGCGCGAAGTTGCCTGGTCTGGGGTCGGGTCGTCCGTAGACCAAGCGGGTGACCGCCTGATGGAAGGCGGCGTCGCCGATCAGCATCCGCAGCGAATGGCTGATCAGCGAGCCCTTGTTATAGATGTCGAGCCCCGGCCCGACGTCGCCTTTGTAGACCTCGTCCTCGGTCTTGGGCGTGCCTGAGACGACGGGATATGTGTTGATCAACCCCTCGCGCTGATTGGCCAGTTCGCGCTGCATATAGCGGTCACCCAGCAGCCAGCGGGCATAGAGCGGCTGCATGTACGACCCCAGCCCTTCATGCAGCCACATGTCGTCGGCGTTCTGGTTCGTCAGCTGATTGCCGAACCATTCGTGCGCGAACTCGTGCTGCAACAGCCAGTCGTAACCCCGCCCGTCGATCTTGTAGCCGTTGCCGTAGGCGCTGATCGTCTGATGCTCCATGCCCAGGTGCGGGGTCTCGACCACGCCCATCTTTTCGTCGCCGAAGGGGAAGGGGCCGACGGTGGCTTCGAAGAAGTCCAGCATCCTAGGGAACTGGGCGAACAGGCCCTGGACCTGTTCGGGCGTGTCCGATTTCAGATGCCAGTAGCGCATCGGAATCGTGTTGCCGAACCGGCTGGCGTATTCGCCCGACACCTCTTCATAGGGTCCGACGTTCAGCGCGATGGCATAGGTGTTGGGCGATTTCGCCGACCAGTTCCAGGTCGTCCAGCCGTCGCCGTGATCGACCTTGCCCAGGAAGCGGCCATTGGACGGCGCCGACAGGGCGGATGGCACGGTGATGTGCAGGTCGACCCGGCCCGGTTCACCGTGCGGGCTGTCAATGCAGGGCCAGAAGATGTCGCAGCCCTCGCCTTGAACGGCGGTGGCGATCCATGGCTCGCCCGACGGTGCGGTGGACCAGACGAAGCCGCCGTCCCACGGCGCGCGGGGCGCCACGCGCGGCTGGCCGGCGTAGGCGACGCGCAGGGCCACCGACCGGCCCGTGGCCAGGGTCTCGGGCAGTTGCACCGTCAACCGGCCTTCGGGGTTGGACCAGCGATCGACGGCGACCTCGACCCCGTCGATCTGGACCGAGGAAATGGTCAGCAGAGTGTCCAGTTCGACGACCAGAGCGGTCAGGGGCGCCTTGGCGGTGAAGTCCAGCACGGCGACCGCGTCGATGGCCTTGTCGTCGGGCAGGACCTTGATCGACAAATCGGCCTTGTCGAACTGCATCGCCTGCTGTTCCGGCGTCAGCGGCTGATCGGTGGCCAGGGTGAAGGCGGTCGATTCGCGCGGCGCCGGGGCCGGCTGGGCCACGGTGGCGCAGGCCGACAAAGTCAGGGCGCTGGTCGCGGCCAAAAGCAAGATCTTGATGCGCATGAAGCCGTCCCCCGTCCGAGGCGACAGGCTAGCGCGAGCGGTCAATGGCGCAAAGAAAAAGGCCGGTGTTTCCACCGGCCTCTTCCAGAACTCTATGTCGCGGTCGCCGATCAGGCGGCGGCTTGTTCGGCCAGCTTGGCGCGAATCTGGCGCTTGATGCGCTGAGCGGCGATCGACAGCTGCTCGTCGCGGGCCTTGACGATGAAGACGTCCAGGCCGCCCTTGTAGTCCAGGGTGCGCAGCGCGGCGTTCGAGATGCGCAGGCTGAACGTCTGGCCCAGGGCTTCCGACGTGACCTTGACCGTCTTCAGCGACGGCAGGAAGCGGCGCTTGGTCTTGATGTTCGAGTGGCTCACGTTGTGGCCGACCATGGGGCCGATACCGGTGAGTTCGCAACGACGCGACATCGTCAGATCCTTAAGGTGCGGCGTCCGGCCCGAGCGGGGGAGAGGACGCATGAAACAGTTGCGCGCGGGAACCAGCCCGCGCGAGAGGGGGCCGTATAAGGGAAGAGGCGGTTCGGCGTCAAGCCGAGTCTGGACCCATCGTCCCCACGCCTCGTTCAGCCGTCATTCAAATGCCGCCCTGTATGGCCCATATGATGACGACCTCAAAAGAGACCCAAGCAGAACAGAAGGCTTCCATGTCCCGTCCGTCCTTGATCGATCGCCTGCCCAAGCGCGCGCTCGCCGTCCTGGCCCCGGTGATGGCCGGCGGCTTCATGCTGGCCTCGCCCGCCATCGCCCCGGCCCAGACCGCCGCCCAGACCGAAGTTCTGCCCGGCTATTGGGAATACACCACCAGCGCGGTGGGCCAGCGCGACACTGAGCAGAAGTGCGTGCGGCCCAGCGAGATCAACCGATTCTTCGGCGGCCTGTCGACCAACAAATGGCGCTGCACCTATCCGACTCGCGCGGTCGGCAACGGCAACGCCCGCTTCGAAGGGACCTGTCAGGATCGCAAGGGCCGTCGCATCGCCGTTCGCCTGAATGGGACCTACACGGAAACCAGCTTCAGCTTCCGCGGCGGCGCCCAGATCGTGCGCGGCACGCCCTATATCCCCGCCAGCATCACGGCGCGCCGCATCAGCGCCCAGTGCCCGGCCAACGCCGAATACTTCTGACAGCGGCTCTGCGAAGCATCAAAAAAGGCCCCGGATCGCTCCGGGGCCTTTTCTTTTGTCCGAGGTCGAAGCTTAGGCGGCTTCGGCGGTCGGGACCGGCTTCTTGGCGCTGAGCGACTTGGCGAGCAGCTCGACAGCGGCGTCCTTGTCGATCTTGTTGGCGGCGGCGACTTCGCGGGCCATGCGGTCCAGGGCCGATTCATAGAGCTGGCGCTCCGAATAGGACTGTTCCGGCTGGGTGTCGGCGCGGTGCAGGTCGCGGACCACTTCGGCGATGGAGATCAGGTCGCCGGAGTTGATCTTGGCTTCGTATTCCTGGGCGCGACGCGACCACATGGTGCGCTTGATGCGCGCGCGGCCCTTCAGGGTGGTCAGGGCCTTGGTCACGACGTCGTCGGCGGCCAGCGAACGCAGGCCGGCCGTCACGGCCTTCTTGGTCGGGACGCGCAGGGTCATCTTCTCGTGGTCGAAGGTCACGACATAGACCTCCAGCGACATGCCCGCGACTTCCTGGGTCTCGATCGCCGCCACCTTGCCGACGCCGTGCGCCGGATAGACGACCGCGTCGCCAACCTTGAACTCCAGACCAGTCTTGCTCGTCATAATCGTCCTTTCCCGGTCAGGGCCGGGCGAAACGAAGGCGCAGGAAACGCAAACAGAATCTCATCCGCCGGATCGCTCCGTCGGAGGGGATGATGTCAGGCGTCAAAAGCGGAAACGGATCACCAAACCTCTGGCCGATCCCGTCTAGGGCGGGATTCTGTCGCAAACACGGGCGGCGCGAAGATTTCGCGGACCGCCCGATCCAATGAAACAGAACCTATCACAAATCTGCGGAATTTCAAAACGTCCACAGGGCGGACGTGCAAATACGGCAAGGCTTGAGCGCCGCCAGTCCTTAAATCAGGAACCCTTGCCCGGCTTGGGGCTGAAGTATTTCTCGTATTTGCCCGTTTCGCGCTCGTACTGCTCGCGGTCGGCGGGGGGCGTGCCCTTGACGGTGATGTTGGGCCAGACCTTGGCGTATTCGGCGTTGACCTGAAGCCATTTGCCGTCGGGCTCGTCCTCGGTGTCCGGCACGATGGCGTCGACCGGGCATTCCGGTTCGCACACGCCGCAGTCGATGCATTCGTCCGGCGCGATCACCAGGAAGTTCTCACCCTCGTAGAAGCAGTCCACCGGACACACCTCGACGCAGTCCATGAACTTACATTTCACGCAGGCGTCGGTGACGATGTAGGTCATTGGGCGAAAAACGGGTGTCGGTCTGTGGGCGGGAGGCCTGCGACATGGCGGCCACGCAACCAACTGTCAACAGCGCGGCTTAAGGCGAGAGCCATTCGCAGCGCCTTGACAGAACGGCGTCTAATCGCAACTGTATTGATTGCATATCCGCCCATCGACAGGAACTCCCCATGCGCACCCCCTTCATGAAATACGCCGTCGCCGGAGCGGCCGCCCTCAGCCTGATCGCCGGCGGCGCGGTCGTGGCTCAGGCCGCCCTGACCAAGAACCCCGCCGAAGTCACCGCCGGGACCTACGATCTGGATTCCGGCCACGGCAAGATCACCTGGTCGGTCAATCACTTCGGCCTGTCGACCTATACGGGCCAGTTCGTGAACGTGAAGGCGGTGCTGAAGCTGGACCCGGCCAACCCCTCGGCCTCGACCCTGACCGCGACGATCGCACTGACCGACGTGGCGCCCAACGACGACCGTCTGAAGGCCCACCTGCAGACCGCCGACTTCTTCGACACCGCTAAATATCCGACGGCGACCTTCGTCTCGCGCTCGGTCACGGTCGACGCCGATGACGCCAACGAGGCGACAGTGGTCGGCGATCTGACCCTGAAGGGCGTGACCAAGCCCGTCACCATCGAGGTCGAGTTCAACGGCGCCGGAACCGTCATGGGCGCCTACAAGGCCGGCTTCGACGGCGAAGCGACCATCAAACGCTCGGACTTCGGCATCAACTACGCCCTGCCGGCCGTCTCCGACGAGGTGAAGCTGCACATCGAAGGCGAGTTCGTCATTCAGAAATAGAGCCTACCGCGCTGCGCGCGACTTGAGGCGGTTCTTTTGGGCCTACCGCGCTTCGCGCGACTTGAGGCCGTTTAGACCGTAAGCGAATACAGGGCGCGGGCTTCCTCGGCAGGCCCGCGCCTTTCGCCCAGCCCCTCGACCTTCAGGCTGGTGACGCGTCCGTTCTGGGCGAAGGTCAGCAGATCCCCGACGTGAACGCATCGGCTGGGCTTATCGAGCCGAGTCTCGCGCCCCTGATGCGTCAGCCGCACCGCCCCCCGCTCCACCAGACCGGCCGCCAGGCCGCGCGTCTTCACGAACCGCGCGCGCCACAGCCAGATGTCGATGCGACAGGCGTTTATCTCCATCTCTTTCGTCATCCTCCGGTAAGCCGCGCAGCGGCGCAGACCGGGGGACCCAGCGGCGCGCGAATGCGCGAACCTGTCGCGGACTCGATCTTCGAATCTAATGCGGCGGATGGATTTCGCCTTCGGCGCCGCTGGGTCCCCCGGTCTCGCTGCGCTCGCCGGAGGATGACGGAACAGGGAGCGATCACGTCGCGGTCTTCCTGCGCGGACGACGACGCTTGGGCCGCGCCGGGGGCGCCTCCGTCAGGGCGGCGAGCGCAGCGAAGGGCGAGTCCTTGACGATCTTCGGCGCTGCGCCCGGCTTGTCGGGCAGGCGGGCGCGTTCGACCTTCAGGGCGGCGATGATCTGTTTGGCCTGATCGGCGCGCCAGCCCAGATCGGTCAGGGCCTCGTCGGACAGCCGACCGTGATTGGCGGCCCGCAGCTCGGCCATCTTCTCCAGCGTCTCGACCGGCGCCAGCCACCGTCCCGCCAATCGCAATCCGTGCGCGGACAACAGCCGCGCCGACGGCGGCTCCACCGGCGCCGGGATCAGATCGGGCGTCGCCGGAATCAGCGGCGCGGCGACGAAGGCCTGGGCGAAGTGGCGCGCGCGCGGCTTCTGAAGGCCGGGCAGCCACACCGAATGCACCCCGATGCGGATGGCGAAGCTGCGCAGCGTGCGGCGCTCGACCTGACTGAGCGCGGCCAGATCGCGCTCGACCTCGCGTCGGTCGATCACGCCGCCGGCCTCGATCAGGCGAAAGGCGACGCCGCGCGGCAGGCCCTTCAATGTCCCCGACTCGACCGCCTGACGCAGTCGTCGCAGATCGCGCAGCGCCCGGCCCGCTTCCGCCGCCAGCCACGCTTCGATCCGGCGCTGGGCGCGCTCGCGGGCGGGCGTCGGTCCCAGATCGCCGAGCAGACGCACGGAGGGCGTAAACGGATCGACGCCCTGCGGCGTCGCGTTGATCTGCGCCGTCAGCACGCCGCGCCACAGCACCGCCCCGTCCGGCGTGACCGAAAAGCCGTCGTCGGTCTCGGCCGCCAGACGTCCCAGCCGTCGATTGATCTCGGGCGTCACCGCACGCACGGCCGCCTGGCGCAGGGTGCGGTCTTCCAGGGCCGACGAACCCTTCTCCATGTGGAAGCGCACGCCCTCCAGCTGGCCGACGACCTGTCCCTCGACCGTGACCTCCCCGTCTTCGGCGACGCCTGCAAACGTGTCTTCGCGCACGTTCAGCGCCCGCATAAGGGCGGTGGTGCGACGATCCACGAACCGTGCCGTCAACCGCTCGTGCAACACGTCGGAAAGCCGATCCTCCAGCGCGCGGGTCTTGTCGCGCCAGCCTTGCGCGTCGTGGACCCAGTCCGGGCGGTTGGCGATGTAGGACAGGGTGCGCACCGCCGACAGCCGCGCCGACAGCTGGTCGATCTGACCGTCGTCGCGATCCACGAAGGCGAATCGCGGCGCCATCCAGTCGTCGGTCAGCCGGCCTCGCTTGCCGGTCAGGGCGTGGAAAACGTCCTTGGCCAGCCGGGCGTGTTCATCCAGCGTCGTCTTCTGGAAGTCGGGCAACTGGCACGCCTCCCACAGACGCATGACCGCCCCGCGCGAGCGCCCCACGCGCGCGATGTCCTCGTCCTTGATCAGGCGGCGCAGCAGGGTCTCGTCCAGCGCCTCGGCCGTCAGGCTCAGCCCCGAACGCTGGGGCGTCACCGTCAGCGAGCGCAGAAGATCGGGCAGGGTGTCGAAATCCAGCCGGGCGTTCCGCCACTCCGCCGCCTCGATCGGATCGAACCGATGCTCGACCACCTGTTCGACCAGATCGGGGTCCAGATCCTCGGCCTCCGCCGTGACGCCGAAGGTGCCGTCGCGCAGATGCCGGCCGGCCCGCCCGGCGATCTGGCCGATCTCATGGGCGTAAAGCCAGCGGGTGCGCCGCCCGTCGAACTTTCTCAGCCCCGCGAAGGCGACATGGTCCACATCCATGTTCAGCCCCATGCCGATGGCGTCGGTGGCGACCAGGAAATCGACCTCGCCCGACTGATACAGCGCCACCTGGGCGTTGCGGGTGCGGGGCGACAGACTGCCCATCACCACGGCCGCCCCGCCGCGCTGACGCCGGATCAGTTCAGCGATGGCGTAGACCCGGTCGGTCGAGAAGGCGACGATTGCGCTGCGGCGCGGCAGGCGGGTCAGCTTCTTGGAGCCCGCATAGGACAGGGTGGATAGCCGGTCGCGCGTCACGATCTCCACGTCCGGCACCAGGCGGCGGATCAGCGGCTCCATGGCGCCAGCGCCCAGGAACATCGTCTCGAACCGGCCGCGCGCGTGCAGCAGCCGCTGGGTGAAGACGTGGCCGCGTTCGGGGTCGGCGACCAGCTGGATTTCGTCGATGGCCAGAAACTCGACCGACCGCTCCAGCGGCATGGCCTCGACGGTGCAGACGAAATAGTGCGGGCGCGGCGGGACGATCTTTTCCTCGCCGGTGATCAGGGCGACGGCCGCCGCGCCGCGCTGTTTGACGATCCGCTCATAGATCTCGCGGGCCAGCAGGCGCAGGGGCAGGCCGATCATGCCCGAGGCGTGACCCAGCATCCGCTCGACCGCCAGATGGGTCTTGCCAGTGTTGGTGGGCCCCAGGACCGCAGTCACGCGGGACGGGGCGAGGCCTGCGGACCGGTCGCTCATGTCGCGACTAAGGTGGCGACGAATCTCGTCCGGCTCAAGCGTCGCCGGCGCGCATTCCGATCCGGACCAGGGTGGACAGGTTCGCGGCCTGCATTTTCGTCATCACCTTGGCGCGAAAGATTTCCACCGTGCGCGGGCTGATCTCCAGCCTTTGCGCGATTTCCTTGTTGGAACAGCCGTCGATCAGGGCGTCGAAGACCTGCCGTTCGCGCGGGGTGAGGGTGTCCAGTCGGGCCTTGGCGTCCTCGCGCGCGATCCGCTCGGCCTCCAGACTGGTCAAGGAGGCCAGGCAGCTGGAAACCGCGTCCAGCATTCGCTGCGGATCGAACGGCTTTTCGACGAAATCTACGACGCCCGCCTTCATCAACTGAACCGCCAGCGTCACCTCCCCATGACCCGTGATGACGATCACCGGCCAGGTGTCGCCGCGCAGGCTTTTCAGACGCCCGACCAGCTCGGAACCCTGAAGCCCCGGCATCCGCACATCGGTAATGACGCAGGCGCTGCGGTCTTCGGGCAGATTGTCCAGGAAGTCGTCGGCGCTGACGAAACTGCGCGCCCGATAGCCCGCCCCGCGCAGCATCAGCACCAGGGCGTCGCGCATGGCAGGGTCGTCGTCGATGATGAAAACAGAGTGCGGGCTCGCCAGATTTCGAACTCCGTGGGACGCGGCAGACGAAACGAAAAGGTCGCTCCACCCTGAGAGTTTCGGCTGACGACCAAGGTCGCGCCATGGCTCTCGACGATAGAACGCGTGACCGACAGCCCCAGGCCCATGCCGCCGGCCTTGGTCGTCGCCATCGGATGAAAGATGCTGTCGATTCTGTCTTCGGGGATGCCGTCGCCATTGTCGCACACCGCGATCTCATAGCCGTCCGCGCCCAGCGTCCGGCCGGTCACCGTCACGCGCGCGCCTTCGCGTCCGATGACGGCGTCTACGGCGTTGCGCACCAGATTGGCCAGCGCCTGTTGAATCTGGATGCGGTCGGCCAGAACCTGATCGTCGTCCTCTTCGACATCCAGAGCGATCGTCGTGTCGGTGTCCTGTCCCGTCAGGGCGAAGACCGGCGCCAGGTCCAGGACGATCAGCGAGGCCCGCTCCTCGGTAAAGGACCGCGAACCTGTCGCCACCTGTTCGCGCATGCGCCGGATGATGTCGCCCGCACGCAGCAATTGGGTCTTGGCCAGATCGATGGTCTTGGCCGGCCCTTCCGCGACCGTTCCCAGCCGGGTCAGTTCGGCCTGGCCGGCATGCAAATAAACGGTGGCGGCGGTCAGCGGCTGGTTCAGTTCGTGGGCCAGGGTCGCAGCCATTTCGCCCATCGAGTTCAGACGCCAGACGCTGCTCAGCTTGTCGTTCAGGTCGCGCTCGCCCTTACGGATCGTCTCGGCCTGGCTTTGATCGCCCAGCGTCAGGACGATGTGTTCGGGAGCGATGTCGTCAGGCAGGACATTGGCGTGAAGCGTCAGCGACGGCCCGGGTGTATTTATATTGCCGCTCGTCCAAGGTCCGGAGGACGGGCCCAGAACCTCGCCCCCTTGGCGAGCCTTCGCCAGGGCCGCATCGTCGAAGCCGGGCAGCAGCGTTCCGAAAGGCTGCGCCATCGCCGCCTCTCGATCCACACGCAGCAGATCGGCGGCGGCCGGGGTCACGCGGCGCGTGCGTCCTTCACGGTCTAGGGTCACGATCGGCGTCGTGGCCACGATGGTGTCGAGCAGCATCTCACGCAGCGCCAGATCGCGCGTCAGGGCGCGGGCCTGTTCCAACGCGTCGATCAGCCGACGACAGACCTCGGCGATGACCCAGGCGATGACCGCAAAAAGCGCGGCGTTGGTCGCCGCATCCAGCACGCTTTCGCGATGCACCAGCCATAGATTGGCCCCGATGGCCAACAGGATCGACAGCGCAACCGCCCCTCTTTGCGCCAGCAGAGCCGTAACAATCACCGCCGGGACCAGCGGCAGATAATAGAAGTTTCCAAACGGTTCGAGCGCGCTACGAACCAGCGTCGCCAGCAGGACAGCCAGGCACGCGATCAAGACCCCGCTCCACCATGTCCTGGACCTGAAGATCATGTCTTCGTGCTGTTCCTGGGCCGCTGGATATATTTCACCGGAATATGAATTGGGATGCGAGAACTCGCCAAACCTTGGGCTGCCGGGCGTCGCCGCTTTTCTGACAACTTTTGTATAGGCTCGTTTCGACTACGTGAACATACGTATTCGCTCAAAATCGGTTTGAAGTGACCTGCACCCCTGCCGATGACGCAGCTCGGACGCTGGGCGACACACCTTATGGGTTACGCAATCCTACATACGGTCCGGTTCAGATTTAATATTAATCATCGCCTCATCCTTGGGCTTCAGAATGCAGAAGCTTCAGGGATCACCATGTTTCGTTCGTCAGCCTTCTTTGTTGTCGCGGCAGTAGGCCTCGCAACACCGATCACGTCCCAGGCCCAATCGTTCGGCCTCGATGTCGGTGTCGCCAGCCAGTATGTCGGCAAAGGGCTGGGCAAGAGCAATCAGGACGTTGCGCCTTTCGCCAAGGCCGAAGCCGGCTTCGGCGAAGGCTACGCCAGCGTCTTCGTCTCTGACGCCGCCGGATCTCAAGGCTACGACCTGGAAATCGTCAGCATGGTCGGTTGGCGGCCCAAGGCGGGCGGCTTCACCTTCGATCTGGGGATCATGAACCGCGACCTGCCAGGGTCGCGCGCCGGCGTCGACAAAAACTACTGGGAATATCAGGCGGACGCTTCACGCAAGCTGGGCCCCGTGGCGACGCGCCTGCGCGTCAACTATTCGCCCGACGGCTTTGCGGCGACGAAAGAGGCCTGGTGGCTGGAGCTGCAAGGCACGGTCGCCGTCGCCGCCAAGACAAAGATTTCGGCTGCCGTCGCCAACCGCATGGCGGACGGCGGCGTCGACTACAACGCCTGGAATGTCGGCGCCAAACAGAAGCTGACCGACGCCTTGGCCGTCGATCTGCGCTGGTACGACACCGACCGCCACAGCGCAGGCGAACCCTATGAGGGTCGCCTCGTCGCCGCCGCCACCTATTCGTTCTGAGTTACCGATTCACCGGGGGATGCTGAGTTGAAGTTGATTGAGAATATGCCCGTTGGCCGCAAGCTGTTCGCGGCCTTTGGTCTCGTTTTGGCGGCGATCGCCGTCATGGGCGTCGTCGTCGTCACCAGCCTGCTCCAGCTGGAGAAGGCCGGCGAAGTGCGCACGGTGGAAAACCAGGTCAATCGCACCACGGCGACGGCCGAGTTCTACATGGCGCGCCAGGAGAACGCCTTCCGTGGCTACCTCCTGTCTCAGGACCCCTACTACATTGAACGCGTCGATGCGCACCGCGCCAAGTTCCTGGCGGCCATGGACGAGTTGCGCGGCGAACTGCCCGCCGATCGCGCCGCCCTGGTCGACAAGGCCGTGGAAGGCAATGCGACCTGGTACAAGAATGTCGTGGTAGCCGGTTCTGCGATGGTCCGAGACGGTCGCGCGGCCCAGGCCGTTCAGATGGTCGGGCGCAACGGAACGGCCGACAACTACGTCGCGCCGATCGAAGACACGATCGACCAGATCAAGAGCGCCAACGATGTGGCGCGCAAGGCCTCGACCGACGCCCAGGAAGCCGCCAGCCGCACCGCGCTGATCGCCACGATCGTGGGCCTGATCTCGGCCTTGGTGATCGCCGTCATCGCCGGTTTCGTCGCGACGCGCTCCATCGTGCGCCCGATCTTCACGATGATCGGCTATATGCAAAAGCTGATGGCCGGTGACACCGACATCAAGGTCGCCAGCGCCGAGCGCAAGGATGAGTTCGGCAAGATGGGCCAGGCTATCGTGGCCTTCCGCGACGCCGCGATCGAGAAGGTTCGCGTCGAAAAAGATGCGCTGTCGCAGCGTTCTATGTCCGAGCAGGAACGCGCCGAACGCGAGGCCGAAAAGGCGCGCGAAGCCGCCGAAGACGCCCGCGCCATCGCAGCCTTGGGTCAAGGTTTGTCGGCCATGTCGAACGGCGATCTCACTCACCGCATCGACATCGAATTCAGCGCCAAGTCCGCTCAGCTGAAAACCGATTTCAACGCTGCGATCTCCCAGCTGCAGCAGGCCGTCTCGGTCGTGGTCAACAATGTCTCGGGCATTCGCTCGGGCGCCGGCGAAATCTCGCAGGCCGCCGACGACCTGTCGCGCCGCACCGAACAGCAGGCCGCCTCGCTGGAGGAAACGGCCGCCGCCCTGGATGAAATCACCGCCACCGTGAACAAGACCGCCTCGGGCGCCCGCCAGGCTTCGGACGTCGTCCAGGCCGCGCGCGGCGACGCCGAGAAGAGCGGCGTGATCGTTCGCGACGCCGTCCAGGCCATGACCGCCATCGAAAGCTCGTCCACTCAGATCAATCAGATCATCGGCGTCATCGATGAGATCGCCTTCCAGACCAACCTGCTGGCCCTGAACGCCGGCGTCGAGGCCGCGCGTGCCGGCGAGGCCGGTCGCGGGTTTGCGGTGGTCGCCTCCGAAGTGCGCGCGCTGGCCCAGCGTTCGGCCGAGGCCGCCAAGGAGATCAAGACCCTGATCTCGGCCTCGACGGGTCAGGTCGGCTCGGGCGTCAAACTGGTCGGCGAGACCGGCGAGGCCCTGCAACGCATCGTGGACCGGGTCGCCGAAATCGACAGCCTGGTCACCGAAATCGCGGCCTCGGCCCAAGAACAGGCCGTCGGTCTGGCCCAGGTCAACACCGCCGTGAACCAGATGGACCAGGTGACCCAGCAGAACGCGGCCATGGTCGAGCAGTCCACCGCCGCCAGCCATTCGTTGGCCCAGGAGGCGGAGAGCCTGCAAGCCTCTGTCGCCCAGTTCCGTGTCGGCGCTTCGTCGCCGCGCGCCGCTGCGCCTTCGCCGGTTCGCACGCCTGCGCCCGTCGCCAAGCCCGCTGCTCGCTCCAGCCACATGGTCGCCGCGCTGAAGACCATCGGCCGTGGCGGCGCCGCGCCCAAGCCTCAAGCCGCCGCCGTCGAAGACGGCTGGGAGGAGTTCTGATGACCGAAACCCTGATCCTGTCCGACGTGCTGGACCTGAACGCGGCCGAGCCTCTGAAAGCCGAGATGCTGGCCCTGCGCGGTCATCCGGTGGTCCTGGACGCCTCTGCGGTCCAGCGCCTGGGCGGCCTGTGCCTGCAGATCCTGCTGTCGGCGCGAAAGACGTGGGCGGCCGACGGCGTCAACCTAAGTTTAGGGTCTGTGTCCCAATATTGGACGGAACAATGGGCGGCCTATGGCGCGCCGGACTTCAACACCGAGGGGGCGTTGGCATGACCAAGACCGTTCTGACGATCGACGATTCACGCACCATGCGCGACATGCTGCTGATGGCGCTGGAAGACGCGGGCTATACCGTGATCCAGGCGGTGGACGGCGTGGACGGTCTGGAGACCCTGGCGTCCAAGGGCGCCGACGTCATCATCACCGACATCAACATGCCGCGCATGGACGGCTTCGGCGTCATCGAGGGCGTGCGCGCCGATCCGAACCACCGCACGACCCCGGTGCTGGTGCTGACGACCGAAAGCGACGTCGAGAAGAAGGCGCGCGCCCGCGCCGCCGGCGCCACCGGCTGGATCGTCAAGCCGTTCGACCCCGCAAAGCTGGTGGACGCCGTCCGCCGCGTCGCCGCCTGATCGCCCGACTCTGATCGCTGAAGCCCGCCGGACCTCGACCTAATGGACGCCTTCGAAGCCATCAAAGCCACCTTCTTCCAGGAGTGCGACGAACTGCTCGCGGACCTGGAAGCCAAGCTGATGCTGCTTGAACAGGGTCAGACCGACCTGGAGACGATCAACGCCGTCTTCCGCGCCGTCCATTCGGTCAAGGGCGGGGCAGGGGCCTTCGGCCTGGAGGCCCTGGTTCGGTTCGCCCACGTCTTCGAGACCCTGATGGACGAACTGCGCGCGGGCCGTAAGCCGTGCGACGCAATCACCATCAAGACTCTGCTGCGCGCCTCCGACGTGCTGGCCGACCACATCCAGGCCGCGCAAGGGTTGATCCCGCCGGTGGACGAGGCGCGGTCCGCCGCCCTGGTCGCCGAAATGCAGGTCCTGACCCACGGCGGCGAGGCGCCGGTCGAGGTCGAGGAAGACGAGGACGATTTCGGCTTCACCCCCATGGCCTTCGACATGGCGCTGGACGAGCCTGCGCCCCTGCCTATCGCCGACCTAGGCGCCGACGCGCCGTCGGTCGGCTGGCGCATCGTGTTCAAGCCGATGGGCCGGATGTACGTCAACGCCAACGAGACCAGCCTGTTGCTGCGCGAACTGGGTCGCCTCGGCCCGGTCACGGTCGTCGTGGACGACAGCGAGACGCCGACGCTGGACGCGCTGTCGATCGAGGACGGCTGCCTGACCTGGACGGTCGATCTGGCCGCCGCCGTCGATGAGGCGGCCGTGCGCGAGGTCTTCGACTTCGTCGAAAGCGACTGCGATCTGACCATCACGCCCTTGGGCGCCGGCGGTGATGAACTCGCTGCGTTCGAAGACGAACCGGCCGCCGTCCTGCCCGCCAGCGACGACCTGGATATCGCCGCTCTTCTGGCCAAGGCTTCCGGCGCCGCCGCCGAGCCGGCGGCCGAGGTCGTGCCCTTCGCTCCCCTGGAGCCCGAGCCCGCGCCCGCCCCGATCGCCGCTGCGCCCATTGTTGAGCCGGTGGCCGCCCCTGTCGCCGCACCCGTGGCGGCGACGCTCGCGCCGGCTTCTGCTCCTGTCGCGCCCGCGCCGGTGACGATCCGCGTCGATCTGGATCGCGTGGATCGCCTGATCAACGTCGTCGGCGAACTGGTCATCCAGCAGGCCATGCTGTCGCAACGCGTGCTGGAAAGCGGCCTGGCCCGCTCGTCGGGCATCGCGCTCGGTCTCGAAGATTTGGAACTGCTGACCCGCGAGATCCAAGACAGCGTCATGGCCATCCGCGCCCAGCCGGTGAAGTCGGTGTTCCAGCGCATGCCGCGCCTGGTCCGCGAAGTCGCCGACATGGTCTCCAAACAGGTCCGTCTGGTCACGGCCGGCGAGGACACCGAGGTCGACAAGACCGTGGTCGAACGCCTGGCCGAGCCCATCACCCACATGCTGCGCAACGCCATCGACCACGGGCTGGAAACGCCCGAGGAGCGCGTCGCCGCCGGCAAGCCGGCCGAGGGCACGGTGCGTCTCGCGGCCCTGCACCGCTCGGGTCGGATCGTCATCGAAATCTCCGACGACGGCCGCGGCATCAACCGCGAACGGGTCAAGAAGATCGCCGTCGACAAGGGTCTGATCGCCGCCGACGCGCCCCTGACCGACGAACAGATCGACAATCTGATCTTCGCGCCGGGCTTCTCCACCGCCGCCGTCGTGTCCGACATCTCGGGCCGGGGCGTGGGCATGGACGTGGTCAAACGCTCGATCCAGGCGCTGGGCGGCCGCATCTCCATCAGCTCTGTGCCCGGCAAGGGCTCGACCTTCACCCTCAGCCTGCCGCTGACGTTGGCGGTGCTGGACGGCATGGTCGTCGCCGCCGCCGAACAGACGCTGATCGCGCCGCTGCCGGCCATCGTCGAGAGCCTGACCCCGCAAGCCGTCGACCTGCATTTCGTCGGCGGGGTGGATCCCGTCATCCGCTTCCGTGACCGCTTCCTGCCGCTGATCGACGTGGCCCTGATCATGGGCTTCCGCGAACAGCCGATGAACCCGACCGAAGGCGTCGCCGTGGTCGTCGAAACCGAAGGCGGCCAGCAGGCGGCCCTGCTGTTCGACGCCATCCAGGGCCAGCGCCAGGTGGTTATCAAGAGCCTGGAAACCAACTACCAGCAGGTCGAGGGCGTCGCCGCCGCCACCATCCTGGGCGACGGGCGCGTCGCCCTGATCCTGGATGTCGATGTGCTGGTCACCGACATGCGCCGCAAATCCGTCCGTCCCGACTTCAAGCTCGCGAGCTGAACCATGACCGAAGCCAAAGATCTCCAGCGTGAACTGATCGCCTTCCGCATCGGCAGTCAGGAATTCTGCGTCGACATCATGTCGGTGCGCGAAATCCGCGGCTGGACGCCGGCGACGCCTCTGCCCCGTTCGCCGGGATACATGAAGGGCGTCATCAACCTGCGCGGCACGGTCCTGCCGATCATCGACCTGGGCGCGCGCTTCGGCCTGACGACCTCGGAACCGACGGCGCGCCACGTCATCATGGTGGCCCACATCGGCGGCCGCATGGTCGGACTGCTGGTCGACGCCGTGTCCGACATCCTGCAGATGAGCGAGGCCTCGGTCCAGCCGACGCCCGACGTCGCCAGCGATCAGGTGAAGACCTTCGTGAAAGGCATCTTCTCGATCGACGGCCGCATGATCAGCCTGATCGAACTGGATTACATCCTGCCGCAAGTCGAGGCCGAAGCCGCATGACCGCCGCCGCCGGCCGGGGATCCATCGTCGAGGGCGAGTTCGTCTTCACCGCCGAGGATTTCCGCCACATCGCCCAGATGCTGCACGCCCATGCGGGCATCGCCCTGAACGAGGGCAAGGCCGCGCTCGTGTATTCGCGCCTGGCCAAGCGCCTGCGCACCCTGGGTCTGACCAGCTTCCGCGACTACTGCGCCCTGGTCGAGGGCGTGGACGGCGTGGACGAGCGTCAGAAGATGACGGCGGCCCTGACCACTAACGTTACCCGCTTCTATCGCGAACCGCACCATTTCGACGACCTGCGTGACCGGGTCATGCCCGAACTGGCGGCGCGCGCCCGCGCCGGCGGCCGGGTCCGTCTGTGGTCGGCGGCCTGCTCGAACGGGCAGGAGCCCTATTCGATGGCCCTGACCGTGCTGCAGGCCCTGCCCGAGGCGGCCGAGCTGGATGTGCGCATCCTGGCCACCGACATCGATCCCAACATGGTCGCCCAAGGCCATGACGGCGTCTATTCCGAAGAGGCGCTGGAGCCCGCGCCCGTCACCCTGTGGCGCAAATATTTCGACCGCGCCGATCGCGGCCAGTGGGTCGCCGGCGCCCAGCTGAAACGCCTGGTCAGCTTCAAGGAGCTGAACCTGATCGGCGACTGGCCCATGAAGGGCAAGTTCGACGTCATCTTCTGCCGCAACGTCGTCATCTACTTCGACGACGCGACCCAGGAACGGGTGTGGAAGCGGTTCACCCCGCTGATGAACCCCGGCGCAACCCTCTACATCGGTCACTCCGAACGCGTCTCCGGCCCGGCGACCAGCCAGCTTCAGACCGCCGGCCTGACCACCTATCGCCTGGGTGGCGCATGAGCCCCGTCCGCGTCCTCGTCGTCGACGACAGCCTGACCATGCGCGGGCTGATCTCGGCCGCCCTGAAGTCGGATTCTGAGATAGAGGTCGTCGGCACCGCCGCCGATCCCATCGAGGCCCGCGCCGCGATCAAGGCCCTGAACCCCGACGTCATTACGCTCGACGTCGAAATGCCCAACATGAACGGCTTGGAGTTTCTGGAAAAGATCATGCGGCTGCGGCCCATGCCGGTGGTCATGGTCTCGACCCTGACGGCGGCGGGCACGGACGTGACCCTGGCCGCGCTGGAGATCGGCGCTGTGGACGCGGTGGCCAAACCGGCGGTCGCCAGCGTTGACGCCTTCCACGACCTGATCGGCAAGGTGAAGACCGCCGCCCGTTCGCGCGTCCGCGCCCGCGGCGACACGCCCGCCGCCGCCGAGGCGCCGCGCGCCTATCACGCCGATCCCAATCAGATTCTCGCCATCGGTTCGTCCACCGGCGGGGTCGAGGCCCTGCTGACGGTGCTCAGCGGCTTCCCGCTGGATTGCCCCGCGACCGTCATCACCCAACATATGCCGGCGACCTTCACCGCCAGCTTCGCCGCCCGCCTGGACCGCGTCTGCGCCCCGACCGTGACCGAGGCGGTGGACGGCGCGCCGCTGAAGCCAGGCCACATCTACTTGGCCCCCGGAGGCGCAACCCATCTTGAGGTCTCGGGCGGCCTGACGCCCCGTTGCCGCCTGATCGCCAGCGATCCCGTCAACGGCCACCGTCCGTCGGTGGATGTGATGTTCGACTCCGTCGCCCGGTTGAAACGTCCGATGACCGGCGTCATCCTGACCGGCATGGGCCGCGACGGCGCCAAGGGCCTGCTGGCCATGCGCCAGGCCGGCGGCCGCACCCTGGGTCAGGACGAGGCGACCTGCGTCGTCTACGGCATGCCGAAGGCCGCCCATGAAATCGGCGCCGTGGAGCGGCAGTTGCCGCTGCACCGCCTGTCCACCGCCATTCTCGAACTGTGCGCCGATCCGGCTGCGCGGTCTGTCGCCTAATCGGGAGCGTAACCTATGCCCGCCGCCGCCTCACTTCACTGCCTGGTCGTCGATGATCAGATGACGATGCGCTCGCTGGTTCGCACCAGCCTGCAACAGCTCGGCGTGCGCGAGATCCGCGAGGCCGCCGACGGCGAAATCGCCTTGCGCGAGATCGTGTCCAAGCCCGCGCACCTGATCATCTCCGACTACAATATGCCGAACCTGGACGGCTTGGGCCTGCTGCGCGCTGTGCGCGCCCACCCGCCGACCTCCAAGACCGCCTTCATCATGCTGACGGGCCGCGCCGACCGCGAGTTGGTCCAGCGCGCGGTGCAGTTCGGCGTCAACAACTACCTGGTCAAGCCTTTCACCGTCGTCCAGCTGAAGGGCAAGCTGGAAGCCGTCTTCGGTCCCCTGACATGAGTTTCGCCGCCCTGAAGGACACGGTCGAAAAGCGCGTTCACGTCGGTCAGGGCGAGCACTTCATCACGTCCGATCCCAATGTCGTGCTCAGCACCATCCTGGGGTCCTGCGTCGCTATGTGCGTGCGCGATCCGCTGGCGGGCGTCGGCGGCATGAACCACTTCCTGCTGCCCGAAGGCTCGGGCGCAGGCACCGACGCGGGGCGTCGCTACGGCGCCTATGCGATGGAGCTTCTGATCAACGACATGCTCAAGGCCGGTGCCCGGCGCGATCGGCTGGAGGCCAAGCTGTTCGGCGGCGGCCGCATGTTCGACAGCCTGCGCGACGTGAGCCGCAGCAACGCCGATTTCGCCGAGAAATTCCTGCGCGACGAAGGCATTCCCGTCGTCGGCGGCAGCCTGCGCGGCGACGGCGGTCGGCGCCTGCACTACTGGCCCGTCACCGGCCGCGCCCTGCAACGCGCCGTCACCGACGTCGTCGCGCCCAAGCCCGTGCCCGTCATGGCCCCGGTCGACACCGGCGCCCTGGAACTGTTCTGAAGATGAGCGCCCCTCCCGAACACGCCGATCTGCTGGCCGCCGTCGCCGACGAGCTGATGCTGGTGCGCGAAGGCATTGACGGGATCGAGGCCCTGGTCAGCGATCTGGTCCGCCGCGCGCCGCCGGAGGAACGGCCCAACGCCCTGACCCAGGCCCAGGCCCTGGACGCCCTGACCCAGCGTCTCGAGGCTCTGTCCGGCGTGCTGCGCATGCTGGGCGGCGGCGCCAGTCCGTCGGAGGCCGTCAGCCGCCTGTCGCTGGCCGACATGGCCGGCCGCCTTCGTCCCGCCGCCGGCGAGCATCGCCCGCAATCGAACGCCGACGCCGGCGACCTCATGCTGTTCTGACGCCATGGCCAAGAGCGATCGGGTCAATCTGGCGCACACGACGGTCCTTCTGATCGACGACCAGCCCACGTCGCTGGATATGCTGGGTTCCATCGTCCAAGGCTTCGGCTGCAAGGAGCAGATCAAATGCGCCTCGGCCCAGGCCGCCGTCGAATTGCTGGCGCGCCGCTCGGTCGATCTGATCCTGATCGACTGCATCATGCCGGACATGGACGGTTATGACTTCGTGCGCTGGCTGCGGCGCGACGCCCCGACGCCGACCCGCTATGTGCCCGTTATCATGATCCTGGGTCACGCCTCCCAGGCCAAGGTCCACCAAGGCCGCGACTGCGGCGCCAGCTTCATCGTCGCCAAGCCCCTGTCGCCGTCTCTGCTGCTGAAGCGGATCATCTGGCTGGGCGGCGAGGACCGGGATTTCGTCGAGTCCGAATACTACATCGGCCCCGACCGCCGGGTGCACAACTATGGGCCGCCTCCCGGCACCGATGGTCGTCGCGAAAGCGACCTGACCGGTGATCTGGGGGAGGCGGTCGAGGAAAACATGGATCAGGACGAGATCGACATGCTGATGAAGCCGATGAAGGTCAGCCTGTGACCGAGCCTGTCGCCGCGCCCAAACCCTCCACCGTCCGCCGCGTCCACACCTCGCTCCAGCGTCAGATGGCGCGGCCCGGCGGCCGTCTGATCATCGAGGCCGAGTCGCGCGCCAACCAGGCGCTGGATGAACAGCGTGACCATGTCTTCACCCTGCTGACGGCCAACGTCGACGCCATCGAGGCCCTGTGCGCGACCCGCCCCTCGGATGCGCCGGACCAAATCTACGCCTTCGCCTCCGCCATGGTCGACATGGCCGGCTATCTGGACGTCCCGACCTTCTTCGAGGCCGCCTTCAGCCTGTGCGAGATCGCCGACAGGATGAAGAGCGCCGGCAGCTGGTCCTGGCCCTCGGTCGAGGTGCACGTGCGCGCGCTCCGCCTGACCCTGGCCGCCCAAGGCCAGACCAGCGCCGATTCCGACCGCCTTCTGGAGGGTCTGCGCGCCCTGACCGCCCACGTTCCGCCCGTCGGTTAACGGCCGTTCCGTTCTCGCGGAACAAGGGTGAAACGAATCAGGACCGAATCGCTGACATCGCCCGTTTCGTCCTTTGTTCACCGCGACATCTTGTAGGTTAAGGCCCCTTAACCACAAACGCCCGACGCCGCAATCAACCGACCGCCGCCCGACTTTTTCGTCGCCCCGACTTCCCCCCGCCGCCCCGACCCGCTACGGCGTCGGGCGTGGCCCCGTAGCTCAGCTGCATAGAGCAAGGCTTTCCTAAAGCCGAGGTCGCAGGTTGGAGTCCTGCCGGGGTCGCCATCGCACTGTCGAGACAAGTAAAAACTTGCTCAGAACAAGCTAAGAGCTGCGCAGGCAGCGCATGGCTGTGTATCGGGCATGAGGCAACAGCCGCTACTGGAGCTTCTCAGACATTCGCTTTCAAGCGCCGCTTCTGACTCTTAGCTGACTTCCGGAATGTCGGGTCTGGGCTATGTCGTCAGATCGAGGAAAGCCGGTTGAATAATGGGTAGGTTGCGCTTGCGGCAGCCTGCATGACATGCACTGTTTGCTCCACGACTTTCCGGTTTTCAGGGATTTTCCATGCGCGCACTCATTCTCGCTGGCGCTGCCACAGCACTCCTCGGCGCATGCGCCTCGACGACGGACATGACCTCCGACGAGTTCGTGTTTCCCGAGGGATTGAAAATCATGGAAGGCGGTTACCCCTACGTAGGTGGGCCGTGCCGACTTCTCGGCGAAACCTTCGCCACGTCAGAGCTTCTAGACGATAGCGCCGATCTGCTTGGCTGTCCGCGCAACGCGATGCAGGACCCACGGGTCAGAGCGGCAGGCCGGGTGGTCGGCGAATACGAAGGGGTCGTTCTGGTGTCTGTGCCAAAGCGTCCGGCGCAGTAGACGTCAGCGGGTAAATCGACATGAAATCCGCACGCCATCCTGTCGCTGGATCATCATAGTGCGCCCCGAAATGATGCGGTTGAAGGGAGACCATCCGCCGGTCTTCGGGCCCGCCACCCAGGCGAGCCCTTCGTCTCCATAGGCCGCAAGAGCGCCGCCACGCGTATCGAGCCGAAGCGTCTGGCGGCGTCCATCGCCCACGCATCGGGCTGTTCTCAGCGCGCCGTCGGCGGGATCGAGAACTGCGCGGAAGAGTTGTTCGCGCTCAGAATTTGCGGCCCGAAGACACGCGCCCTGGTCCTCCTGAAAGGCGCACACCGCACGTCGTTTGAACCAAGCCGATTGGCGTTCGATCCAAGGGCTTTCGGGCAAAGCGGCTTCGGCCGATTGCCAGCGTCGGGCGATGTCTTGCTCTTGCCGGGACAAATCTGGATCGGTGCAGATGAAGCGATCGGAGGCATAGACCGGCCGATCGCAGTCTGCGGTCGTCTGTTCTATCGGCGGCGGAACGGCCTGCGCCGTCATCCAGAGGCTCGTGACTGCGACGATGATGCTCATGCGCTTCTCCAAAGCGCCGTTGTGGCAGGACGTGGGCGCGCATAGGCTGATCGACTGCTGCCCCAAGTGCCGCGTCCGGCTCCGCTGGGATGACTATCCCATGTCGCGTTGCCGGCGCTGCGATTTCGCGCTCTCGGCGGCGAAGACCGACCGGGTTGCAAAGAGCTTAACGCCAACGCTGCTGCAAGCCGAGGGCTTGGCGTCGCCGGAAGGCCGTTCCGTCCGCGACATACTCAGGGATGTTGACCCCAAAATCGCGGCGCTGACGCCGGCAGACGCCTTCGATCTTGCCGTCCAGTTTAGGTGGGCGCTCGCTGCTCCAGTCGCGGGGATTTCACGAAAAACGCTGCTGGGCTTGGATCCACGCGATCTCGCCGCTGGCGTAAGGGTCCTCAAGGGCTACCCCGAGAGCGTATTTGCTATGCAGGGCGGGGGGCTGAACCAAGCGGACCGAGCGTTGTTTCGTAGACTGACGGCGGTTGCGCAGAGTCGTGAAGGACCGGTCGCTGACCTGTTGCGGAGGTCGATGATCTTAGGACGTCCCACAGAGGTGTGAGCCGCCTGAAGCAGGCTCGGGTTCAGAACAAATTGATGACCATCTCGAATGTCGCGGCTGAGCTGCGACTTGAACGATCGGTCGTGAAAAAGATGTTGGATCACAAGATCTTCGGCGAACTTCCCACTCGTGGAGCCCTTAGATCGTATGGGTGGTTTTCACAGAGTGATGTCGAACGCGGCCAAGCGTTTAGAGACAGCCGCGTGGGAGCACAGCACTGGTCCTCGAAAGTAGGGCTGTGCCACGGCTATGTGCGACAGCTTCTCGAATTGGGGTTGGTCGCAGAGCCCGCGCCTGGGCCGAAGAGAAGCTTATTTGGCGGTCTTCAGCTTTCAAGTGACAGCGTCGATCAGTTCAGGCGCAGTCTGCAAGAGGCTATTAGTTTCGCCGACGAAGACCAATCTGACTGGGTTCTGCTGCCTCAAGCCCTTGCTGCCATCGGAGGTGCTCACAAACCATTAGGGCCGATATTGCATGTAGCGTTGTCTGGTGGCTTGCCGGAATGATTGAGAGGGCAACGTTTTCGCGGCCTCCTATCGCGCGTTTTCATACACCGTTCGGTCGCGGACGATATCTCTCTTCGCGCAGTGAGTGGAGCGCCGCAGCTTTACTGCATGGGCGAAGGCGGCGTTCGGTGTGTATTGGCCATCAGTGATGAGCAGGACAGAAGTCGAGGAGCTACTCAACTGCTCGCCTCCGGACTTTAATGCTGTGAGGGCTGAGGGCATCTGCTGTCAGCGCCCGGCTGTCGAAGTGCTATCGCGACCCGGCACGTTATGAATTTTGCTGCATCCTTCATATGCACGCGTGAGATCAGCCAATTGACAAAACTTGAGGTCCGATTCGTAGACAAGGAGATGAAGCGACTAGGGTATGATCGCAAGTGTGCAGGGTCTTGGTGGCGGCAGGATTTCTCCGGGCCGAACGGATTGCTTTCCGTTCATATTCGGGGTTTGGAATGCGGCTGAGTTCGGCCTTCCTATGCCAGCTTGGTCGGGGGCTGAGGCCTACGATACTCCCGAGGTCGAAGATGACTTCAGATTTGCCGAGAGGGCGCGCCTGATTTTGGGAACGAGGGCAATGCAGACCAGTTAAAGCGGGGCGGACCAACTTGTTAGTTGGGACCTTCAAAATCTTCGGGAGGTGAGAGATATCTAACTACATGCATTCGCATGAGGAACAGCACCACGCCCACAATCAAGCCGATTTTGACCTGATGATCGATGATACGGATGTCGAAGGCACCGAATATCGCAGCGCTAAAATATAGGCCTGATAGCCGATTTAAATAGGCCCCCCACATTTTTGATTTTAGCGTCCCTTTTATGCGCCATCATCGCTTCTCCCCTTTCAACTTTGTAGCATACGCTTCCCGATAATGGGAGGTGTGGTTCGTTCTTGACGGTGTTTCTCTGACGCCTTCAGCGGCACGCATTTGGGCGGCACCCTAAGCCCAGCTACCGGAAATCCCGCGTCTTCGGTCTGATCGTGTCGAGATTAAGATCTGGAATGTAGATGTCCCGGACTTTGATCGCGCGAGGGGGAGCGTCGCGCGCATCCGGCGACCCGCCGCGATGGAATTCGTCGCCGCGCCCGTGGGGCAGGGGGAAGACCTCGCCCCGGTCGCCGACCGAGGCGAGCAGGGCCGATGCGTCATGAAGTCTGGTCGCGACGATGTGGACGACGTCGCCCTCGCGCTGAACCTTGCCGTCGACGACGAGCATGGAGGCCGACAGCACGATGCGGCGCTGCTGTTCGTAGAGGCTCGGCCAGATGACTAGATTGGCCACGCCGGTCTCGTCCTCGATGGTGATGAACATGACGCCCTTGGCGCTGCCGGGCTTCTGACGAACCAGCACGAGGCCTGCCACGCGCGTCAGCCGACCGTCGCGCATGGCGGTCCCATCGGCGCAGGTCATGACGTGGCGTGACTGCAGATCGCCGCGCAGGAAGCTCAGCGGATGATCACGCAGGGTCAGGCCGATGTGGCTGTAGTCCTCAACGACTTCCCGCCCGGGCGTCATCGGCTTGAGGCCCGGATCGGGCTCGGAGATTTCCGGCTTCTGGTCGTGGGCATCGGCGGCGGCGAATAGGGGAAGGGGCTCATCTCTTAGCCCCTTGATGGCCCAAAGCGCGTCGCGGCGGTCGAGGGAAAGGGCTGGACGGAAGGCGTCCGCCTCCGCCAGGCGGACAAGGCTGGCGACCTGGGCGCCGGCGCGTCGCCACAGGTCATCGACAGAGCGGAAGGCGCCGTCCGTCCGTGCCGCAAGGAGGCGGGCAGCGTCGCCGTTCACCAGGCCGCGCACCATGCGAAGACCCAGGCGGACGGCGAAGCGTCCATCGTCGCCTGCTGGCTCCAGGGTGCAGTCCCAGCGGCTGGCGTTGACGCAGATGGGCCGGATCTCGACGCCGTGCTGCTGGGCGTCACGGACGATCTGCGCCGGCGCATAGAAGCCCATGGGCTGAGCGTTCAGCAGCGCGGCGCAGAAGACATCCGGGTGATGGCATTTAAGCCAGGAGGAGGCGTAGGCGATCAGGGCGAAGGAGGCTGCGTGGCTTTCCGGAAAGCCGTAGGAGCCGAACCCTTCCAGCTGGCTGAAGGTCTTCTCGGCGAAGGCGGCGTCATAGCCGCGCTCGACCATGCCGCTGATCAGCTTGTCCTTGAAATGGCTGACCCCGCCGGTGAACTTGAACGTCGCCATGGCCCGGCGAAGCTGGTCGGCCTCCGAAGCGGTGAAGCCGGCGCATTCGATCGCGACCCGCATGGCCTGTTCCTGGAACAGCGGCACGCCCAAGGTCTTGCCCAACACCTTTTCGAGCTCGGGCTTGGGATAGACGACGTCCTCCTTGCCCTCTCTGCGGCGTAGATAGGGATGGACCATGTCGCCCTGAATCGGGCCGGGACGGACGATGGCGACCTCGATGACCAGATCGTAGAAGGTGCGCGGCTTGATGCGCGGGAGCATGGCCATCTGGGCCCGGCTCTCGATCTGAAAGACCCCCAGCGTGTCGGCCTTGCGGATCATCGCATAGGTCTTGGGGTCCTCCGCCGGAATGGTGGCGAGGTCGAGCGCAATCCCCTTGTGCTCGGCCAAGAGGTCGAAGCCGCGCTTCATGCAGCTGAGCATGCCGAGCGCCAGCACATCGACCTTCATGAACTTCAGGACGTCGATGTCGTCCTTGTCCCATTCGATGACCTGGCGATCCTTCATCGCCGCCGGTTCGATCGGGACCAGGTCGTCCAGGCGGTCGTGGGTCAGCACGAAGCCGCCGGGGTGCTGGCTGAGGTGGCGCGGGGCGCCGATCAGCTGACGCGACAGCTCCAGCGCCAGGCGAAGCCGCCGGTCCTCCAGATTGAGATTGAGATCCGCGACATGCTTGTCTTCGACACCCTCGCTGGAATAGCTCCAGACCTGGGACGACAGGGTCTTGATCAGGTCCTCGCTGAGCCCCAGCGCCTTGCCGACATCGCGCAGGGCGCCGCGCGAGCGATAGCGGGTGACGACGGAGCAGAGGGCCGCATGGTTGCGGCCGTAGGTCTCGAAGATCCACTGCATGACGACCTCGCGCCGCTCGTGCTCGAAATCGACATCGATGTCCGGGGGCTCGCGACGCTCCTGGCTGACGAAGCGTTCGAACAGCAGATCATTGCGGCCCGGGTCGATCGAGGTGATGCCCAGGACATAGCAGACGGCGGAGTTAGCGGCCGAGCCGCGTCCTTGGCACAGAATGTCCTGGCTGCGGGCGAAGCGAACGATCGAATGGACCGTCAGGAAATAGGGGGCGTAACCGAGCTGGCCGATCAGATCGAGTTCGTGCCGAAGCGTCTTGCGCACCCTATCCGGCAGCCCTTCCGGATAGCGCTCGGCGGCTCCGGCCCAGGTCAGCTGTTCCAGCGTCTGCTGCGGCGTCATGCCCGGCGTCGAGACCTCGTCCGGATATTGATACGCCAACTCATCCAGCGAAAACCGGCAGCGGTCGGCGATCTCGACCGAGCGGGCCAGGGCCTCGGGATAGGCCTTGAACAGGCGGTGCATTTCGTGGGGCGGCTTCAGATAGCGGTCCGCATGGCGTTCGCGCCGGAAGCCCAGTTCGTCGATGGTGCAGCCGTGCCTCACGCAGGTGACCACGTCCTGCAACAGGCGTTGGTCAGGATGATGAAAGAGGACGTCGTTGGTCACGACGGTCGGCACGCCGGCCTGGACGGCGAGGTTCGACAGGTCATGCAGTCGCAATGCGTCCCCTGGGCGTCGTCGCAGCGTCAGGGCGAGATAGGCGCCTGCGGGAAAGGTCGCCTTCAGCCGTCGCAGATTGGCGGCGCAGGCCTCGTCCGCCTCGTCCGGAACCAGGATGGCGATCAGGCCCTCCGACCAGTCTTTCAGGTCCGACCAGTCGAGGTGGCATTTCGCCTTGCCGGCGCGGCGTTTGCCCAGGGAGAGCAGGCGCGTCAGTCGGGAATAGGCCGGTCGATCGGTCGGATAGACAAGCACGCCTGTCCCATCGATCAGGTCAAGCCGGCAGCCAACGATCAGCCGTACGCCGGAGGCCTTGGCCGCCTCATGGGCGCGCACGATCCCGGCCAGCGAGTTGCGATCGACGATGGCCAGGGCGTCCAGCCCGCACAGCCGGGCCTGTTCGAACAGCAGCTCGCAACTGCTGGCGCCGCGCAGGAAGGAGAAGTGCGAAGTGGCTTGAAGCTCGACGTAAGACATAGGGATTGAGCGGCTGTTCGATCTCCCCGACAGCACTCCGGCGAGCCGAATGGCAAGCGTCGCCTTGGACAAATGTTTTCTTTTTGTTCTCGTCTTGATATGCAGGCTGCATGTCCGGCGTCGCAACCCGCAAGATCGTCCACGTGGACATGGACGCTTTCTTCGCCTCCGTGGAACAGAGGGATGATCCCGCCCTGCGCGGTCGGCCCGTGGCGGTGGGGCACGCGGCGGCGCGCGGCGTGGTCGCCGCCGCCAGCTATGAGGCGCGGCGGTTTGGGGTGCGCTCGGCCATGCCCTCCACAACCGCCCTGCGCAAATGCCCGGACCTCGTCTTCGCCCCGCCGCGCTTCGAGGTCTATCGCGCGGTCTCGGCGCAGATCCATGCGATCTTTGCGGACTACACCGACCTGATCGAGCCCCTGTCGCTGGACGAGGCTTATCTCGATGTGACGGCGGACAGACGAGGCCTGGGGACCGCCTCGGCGACGGCGGAGGAAATCAGGCGGCGGATCCTCGAGGAGACCGGCCTGACGGCTTCGGCGGGCATTTCGTACAACAAGTTTCTGGCCAAGCTGGCGTCGGACCAGAACAAGCCGAACGGCCAGTTTGTCGTGGCGCCCGGGCGTGGCGAGGCCTTCGTCGAGGATTTGCCGGTCAGGCGCTTCCACGGCGTGGGGCCGGTGACGGCCGCGAAGTTGGAAGGGCTGGGGATCCGCACCGGCGCGGATCTGCGCCGCCAATCCCGAGCCTTTCTCCAGCATCATTTCGGCAAGTCCGGGCCCTGGTATTACGCCATCGCCCGCGGCGAGGACGATCGTCCGGTCAATCCCGACCGGACCCGCAAGTCGAGCGGTTCGGAAACCACCTTCGCCTCCGACCTGACCGATCCGGACGCGATCGAGGCCGGGGTAATGGCCATGGCCGACGATGTCTGGGCCTGGTGCGAGAAGACCGGCAGCCGGGGACGGACGGTCACCGTCAAGGTCAAATGGGCGGACTTCCAGCAATCGACGCGAAGCCGGTCCCTGTCCGAGCCTGTGGCCTCCCGCCAAGCCCTGCACGAGGTCAGTCGGGTGCTGGTCCGGTCCCTTTACCCGCCAAGCCGGGGCGTGCGCCTGGTCGGGGTAAGCCTGTCCAATCTGGAGACGACCGGCGCCGCGGCGAACCAACTGGTCCTGGCGTGACCGAACTATCGCAAATCGACCTGTTCGACGATGCACCCGCGCGCACGCCCGTGGTGGCGGGCTTTGACTATTGGGCCGGCGTCCTGTCGGCGCCTGAACAGGCCGCGCTTGTCGCCGCGCTCCAGACTCTGGCGTTCAAACCCTATGAACATCTGGGCTACCTGGGTCATCGCCGGATCGCCGCCTTCGACCGCGGGGGTGATGGCGCGGGTTGGCCGGCGTTTCTCTCGACCTTAATGGCGCGCTTGGCGGGCCGCCTCGATCTGAACGGCGCGGCCTTTGTGCAGGTTCTGGTCAATGAATATGCGCCGGGCGCCGGCATCGGCTGGCATCGCGACCGCCCCGTCTATGGGGAAATCCTGGGCGTGTCCTTACTTGCGCCCTGCGTGATGCGGCTGCGCCGTCGCCAGGGGACGGGCTTTCTGCGTCGAAATGCGGCGCTGGCGAGCGGCTCGGTCTATCGCCTGTCAGGAGAGGCGCGCGCTGCTTGGGAGCATTCTATCACACCTATGACAGCCTTGCGCTATTCCATCACCTTCCGGACCCTGACGGCTTGACGATTGTTGGGTCGACTGACGTCCAGCGGTCCGGATCGGCTGGGTCAGGCAAGCTCGATCCAGACCGGCGCGTGGTCGCTCGCGCCCTCGGCGCCGCGCACCGCGCGATCGACGCCGGCGTCGGTCAGCCGTTCGGCCGCGAGACCGTTGAGCAGCACATGGTCGATCCGCAGACCGGCGTCGCGGCACCAGGCCTCGCGGAAATAGGACCAGAAGGTCCAGGGCGGCGGATCGTGCGGGAAACGCTCGCGCAGGGCGTCGGTCCAGCCCTGGTCCAGCAGGCGCTTGAAGGCCGCGCGGCTCTCGGGCTGAAGCAGGGCGTCGGCCTTCCACGAACTGGTGTTGTAGATGTCGGCGTTGGTCGGGACGACATTGTAGTCGCCGGCGAGCACGACCGGCGCTGCAGTGGCGTAGAGGGTCCCCGCATGGGCGATCAGCCGGTCGGCCCAGGCAAGCTTGTAGTCGAACTTGGGCCCGGGCCTGGGATTGCCGTTGGGCAAATAGAGGCAGCCGATCAACACGCCATTGACTGCCGCCTCTATATAACGGGCCTGGGGATCAGTGGCGTTGCCGGGCAGCCGGCGTCGGGTCACGACCGGCTCGCCAATGCGGCTTAGGATTGCGACGCCGTTCCAGCGCTGTTCGCCAACCCAGGCCGCATCGTAGCCGGCCGCCTTGATTTCGGCATTCGGAAATTGGCTGTCGGTCGCCTTCAGCTCCTGAAGGCAGACCACGTCCGGCTGGGCCTGTTCAAGCCAGGCGAGGAGATTGGGCAGGCGACGATTGACGCCGTTGATGTTGAAGGTGGCCAGCCGCATCCCGTCACGGCGTCCGCAGGGCCGCCAGGGCGGATCGCACATGGGGTGCAAGGGTGTCGGCCATCTTGCCCACGCCGGCGGCGTTGGGATGGATCCGGTCCGGCAAGACATAGGCCGGCTGCAACGCTACACCCTCCATCAGGAAGGGCATCAGGGGCACGCTCGCTGCGCGAGCGACCTCGGGGTAGACCGCGTCGAACGCGCAGGCGTAGGCGCCAAACCAGGGCGGCGCCCGCATGCCGCTCAGCAAAACGGGGATGTTGCGCTGTTGGAGTTTGTCGATGATCGACAGAAGATTATTCCTGACGTAATCGGCCGGGACCAACTGCATCATGTCGTTGGCGCCCAAGGCGACGACGCAAAGATCCGTTTGCGCCGGCACGTCCCGATCGAGCCGTCGCAAGCCATCCCTTGTCGTATCGCCGGACACGCCCGCGCCGATGACGCGAACCGGAGGCGTTCCGCTCGCCAATCGCGCCGCCAGTTGGCGCGGCAAGCTTTCGGCCGGCCTGAGGCCATAGCCGGCGGTGAGCGAGTCGCCGAGAAGCGTTACGACCTGCTCAGCGTCGATCACGAAAATGCTCTTCCGTCGCGGGATGATGAGGTGGGCAGGCCGAGACCGGATTCTAAGCGATCGGCGAGCAGCGGGTGTAGCGTCATGGCTTACCCAAAGGCTCGCTGAACCCGTCCTGTTCCTGCCAGGCCTCGTGAAACAATCACGGACTTCGCTATGGTGCGATCGGATGTCTGGCTGTCCATCGTGTCATGGCGGTAGGGCTCGAACGACGGCCTTCGATCAGCCGTGCGGCTTCAGCACCACCTTCGTCCATTCGTTCGGATTGTCGTGGAAGTTCTTGTAAGCCTCTGGCGCCTGCTCAAGCGGCAGGCGATGGCTGATCAGATCCGTCGTGTCGATCTTGCCGTCCATGACCAGCTCAAGGAGCTGCGGCAGGTATTTCTGCACATGGGTCTGGCCGGTCTTGATCGTCAGACCCTTCTGCATGAGGGCGCCGATCGGCAGCTTGTCGCCAATCCCGCCATACACGCCGGGGATTGAAACGCGTCCTCCCTTGCGACACGCCATGATCGTCTCGCGCAGGACATGTTGGCGATCCGTTCCCAGCTTCGTTTCTTGCTTCACCGCATCGATGATGTTGTCGGGCGAAAATCCATGCGCCTCCATGCCGACGGCGTCGATGCAGGCATCCGGCCCGATGCCGGCGGTCATCTCCATCAGGGCTTCGCGAACCTTGACCTCATGATAGTTGAGGACTTCCGCGCCATTCGCCTTGGCGAGCTCCAGTCGGCGTGGATGATGATCGATGGCGATGATGCGGCCGGCGCCCATCAATCTGGCGCTCTTGATGGCGAACAGACCGACGGGCCCGCAGCCCCAGATCGCCACCGTGTCGCCGGGCTCGATCTCCGCGTTTTCGGCCGCCATCCAACCCGTGGGGAAGATGTCCGACAGGAACAGGACCCGCTCATCCTCAATCCCGTCCGGCACCACGATCGGGCCGACGTCGGAATAGGGGACGCGGACATATTCCGCCTGGCCGCCCGCATAGCCGCCGGTCAGATGCGAATAGCCGAACAGCCCGGCAGCCGGGTAACCGTAGGCGATCTCGGATGCGTCGGACTTGTCGGCGGGATTGGAGTTGTCGCAGGCCGAGAACTGCTGCTTGCCGCAATGGAAGCAGGAGCCGCAGGCGATCACGAAGGGGACGACGACCTTTTGGCCGACCTGAAGGCTCGTGTTGCCACGGCCGATCTCGACGACCTCGCCCATGAACTCGTGGCCGAGGATGTCGCCATTGGACATGCCGGGGATCACGCTATCGTAGAGGTGCAGGTCCGATCCGCAGATGGCGGTCGCCGTAATCTTGATGATCGCATCGCGGGGATTGACGATCTGGGGATCGGGGACCGTGTCCACCTGAACATTGTGTTTGCCGTGCCAAGTCAGGGCGCGCATGGGAATTCCTTCCGGGATCAGAAATGACGGTCGGCGCGCGGCGCCGCGTCGGGAGCTTTGGACGTCGAGATTTCGCCCGTTTCCATCAGCTGTTTGAAACGTCGCAGCTCGCGCCGGGCCTGGACCCGGGGCTCGCGCTGCATCACCTTGGCGACCAGTTTGCCGACGGCGCCCGCCGGCGGGTCGTAGCTGATCAGGACACGCACCTCGGTTCCGCGGCCGAAGGCGTTGTCGCGAAACGCGATCCAGCCCTCGTGATCGACATCGCTGTCCTCGGTCGACCGCCAGGCGATGTATTCGCCGGGACGATCTTCGGTGATCTCGCTGACAAGCTCGATCTCCGCACCGGCCGGACCTGCAACGCTCCAACTTGATCGGAGGTCGTCCAGAAGATCCACCGACCTCACATTCTCCATGAAACTGGGCAGGTTTCGGAAGTCGCGCCAGTAGTCATAAAGCCGTTGACGAGGCTGGTTGATCATGACGGCCTGGATGCTGGTGGAGTCGTAGGCGCCTTCCACATAGTCGTCGTGGAATGCTGGTGACTGGACGTCGGCGTCTGTCGAAAGGGGGGCGGACATCGTTGATGCCTCCTTGATGTTGGACGGTCGGGATCAGGCGGCTCAGGACTGGGGGGCGCCAGCGTAGCGTTCGAACTCTTCGGCGTAACGCGAGGCCAGACGGACCTGGTGGTGACCCTTAACCTTCAGGGTCAGGAACCAATCGCTCTCTTCTTCGAACATATGGGTGAGAACGGCGCCTTCGATGTGGGCCCATTTTTCCAGCCAGGCGGGCTTCGAGGGCGCGATGTTTTCAAGCTCCGCCATCTGAGCCTTTGTGGTCGTCTGCTCGAGATAGGCGTGGGCCGCGTGCATCTTTTCTCCGGCCTGACCAAGGGCGGGATAGAGGACCAGCTCCTCGGCCAGCGCATGGCCGTTCAGCACGACGGCGAGGGCATCGCGAGCGGTGTTTCTTTCGACAGCGGTCTTGGCCGTTCGGCCGCAGGCGAAGGCGGCGCGGATGGCGTCGTGATGATCGAGCACCAGCGAAAGCCAGTCTCCAGTCTGAGATGCGGCGCGGGCCTTTTCCGTCGCCGCCTTGCGCGTCTGATCGTCAGGCTGCGGGGTGACGGCGGCGAGCGCCTTGTCGATGAGGGACATCAAACCTCCCGTGAAAGAAGGTTCAAGAGCCGCTCGGAGTTGTCCGTTCCGACTGTCCAATAGCGGGCACAACCGATGGCCGCGCTCGAAAGTAAAACGTTTCAAGGTCGGAAAGCCGACCTTCGGAACAGCACTCGGAATGGCCCGGTTAGCTCGGCTTCAACCCCAAGGAGCCAACCATGTTCATGCACAACAAGCGCCTGATGTATACGGTCAGGGTATCCGAACCAAACCCGGGTCTCGCCACCCTAATGCTTGAGCAATTCGGAGGGCCGCAGGGCGAGCTCGCCGCCGCCATGCGCTACTTCACACAGGCTTTGGCGGATGAAGATCCGGGCCGCAAAGACATGCTGCTCGACATCGCCACGGAAGAGTTAAGCCACCTCGAGGTCATCGGCTCGATCGTGTCCATGCTGAACCGGGGCGTGAAAGGCCAGATGGCTGAAGCCGCGATGGAGGAGGCCGATCTCTACGCCTCGCTGAACAGCGGTGGTGAGAGCCATACGACCTCCATTCTCTATGGCGGCGCGCCGGCCCTGATCAATTCCGCCGGTGTCCCGTGGACCGCCGCCTACATCGACTCGATCGGCGATCCCGCTTGCGACCTACGCTCCAACATCGCCGCCGAGTCCCGGGCCAAGATCGTCTATGAACGTCTGATCAACTGCACGGACGATCCCGGCGTGAAGGACGCGTTGAACTTCCTGATGACGCGCGAAGTGGCGCATCAGAAGTCCTTCGAGAAGGCCCTCTACGCCATGGAGCCGAACTTCCCGGCAGGCAAGCTGGTCGGCCTGCCTTCCTTCGCTGACAAATACTACGACATGTCCCAAGGGGAGGGCGATGTCCGCGGACCTTGGAATGAGGGGGAGCAATGGGAGTTCATCAACGACCGTGAACAGCAGGGCGCCGTGGACGGCGGCGACGGCTCCGCCAGCGTCTCACTGGGCGAACGGGACGCCGCCGCTGTCCAGGCCTTCGCGGCCCGAACAGCCTCTGACCTCGACGGCAATCCTGTGACCGGGGCTGATCTAGGGGCGGGACCTGGGGCAGGGACCACGACCGAACTGATCGAAGACGAAGGCGTCAGTTAACCCATGTAAGTGCGCGACGCCCGGAAAGTCGCAGGATGCGCCTATGCTCGATCCTGCGACACCGTCCGGCGAGACCTCGCCATGTCTAGAGCCGCGCGAGGAAATTCTTTCGTTGTGGCGGGCGTTTGATCCGCTCTCCTTCGAAAGTCGCAGTCGCGCGCTACGCCTGGGAGAGATCATTCCCGTCGTGTCGGGCGGACCCTATCGTCCGGATGGCGAGATCGCTGTCGTTCTCGACGGTTGTCTTCTTCTTGATGACGGGAAACGAGGAACCCATTGTGGCGTCGCTGCGGCGGGCGATCTGATCGACATCGCAGGGGGAAGCCCAGGGCTTTGGCTGTCGAACGGCTTGGTGTACCGGGCGCCCGTTGCGGCTTTCTGCCGGGAAGCGGGTGAGGAAGGCGTTCAATTTCTGCTTTCAGGCGGCGTCAAGCGATTGAGGGCGATGGAGACGCGTTTGAGGTGCGCCATGTCGCATGGGTCGATCTCTCGCGTCGCCAGCTTTCTTCTGGATATTCATCGCGCTACCGGTGGCTTTGAGATCGCTCTGTCACAATCAAATATCGGAGCGTTGCTGAGCCTGCGCCGATCCAGCATCAATCAGGCGTGTCAGAGCCTTCGCGCCGCCGGCGCCCTACGCACCGTGCGGGGACGAATCCTTTTGAAGGATGAGGCCGTTCTCGCGAGCGTGGCCTGCTGTCACTATCGTCCGCAGTCTCCAGCGTTCGCCGAAGCCATCGCGGCCGAGGCGGCCTAGATCAGCTCGTCACCGGTCTCGGACCGGTGCGCCGAATACATAGATGCCGGCATGGACGAGCTTTGCGATCAAGTCGGGCGAGAGGAGCGACGGGGCTGAATCGACGTCGGCGATCCACCGACCATCGCACCACAGGGCGACAGCCTGACCCACCGCTTTTGCGCGCTGAGACGCCTGGGCCATGGCGTCAGCCATGTCGTTTGAGATCAGGGTCTCAGGCTCTCCGCCATCACGGTAGCGGATCTGATAGCGCAGAACGGGAGGATGGACGGTCATGCCACCCAGGCCTCCAGCACCTCTCGGCATTCGGCAGTTTCGACCTGGAGACTGAAGCGGTCGCTGTAGAGCGCCAAAAGGTGATCGTGAGGCTGATCAGCCGAACTGCAGACCCCGTCGCTGACCACCACGATGCGATAGCCCAGATCGATGGCTCCGAGCACGGTCGAGAGAACGCAAACGTCAGTTTCTGCCCCCGTTACGACGAGCGTATCAACACCCTGATCTTTGAACGCCTTGTGGAGGCGTGTGCCTGACCAGGCGGAATAGACCGTCTTGTCGATGATCTGGGCGGGCGGCGCGAACCGCTGAAGCGGAAGCGCCAGATCCAACATCGCCGGATCAAGAGCGTTCTTCGTCATGGTCGACCAACGCCGCCAATAGTCGCGCCAGGTGCCTTCCGCCTCATCGGGCGTTGCGGCGGGGATGAATCGGGTGAGCCACAGCTTTTCAGGCCTTGCAGCGCATAGCGTCTCGATGGCCGGAAGCGTTTTGGCTGCCCACGGCGTATGCCACTCGGTCCCTTCCACGAACATGCGCTGCATGTCGATGCAAAGGTGCGCCGCTGTTTCCGGAATGCGCGTCTTCAGGCCGCGTGTCACGGCCTGTGCTCCGGCGTCTCTTCGCCCCGGTAGTGTTCGCTCTCGCCCCGTTCGACTTCGGTGCGGGAGAAGACTTCCTCCTGGCCCGCGTCGAGTATTTCGTCCTCTGGACCACCTAGACCGCCCTGCGCCAAGCCGCGCGTATGATCAATCTTGTCCCTGTGTGGCGTATGTCGGGTCATGTCGCCTTCTCGCCGGATCAAAAGACAACCAATCCTGGTGCGTCCGCTGAGTTTCATAGGTCCGATTTTGGACAGGCTTCTAGCCTGTCGAGAGTACCCCCGAAGGCGCGTCGGACAGCCCTTTACATGGGTTAGTGCAGGCATGCCGGGTTTGGGGGAACGCGGGGCATGGATGAGGACCTGCCGCCCCCAAACGATTCGCAATCCGATGCGCCGGGGCGGTTGGGGGAATTCGTCACTCTGTCATCTCGCGAGCGTGCAGCGCTGGCCGGGCTTCTCGAGCCGGTCCAGCATTGGCCTCGCCACCATGTGTTGCGTCATGAGGCGGCTGAACCTTCGCATCTCTATCTGCTGACCCAGGGCTGGGTCGCGTCGTCCATCGCGCTTGCATCGGGCAAGCAGCAGATTGTGAAGGTCCATCTTCCGGGCGATCTCCTGGGAGCGCCGAGCCTGTGCCTGACGACAACGGTCGACTGCCTGACCGCCATGACGCCCATCGCTGTGCACGCGATATCGAGGTCCAGGCTGATAGCGACATTTGAGGCCTATCCGCGGATTGCGCTTTCACTCTTTCTGAGCGCGCAGAAAGAGCGTGTCGCGTTGATGGAAAGTCTGGCCGTGGTTGGTCAGGCGCCCGCTCACGTTCGCATCGCCGCCACGCTGACCAATCTGTTCGATCGATTGTCCGAACGCGGCGATGCGCCGGGCGGCATGTTCCATATGCCTTTGACCCAGCGCGATCTCGGCGACCTGATCGGGATCACGCCGGTGCATGTGAACAGAACCCTTCGCGAGATGGATCGCCTGAATCTGATCAAACGGTCCGACCAGACGATTTCCCTGCTCGATGTTGATCGGCTTCGCCGTATCGCTGGGCTGCCCGTCAGGCGCTATGTGTCCGGTCCCAACCGGATCACGAGCGTCTGACGCCGCAGGCGCGGAGATGGAGGCGCAGCGGCCGCGCGCTAATGAGCTTCGGATAGATTTAGGCCGTCCGCCGTCTCGCGATCGGCGCGCCGCTTGAGGACCTAGACAGCTTCAGATCGAGATAGGAGGCGTCGAAGGCGACGCGCTCGGTCAGCGCCGTCCAGTCGTCGATCGACACCTGACCATTCCGCCATCGCACCAGGCCCGTGTCGCGAAGGACCTTGAGCGAGCGGTTCACGTGGACGCTCGACATCCCCAGCATGTCCGCTAGGTCCGATTGGGTCAGAGGGCATTCGAAGGTGTGGTCTTGGGCGAGGGCTACGGCTTCCAGACGGAGGTAGAGTTCACAGATCAACTGGCCCAGTCTTGTCCCTGCGTCTCTGCGTCCCAGCGCCACCAGCCACTGCCGGTGGATGGCCGCATCTATCAGCGTTTCAAGCCAAAGCGCTCGCGCAAGGCGAGGGGCGTGTTCCGTCACGCGCCTCAAGTCGGCGTGCTGGACAACCGCGACGGTGACGTCAGACAAGGCTACAAGGCTGTGATCCATCGTTTTCAGAAGAAAGCCATGCAGATCGATGAAGTCCCCGGGAACGCTGATCGCTGTGATCTGACGACCGCCGTCCGCCAGGGTCGAGACTCGGCCGACAAATCCCGAGAGCAGCAGCGTACTGAACGTGGGTCGACTGCCTTCTTCCACCAAGGCCTCGCCGGCTGCGGCGCGACGGCGTCCATTCAGGAGTCCTGCAAGTCGTCCGCGATCGTCGTTCGAGAGGTCGCCGAGGCGATGAAGCTTGGCGTCGATGAGCGATTCCACGGACGTCATCCTTGCGAGCAGAGGCGGCGGGACGCTTCGGCCCTCATCATAGGATCAACGCGACGCAGCCGATGACCGGCTCGCATGAGGGTCACCCGTCCTTGGCGCCGAGTTCGGCGAATGCGGCGCGTATCGCCTGTTCCTCGTCATCGGTTTCTGCAGACACGACGACTTTGACACGCCCGGCGACCGGCACGTCCGACCGAGAGTCGACGCTGGGGCTGTCGCCTTCGACATCTCCGCCCGAAGGCCTGTCTCCAACCGTGTTCGCCTCGCCTTCAGGGGCGACCTGAATGGCGTCTCGTTCCATGCCATGGGTTTGAACGAGCCGTTCGACCACAAGCTCGGCGTCTCGACGTGTTGCAAATGTGGAGGCGACAAGGTTGGTCATGGTTGGGTCCTTTTAGCTAGTCCAGAGAACGCGCCGAGTAATTTATCGCTCCGGGGCTGACCGCTTTCAGCAGCGCTCGCGCGTTTTCATTGGGTCATCCCAAACAAAATACGCCGGTTTCTGCTGGCTCATAGAAGCCCGAACGCCTCCGATCGGCTTGAGACCATTATCGAACACAGGAACGAATAGCCGCGGCATAGCTTTGACCTTCAGGCTTTATGCCATGGACCGATCCGAGGGGGGTCGGGTTGTCGATCACGGCGGTATGGATGCGCATCGGCGTCATCGCACATCTCAAATATCCGATCGCAGAACCCTTCGCCGGCGGGCTGGAGATGCATACCCATCTGCTCTGTCGCCAACTGCGGCTAAACGGCCACGACGTCACTCTGTTTGCCGCGACCCTCTCCGACCCCGAGTTAGGCCTAGAGGCGATTTGCGACCAGACGGAAATCGCCAAGGTCGGGACGGCGGAGGCGGGCGACGTCGCCTTCTTCCGAGAGCATCACGCCTATCTGTCGTTGATGGGCCGGCTTCGTCGCAGTTCGTTCGACGTCATCCACAACAACAGCCTGCACTATCTGCCGGTCTCGATGGCGGAGACCTTGCCGATGCCGATGGTCACTACGCTCCACACGCCGCCATTTTGCTGGCTGGAAAGCGGTATCCGCGAAGCGAGCGCGCCCTTCGCGCGGTTTGTCGGCGTTTCCGAGGCGATGCGTGAGCAATGGAGCCGGGTGCGGCCGATCGATCAGGTCATTCTGAACGGGATCGACCTGGAGCGCTTTCCCTGGCGTGCGCATCACGACGATCCTGGGCATTTGATCTGGTATGGGCGGATCGTGCCCGAGAAGGGTCTGCATCTGGCGCTGGACGCGGCGGCATTGGCGGGTATCGCCCTGCGGTTCGCAGGCCCGATCCTGGATCAAGCCTATTTCGATGCCGAGATCGCTTCGAGGTTGACGCGCGAAACCACCTATCTCGGCCACCTCGATCACGAAAGGCTCTCGCAGGAGATCGGACAGGCGGCCGCCTTCGTCTGCACGCCGCGCTGGGACGAACCCTACGGGCTGGTGGTGGCCGAAGCGCTGGCGTGCGGAACGCCGGTCGCCGCCTTCGCGCGGGGCGCCATACCCGAGATCCTGACCCCCGACTGCGGCGCCCTGGCGCGCCCGGACGATGTGCAGGATCTGGCGCGCGCGATCGCCCGGGCGGTCGGCTTGTCTCGGTCAGCCTGCCGCGCGCGCGCCGAGACGGCCTGCGATGTGCGCCGGATGATCACGGCCTATGAAGGGCTCTATGGCGAGATGATCCAAGCGGCTGCGGCGGGACAGATGCAGGCCAATGACTCGCTGGAAGATCGGCTGATCGCATGAAGGACGAACCTGCCTTCTGCGTTTGCGTGCCCGTGCGGAATGAGGAACGGCGTCTTCCCGTGCTTCTCGCCGCCCTGGACGCGCAGGATCTTCCGGGCAGGATTTCGGTCGCGCTCTGCCTCAATAACTCCACGGACGGTTCGCTCCCTCAGGCGCAGGCCGCAGCCGATCGGTGGAAGGATCGACTGGACATCGTCGTCGATCTGCAGACCTTCCCGGAGCATCGGGCGCATGCCGGCGCGGCGAGGCGTTCGGCCATGTCTGCCGGTCTCGAGCATCTCGGAGATCGATCCAATGGCGTTCTGATCTCGACGGACGCCGACACGCGACCGCCGCCGAACTGGCTGTCCGCCAATCTCGCAGCCATCGTGGATGGAGCGGATCTGGTGGGCGGACGACTGGTGCTGGATGAAGCGGAACCGATCTCGGCGGATGTCGCGGCTCTGCGCCAGATGTGGGACGCCTACTGGTGTGAAGTTCGCGCGATCGAGGACGAGATCGACCCTTCGCCGCATGACCCGGCGCCTCGCCATGGCGATCACACCGGGGCCAGCCTCGCCATCACGACGGCGGCCTATCGATCAGCCGGCGGCGTGCCTGAACAGCCGACGGGCGAGGATCGGGCGCTTGTGATCGCCGCTCAAGCGCAGGGGGCCAGGCTTGTGCACCCCTTGGCGGTGTGGACACGAGTGTCGGCACGAACTACGGGCCGCGCCGCCGGGGGGATGGCGGAGGATATGTCCCGCTTGTTGGATCAGGCGCGGAACGGCGGTCCGATCATGGCGCCGAACTTTTCGCATTGGCGGCAGCGGGCGATGTGGCGCCGGGAGCAGCGTCACGACGCGGCGAGCGCCAGGCGGCTGTCGGCTTTGGAAACCCAGCTGCCCGCCATGCCGCTCGACATGGATCTACGAGGTTGGGCCGACGGCGTTGCGAGAGCCGCATCGTGAGGGCTCCGATCGGCTACTATGTCCATCATCAGGGCGACGGCCACCGTCAGCGGGCTCTGGAAATCGCCGCCGCCGCGCCCGAGCGCTTTGTCCTGCTCGGAACGGGACTGAAGGGGCGAACAGGAGACATCGCCTGCGTGGATCTGGGGGATGACAGGCCCCATAAGGGAGACCGCTTTTCCGGCCAGGATGAAGCGCCTGTCCGGCCTCAGGCGCTGCATTACGCCCCCTATCATCACGCGGGCGTCCGGGCGCGAACCGCTCGGTTCGCTCAGTGGATCAGCGACACCAAGCCGGCTCTGATGGTGATCGATGTGTCGGTCGAGATGGCGATGCTGGCCCGGCTGTGTGCGACGCCTGTGGTCTATGTCCGTCTAGCGGGGGATCGATCGGACCCGGCGCATCTGGACGCCTTCCGCGGCGCGGAAGCCTTGCTTGCACCGTTCCATGAGCGGCTGGATGGAATGGGGGCCAGCGAGGCGCGGGACAAGACGCACTACTTCGCCCCCCGGCGCGATTCAGGATTGAAGCGTGGATCAGGCGTCCTGGTCGTTCATGGGCGGGGTGGCGATCCGCTGGATGGCGGCAAGCTGGCGGCGGCTGCGGAGGCGACGCCCGAGAAGATGTGGACCGGTGTTGGGCCGATCGAGCCGCCGCCGATCATGCCGCCGAACCTGAAGCTGGCGGGCTGGATCGACGCCATCGGCGACGAGATCGAAAAGGCGGAGATCGTCGTCGGAGGCGCGGGAGACGGCCTGCTGAATGCGGTGATTTCGGCCGACAAGCCCTTCGTCTGTCTTCCCGAGCCTCGCGCCTACAATGAGCAGATCGCGAAGGCCGAACGGCTCGCGGCGCTTGGGGCGTCCATCGTCCTGGCGCAATGGCCGCAGGCACAGCAATGGTCGGGCATCCTTCAGTCAGCACTCGCACTGTCGCCCGCTGATCGGCAGCAGATCAGCGGGCAGGGACTCGGCGCCGCCGGACCCTGGCTTGTCGACCTCGCATCAGAGCTTGAGGCACGCTGATGACAGCTCTGGAAACAACGCCGACCGCGTCATCGCCTCTGGAACTTGAGGTTAGATTGGCGGCGCTCGGTGCGCGCTACGACGCTGCGCCGCGATATCCCGCCGAGAGTCTGACGCTGCTCGCCTCGGAGGGTTGGGGTCGGCGGTTCGCTCCGGTTCAAAGCGGCGGAACGGCCTATGACGATCCAGTCCAAAAGGCCTTGGCCTTGATGGGCACTTTACGAAGTGTGGGGCGGTCGGATCTCAGCGTCGGCCGATTGTTCGAAGGACACGTCAACGCCCTGGCGCTGTTCGACTGGTACGCGGACCCGGCCCAGAAGGCTTGGCTCGGCAAGGTCCTTGCGCAGGGGGGCTGGTTCGGCGTCTGGGCGACGGAGCCGCCGCCCGGCGTTCGTCTGGGCGGCGACCGGCTGCAGGGCGCCAAGATGTTCGCGACCGGCGCGGGCGGCCTGGAATATGCCATCATCACCGCCCAGCCGGAACAGGGCGAACGCCAGCTGATCGTCGTGCCGGCGAACGACCCGGAGAGGGCTGATCTGAGCGGGTGGCGCGTCCGCGGCATGCGCGCGACGACCAGCGGGCGCTATGAGGTGACCGGGTTGATGGTCAATGCCGATCAGCGGCTCGGATGTCCCGGAGAGTATGATCGCGAACCGCGTTTCACGGCCGGCGCGTGGCGGTTCACGGCGGTGCAGTTGGGCGGCGTCGAAGGCCTGGTCATGGCGATGCGCGACGCACTGTCCGACGCCGCCCGCGCCGATCCCATCCAGCGCGCGCGCTTCGCCGACGCGGTCGTTGCGGCAAGAACGGCCTGGCTCTGGGTCCGCGAAGCCGCGATCCGCGCGGCGTCCGAAGCGCCGGACGCCGGCGATTTCGCCCGCGCCACGCGCGGCGTCGTCGAACGCAGCGCCCTGGATGTCATGGAGTTGGCGGCGCGGTCGGTCGGGACACGCAGCGCCTTCGACGGCGAGCGCATCGACAAGATCACCCGCGATCTCAGCCTCTATCTTCGGCAGGCCGGACCGGACTATGCGAAGGATCAGGCGGCCAAGACCTGGCTGGATCGCGATCTCTGGGGCGAGGGCGACGCCCTATGGTGAGCGAGAAGACCGGTCGACTGGCGACCTTGGCGCTGGAGCGTTCGCCCTGGCGATCCGCGCGGTGGCTGGTCGTTGCTCCGCATGCCGACGACGAGACGTTGGGCGTCGGAGCTTTGATCCATCAGGCGGCGGCGACGCAACATTTAGCAGGCGTCGTGATCCTCACCGACGGCGCGGGTTCGCACGACCATCCGGACACGGCTTCCCATGCGAGGCTTGTCCGGACCCGACGCCTGGAGGCGGGGCGTGCGGTTCGACGGTTGGCGGGGGATGCGGCTGCGGCACCCGTGTTTCTGGATTGGCCTGATGCGCAGCCGGCTTCTCCTGGCAGCACGGTATTCGAGGCGACCGCGCGTCGTCTGGCCGCCCTGTGCCGTGATCGGCGCGTCGATGCGATCGCCGTCACTGGACCAGACGATCCCCATTGCGATCATCAGGCAGCGGCCCAGCTGGCGCGCCGCGCGGCCCGTATAGCCTGCCGGCCGGTCGCCGTGTTCGATTATGTCGTGTGGGGGGCGGCTCCGCCCGGGTCGAAACTGCGGATCACGACGCGACCTCTAAGGGCCGGCCTCAGAGCGTACGCCTTATCGAGCCATCAAAGTCAGTTGACGCCGATGTTCGGCGAAGGGTTCCGGCTTGAGAAGGATACGGGGCTGCGCGCCGCCTCGGACACCCTTTATCGGTGCGACGCCTATGGCTGAACGCTCGCTTCCCGCCGCCTATTTCGAAGGCATCTTCGCCGGGGACGCCGATCCATGGGGTTTGGCCTCAAGCCCCTATGAGGCGGCCAAGTTCGATCGCACTATCGCCGCTCTGTCGGTGCGGCGAGCGGCTTTTGCGCTCGAGGTCGGTTGTGCGGGCGGCGTCCTGACCGAGCGGCTGAGCGCAGTTTGCGATCATCTGTTGGCGATCGACGTCAGCCCGACCGCCTTGGAGCGAGCGCGCCAGCATCTGTCGGGGCGGCCTAACGTCCGGTTCGAGGCCGCGGCCTTCCCCCGGGACTGTCCGGTTCTGGACGGGCTGGATCTCGTCGTCCTGTCCGAAGTGGCCTACTACTGGAGCGACGCCGATCTGGACCTTGCTGCCCAACGCATTGCCGATGGCCTGGTCGAGGGCGGACGCGTTCTTCTGGTGCACTGGACCGGCGATACCGACTATCCCCAGACCGCTGACGACGCCGTGGAGCGCCTCTGGCTCGGATTATCGGACTTCATGCAAGTGGATCTCGCCGAACGGCGTCCGAACTATCGGCTGGATTTGTGGAGCCGGCGATGACGACGCTGTCCGCTCTGACACTGGTTCGCAACCGGCAGGCGCATCTGGACCGATTGGTCGAGGGACTGATGATCAGCGCCTCGCCGCCCGACGAACTGATCGTCGTCGACATGAGCGATACGCCCGTGAGGCTGCCGCCAGTGGGTTTTCCGGTCCGCGTCGAACGTCTGGCGGGCGACGCCCTGCCTCTGGCCGCCGCCCGAAATCTGGCGGCCGCCTTGGCGTCGGGCGATATTCTGCTGTTTCTGGATGTGGATTGCATCGTGTCGTCGGCAGTTTGCGACCGGATGCAGGCGGTGCTCGCCGAGCATGACGCCGTCATCTGTCCAGAGGTGCTCTATCTTCCCGCCGGAGCCGTCCGGCCGGGACCCCTGTCGGAAGTTGATCTGAGCGCCGCCGGGCGACCCCATCCCGTGCGCCCCTTTCCACGGGAAGGCGAAAGCCCGGAGGGCAATCCGGGCCTGTTCTGGTCTCTGGCTTTCGCGCTCCGTCGCTCGACCTTCCATCGGCTTGGCGGGTTCGACGAGACCTACGTCGGCTACGGCGCCGAAGACACGGATCTGGGGTTTCGCATTGCGCGAGAGGGCCTGCCGCTGCTCTTCGCCGGCGGTGTGCCCGTCTTCCACCAACATCATGACGGCTATGATCCGCCCGTGCAGCATTTCCGCGCCCTAATCGCCAACGCCAAACGCTTCCACGCCGTCTGGTCGATCTGGCCGATGGACGGTTGGCTGACGGCGATGGCGGATCTCGGACTGGTCGACTGGTCGTCGGATGATTTGATTATCCGACGCGACCCAACGCCGGCCGAAATTGCCGCCGCACGAAAAAATCCTGCAAATCCCTTTTAGGATTGCCGTCTTTCAAAGCGCAGGCTCGCCGTACGTATGAAACTCAACGAGGCGACGCAGTTCAATGTCCGTCTTCTCTAATGAGCAAGCGATCTTGATCAGGCGACGGCCACGCATTGGACCGTTATTGCGTAGCTGGCTAGGCCGATGAACTCGTGGCTTTGACCGAAACGTGCGCTTCAACGCCGTCAGTCTTGCCGCTCAAACCCGGTACCTCATCGAGCTGGCGAAGGCTGGTGAAACGACCTCTTTCCTCACGATAGCGAACGATCTCAAACCCATGGCCGCGCAACATCTCAATCCCGTCTAACGTGTCCGCGCTGGCGGTGTTGAGGTCGATCATCTCTCGTCTTCGTCAACTGTGCCGGCCGGCCGGTGTCCGAGGGCGAAGTCGATGGCTTCGATATCCACCTTCAACTTCACCAGATCACGGATGTCCTCGTGGTGGCCGGACGTCGCGGCGGCCACCGCGGTCGACCACACTTCGGTTGTCAGCTGCTCGCGGATGGCCAAAAGCCGGGCGGCGACAGCATCATTATTCTGGATCACCGACACTATTTCAGGTCTGCGATCGCTTCGCCGGCCTCTTCTTCCTCGAGGAGAGCGGCATTGTCGGCGTTTGCGGACAGGCGCACCCGATTGCCCTCGACCTCGGCGACAAGGCCGCCAGAAAGGTAATGATGGTGATCGCTGTGCGATCCGCTGTCGGCCTTGGTGAGCTTGATGCGATCGCCTTCGACCTTGTCGACGGTGCCGAGATGGACGCCGTCAGCGCCGATCACTTCCATATGCTCTTTGATGTTCGAGAGGTCGGTCATGGTGGGTCTCCGTTTACCTACGCCATCAACGAGGCGCGACGCGCGGCGTTCCAGAGACGAAAGCAGCGGGCTGCGTACGTGCGTCTGGGCTGGGCGTTGGCGACAGGCTTACCGATAAGACCGGCGGCTCGCCCGCACCATTTCCTCAACCCAGCTGATCAGCAGAGTGGCGTAAAGCCGCTGATGGGCGGGATCGCGCATCGCATGGGTCGCCTCGGCGATGATCCGGTGGCTGAACGAGTTCGCGTCCTTGAAGGCGGCCTGATAGGAGGCGATGACTTCGGGCGGAATGCGATCGTCCTTGCCCGACTGCACGATGAGGACGTCGCCCTCGAACGCGGCGCAGGCCGAGAGCGCTTTGTCTTCCTGCGGCGTTCGCAGTTGCTGTCGATAGGCGCGCACCGCATCCTTATCGAGCTTGGCCTTAGGGACGTCCCAGTGCGCGTCCGGATAAAGCGCCGGCACGCGCAGCGCCAACCAGCGAACGTCTCGGATGCTCGTCAGCAGAGCCGACAAATAGCCTCCGTAGCTTGTGCCGATCACGCCGATCGCGCCGGGATCGATCAGCGGCTGGGACGCCAAATAGTCATAGGCCGCAGTGACGTCGTCCAGGCCATTCTGTCGGGTGACCTCGTCTCGGCTCGCATCGCTTTCGGCATGGCCTCGAAGGTCGAAGGTGAAACAGATGCAGCCCAGTCGGGCGAGATCCTCGGCCAGGCCCAGATCCTCTTCCTGATCGCCGCCCCAGCCGTGGACAAATAGAAAACCCGGCACGGGGGCTTCCGGCGTCAGAAGCGTGCCGGTCAGCTTCTGTCCGTCGACAGACAGTCGCACCCGCCCTTCCTCGACGTCGTCAGGTTCAATCACGCTGTCCTCGTCACATATTTCGTCATCGGCCCGACCTTGGGGTCCTCACCCCGAAAATAGACGACATCTTCCGGCCCGACATCGGCGAGGCCGTACACTTCGACCGTGGCGGTTTCGACGGAAGTCAGCGCCGGCGAGGCGGCAAACGCCTCGAGGGCGGCGATCTCGGCGCCCGTCGCCCCGCCGACCCGCCAGGACTGCTCCAGCACGCCTACTCGCCTTCGCCCTCGCGCATCCTTGCCGGCGAGGACATCGTAGTTCCGGCGGGTCAGAACCAAGTCCGGATAGGCGCGCTGGGCGGCGTCGTCGAACACGGCGGCGCAACGCACCGCTTCCACCGCCTCGGGGGGCAGTCCGAGGTGAGTCAATCGATCGAGATCGCCCCTGACGCACCTCAAACGGGATCCGCCGTACACCTCGCGTCCCCTGTGGTCCGTCGTTTCCCGCTGATCGCCGACATAGCTGATGCGCAGTCCGCCGACCGACAGGGTTCCGACGCTGTAGGTTTCGACGCCGAGCAGGTTTTCCTCAAGGACGACGCCAAAGGCGGCGATTTGCGCCTCATCCTGCTCGGCGATGACGGCGGCGAGCGCCTCAGTCGTCTCGACGACTGTCTGGCCCAGCCCTGCCTTGGCCAGGACGTCCTTGACGCGGACAGGTCCCGTCTCGAGGAGGCGTCGACCGGCTTCGATCGCATCGGCGATGGAGAAGGCGGTGTAGCCTTCCAGAGCCGCATCGCCCAGACGTTCGGCCATGGTGTTGGACCAGCCGGTCGGGCAGGTCGCGGACCGATCGATCAGGCCGTGGGTGATCGCCTTGGTGGCGATGAAGCGGTGGGGGACGCGGCCGCCCAACAGATTGCCTGCGGTGAAGACCGTGCGCGAGGTCATGTCTTCGCCGATCAAGGTGTCGCGAGGCACCAGCAAGACATCAGGTCCGACGTCTTCCGCGTCTTCAACCACATCAATGACCGGGAGCCGCAGAAGGCGCGCCAGGCGAGACACCAGCATTTCTCTGGACGCCTGATCGTGCAGATTGCCGGGATTGTGCCCGTCCGGATCGAACAGCGCGATGCCGGCAAGGGCGGCCGCATTGGTAAACGAAGGCATCGGGGCGACGCCCAATGGATTGACGATGGTCATGGCGGTCAGCGCTCCCTGCCGAGGGTCAACCCCAAGACGGGTCAACGGTTCAGCAACCCGGTCCTTCTTTTTTGCGAGAGCTGAGGCGTCGTCGTTGAGAGGACAGGCCGGCGCCGCGACGGGGGCAGAAATCGGGATTGGAAACGTCCTATCCCCGCGCGGCTTCGCCACTGTAGAGGTGCGTTTTCGCACACAGGAACGGTGACCCAAGGGGCGCCGTTGCCCCTCCATGAGCGACCTGACAGCCAACATTGTGGGTACAGCGGCGGCGGTCTGCTCGATCACGAGCTTTGCGCCCCAAGCCCTCAAGATCTGGAAAGAGCGCGACGCGTCTTCGGTCAGCCTCAAGACCTATTCGCTCACCGTCACCTGTTTCATCCTCTGGGTGGTCTATGGCGTCATGACCCGAGCCTGGCCGGTGGCTGTGTCGAACAGTTTTGCCCTGGTCATGGCGGCCTGCGTCCTGATCATGAAGTGGCGGTTTCGCGATGGCGATCCTGACGGGCATTAGGTTGCATCTACCGGCTACCGCGTATCCCTCGCCTTGCCCGTGCCTGTCAGACGTGGCCCGGTACAACCGGTATTGCTGGGGAGGGCCATGCAGACATGCTAGTTGTCCGATCAACAAGCGGCAGCCAAGGCCGACGGTCAGCAATTCCGAGACAGCGCGGACCACTCGAGATTGACATTGACCCCGGTCGAAAGGTGTCAGCCGAAGAGCCCGTGGAGCCACCAGCTGAGATCGCCGGTCTGAGACTGTTCGCCATCGCCGCGTCGAAAGACCCAGAAGCGCGCGCCAGCTTCGTCCTCCAGCTGAAAATAGTCGCGCACCGCATCGCGTTCGCCGTCACGCCGCCACCATTCGCCGAAGATCCGCTCAGGACCATCAGCGCGCCTGACGCGATGACGAACGCCGCGCCAGCTGAAGGCGACCGGCGGCTGATCGGGCAGGAGCGCGACAGCCTCGATGGCTTCAGGACGGGCGAGCAAACGCGAAGGGCGCGGCCAGCGACGCGTCCAGGTTTCCGGCACCGGCGGCGCGGTCGGCGGCAGTTTGCGGATCGAGCGTTCGGGCACGTCGCTCTGCGCCGGGGCCATCCGATACAGGTTCTGCGGGCCCAGGCGATTGGCCAGCAGATCGACGAGATCGCCGATGTCCGGCGTCGCCGGGCCGCTTAGATCGCCAGCGGCGGGCGAGCAGTCCAGCGTCAGGACGACCGGCGCCGCCAGGACCATGGCCTCCACGCCGAGGCCAGGATCGATGCTTTCGATCTTGTCGCAGAGCAGGCGTGTGAGCCGCGCGACATCGCGGACGGGGCGCGCTAGGCCGACGCGGATGGCCTCGGTCCGGTTGTCGATCCGTTCAAACCGCAGGTCGAGTCGCGACGCGCCAAGCCCTTGAGCTTCGAGCGCCTCGCTCAGGGCTTCGACCAGTTTCAGCGTGTAGCGTGCCAGGGTCTCGGGCGCGCCGATCGGCTCGGCGAAGACCCGCCGGACCTGGATCAGTTCCGGAGCGTCGATCGGGGTGATCGGCTCCTGGGCGCGACCGTAGGCCTGATCCAGTCGACGGATCAGTTCCGGCCCGAAGCGCAGGGCCAGAGGCGCGCGAGGCTTGGCCTCCAGTTCGCCTATGGTGTCGATCCCCAGACGTCCCAGGCCATCGACCATGTCAGAGGGCAGGCGCAAGGCGCGCAAAGGCAGGCGACGGATGGCAGGCCCTCCGCGCGCGACGACGATCGTTGGTTCGGCGAGGTTGCGGGCCAAAGCATGGGCGGCGCCCCAGGTGTCGGCGAGGGCGGCGTGGGCGCCCAGGCCGACAGCGGCGGTCTGGGCGATCAGATCCTCGAGCAGGCCCTCATCGCCGCCGTAGCGGTGACCGGCCCCGGTGACATCGAGCACCAGGCCGTCCGGCGGGTCGGCGGCGACGATCGGCGCATAGCGGCGCAGCGCCCAGAGGGCGAGCTCGTCCAGAGCGGCCGCATCCCCTGCGGGGTCGAAGGGATGAACGACGAGATCTGCGACCAAAGCCCGGGCCTGGGTCGCGGCCATGCCGGGATGCAGACGATAGGCGCGGGCGGCGGGGTCGGCGGCCAGCACCACGCGTTTGCGGCCTTGGCGCCCGATCAGGACCATCGGCGTATCAGGCGACGGCGCGTCGGGTCCAAGCCGGCGTCGCAGCCGATCGGTCGGCCAGGTGGGGAGGTAGAGCGAGACGACCCGTCTCATCGCAGGCTTCCAGTTCGAAATCCGCGCAGGCTCCGGCGCGGCAGCGGATCAGTTCGACAAACCAGCGCGGGCGGCCGACGCCGGGCACGGGCAGGGGGGCGGAGGGCAGGGCGGTGACCCGCCAGCGGGTGGCGGCGGCGGTCGGCTGGCCGAAGTCCGCCGCCTCGGCCTGACGACGCCATCGTCGCACGGCCAGACCAAGAGAGCCGGTGTCCTCGGCGACCAACTGCAGCCGCCGGGACGCCGTCATGGACAGGCGGGCCACTTCGCCGACGACCGCGCCGAACCCGCCGTGACGCAGGCCGTCCTCGAAGGCGGCCAGCAATCCGGCCTCGTCACCGGCCTCCACATAAATGACCCGGTTCGAGGACAGTCCCGCCTGCTCCAGCGCCGGCGCGAACAGGTCCGGGCGTGTTACGCACCAGAGCACCGGTCCCTGGGTGCGCGCTGCGACACCGGCCGCAAACAATGCGGCGACCGCGCCGTCGATGGCCCCGTCGCCGCCGCCGGCCACCTCATGTAGCGCCCCGAGCGCCAGGCCGCCGGCGGGCAGCCGCCCATCAAGCGCAGCCAGGCCGAACGGCAGCACGCCGCTTGGCGAACGTCGCCCCGCCTCGATGCGGGCGATCTCCGCGCGGAGCGCCTGGAAGGATGGGGAGGCGGCGGACATGATCTCCTGAAACCGATCGCGGTCTGAATGTTCCGCATTTGTTCTTATTCGAGCGAGCGAGAGTCAAGCCGGATCGCAACGGCGTTGTGGATCGCCCTGTGGGCGGCGCCATCCCGGCCCGCTGCGCGTTAGCCCGACGATGATGCAGCCCTTCCGATACCCCACGACTCCGGACGGCCGTTATTTCGTGGTGCGAGGCCGGCTGTGGCGGTGCTCCAATCCAGCCTTGTCGGTTGAGAAAAGGGACGAACGGGTGCGTGATCTGATGTCGGCGCGCCGGGCGGTGCGGACGGCCCTGGCGGCTGAGGATACGGACGCCCTGGCCGCAGCGCGGCGAAACGTTGACAAGGCCAAGGTCGGATTGGGAGAGCGGGGCCCGGTGTGGTGGACCGACGGCTCGCCGGATCTCAATCGACACATGGCGCGAAACACCCCCTATGCGGACTGGTTCGCCGGTCTGGGCGAGACAGGCGAATGACCACAGCACTCGACCGTTTCGTCCTAGCTCAAGACCCCGTGTTCGAAACGGCGATGGCCGAGCTCGCGGCGGGTCGCAAGACAAGCCACTGGATGTGGTTCGTCTTCCCCCAGGCGCGGTCGTTGGGACTGTCTTCGACGGCTGCCTTGTATGGGATCGGATCGCTCGCGGAGGCGCAAGCCTATCTGCTGCATCCCGTTCTAGGGGCGCGTCTCATCCGCGCTGCCCAGAGCGCGACCACAGCGCCGGCGGTTTCGGTGCATCAGCTGTTCGGATCGCCCGATGACCTCAAATTCCGCTCGTCGATGACCCTGTTTGCCGCCGTGGCGCCCGATCCGAGTGTGTTCGATGCGGCGCTCGCACGTTGGGGCCTTTCGCCTGATCCGTTGACCGCAGAACTTGTGTCGATCGCCAGGGCGGGACCGGATCGTCTTTAATCAAATATCGGCCGCTTTACGTGGCCTAGGCGTCGATAACTGACAAAGCGCCGTCGGGCAGCGGGCGCTGCAGCGCCTTGGCCGTCTCCCACGGCGCCGTCATCCAGGCCTCGATCTCGTCGGACTGCGTCAGGATCACCGGCATGGCCTTGGGGTGAACCGCGCCGACCTCGGCGTTAGGTTCGGTCGTCAGAAAGGCGAAGACGTCGATCGTCTCCATGCCGGTCTTGATCTTGCGGACGCTCGTGTGGGCCTGGAGGTGGATGCCGGCGAAGAAGGCGAGCGGCTCGGGTTCGTCTCCCGCGAGCTTGAACCAGACGGGCCGGTATTTTCCGGCCGCGTCCCGGCCCGGTTCGCTGAAGGCGGTGAAAGGCACCAGGCATCGAGATGCCGGCGACAGATATGGGCGCCAATGGCCGGAGCTGGTGTTGCGGACGTTGGTCGTGCCGCTGTCGGGTTCGAACTCGAGGATCTTCTGGAAGTCGACTTCGCCGCCTTTTGCGCGCAACTTGTCGGCGCGCTTTGTGGCATTGTCGAAGATCATCTTCTGGGATGACGGCATGCCCCAGCGCGCCGAAGCCAGAATGCGCTCTGCGCCCTCCCAGCGCACGATCGGCGCGGGATAGTCGGGATAGAGGTCGCTTGGCGCGAGGTTGCCGACAGTCGACCGCATGGCGTTCGCCGCATCCAATATGGCTTGGGGGCCGGAGCGTTGGCGGTACAGGTTGCACATCAGGCTCTGGCCTTTTTCAGAGCCGCAGCCAGGGATTTGCGCTCCGCCTCATAGGTCGTCTCCGCCTCCTGACGCGCCTGATTCAGCGTGGCCTGTTGTTCTTCGAAATCAGCCCTTACCGCCTGATGGCGTTGATCCAGATCGGCTAGCGCCGCCTGCAGCTTTTCGATTTTGGCGGCCTTCGCCTTGGATGGTCCCCGAGGTTTCGCGGGTTTCGCCTTGCCGATCTTGCCGACATCGATCGCAAGCCCGCGCTCGATGACCTCGCCAGGAGAGGCTAGGGCGGCCTCGTAATCCGGTCCGCCGGAAAGCTGGCTCGCCAGGCCGGTTGCGAACAGATCTTGCTTTGAGCCCCAGGCTTCCAAAGCCTTGGGTCGCGAGCTTGTGGCGACGGTGAAGGCATGGAAGCCGTCGGACCAGGTGAAGACCTTCAGCTTGGCCGCCATGTCAGTCGATCAGTCCGCGACGCTGCATGTCCATGATGATGGGATCGGTCAGCGAAGCGATGACCTCCATGTCGAAGGCGTCCTCCGCTTCCATCTCATCGGCAAATGAGCGTGGCGGGTTTTGGCGCAGGGTCGAAAGCCGCCAGGACGACTGGACCACCTGCTGCCGGGCCAGATGCTCGATGCGTTGCAGGCGAACGCCGGCGCGCGATCTGATGAGGGTCTTGCGTGTCGCCATCAGTCGGTCCTCCCGGCCGAACCCTGACACGCAGGCCGACGAATGTGGAGTCGCCATCATAGCAGGCGGCCTCAGAAGCGCCGGTTGCGACTGACCAGAGACGGCGGCTTTCGATAAGCGGCAGGGGTTCAGAACGTCCGACGCTCGTCTGCGATACCCAAGACCGCAGTCGGCGCAAGCGAGGGATGACGTGCGCAGATGGCGCGTCTTTGCCTGAGCATCGTGTGATAACAGTCAGCCAGATCCAACAGTTGCAGACCCGTCAGTCTGTCGCCCGCAGCAATGAAACGCGGCTTCATCTCCTCAAAATCGTCATCGCTCATTGTGGCAGAAGGGGAGGTCTGCATATCGGGCTTGATCCATCTTGGGCCTGAAGGCAGCGGGAGGTTTAGCTCCCCCACTCCGGTTTAGAACCTCCAGCCGATGCCGGCGTTCGCGCCGACATGGTTCTGGGTGTCGAAGGTCGCGCCGGCCCGGAAGACCATGGAGCCGTCGCCCAGGGCGCGGGAGTAGCCCATCGCCATGGCCGATTGGCCTTCGTAGGTGCCGTAGCCGACCGCGAACATCGACTTGCCGCGCTCGGCGATCTGCGGCATCCCGGCCGCCGCCAAAGCCCCCGCCGTGCCGGCGAAAGCCAGCTTTCGCACCTCCTGGACGTTGTAGTTGACCGCCGCCAGCCGCATGTCGGTGTAGGTGTTCGACTGCTGGATCGCTTCGTTCATGCTCTCCCGAAGCTGCAGCATATTGACGGCGTCGGTGTCGGCGACCCCGGCGGCGACATTGCTGACGGTGACCGCCGGCCCGTTGCTGCGACCCAGGACGACGCGGGTCTGACCCTGGTCGGCGTACTGGAGCGAGTTCTGACCCAGGGCCAGGGCGTTGTCGGCCGTAGCCTGGGCCGTTGCGACGGCCTGGTTGGTCTGGAAGAGCTGCGATCCGTTGACGGCTTGCGTGGAGGTGGCCGTCACCGCGCCGGCCGCGACATTGTTCAGCGTCACCGGCGCCGAGACGTCGCCGCCCTGGAAGGTGATGCTGTTCGTGCGTGCACCATTCGCGTCCGTGTCGTACTGGACCGCATTGGTCGCCGCGAAGGCCAGCTCGTAGATCTGGCCGCCGTTGACGGCGTCGGTCGAGCCGGCGGCGATCCGGCCGTTGGCGACATTGTGCAGACCCACCGCGCCGCCGCTGGCGCCGACCAGGGTAAGGTCGTCGGAGCGCACGCCGCCGTTCGGGGTCTCGGGGTCGTCGCTGTCGCTATATTGAACGGGGCCCAGGCTGCCGTTGGCGATGTTGTTCGTCAGATTGGTGATCGCCGTGGTGTTGAGCGCGACCTGAGTGTTGGTCGCGTGCAGCTGCGATCCGTTGACGGCGTCTGTCGAGGTCGCATTGACCTGTCCTGCGGCGACATTGGTGATGGTCGTACCGTTGGCGCCGGCCAGAGTCAGGGTGTCGCGGGTGGTCGTGTCGTAAGAAACGGCGGTCCCGGCCAGGGCGTCCACTCTGTCGGAGACGCCTTGCAACTGGGCGACATTGACGGCGTCCGTCGCGGCCGTGCCCGCAGCGATGTTGGTCAGCTGCCGTTCGGCGCCAGCCGAGCCGAATGAGACCGAACCGACCGACGATTGAAGGCCCGTGACGCCCAGCGCCGCATAGTCGGTCTGGGCGGCGCGATCGGCGACACTGCCTGCGCCAAGGGCAATGCTGTTGTCGGCGTTGGCCTGGGCTTCTGGGCCGACGGCGACGCCGTCCTGACCTTGAGCGGTCGCCGGCGCCAGGTTCGAATTGACGGCCAGATAGACGCTCGACCCGCCCCCGACCGGAGCCGCCGACAGGGCGTTCAGGAAGGCCTGGATGCTGGCGTATTGGACGCCTTGGTAGATGATGGCGACGTCCAGGGTGTTGGTCAGCGGGTTGAAAATCGAGCCGCCGCCGAAGCTGGTTGCGAGGCTCTGGCCGAGCGCAAAGGCCTGGCCGCCGTTGACGGCGTCGGCGGACCCCGAGGCGATCAGACCGGCGGCGACATTATGCAGACCGACCGGATCGGTCAGGGCGCCGACAAGGGTCACGTCATTGGTCGCCACGCCGCCGTTGGGAACCGTGGGGTTTGCGGCGTTCGAATACTGAACCACGCCGATCGCGCCATTGTTCAGGTTGTTGGTGATGGTGGTGATGGCCGTCGTGTTGGTGATGATGTCAGCGGTGTTGTCTGCGACCTGAGCGTTGGTCGCGAACAGCTGGGCGCCGTTGACGGCGTCGGTCGAGCCCGCGCTCAAGTTCCCGGCCGCGACATTGCTGATCGTGGTGCCCGCAGCGCCCGCCAGCGTCAGGGTGTCGAAGCTGGGATCGTCGTAGACGACCGCCAGCGCCGAGACGGCGGCGATGTCGGCGATCGCCGTCGTGTTGATGCCCACCTGGGTATTGGTGGCGAACAGCTGTGCGCCGTTGACGGCCTCGCTCGACGTCGCCGAAAGCGCGCCGGCGGCGACGTTGCCGATGACGGTGCCGTCCACGCCGGCCAGGGTGACGCGGCCTGCCAGAAGATCGTCGTACATGACGGCGGTGTCGGACAGTTCGCCAAGGTTCGTCGTCAGATTGGTGATGGCATTGGTGTTGATCCTGACCTGGGCATTTGTGGCGAACAGCTGGGCGCCATTGACGGCTTCTGTGGACGTGGACGACAGGGTGCCGGCGGCGACATTGCCGATGACGGTGCCATCGACGCCGGCCAGGGTCACGCGACCGGCCAGCAGATCATCATACATCACGGCCGTGTCGGACAGGGCGCCGAGGTCGGTCGTAAGATTGGTGATCGCCGTGGTGTTGATGCCGACCTGAGTGTTGGTGGCGAAAAGCTGAGATCCGTTGACGGCCTCGGTCGACGTCGCCGACAGGGCGCCGGCGGCGACATTGCCGATCACGGTGCCGTCTACGCCAGCCAGGGTCACGCGACCGGCCAGCAAATCGTCATACATGACCGCCGTGTCGGACAGGACGCCGAGGTCCGTCGTGAGGTTGGTGATGGCTGTGGTGTTCAAGCCGACCTGGGTGTTTGTGGCGAACAGCTGGTCGCCGTTGACGGCCTGGGTGGAGCCGGCGCTGAGGTCGCCCGCCGCCACATTGGCGATGACCGTGCCGCCGATGCCGGCCAGCGTCAGGCTGGACGCCGTGGGGTCGTCATAGGCGACGGCGATGTCGGCCAGGGCCTGCAGGTCATCGGAGACGCCCAACAGCTGGCCGACATTGACCGCGTCGGTGAGAGCCGAGCCGGCCGCGACGTTCGTCAGCTGACGCTCGCCGCCCGCAACCCCGATCGAGACCTCGCCCGCCGACGTCTGAACCGCATCCAAGCCGAGGGCGGCATAGCCGATCAGGGCTCCCCGGTCGGCCGTGCTGGATGCGCCCAGGGCGACGCTGTTGTCGGCGCTGGCTGAGGCGGCGGGGCCGACGGCGGTCGAGTTCAGTCCGCCGGCCAAGGCGCCGCCGAGGCTAGAGTTTACCGACAGGAAGGGCGTCCCGCCGCCGGGTGTCGTGAAGATAGCGTCCAGCGCCTCCTGGACGCTGCCGTAGATGACACCGTCATAGGTGAGGCCGATGTCGATCGTGCTGGTGGCGGGGTTGAAAACGGTGCTGCCGCCGATCTCGGCCGCCAGGCTCGAGCCCAAGCCGAACAGCTGGCCGCCGGTGACGGCGTCGGCGGAGCCGAGGGCCAGAAGGCCCGGCGAAAGATTGGTGATGCGCGTGCCTCCTGTCCCGCCCAAGGTCAGGGTGGCGGCCGTGGCGTCGTCATAGGTGACGGCCAGGTCTGCCAGGGCCTGAAGGCTCGTGGAGACGCCCTGAAGCTGACCGACATTGACCGCGTCGGTCAAAGCCGAACCGGCCGCGATGTTGGTCAGTTGGCGCTCCGCTCCGACCGCGCCGAAGGACACCTCGCCAACGGAGGTCTGCGGCGTCGAAAGCCCCAGGGCGGCATAGTTCGCCAAGGCGCCGCGCAGGGCGGCGCTGTTGGCGCCGAGGGCCAGGCTGTTGGCGACCGCCACGGACGCGTCCGCGCCCAGAGCGATGGAGCCCGAGGCCCCGCCCAGAATCTCCGCTTCGCGGCCGAGCGCAATCGCATCGACCGCCGTGGCGGCCGTCAGGGCGCCGTTGCCAAAGGCGATGGAGTTCAGTTCGCCGGCGATGGCCACGGCGCCGCCGGATCCCAAGCCGGTGATGCGATTGCCACCGATCGAAATCCCCTGCTCGTCCGCCAGGGTGAAGGCGTCGGCCTGATTGATGCAGGCGTCCGGCGCATTGACGACATTGCCGTTCACATCGAGGACGCCCAAGCGAATATCCTGACCGCTGGCCGCGTTGTTCAGAAGGGTGGTCGCGTTCAGATTGAGACGCGGCGCGAGGACCGAGAGCAGACCGTTGATCGACGTCTCCAGAGGGGTGGCGATCCCGGTGATCACCGGGCGCATGATCTCCGTCACCGCTGAGCGCGGCAGGGCCACGCCTGTGCACACATCGACGATGCTCGTCTGCGCCCTAGCGGGGCCGGCCACGGTGAAAAGACCCAAGGGGGCGATCACGCCCAGGGCGTAGACGGCGGCGACCAGCAGGCGCGTGGCCAAAGTGGCGCTGCTGATAGACGGCCGTCGGTCGGTCGTCGGGCGGGTGTGCATCGTGATCCTCCCAGCGGCGGGAGCTCATCGACGGCTCCCGAACAGAGAGGCTAATGCGGGCTTCGACACAATCGTGACGTGTTTGCGATTCCCTGGCGCTTGCGCGAGGGACATACTTTGCGTGCTTAGTATCGGCGCTGGAGTCGGACCGGAGCGGGGGTGAAAAGGTCAGCCGCCTGGCTGACCGACTTCAAACCGAGCTTATCAAGCGCCTTGCCGCGATGGTAATCCACGGTCCTGGGGCTGATCCCCAACGCCCGTCCGATCGTCTTGGACGTACCGCCTTCAACCGCCAGTTCCAGGATCTCTTGTTCACGGCGGGACAACCGTGCCAAGGCCTGCTTGGTAGGTCTACTAGGTAGGGATAAGTCATTGTCTATTGTAGTCAATTTGCAGTGCGCTAAAATGGCGCAAACATTGGTGTCATCGCTATCTGCATAGGACAGCAGGTCTGCGACCCCAGCGTTGTGAAGGGCGATAATTTCGCGCGGCGTGGCCAGCGGATCCCCCAGTATGACCAGCGGCGTATCTGGCAGTTCGCGACCAACCACCTCGGTCACTCGCAGAATGTCCACGACGGTCGAGTCGGAACAATAGACGACGGTTTGGACGCCGGTGCGTGTCCTGAGCGTCTGATCCAGCGCGCCGGCTACATCCACGCGAATCTCCTCTCGCTCGAGCGCGCGACGCACCTGACAACCCCGACGAGCAGGATCGATGAACAGAACCGCCCTGCCAGCTTGGGTGCGGATCCGGGACTCGCCGACGAACCGACTGATGGTTCCGTCCGCCTCGATCAACGGGAAGGCCGTGTCCTCGACCGACAGCAGGCTCCCGCTCTTGTCACGCACACGATAGGCAGCCTCCGTGGACCTGCCTGTCATAAGCGTCTCGAGTGCGGCCCGGAACGCGGGGCGATCCTCCTCCAGGACCGCAGCGAGTTGATCGCTCCAAGCCATGACGGAGGGGCGATCACTGGACCAGGCGGCCTGGGTGTCGATGTTGAGGAAGCGACGAGTCCAATCGGAGACATCGACGGTCCAGAGCAAGCGGCGTTCGGGCGCGATTGTCTCAGCATCCAGCGCTTCCACAGCCGCCGAGTGCCATCCGGACAACTCCCCGCCCGCGTCGAACTGGGGAAGCGTCTGTACAGTGAACCAGCGGTAAGCGCCGTCCGCGCTGCGAAGTCGATGCCGGCTTTCGAAGGGTCTGGCCAAGGTGAGAGCGCGACCCCAGTCGGCGATGATACGGTCTCTCTCAGCGGGGTGCAGCCAGTCCATCCATCCGTCTGTCCGCGCTTGGCGCAGATCAGCACCTAGATACGTCCGACACCGCTCATTCATCCATCGGATTACACCGCGGCTATCCAAACGCCACAGCAACAGGGGAGCAAGCCTCGCCAAAGAATCGAGAGTGGACTCCGCGGTCAGCAGACGCGCTCTTAGACTTCTTTCTTCGGTGACGTCGCGAAGAACACAAAGCACAGCGTGAACCTTGCCGTTTCGAGCAATAGGGGTGACAGCGGCAGTCACCCACACCTCTCGAGCACCCTCGGGTCGGTCGATATGAATCTTGATATCGTCCGCCGTTCCTGCATCCCCGCCCCAAGCTTTGGCTACAGTTGCTGCAAGTTGCGTCGATAACGAGGGCGCCATTTCAGAGAATACCCCGCCCTGCACCGCCGACAGGGGCAGCAAAGCGCGACATGCGTCGTTGAAATAGATGGACGCCCCGGCGCGGACGACAATGAGGGTTGGAAACGCTTGGCGCAGCATCGACTCGACGGCGTGGATCATCCAGTCGCGATCGAAGTCTTCTGAGACACCTGTCGTCTCCTTCGATTTCGCAAGCCCTTCGGCCATGGCGTTGATCATGAGCCACTCCTCCAGATCTGGAAGCATGTCATCAGTTCACAACTTGGGGTATATTATTTTCCTTCAAGATTCGACGTTGAAATCCGTGTTCCCAAAAAAAGTCCGCTGCTGACGCTGAGCCGCCCCCCGATGTCCAGGTCCGTCCCTACCACTGACGTCGGCGCGGAACGCTACCGCTTCGCGATCAAGTTACTCAAAGGGGATCAGAGGATTGTTTCCATGCTGGCTGGGCCGAACCGAGGTTTGCACCTGTCTGAGCTGACGTGAGGCTCTGATAGCGTAGTCGCATACGTGCAGGGTGGTGACGAAGGCCGATGTCCAAATGACGGTTTTTCGGCGCAGCATGAATGTCTGACAACGGCGCGATGACGGAAAACTGAGTGAATGAAAGTCTTAGGTTGGCTCTGAATTGAATTAAGTACTTTAGAAAGTGCCGATTCAGCTAGTTACGATGCTTGGTCTTAAATTGTATGAACACGCACTGTCGGTGCATTTTAGTCGTCAAATGTCGGTTTGCCCTTGAACGGGATCTTGTCGACCACTTCCCACGGGCCGCCCAGGTAGCGCCAGACGAGCAGGCCGTCAGCGAGAATGTCGAACGGCTCGAACTCTAGCTGAAGCTGCTCAAGCAGCTGTTTGGCGTCTGCGGGCTCAACCTTGTTCTGGACCGTGATGTGCGGTCGGAACGGGGCCTGATCCTGGCGGGTCAGCCAGGGCGAAAAGGCATCCGCGAGTTGTCCACGCAGTCGGTCCAGATCGGCGGACGCCAGGCGGTAGGCCACGCCGCGCCCCAGGGACCACGGGCCGCGCACATCGAGACGGATGGGCGCCTGTCGCCGACACGCAGACTTCAGCGTCTCCAACACGAAGTCTTCCTGCGCGCCGGGGAGGGCGTGGAACAGGGTCAGATGGGCCGGGACGACGTTGCGGTGGCGGGGAAAGTGCGCCTGGCGCAAGCCGTCGAACCAGTCGAAGGCGCCGTCGTCCAGGGCTGCGGTGATGATGAGCGGCGCCGGGTCTGCCACGATCAAGCCTCCCGCCGGGCCAGACTGCGCCGCCAGGCCTGGGCGGCCGCGCGGTGGAGTGTCGCATGGCGGCGCGCCAGACGATCAATGTCGTGGTCGTATCCACCGCCGATGACGCCGACGACCGGCGCGACCGCCAGACAGGTTTCCAGCACATAGGCGTCGCGCTCAGCCAAGCCCGCGTCGCTCAGCGACAGCCGCCCAAGCCGGTCGCTTTCGTGCGGATCGACGCCGGCGATGTAGAAGACGAGATCCGGCGCAACGCGTCGAAGCAGGTCGGGCAGAACGGCTTTGAGCCTAGCGACATAGGCTGCGTCGCCGGTTCCGTCGGGCAGGTCGATATCCAGATCACTGGGCCCCCTGCGCACCGGAAAGTTCTTTTCGCCATGCATGGAGAAGGTGAAGACGCGGGGCTCGTGCTCGAAGATGAAGGCGGTTCCATCGCCCTGATGGACGTCCAGATCGACGACCAGGACCTGTCCGACTTCGCCATTATCGATCAGGGCTCGCGCGGCGACGCCGATGTCGTTGAAGACGCAGAAGCCGGCGCCGCCCATGGGGCCGGCATGATGGCTGCCGCCGGCCGTGTTGCAGGCGAGGCCATGGCGTAGGGCGAGACGGGCCGCCGTCAGCGTGCCGCCGACGGCGGTCTGCGTGCGTTTGACAACGCTTTGGGTGATGGGCAGGCCGATGACCCGCTCGACCTTCGGCGGAACGCGGGCGTCCAGGACCTGGCGCACATAGTCGGGGTCATGCACGGCGGCGAGTAGTGAATAGTCCGCAGGTTCGGGCTCCCACAGCCCCTCCGGTCCGATCAGCCCTTCCTCTCTCAGCACCTCCACCAGGCGCGCATACTTCTGCATCGGAAAGCGATGACCCGATGGCAGTTCGGCGCTGTAGGCCGGGTGAAAGACGATCGGGGGGAGGGGGCCTGGATTATACATGGGTTTCGCAGACAACGCGCCGGCCATTATGAGGCTGCATCTCAAAAGACAGCCGAACCCTCTCGTCGAAGGGCTCAGTCCGCCAGCCGATAGCCTACGCCCGGTTCGGTCACGAGAAGAACGGGCTGAGCCGGGTCGGCCTCGAGCTTGTGACGGAGTTGGCCGACGACGACGCGGAGATACTGCACGTCGTCGGCGTGGCCGGCGCCCCAGATGGTCTTGAGCAGGTCGGCGTGACCCAGGACCTTGCCGGCGTTGCGGGCGAGGTAGGCCAGGACGTCGTATTCCTTGGGGCGCAGCTTCACCCGCTCGCCGGCGCGGGTGACGATGCGGCGGTCCAGGTCGATGACGACATCGCCGGCCGTGACCACTCCGCCCGCGACCGGCGTCAGCGCGCCCTGACGCAGACCGGCGCGGATGCGGGCCAGCAGTTCGCCGACGCCGAACGGCTTTTCCACGTAGTCGTTGGCGCCGAGGTCCAGGGCCGTGATCTTTTCGGCCTCGCGGTCGCGAGCGGACAGAACGATGATCGGCCCCTGATAGAAGTCGCGCGCCCGCGTCAGGACGTCCTTGCCGTCCATGTCGGGCAGGCCGAGGTCCAGAACTACGGCGTCCGGACTCCACAGGGCGATGGCGCGCAGGCCCTCCTGACCGCTGTCGGCGCGGCGCGGTTCATAGCCGGCGGCGTCCAGGGCGGGGGCCAGAAAGCGGTGGATCTGCGGCTCGTCGTCGATGACCAGAACCTGGGGGCGAACGGCGGACATCACAGCAGATCCGGGTGGGTGGCGATGGACTTGGGCAGGCTGATCAGGATGCGGGTGCCGCGTTTGCCGTCGGCGTCGTCCTGGATCGGGCTGGCGGCGGCGATACGGCCGCGCATGGCCTCGACGAAGCCCTTGGCGATGGCGAGACCAAGACCTGCCCCCTTGGCGCGGTCGGTGGATTCTTCCATGCGGCGGAACTTGTCGAACACCCGTTCCAGCTCGGCGGTCGGGATGCCGCGTCCCTCGTCCTCGATGGAGATGACGACCGCGCTGCGATCCTCATAGGCCGCCAGTTCGATGGTCGTGCCGTCGGGGCTGTAGGCGATGGCGTTTTCCAGGATGTTGACCACGGCCTGTTCCAGCAGGCCCGGATCGGCCTCGACCATGCTGAGCTGAGCCGGAAAATCGCGCGTGACCTTGCGTTGGCCCAGGCGGCGCGACACCCGGTCGGCGGCGGTGTTCAGGATGTCGCGCACATCGGTCCAGTCGGTGCGCACGTTCAGGCCGCCACCCTCCAGCCGGGTCATGTCCAACAAGTCGCCGACATAGCGCGACAGGCGTTCGGCTTCTTCGCGGATGCTAAGCAGCAGGTCGTCGCGGACCTCGGGTTTGAGGGTCGCGCCATAGTCGATCAGGGTCGTCGCCGAGCCCAGGACGGTGGACAGGGGCGTGCGCAGGTCGTGACTGACCGAGTTCATCAAGGCGGCGCGAAAACGGTCGGCGCGGCGCAGGGTCTCGGTCTCTAGCGCCTGACCGGCCAGATCGGCGCGCTCCAGCGCCACGGCGCCCTGGTCCAGCAGAGCCATGGCCAGACGTTCCTCGTCCGAGCCCGCCGCCACGGCCGAGGCGTCGACGCCCGCCACGCCGGCCCGGCCGCGCACGCCCTGCAGCGGCTGAAACCGCCAGTGGGTCTGCGGCAGGGTGCCGGTGCCGTGTCCCGTCACCTCGCCGTGGGTCCAGGCCCAGCGGGCGGCGGCCATGGCGTCGGAGGCCAGGGTCACGCCTTCGGGACTGGCCGCGGCCAGGACGATGTCCTCGCCGTCGGGCAGCAGGACGACGGCGCCCGCGCCGGCGGCGGCCGAGGCCTGTTCGGCCAGGCTGCGGGCCGTGGTCGCGCGATCCTGGCCGGCCGACAGGGTCTGGCTGGCGGCCAACAGGGCCGAGACGGCGGCGGCGCGGCGCTGGGCGGCTCTGGCCTGTTCGCGCACTCGCCCCGCCAGGGCGCCGGTGCCCAGGGCCACACCCCAGAACAGGAGCAGCGTCAAAAAGTCGGTCGGCGAACCGATCAGGAAGCTGTAGCGCGGCTGCAGGAACAGGAAGTTGTAAGTCAAAAAGGCCAGGGTCGCCGCCGCCAGCGCAGGCCGCAGACCGTTCAGCACCCCGGCCGCCACCACCGCCGCCAGATAGATGACGCCCAAATCGACCCGCTCGAACCGGGTATCGAGCAACAGGGCCGCCCCCGTCGCCGCCAGGACGAACCCCGCCCCGGCCGGATAACCGCGCCAGTCCAGCGCCGCCCGGACGCCCGACTTGGACGCGGGTTCGGGGGCAGCCAGATCGCCCTCGGTCACGACGTGGACGGCGACGCCCTGCGCCTTGCGTAGCAGTTCGGTCGCCAGCGCCCGGCCGGTCCATTCGGCGAAGCGCCCGCCGCGCGTCTTGCCGATGACGATCTGGGTGACATTGTTGCGGTGGGCGTGGTCCAGAACGGCGCGCACGACGTCATCGCCGCTGATCGTCACGGGCCGTCCGCCCAGCTGCTCGGCCAGCTTGAAGGCCTCGGACAACCGTCCCGCCGACCGCGCGTCGGCGCGCGATCCGCTGGGCCGCTCGACATGGGCGACCGACCAGGGGGCGTCCATCATCATGTCCGACATCCGCCGACCGGTCCGAACCAGGGAGGCGGTCATGGCGTCGCCGCCAACCAGAACCAGGATCCGCTCGTTCGCCGCCCACGGCCCCGACACGCCTCGCTCGCGCAGGTGGGTCAGAAGCTGGTCGTCCACCGTCTGGGCCGCGCGCCGCAGGGCCAGTTCGCGCAACGCCGTCAGATTCTCTATCTTGAAGAAGTTCTCGGAGGCCACCCGCGCCGTTTCGGGCACATAGACCTTGCCCTCGGCTAGACGCGCCCGCAGGTCTTCGGGCGTGATGTCGATGACCTCGATGTCGTCGGCGCCGGTCAGGGCGCTATCGGGCACCGCCTCGCGCTGGCGCACGCCGGTGATGCGCAGGATGACGTCGGACAGGCTTTCCAGATGCTGGATGTTCAGCGTGGTCCAGACGTCGATGCCGGCGTCGCGCAGCTCCTCCACATCCTGCCAGCGCTTGGGATGGCGCGAGCCGGGCGCATTGGAATGGGCGTATTCGTCGACCAGCAGCAGTTCGGGCCGTCGCGCCAAGGCGCCGTCGAGGTCGAACTCCATCAGGGCGCGGTCGCGGTGTTCGATGGGCGCCCGCGGCATGACGTCCAGCCCGCGCAGCAGGCTCATCGTCTCCTTGCGGCCGTGGGTCTCGACCACGCCGACGACGACGTCCAGCCCCTCGGCCTTTCGACGGCGTGCGGCGCGCAGCATTTCATAGGTCTTGCCCACGCCGGGCGACATGCCCAGAAACACCTTCAGCCGCCCGCGCTTGCGGCGCGGAACGGCTGAAGTCGCGGGCGTTTCGGGCGCCGTTTGGGGCAATCAGCCCCCCGCCCCGAATCGGGCGTCCAGCGCGCGATTGGTCAGCAGGACATTGACGTGCGGCTGGCCGATGAAGCCCAGGAAGGCCCCCTCGATGTGCGCGTCGATGATGCTCTGGACCTGTTGCACGGGAACGCCTCTGGCGCGGGCGATCCGCGCGGCCTGAAGCCGAGCGTAGGCCGGGGACACGTCCGGGTCGAGGCCCGAACCCGAGGTCGTCACCGCATCGGCCGGGATGACGCCTGGGCCGTCCTCTGCGCGGATCGTCTGGGCGCTTTCGGCGACGCGCGCGATCAGGTCCGGGTTCAGCGGCCCCATGTTGGAGCCGGACGAGGCGGCGGCGTCATAGCCGTCGCCCGCCGCCGACGGGCGCGGATGCAGATAGGTGGCGCCGACGAAGGGCTGGCCGATCAGGGACGAGCCGACGACCCGCCCGCTGGCGTCGCGCACCAGGCTGCCGTTGGCCTGGTCCGGGAAGGCGACCTGAGCGATCCCGGTGACGGCCAGCGGATAGGCCAGGCCCAGCAGCAGGGTGAACAGGGCCGTCATGACGAGGGCCGGGCGAAGTTGGTTGACCATGGTCGTCGCCTCAGAAGGTCGCCTTCAGCGTGGCTACGGCGCGCGCGCCGTAGATGTCGCCGAAGTCGTGTTGGTCGGTGTCGTGATAGCGCAGGTCCAGCGCCAGAGTGTCGGTCAGCTGATAGGCCGCGCCCAGGTTCCAGGTGGTGTAGTCCAGGTCCGACGACACCCACTGACGCCCGACGGCGCCCGAGACGGTCCATTTGTCGGCCGGGCTGACCGCGCCGTTGACCTCGGCATAGGTCGCCTCGTCCTCGGCCGCGCCGAAGAAGTCGGGCGAATAATAGACGGCGGCGCCCAGGGTCGCGGGGCCAAAAGCGCGCGAGGCGGCGGCTTTGAACTCGACATAGTCATAGTCGGCGCCGTCGGGCTGACCGGCGTAGAGATAGCCGATCACGCCAAAGTCCAGCGCATAGCCGGCGACCTCGGGCCGATAGCCGGCATAAAGATCGACCTCGGCGTCCGTGTCGTCGCCGAAATCGACGTTGGAGGCCCAGCCGCCGGCGTAGAAGCCGTTCCTGGTCAGATCGACGCCGGCCGAGAGGGCGGGGTTTTCCTGGGTCTGGCTGACCCCGCGGAAGACGTAGTCGGAGGTGACGGCGACGTTCGCCGACACGTCCTGGGCCTTGGCTTCGCTGCACAGGCCCAGACCGGCGAGGCCGACGATACAGGCGGCGGCGAACCAGGCGTCGTTGCGGCCCGAGGCCTTGGAGAAGGATTTACGCATTGGATTTCTCTATTCGAACAGGATGAATGGCCATGGGGTTGGAGCGCGTGCGCGGATTGGTCTGCTGCAGCGTCGCCACGCCCCACATCACGGCGATGACCAGCACCGCCACGACGAGTTGCAGGATGCGAGAGACCTCCCGACGCATCACGCCAGACCCAGGCCGGAGATGAGCAGGTCGATCAGCTTGATGCCGACGAACGGGGCGATCAGGCCGCCCAGGCCGTAGATCAGCAGGTTGCGACCCAGAAGCGCGCCGGCGCCGATGGCCCGGTATTTGACGCCCTTCAGCGCCAGCGGGATCAGGGCGACGATGACCAGGGCGTTGAAGATCACCGCCGACAGGATGGCGCTCTCGGGGCTGTGCAGACGCATGACGTTCAGCGCGCCGAGCGATGGCAGGGCCAACACGAACATCGCCGGGATGATGGCGAAATATTTGGCCACGTCGTTGGCGACCGAGAAGGTCGTCAGGGCGCCGCGCGTGATCAGCAGTTGCTTGCCGACCTCGACGATCTCGATGACCTTGGTGGGGTCGCTGTCCAGATCGACCATGTTGCCGGCCTCGCGTGCGGCCTGGGCGCCGGTCTGCATGGCCACGCCGACATCGGCCTGGGCCAGGGCCGGGGCGTCGTTGGCGCCGTCGCCGCACATGGCGACAAGGCGACCCTTGGCCTGTTCGGCCTTGATCAGGCGCATCTTGTCCTCGGGCGTCGCCTCGGCGAGGTAGTCGTCCACCCCGGCCTCCGAAGCGATGGCGGCGGCGGTCACCGGATTGTCGCCGGTGATCATGACGGTGCGCAGGCCCATGCGGCGCAGGTCGGCGAAGCGCGCCTTCACGCCCGGCTTGACCACGTCCTTCAGGTGAATGACGCCGACCAGGACGCCATTCTGGGTCACGGCCAGGGGCGTGCCGCCCGAGCGGGCGATCCGGTCGACGGCCTGGCGGAACTCGGCCGGGGCCGCGCCGTCGGTCAGGTTCAGATCCTTCAGCACCGCATCGACCGCGCCCTTCCTCCAACTGTCCTTGCCGACGTCCAGGCCCGACTGGCGGGTGACGGCGGTGAAGGGAATGGCGACGGCGCCGGCGGGCTGATCGACCGAGACGCCGGCGTTGCGGCCCAGCTCGACGATGGAGCGGCCCTCGGGCGTTTCGTCGGCGAGCGACGCCATGACGGCGGCTGCCAGGGCGGCCTCGGGGCGCACGCCGGGAACCGGGATGACCTCGGTCGCCATGCGGTTGCCGAAGGTGATGGTGCCGGTCTTGTCGAGCAGCAGGGTGTCGACGTCGCCTGCCGCCTCCACCGCACGGCCCGAGGTGGCCAGTACGTTCACCTTCAGCAACCGGTCCATGCCGGCGATGCCGACGGCGGACAGCAGGCCCCCGATCGTGGTCGGGATCAGGGTGATGAACAGAGCGCCCAGCACCATCGGATCCAGATCGACGCCGGAATAGGCGCCCAGGCCCACCAGGGTCACGACCGCGATCAGGAAGATAAGCGTCAGGCCGGCCAGCAGCACGGCCAGGGCCAGCTCGTTCGGCGTCTTTCTGCGATCCGCGCCCTCGACCATGGCGATCATGCGATCGAGGAAGGTCGAGCCGGGCTTGGCGGTGATGCGCACCTTGATCCAGTCCGAGACGACGGTCGTGCCGCCGGTGACGGCGGAACGGTCGCCGCCGCTTTCGCGGATCACCGGGGCGCTCTCGCCGGTGATGGCGGCCTCATTGACCGAGGCGACGCCCTCGACGATCTCGCCGTCCGAGGCGATCACGTCGCCGGCCTCGACAAGGATGATCGATCCGACTTCAAGCTCCGAGGCGTTGGTCGGGACCACGCTGCCGGTCTTCGGATCGACGATCAGCTTGGCCTTGGTGGTGACGCGGGTGGCGCGCAAGGAATCGGCCGCCGCCTTGCCGCGCCCTTCGGCGATGCTCTCGGCGACATTGGCGAACAGAACCGTGGCCCACAGCCACAGCGCCAGTTGCACCGCAAAGCCCGCCGACTGACCGCCCGCGATGGCCGCCGCCGCCGAGAGCGTGGACAGCAGCGCCACGATCCAGGTGGTGAAGATGACTGGGTTGTTGACCAGCTTGACGGGGTTCAGCTTGACGAAGGCGTCGCCGACGGCGCGTCCGATCATCTGTCCCGAGAGGCCGCCCGCGAGAGGCGACGCACGGCCGCCCTCGCGCGGATCCAGAGTTATTTGTGTCATGTCAGGATGTCCGAAGGATCAGGCGCCGGCGACCGCCGCAAGCACCTGGAAGTGCTCGACGATCGGTCCCAGGGCGAGGGCGGGCAGGAACTGCAGGCCGCCAAGGATGAGGATCACGCCGATCAGCAGGCCGATGAACAGGCCATTGTCGGTCGGCAGGGTGCCGGGGCTGGGCGCCAGCTTGGGCTTGGCCACCAGACTGCCGGCGATGGCCAAAACGGCGACGGCCGGAATGAACCGCCCGAACAGCATCCCCAGACCCAGGGTCGTGTTCCACCAGGGGGCGTTGGCGGTCAGGCCCGCAAAGGCCGAGCCGTTGTTCGCCGCCGCCGAGGTGTAGGCGTAGAGGATCTCCGACAGGCCGTGCGGCCCCTTGTTCAGCAGGCCCGCCAGCGCCGTCGGGAAGACGGCCGACACGGCGGTGAAACCCAGGATGGCCAGCGGCAGGATCAGCACCGCGATCATGGCGAACTGGATCTCGCGCGCCTCGATCTTCTTGCCCAGATACTCGGGGGTGCGCCCGACCATCAGGCCGGCGACGAAGACCGACAGCAGGGCCATGACCACCATGATGGCGATGCCCGATCCGATCCCGCCGGGCAGGATCTCGCCCAACTGCATCAGGAACATCTGCAACCCGCCGCCCAAGGGCATGAAGCTGGCGTGCATGGCGTTGACCGAGCCGTTCGAGGCGCCGGTGGTGACCACGGACCAGACGGTCGAGGCCGGCGCGCCAAAGCGGACCTCCTTGCCCTCCATATTGACCGAGGCGTCGACCTGGGCCGCGACCAGGGCGGGGGCCGGCTGGGTCTCGATCACATACATGGCCGCGCTGGCGGCGCTCAGCAGGATCAGGGCGGCCGCCGCCAGGGCGCGGATGTCGCGTCCTGCCATGGCGGTACGGCCGAAGGCGAAGAAGGCCGCCCAGCCCATGACGTTGATCGCCACGGCAGTCAGCAGATTGGTGATGGCGTTCGGGTTCTCGAACGGATGGGCGCCGTTGACGTTGAAGACGCCGCCGCCGTTGATGCCCAGCTGTTTGATCGCCACCTGGCTGGCCGCCGGGAACAGCGGCAAGGTCTGGGATCCGCCCTCGACGCCGGTCGCCATCACATGGGCCGCCAGGCTCTGGACGATGCCTAGACCCGACAGGGCCACGGCCAGGATCAGGGCGGCGGGCAGCAGGACGTACAGGGTCGTGCGTGTCAGATCGGCCCAGAAGTTGCCGACCCCCTCGCCGCGATTGGCCACGAAGGCGCGCGCCAGGGCCGCTGCGATCGTCGCGCCCGTCGCCGCCGAGACGAAGTTCTGCACCGTCAGCCCGACCATCTGGGTGAAGGTCGAGAGCGTCGCTTCCCCGCCATAGCTCTGCCAGTTGGTGTTGGTCACGAAGCTGACGGCGGTGTTGAAGGCCAGATGCGGCGACACGCCCGCGAACCCTTGCGGGTTCAGCGGCAGCACGCCCTGCAGACGCAGGATCGCATACAGCAGGACAAAGCCCGCCAGGTTGAAGGCCAACAGGGCGCCGGCGTATCCCAGCCAGCCCTGGCTGCGTTTCGGATCGACGCCGGCGGCGCCGTAGAAGACGGCCTCGACCGGCTTCAGCACCGGGTCCAGCCAGGTCCGCTCGCCATTCCAGACGCGCGACATATAAACGCCGATGGGCCAGCCGAGCATTACGGCCAGCCCAAGGGTCAGGGCGATCTCGCCCCATCCTTGCATGTTCATGAAATCCGTCCCGGTTCCTCAGAACCGCTCGGGTCGCAGCAGCGCCGCGACCATATAAACGGCGACGACCAGCGCCCCCGCCCCCCAGAGCATGGCGATCATCGTCATACCCGTTTCAACGCTGTGGCCAGCAAGGCGAAGACGGCGAACGCCCCCGCACCCACCGCCAGAAAAATCACATCGGCCAATCCGGCCTCCTCGCTCAAGTTCGAGCGGGAACAGACCACCGGGCGGCATAATGGCGCGATGCGAGTCCGGGCCGCCGACCTAAAGGATTCATAAAACAGAGAAGCTGGGTCGGTCGCAGCGCGGGCGACGTGTGAAGGGCCGGCGGGCGGACTTTCCAATGCAGGGACGCGCTTCAGGATGCGCCGCGCAGCCCCGGCCGTGCGGCTTCAGATCAAATAAGAAAAGCGCGGCCTTGCGGCCGCGCTTCCAACTGTCTTCGTCGAGATGATCAGCCGCGACGGTTGTCGTAATCGCGGCGTTCGTAGCGGATCTGGGCCGAGAGGCGGTCGAAGCGACGGTCCAGGTCCTGGCGCTCCCAGGCGGTCAGGCCGCCGCGGCGGTAGTTGGCCTCCAGGCGCAGCAGGCTGTTGAACTCTCCGCGCAGACGGGTGGCTTCGCGGCGGCTCAGTTGGCCGTTGCGGACGCCCTGATCGATGCGGCGATCCAGGTTGGCCTGGCGGGCGTTGATCGACTGCCACGAGCCATAGCTCGCGTGATGGGGCGGGGCCGGGCGGTGGTAGGACTGGGCGAAGGACGGCGCGGCGACCGAGGCGGCGACCAGGGCGATGGCGGGGACGATGAGCTTGCGCATGGCGATCTCCTCAAATGTTCTGCCGGTCGGGGTGACCAGCGATGAAGGCATTTGAGCACCCGGCGACTGAGCCGGTTCTGAACAGGATCGATCAGGTTCGGTTCATCTGGATGAAAAGGACGTCACGCCGCCGTCTTCGGATTTGGTCTCCGGTTTGGAGCAGCGTTCGCTTTAAACTATACGACGTATTCAGCGCCCGTTCAGATGATCGGGACTAGATCGGTCGCCATGTTTCGTAAACCCGCCCCTCTCCTGATCGCCCCTCCGGCTTTGGCTCTGGCTCTCGGTCTGGCCTTTGCGCCCGTCATGACGACGTCGGCGCAGGCCCAGTCGCGCGACCAGGATCAGCGCTCGCAGGACCGTGGTCCGCGCGTCAGTCCCGACGAGGCCCGTCGTCGTGGCGGCGAGGCCGGCGGCGGTCGCCCGATCGACACCCAACCGCGCCGCGACGGCAACTATTCCGTCCTGGTCGAACGCGACGGACGCGTGCGCGAGGTCGTGGTCGACGGCCAGACCGGACAGGCGCGTCCCGACAACAACAATCAACGTCGCAGGCCGAACTGATGCGCGTGCTTCTGGTCGAGGACGACGCGGATTTGTCGCGTCAGCTTAAGGCGGCGCTGGGCGACGCGGGCTATGCCGTGGACCATGCGCCGGACGGCGAGGAAGCCCATTATCTGGGCGAGAACGAACCCTATGACGTCATCGTCCTGGATCTGGGCCTGCCCAAGATTGACGGCGTGTCGGTGCTGGAGCGCTGGCGGCGCGAGGGCAAGACGACGCCGGTTTTGATCCTGACGGCGCGCGGCGCCTGGTCGGACAAGGTGGCGGGCTTCGACGCCGGGGCCGACGACTATCTGACCAAGCCCTTCCATACCGAAGAGCTGCTGGCGCGCCTGCGGGCGCTGTTGCGCCGTTCGGCTGGCATCGCCTCGGCGACCCTGTCGTGCGGCGGCCTGCGGCTGGATCCGCGCGCGGCGCGGGCCAGCGTCAATGGCGAGCCCCTGCGCCTGACCTCGCTGGAATACCGGCTGCTGCACTACATGATGATGCATCAGGGCCGCGTCATCAGCCGCACCGAACTGGTCGAGCACCTCTACGATCAGGACTTCGACCGCGATTCCAATACCATTGACGTCTTCATCGGCCGGGTGCGCAAGAAGGTCGGATCGGACCGCATCGAGACCGTGCGGGGCCTCGGCTATCGGCTGACGCCGCTGGCGGGCGAATCCGACCCGGCGTGACCGAGGCGACGGCTTCGAAACCCAATGCCGACGGGCTCCACGACTGGGGTCGCTGGTTCGGTCGTCCCGGTCGCTCCCTGACGCGCCGGCTGATCTGGCTGGCCTCGGCCTGGATCCTCGTCGCTCTGGTGATTTCGGCGCTGGTGCTGACCCAGGCGTTTCAGGAATCCGCCCTGCGGCGTCTGGGCGCGATGCTGAACGAGACGATCGACGAGATCGTGGTCGGCGCCAGTCGCACGCCGCAAGGCGAAGCCATTCCGCAAATCCAGGACGCCAGAACCCTGCGTCTGCTGTCGGGCAAATACTGGCAGATCATGGAGGTTCGCCCCGACGGACGGCTGGTCAGCCTGGCGCGTTCGACCTCGCTGTGGCGTTATGACCTGGCTCTGCCCGCTGACCTGCCCGCGCGTCTGGATGCGGCCTTCGGCGACGTCATCACCTTCAACACCACCGGCCCCAAGGACGACGCCGAGACGCGCGAGCCGCTGCGCGTCGCCGCCAGCATGAAGTCCATCCCGCGGCACGAACATCCGGTCATCTTCATCGCCGCGCTGGATCGTTCCGACGTCGACGCCGACACGCGCCAGCTCGCGCGCGTGACCTGGATCGCCTTCCTCATCTTGGGCCTCGGACTGGTATCGGCGGTCTTCATCCAGGTGCGCATCGGCCTGCGTCCCCTGTTCGACCTGCGCAACGAGATCGCGGACGTACGCAAGGGCAAGTCCGCCCGGATCGGCCGCTCCTATCCTCAGGAAATCCAGCCTTTGGCCGAGCAGGTGAACCGCCTGCTGGATCACAATCAGGAAGTCGTGGATCGCCAGCGCACTCACGTCGGCAATCTGGCCCATGCGCTGAAGACTCCGATCTCGGTCATGCTGGCCGAGGCGGGGACGAGCGAGGGCGATCTGCCCGAACTGGTGCGGCGCCAGACCAAGATCATGCAGGGCCAGGTCGATCACCACCTGCGCCGCGCCCGCGCCGCCGCCCGCGCCGCCCACGGTCTGGGCGAGACCACGCCCGTCGCCGAGGTGCTGGACGAACTGGCGGTCATGATCGAACAGGTGTTCCGCGACAAGAACGTCGAGATCGACTGGCGTGCGCCCGACAGCCTGTCCTTCCTGGGCGAGCGTCAGGATTTGCAGGAAATCCTGGGCAATCTGATCGAGAACGCCGCCAAATTCTCGGAACGCCGGGTGCGCGTTTCGGCGGGCGGCAGCGGCCTGGGGCAGATGATCCTGGTGGTCGAGGACGACGGCGCGGGGCTGCCGGCGGATCAGCGCGACACGGTCATGCAGCGCGGCGCGCGGCTGGACGAGAGCGCGCCGGGTTCGGGCCTGGGCCTGTCGATCGTGGACGACCTGACGCGCGCCTATGGCGGTCGGCTGATGCTGTCGGACAGCGACATGGGCGGGCTGAAGGCGGTGCTCGAACTGCCGGCCGCCCAGGTCGACTAGGGCTGCAGGTCGTCGCCCCGGCGGTAGCATTCGCATGCCGCCCGCTCCAAGGCGGCGCGATCCAGCACCGTGATCCGGCCGCGCGAATAGGCGATGGCCCCCGCCTTCTGAAGCCCCTGCGCCGCCTCGTTCACCGTGGTCCGCTGCGAGCCCAGCATGGAGGCCAGATACTCCTGCGTCAGGTTCAGGGTGTCGCCCTCGACCCGATCGTGGCAGCGCAGCAGCCATTTGGCGAACCGCTGCCCGGCGTGGTGCAGGGCGTTGCAGGCGGCCGATTGCTCCAACTCGCCCTGAAGCCGCGCCATATAGTCGGCGACGGCGTCGCGCACGCCCGGCCGTTGGGCCGAGAGAGCGCGGAACTTGGCGGCGTCCACCCGGCGGGCCGTACCAGCGACCTGGGCGACGCTCCGGGTATGGGCATGGTGCGGCACGACCGAGGCGACGACGCCCAGCACGCCCTCGCGCCCGATCATCACAGTCTCCACGGTCCGGCCGTCCTCCAGCACTGCGACCGACGAGCAGAAGCCGCTGTCAATGAAATGCAGGTGTTCGATGGGGTCGTCAGGCTCGCTGAACACATGGCCGGGCGCGAAGTCCACCGGGGTGGCGATGGCGAGGAGTGCGTCGCGATCGTCGGGGTTCAGCCCTTGGATCAATCGGTTGCCAGGCGAGAGGCGGTTCATGAGTTCGCGCATAAGGCGATCTGAGCGTGGCGTCTGTCGAAACTCGACACAGCGTTGCTATATATCACGCGGCTTTCTGGGGAAAAGTCGTGTCTTTACCGCGTTGTGTACGCGATCGGGCAGAGGGTGATCGAGGCTCAGCGGGTGACGCGGCCGACCAGGCGGCCAGCTTCCAGCACTTCGACACCCGTGCAGGAGGCGTGACGCGATAGTTGAGACCGCGCGGCTTCCAGCGCCGCCGCATCGTCGGCGCCGTCGAAGAAGTCGAGCATCGGACGGCGATCCGCCTCGTCGAAGAAGTGAAACTCGTAGATGTTCAAGCGAACGGCTCCCCAAGGGCGCGAACCCTAGCGGCATACGCCCGTCGGAGTCTGTCGGATGTCGACACAGGGTCTAAGCGGAGCTTTTGCCGAGGCCGACGCGTTGAGGGCGTCCTGACGTGGGAGACATCATGAACGCCGCCAAGACCCTTCGCCTGCCGCCGCTGGCGACCCTGATCGAATGGGCGGCGCGGGTCGGCTATGGGGCGCGGGGCTTCGTTTACCTGTCGGCCGGTGCGCTGACCCTGCTGGCGGCGACCGACCGGATCGGCGATGCTGTGGGGACCAGCGGGGCGGCGGGCTGGCTGGCCGAGCAGCCGTTCGGCAAGGTCTGGTTGGTGCTGCTGGGGCTGGGGCTTTGGGCCTTCGTCGGCTGGCGGGTGTTGCAGGCGGTGTTCGACGCGGACCATGAAGGGACGGACCTGAAGGGGTGGACGACCCGGGCGGGCCAGGCCGTCAGCGGCCTGTTCTATGGCGTGCTGGCGTCGGGGGTGTTCGAATATCTGGACGAGTTCGGCGAGGCGACCAGCGCATCCTCCGCCCAAGCCGAGAGCGTGGCCGAGAACCAGGAGAAGGCGGCCATGCTGCTGGGGATGCCGTTCGGAGAGGTGCTGCTGATCGGAGCGGGGCTGGTGGTACTGGGCGTCGGCGTCGGCAATATCGTCAGGGCCATCCGCGACGACTTCGACGACGCCCTGGCCTGCCCCAAGGCCTTCTGCGGCACGGCGACGGCGCTGGCGCGGGCGGGCTATGCGGCGCGCGGGTTCGCCTACCTGCCCTTGGGCGTGTTCGTGGTTCTGGCGGGGCTGCATGCACGCTCGGGCGAGGTGACGACGACGGCGGCGGCGCTGGATGCGCTGGAGGCCCAGCCGGGCGGATCGTGGATCCTGGGGCTGACGGCGGCGGGGCTGATGGCCTTCGGCGCCTTCGCCTTCGTGGAGGCGCGCTGGCGCCGCATTCGTCCGCCCCGGGATTTCAGCCTGGGTTAGCCCTTGCCGGTCGGCGCAGCGTCGCCATATCCGGAAAGCAACACCCGCTGTTCCAGAAGGCCGCGCCATGAACGCTCCGCTCAAGACCCTGAAGATCGACTTCGTCTCCGACGTCGTCTGCCCCTGGTGCGTGGTGGGCCTGGGCGGGCTGGACACGGCCCTGGACGCGCTGAAGGACGAGGGGATCGCCGCCGACATCGCCTTCCAGCCGTTCGAGCTGAACCCCCAGATCGCGCCCGAGGGCGAGAACATCGTCGAACACATCGGCCGCAAATACGGCGCCTCGCCTGAGCAGTCCGCCGCCAACCGCGCCATGATCCGCGAGCGGGCGGGCGAGGTCGGCTTCGACATGCGCATGACCGACGACAGCCGCATCTGGAACACCTTCGACGCCCACCGGCTGCTGCACTGGGCGCACGAGACCGCGCCTGAGAAACAGAAGGCCCTGAAACAAGCGCTGTTCACCGCCCACTTCACCGAGAACAAGAACCTGACCGACGCCGGGGTCCTGACCACCGCCGCCGAAAAGGCCGGGCTGGACCGGGCCGAGGCGGGCGAGGTGCTGGCCTCGGGCCGCTACGCCCAGGCCGTGCGCCAGGCCGAGGACCTGTGGCGCGCACGCGGCATCACCTCGGTCCCGGCCGTGGTGGTCGAGGGCAAATACCTGATCTCGGGCGGCCAGCCGGCCTCGGTGTTCGAAGAGGCCCTGCGCAAGATCGCGTCGGAGGTGTGAGCGAAGAGTGGCGAGTGGTTAGTGGCGAGTGGTTAGCGGCGCTCTCGCCACTCGCCACTAACCACTCGCCACTGCCCCTGAAAAAACACCGTCTATTTCGTCTAATTCGTCTGATCTTGGGGCCGGTTTCAGGTCGTCCAGCGCCTTGAGGCGGGCCATCAGGGTGTCGCGGCCGGCGTAGTCGCCGCGTTTGAGGGCGCAGGCCTCGCGGGCGATCTGGCCGACCTGTTCGGCGACGGCGGCGGCGCGTTCGCCCAGGTCGGGCTCCTTGGCCGGCACCGGGGGCGGCGCCGGCGGCTTCGGCGGGGGCGCAGACGAAGGTGCGGGCGGGGCGGCCGCCATCCGGGTCAGGTCGGCGTGCAGCCGCACCCAGCGCGCGGCCTCCAGCGCGCGCCCGGCCTGAAGCGCCCGGTTCAGCCGCACCAGGGCGTGGGCCGCCATGGCGCCGTAGTCGGGCAAGCCGTCGGCCGTCTCGGCCTCCAGGTCGATCGGCTCGCGCAGCGGATCGGGCTGATCCTCGCGCCGCCAGCCCGCGTCCTTGGCGCGGGCGCGAAAGGTGCTGACCGCCATGCCATAGACGGCGCTGACCTCCTCGGCCGTGGAGCCGGCCAGATAGGCCGTGCCCGCTGCTTCCCACGCCTCTTTCGACAGGCGGCGATAGGCCCGGTTCTGCACCCGGTCGGCCGCGCGCGCGGCGGGGTCCGAGGTGACCAGATCGGGCAGCCGCAACAGATGCATCGGCAGGCCGTGCGCGCGCCAGAAGGCCGCCTCGGCCTCGGGCGAGGAATCATGATGCAGGGCGTCGCGATACGTCTGCTCCAGACCCGCCTCGCGCAGGATGCGGATCTGATCCAGCGCCTGCTGGGTCATCGCATCGTAAAACGGATCGCGCGGCCCCTCGAACCCGCCGTCGTCATAGCTGTGGTCGTCGTCCATCCCATCCCCGGCCTGTCGCCCGCGCCCGACACAGGACGCCCCGCCAGTCTAAGGCCGCACCGAACCGTGATAGGGTAGAGGGCGTCGATTTCGCGAAAGGCGAGGGATTTCAACGGACGGGGCAGGGACGTCGTGCATAGGTAGGAGGGCTAGCTGTGCATTCCCTCTCCCGTTGGGAGAGGGCTTGAGGCTCGCAGAGCGTCAGCGATGCGCCAGCCAAAAGGGTGAGGGTCGTGCGTCTGCGGCGAGGTCCGACCCTCACCCTTTCGCGCAAGTCTGATCGTCTGAAGGCTCTCAGGCGCTTAAGCCCTCTCCCAACAGGAGAGGGAGGACGCGTCCGGGTCCACGAACCGAAACGCCTCCGCCGCTGACGCAGGAAGCGTTTGATGAAGGTGGTCTTGCCGGTGCCGTTTGGTCCGGCGAGGAGGGCGAGGGTGGGCATGCGGGGAGGGGCGGGGCGAGCAGCCTGCGGCGGTGCTTAAGGAGGTGTTTCGGGGGATGGTTGAATAACTAGGCGGCCAACGGTGGGAAAAATCGTTCGCCGTGCTTCGCGTAAAGTTCGTCCACCAAGTTAATCATTGCATCGGTGATGACGCGCCACTCGGCATCACCCTTCTTCTCGACCTTCGTCGCAGGTCGAAAGTGGACAATACTATTTCTCAGCTTGTAAATGGTTTTCGCGAGCCGTTCCGAGGGCGTGCTCTTCTGATCTTCATCGGCCTCTAAAACGTTGAAGGCAGAGCAGGCGGCCTCAACCGTGCTTGTGTCACATTCCGCGAGCAACCCCGCCAACGCCTCATCTTCCTTCGGCCGCCATCCCAATGACTTCTCAATTTGTCTTGCGAGATCGTGGATTGGCAATTTAGACGGCCAATGTTCGCACAGTTTTATTATGCGAGGAGCTGCGTAAAGCTGTTCGATGCATCTATACAACTCTAGGAACAGGCTGCTCCAATATATTGAGAGCATCCCTTGAAGTAAGTTTTCGAACGGAATATGTGGCGATCCGCCCTCAATGATTCCAACCAAGCTGCGTATATTCTGTTCGCCGAGTTCCAGAGGACCGTCTTCATATGACTGGGCGATCAGTGCCGAAATAACCCGCAGGTTTGACGAATGAAAATCTTCATTTGTGGAGGCTTTGAATACGGCCGCAGGCGGAAAAAGCGCAGCTACCGGCGCGAAGTCATGCCCGACATATCTTCCCTCATCATTTAAAGGAACTATCTCTATTGCATCCTTGATGTCATAGCCGCTGACTGTTCGGCGAGGCTGAATATCGCCTTCAACGATGCATGATTGAAGTATGCCAGGCGTCAACGGGTGTTCGTCCAAGCCGGTTGGCAACTCTTCGAGTTTGGGCAAGCCGAAGACGCAGAAGTATACGCATTCGTTATGGACCAACCTGAATAGCCGTATTTTTCGCGTCACGTCGTAGAAAGTGACTTTGGCCTTGGCCATAAGGTCGGCATCTTCATCCGAATGGCGAGCCAAAAACCTAGTCGTCGTGGGGTCGTTTATCGGTACGCCGAGCGCGTCTGCAAACGCGATAAGCCGCCCGAAAATTACGTTGCTCATAGCCATTCTGTTCCGGGCCACATCAGGCTCTCCAGCACACCTCCATTCGGGGTATGGCGAAATTCTCGTCGATGAGCGCTTTGAATGCAGTTTCGAAGAATGCTCGTTCCTGCCGGCCCACGCCCGACCGTTTCTGGACGCCTATTTTTTCGCTTAGGACGTCCAAACTGAGGAATTGGCCCAGTTCCGCTGGGCTAAGGGTTTCCAGGTGCGCGACCAAGGCCGACGAGCCTGCCTTGAGTCTGTCCATCGCTGCAGCGCTGGCCGCCGGGTCACGATCCATTCCTAGACGTCCGAGAACGCCGACAGCACACGCGACAATGAACCCGACGCGTGCGGGCTGGCTGTCGAAGATGTTGCGACCGAAACGGAATTTGGAGGGCGTCACGCCATCATTAATGTCCGCGCCTTCCATCTGCTCAGCAACAGTATCGTGTCGAGAGAACGCTTTGTCGATATCCACTAGGACTTGTACAATGGGATAGAAGAAATCATTGTACTTTGAGGCTGTAATCGCCTCCGCCATATCGAGGCGAGAGAACTCATCGGCCAGAGATTCTTGGGTGTCTATTTCAGTCTTTCGAAGTCCGAAAGCCAAGTATGCTTCGACTAAACTGTCAGCACTAAATTCGCCACCTTTGTACCGTCGTTCACTTTTCTCCATGGTAAGGAGACGCTCAAAAGTGATGCGCCGCTTCATCTCTTCAATCAAAGGGGCATATACTACTTGAAGTTGACGTTTTAGGTTCCATGGGACCTGTCCCGTGTTGAGGACCAGCATCCGGTATATCAGACTGTCAGTACTTTCTGATATCCAGCACTCTATGCGTACTGTTTGATTGTATACGTTATTCTCATCCTCAGCGGCCGCCATCAACGCTGTCGTTCTTTGCATACCATCAATAATCGAGATGCTTCCCGACCATTCGTCCTTGACGTGATCGAGGATTTTGTTCGCAGGCCAATCCTTCAGGCTGACCATGTCGTCTCTATTCACAACCGCGCCTATGACGACAGGCGGTAGAATGGCACCCTTCTTGATATCGTCGATCATACGTTCGCGAATACGCCGCCCAGATGTAGTTTTCAGGGCCTCGCGTTGGTACTTAATGCCACCCCGGGCGCGATAGGCGTTTTCGACAAGGTTGATGTAATCCCCAACCACCATTGTGGTCATCAAGGACCAACAGTGGACGCGTTCGTCCATCAAGAGGCTTGAATAGGTTGTGTCGCTCATAGGATTCCCCGAATCACTACCCATAGTTAGCGAATGCAGGCGAGAGGGCTAGGGTAGTTTCACCTCCACCACCCCGCCCCCGGCGCGGAACTTCGCGCTCATCTCCGCCATGCCGGCTTCGGCTTCCGACAGGGAGGCGCCGGCGTCGTTCTGGGCGGCGGCGGCGTCGCGGATGTCCTGGCTGATCTTCATCGAGCAGAACTTGGGGCCGCACATGGAGCAGAAGTGGGCGGTCTTGTGGGCCTCCTTGGGCAGGGTGGCGTCGTGGTATTTGCGGGCGGTTTCGGGGTCCAGACCCAAGTTGAACTGATCCTCCCAGCGGAACTCGAACCGGGCGCGTGACAGGGCGTCGTCGTGCAGGCGGGCGGCGGGGTGGCCCTTGGCCAGGTCGGCGGCGTGGGCGGCGATCTTGTAGGTGATGACGCCGTCCTTGACGTCCTGACGATCCGGCAGGCCCAGGTGCTCCTTGGGCGTGACGTAGCAGAGCATGGCCGTGCCGAACCAGCCGATCATGGCCGCGCCGATCGCGGAGGTGATGTGGTCATAGCCCGGGGCGATGTCGGTGGTCAGGGGGCCGAGCGTATAGAAGGGCGCCTCGTGGCAGTGCTTCAGCTGCTCGTCCATATTCTGTTTGATCTTGTGCATCGGCACGTGGCCGGGGCCCTCGATCATGACCTGGCAGCCCTTGGCCCAGGCGATTTTCGTCAGTTCGCCCAGGGTGCGCAGTTCGGCGAACTGGGCCTCGTCATTGGCGTCGGCGATGGAGCCGGGGCGCAGGCCGTCGCCCAGGCTGAAGCTGACGTCATAGGCGCGCATGATGTCGCAGATGTCCTCGAAATGCTCGTAGAGGAAGCTCTCCTTGTGGTGGGCCAGGCACCACTTGGCCATGATGGAGCCGCCTCTGCTGACGATGCCCGTCACCCGCTTGGCTGTCATCGGCACGAAGGGCAGGCGCACGCCCGCGTGGATGGTGAAATAGTCCACGCCCTGTTCGGCCTGTTCGATCAGGGTGTCGCGGAACACCTCCCACGTCAGGTCCTCGGCGACGCCGTTCACCTTCTCCAGCGCCTGATAGATGGGCACGGTGCCGATGGGGACGGACGAGTTCCTGATGATCCAGTCGCGGATGTTGTGGATGTTGCGGCCGGTGCTGAGGTCCATGACGTTGTCGGCGCCCCAGCGGGTGGCCCAGACCAGCTTGTCGACCTCGTCGTCGACGGAGGACAGGACGGCCGAGTTGCCGATGTTCGCATTGATCTTCACCAGGAAGTTGCGGCCGATGATCATCGGCTCGACCTCGGGGTGGTTGATGTTGTGCGGGATGATGGCGCGGCCGCGCGCGATCTCTTGCCGCACGAACTCGGGCGTCACGAAGTCGGGGATGGCGGCGCCGAAGTCCTCGCCGTCGCGGATGCAGGGGCTGTTCTGCTCGCGGCGCAGGTTCTCGCGGATGGCGGCATATTCCATCTCGGGCGTGATGATCCCGGCCTTGGCGTATTCGTACTGGGTCACCGGGCGGCCCTCGACGCCCTTGAAGACGCGGTGGTTGGAGGTGTCGAAGCGCGGGGCCAGATGGCGGCCGGACGCATGGCCGTTGTCCTCGGGCTTGACCTCGCGCGGATTGGCGACCGGGGCGATGTCGCCGCGATCCCGCTGCCAGCTGGATTTGACGTGGGGCAGGCCGCGCTTGATGTCGATGGTCACGGTCGGGTCGGTGTAGGGGCCGGACGAGTCATAGATGGTCACCGGCGGCTCGTTGGCGCTGGGATGGACGGCGACCTCGCGGAAGGGGACGCGGATGTCGGGATAGAGTTCGCCGGCGACATAGACCTTGCGCGAGCCGGCCCGTTCGCCGGTCGGGATGGTCCCAGTCTCGCGCATGACCTGCTCGCGGGCGTCTTTCAGAGCCAACTCGACATTGGGTTCTTCGGGCAGGGCGGGCGGGGTGACTTGGATGTTCATGGCGGCCTCAAACGGTTTGAGGTCCGCCGACGTCGGGCGCGAGGGTCCTGTGACGTCAGGACCGGTAGCGTTACTCATCCCTTCGCCGGCATGACCCGGATCAGGTTCGACGGGTCAGGCGGCTACGCCAATCTCAGCCGCTCGATTGCGACCCCCCGGAGAACGCCTGCAGGCTAACCCGCGTCGCGGCGGATGTCGAGTTGTCCGACACCGCACATAAGTCTCTGTAGGCGCGATGGATTTATTGGGCTATGCGCAAAGCCTGGGCCGGGCGCCGGCGTCGCGTGAGTGAAACGAGGATATGAGCCTGAACCTGGAACGCGTCCTCTACACCAGCCGCGCGCGGGGCAATTCGGACAGCCTGATGATGCAGGTGGACATCCTGGCCACCTCGCAGCGGAACAATGCGCGCGACGACCTGACCGGCGCGCTGCTGATCCACGACGGGCGGTTCCTGCAGGTGCTGGAGGGCGCGGCGCAGGATCTGGATCGGCTGATGACGCGGCTGGCGAGCGATCCGCGCCATGACGAGGTGGTGGTGATCGAGCGTAAGTCGATCCCGGCGCGCGGCTTTTCCGGCTGGGCCATGGCCAGCGTGCGCGTGACCCCGGCGCTGGAGGAGACGCTGCGGGCCACGGTGGACGGCGCCGGCGCGCCCCAGCAGACCGTCGAGCGGATGCAGGACGCGGTGCTGGCCCAGGCGGCCTGAACGCCCCCTAGGGCGCCGACCAGCCCTTGACCGAGACGACCGCCGCGCGCGGATCTGCGTCGAAGCGGAGGAAGGCCTTGGCGTGGCCGTGGCCGGGGACGTAGTCCAGGCTGGCGGTCGCGGTCTGGTCGCCCAGAACCCCTTCGATATCCACGGCGGCGGCGGTGTCGTCGCCGTCGTTCTGGACCCGGACGGTTGCGACCTGGCCTGCGGCGGTGACGTCCACGGCGACGATGCGGGCGCTGAGCGCGGGCGGGGCCGTGGGCTGCAGCGCCTCCCACACCACAATGCCGATGGCGGTCAGGGTGATGACGGCGCCGAGCAGGGCCATGCCCCATTGCAACAGAGGGCGGGTCGACGCGGCGGGCTTTTTCTTTGTGGGCATGGGGTCAGACCAACAGACGGGCGGCGGCGGCGCCGATGGCGGCGGGGAAGCCCAGGACGACCATCGTCTGGACCACGCCGGCGACGGCATGGCCGTCGGTGCGCCCGAACAGGAACAGGGTGAACAGGCTGACGGCCAGGGCGATGGCATAGCCGGGCAAGGTGAAATGCAGGAAGGCCTTGATCGGATGTTCGGCCTCTTCCTGACCGGCGAAGCCGGCCTTGAAGACGATCAGGTGCAGCAGAAGGATGGAGACGGCGATCAGGGTCAGGATGTGGGCGGGCGTCGCCTTGTAGGCGATCAGGATCATCTCTTCGGTCGGAGCGACGTTCAGGGCGAAGAACAGGGCGCCGGCCGCCATCAGGAACAGTTCGCCGAAATAGGAGGCCTGATCTTCATCGGTGTCGCCTCCGCCATCCCCGCTGAGCTGACGCCGGGCCAGAAGCGCGCCCATGGCGCCGGGAATCGCCTGAAGCGCGACCATGCCCAGGCCCTCGCGCGGCGGCGCGTCCCATTCGACGACGCCGAACAGAATCAGCAGCACCGAGGCGGTGATGAAGCCGACGGCCAGGGCCACGGCGGTGTCCAGCGCATCGTTGACCGGCCCGCGTCGCTTGGAGAAGCCGGCGTAATAGGCCAGGCCGTAAAGCAGCGGCAGGCCGGCGACGATGAAGGTCAGCAGCCGCCAACGGTCCATGATCACGCCCTGCGCCCACATCTCCATCGTCATCAAGAGCGGGATGTTGAACACCAGGGCGCCGGCGAAGGCGCGGCCCAGATCGCGGACATAGGCGCGCTCGCGTTGCAGATCCAAGGGCGGCGCGGCGGCGGTCATGCGGCGGCAACGCTTGGACGCCGGCTTTGGCTCCGGACCGCTTGTCGAACGGCGTTCAGGCGGCGTTCATTCGCAGCCAAGCTTAGTCGCGTCATCGAGGGAGAGGGAACGATGAAACAGATCAAGACGACCGCCATCCTGGCGGTCATGGTGTGCGCGGGATTGACGGCCTGCGCCTCGGTGGAGGTCGGCGGCGAGCCGATGGCCCTGTCGCCCGCCATGGCCGAACAGGCGCGGATCGGCAGCGTCACGACGACGACCGGCTGGCTGGACGCCGAGGACGACTTCGCCGACACCTTCAACGACGAGGTGCTGAACGAAATGGGGCTGTGCGCCGGTGGTCGGCATCGGCTGAACCTGAACATCCATGTCGAGGCGCTGAGCCGGGCGCCGCGCCTGGCCATTCTGGCGGGCGATCGCGCCGAACACCGGATGCGGGCGACTGCCGAATTGCGCGACCCGGCGCAGGGCGGTCAGGTGGTCGGGCGTTATCCGCTGGTCGTGACGGTGGATGCGGGGGCCGGGGTGCTGGACGCCCTGATGGACCGGCAGGCGGTCACGTCCCACGCCTTCGCCCAGGCCCTGTGCGACGCCGCCTTCGTTGCGCCGACGCGTGTGGCCGAGGCCGGCGCGCCGGGCTGAGGCCGAGGGCGCGCGAAGGGGCGGGCGGCTGGGGCTGGACGCTTTTGAATGTCATGGGCGCGGGCTATCAAGACGGCGAACAGGAAACCGTCCCATGCATCTCGCCCGTTTCGCCCGTATCCGCCTGGCCCATCTGCCGACGCCGCTGGAGCCGCTGCCCCGCCTGTCGGAGGAGTTGGGTCTGGATCTGTGGATCAAGCGCGACGACTGCACCGGCCTGGCCGGCGGCGGCAACAAGACCCGCAAGCTGGAGTTCCTGCTGGGCGCGGCGTTCGAACAGGACGCCGACACCCTGGTGACGCAAGGGGCGGTGCAGTCGAACCATGTGCGCCAGACGGCGGCGGCGGCCGCCGCCCACGGCCTGGCCTGCGAGATCATTCTGGAAGAGCGGACGGGGTCCAAGGCGACGGACTATGTCGGCAACGGCAATGTGCTGCTGGACCGGCTGTTCGGCGCAACCCTGCGCACCGTGCCGGGCGGGACGGACATGGTCGCCGAGCTGGAGAAGACGGCGGACGAGGTGCGGGCGCGGGGCGGCAAGCCCTATGTCATTCCCGGCGGCGGATCGAACCCGATCGGGGCTTTGGGCTATGTCGATTGCGCGCGCGAGATCTTGGTCCAGGCCGATGAGATGGATCTGGAGGTCCACCGCATCGTGACGGCGACGGGCAGCGCGGGCACCCACGCGGGCCTGGTCGCCGGGCTGGCGGTCATGCGGGCGGACATTCTCGTGCTGGGCATCGGGGTGCGGGCGCCCAAGGACAGGCAGGAGGCGAACGTCTTCAAACTGGCCGAGGAGACGGCCGCCCTGCTGGGCCAACCGGGCCGGGTGACGCGCGAGATGGTGGTCGCCGATTGCGACTATGTCGGCGAGGGCTATGGCCTGATCGACCAGGGGGTGATCGACGCCCTGACCCTGGCCGCGCGTCTGGACGGGATCGTGCTGGACCCGGTCTATTCGGGCAAGGCGATGAAGGGGCTGATCGCCTTGGCGCGGGCCGGACAATTCAATGGCGAGACAGTGGTCTTCCTGCACACTGGCGGAGCGCAGGGGCTGTTCGGCTATCAGACCGAGATCGAAGGGGCGCTGTAGGCGCGCCGTCCGTCATGGACCCGCGCGAGGCCACGCTGGCGCTTCTGGCCGCCCGGGCCGAGGACGCCACTGTCTGCCCCAGCGAGGTTGCGCGGGCGGTCGCGGGCGAAGACGGCGCGTGGCGCGAGGCGATGCCTGACGTTCACGCGGCGGTGGACGCCCTGGTGGACGAGGGCGCGGTGCGACTGAGCTGGAAGGGACGGCCGCTGGCGCTGCGCGCGGGGCCCTATCGGATCGCGCGGGCTCGAAGCGGTGAAGACGGGGGCGGCGGGTGACGGTGCGCGAGATCGAACCTGTTCCGCCGGCGCTGTCCTTGACGGCGGTGTTTCTGCGGTTCCTGCGGTTCGGGCTGCTGGCGTTTGGCGGGCCGGTGGCGCAGATCGCGATGATCCGGCGCGAGCTGGTCGATCAGGGCCGGTGGATGTCCAGCGCGCGGTTCAACCGGCTGCTGGCGGTGTTGCAGATCCTGCCGGGGCCGGAGGCGCACGAGCTGTGCGTGCATATGGGCATGCGGGCGCGGGGGCGGATGGGCGGTCTGCTGGCGGGCCTGGGGTTCATGCTGCCGGGGCTGATCCTGATGCTGGGGATCGGCTGGGCCTATGTGGCGCTGTCGCCGGTCGTGGGCCTGCTGGCCGGGGCGTTCCTGGGGGTTCAGTCGGCGGTGGTCGCGGTGATCGTGCGCGCCGTCTGCAAGATCGGATCGCATATTCTGGAGGATCGCTGGCTGTGGGCCGTCGCCGTCGTCGGCTTTGCGGCGACCCTGGCGGGAGCGGCCTTCTGGATCGTGCTGGCGGCGGGCGGGGCGGCCTATCTGCTGGTCCGGGTCGGGCGGGTCGGCCTGGCCGTCGGGGTCGTGGCGCTGGCGGTTCTCGCAGCCCTGGCGATGCACGGGCTGGGGGACGGCGGGCCGGTATTTGGACAGACGGCGGGGCCGGCGGGCGATGGCGGCTGGGTCGCGATGTTCTGGACGGGGCTGAAGGCGGGGCTGCTGACGTTCGGCGGCGCCTATACCGCCATTCCCTATGTGCGCGCCGATACGGTGGGGCGCGGGCTGATCGACGATGGGGCGTTTCTGGACGGGATCGCCTTTGCGGGAGTGATCCCGGCGCCGCTGGTGATCTTTTGCACCTTTGTCGGCTTCGTGGTCGCGGGCTGGGGCGGGGCGCTGGCGATGACGGCCGGGGTGTTCGCGCCCGCCTTCGCCTTTTCAATGATCTTCTATGAACGGCTGGAGGCGGTGGTCGAGGACCGGCGGCTGCACGACGGTCTGGCCGGGGTCGCGGCCGCCGTCGTAGGGATCATCGCCGCGACCAGCGTGGAGCTGGGCTGGGCGACCTTGCAGCGGGCGCCGTCGATGGCGGCGGCTGCAGCGATCTTTGCGGGCGCCCTGGCGGTGGCGTGGGCCTGGCAGAGCCGCTACGCCGTGCCGGCAGTTCTGGCCGCCGCGGCGGTCGTGGGATGGGGCGTGATGCGATGAGCAAGATCCTGGGCGTGATCGGCGGCATGGGGCCGGCGGCGACCGTGGCGTTTCTGGCGCGGGTGCAGGCGCTGACGCCGGCGGAGGGCGACGCCGATCATATCCGGGTCGTGATGGACCTGAACCCCCACGTTCCCGATCGCAACACGCGGCCGGGCGAGGCCGAGTTGGTGCTGGGACAGATGGCCGAGGGGCTGGCGGCGGCGGGAGCCGAGGTGATCGCCATGCCCTGCAACACCGCCCACGCCCAGGCGGGTGCGATCCGCGCGGCGTGCGAGGCGAAGGGGCTGGGCTTCATCGACATGATTGCGGCGACGGCGGATGCGGCGGCGGCCTCTGGAGCCAAGCGGATCGGGGTGCTGGCGACGCCGGGGGGCGAGCGGCTGTACACGCAGGCGCTGGCGGCGCGCGGGGTCGACACTGTGCTGCTGGAGGGTGCGGACCGCGAGGCCTTCATGGGCTTGGTCTATGGGGTCAAGCGCGGCGATGTCGGCGAGGCGGCGCGGGCAGGGATGTTGCGGCTGGCGCAGGCCCTGGCGGATGCGGGCGCGCACGGGCTGATCGCCGGCTGCACCGAAGTGCCGCTGCTGCTGAGGGCCAAGGATGCGCCGATCCCGCTGACGGATTCGGCCGAGGTGCTGGCCCAGGCGTGCGTGACGGCGTGTCGGGTCTGAGGCGCGGTTGCGGCTTGCTCCGCGCGGCCGGCCTGCCTAGTCATGGGCGGTGTCTATTCAGTCCCTGATCATCGATTGCGACCCCGGCGTGGACGACGCCGTGGCGCTGTTTCTGGCCTTCGCCGCGCCCGAGCTGGAGTTGCTGGCCGTCACCACGGTCGGGGGCAATGTCCCCGTCGCCAAGACCCAGCGCAATGCGCGGATCATCCGCCAGATCGCCGGGCGCGAGGACGTGCCGGTTTTCGGCGGGGCGGAGCGGCCGCTGAAACGTCCGCCGGCGGGGGCGGGCGAGTTTCACGGCGTCGAGGGTCTGGGCGATCTGGAGCCGTTCGAACCGACGGGGATCGTCGGCGACGGACCGGCCGCCAACGCCATCGTCGATCTGGTGATGAGCCGGCCCGAAGGTTCGGTCGCCATCGCCGTCCTGGGGCCGATGACCAATCTGGCGCTGGCGATGCGGCGCGAACGGCGGCTGGCCGAACGGCTGGGGCCGGTGGTCGTCATGGGCGGGGCGCGGTCGGAAGGCGGCAATGTCACCGCATCGGCCGAGTTCAACATCTGGGCCGATCCGGATGCGGCGGCGGTGGTGTTCGGATCGGGCTGTCAGGTCGTCGCCTTCGGCCTGGATGCGACCCATCAGGTGCGCGCGACCGAGGACCGGATCGCGGCGATAGAGGCCATCGACAGCGAGGCCGCGCGGGCGGCGGCGTCGACGCTGCGGTTCTCGCAGCGGGTGGAGCGCGAAATCGTGGGTTGGGATGCAGCGCCGTTGCATGACCCGTGTCCCATCGCCTGGCTGATCCAGCCTGACCTGTTCGAGACGAAGCCCTGCCGAATCGAGGTGGAGACGGGTTCGGACCTGACGCGCGGGCATACGGCGGTCGAGTTCCGGATCGATCCGGCGACGGCGCGGCATCGCTGGGCGGTCGCGGCGGACGCGCAAGGGGTGTTCGATCTGATCGTCGCCAAGCTGAAGGCTCAAGCTCTGGAGGCCCAAGCTCTGAAGGCTCAGGCGCTGGAGGCCGGCGCATGAGGATCACCGTCGTCGGCTCGATCAATCTGGATCTGGTGGCCACCGCGCCCCAACTGCCGGCGCCGGGCGAGACGGTGACCGGGGCGACCCTGGCGCGCCATCCCGGCGGAAAGGGCGCCAACCAGGCTCTCGCGGCCGAGAAGCTGGGGGCCGAGGTCTGTCTGATCGGGCGGGTCGGCGACGACGCCATGGCCGGCGAGGCCCTGGCCCTGATGGAGGGCCTGGGCGTCGATCTGGCGGGGGTGGAGGTGGATGTGGCGGCCCCGACGGGGGTCGCTTTGATCGCCGTCGATCCGACCGGCGAGAACCAGATCGTGGTCGCGGCCGGCGCCAACCACATGGTCACCCCTGAACAGCTGCCGCAGCGGATCGAGGGCGCGCTGATCGTACAGCTGGAGCTGCCGATCGAGACGGTCGAGGCGGCGGTGGGCCGGGCGACGGGCTTCGTCTGCGCCAATCTGGCGCCCGCCGCGCCGGTGTCGGAACTGCTGCTGCGCCGCGCCGACCTGATCGTCGTGAACGAGACCGAGGCGGCCTTCTATGGCGATGGACTGCATCGGGGCGGCGGTCGAGTGGTGGTGACCAAGGGCGCGCGAGGCGCGGCCATGTATCAGCGCGGCGTCGAGATGGCCTGGGCGACCCCGCCCGCCGTCGAGGCGGTCGATGCGACAGGCGCGGGCGACGCCTTCGTCGCCGCCATCACCGTCGCCTTGCTGGAAGGCATGGACCCGGCCGAGGCGCTGCGCTTCGCCTGCGCCGCCGGAGCCTTCGCCGCAACCCGCCCGGGTGCGCAACCCTCGGCGCCGGAGCGCGATCAGGTCAAGGCGCTGCTCAACGCTCAATAGACGCGGGCGCTGACGGCGCCGCGTCGGCGCATGCCGGGATGAACCAGATCACCGCACGCCTTCACGAAACGGCTGCGCCAGGGTTCAGAAATTGTCGGCGCTGAAATGGTCTGGCCATCAAAGGTGAAGGCGATGGATGCGCCCTGCGCCAAGGGCTCCAAAATTTCGTCTGCGATCGAAAATGCGTATTCAAGGGCGGGATCGTCAGCATCGCCTTTCACCTGAGGCGAGCCTGTTCTGACCACAACATCGCCGACCCGCAGGTCCATTTCAGGTTGGGGCCATGCATCGCGCGGTGAAAATCCCCGCACGATGGTGGTCATGGAAAGGCCTTCGCAGATTAGCATGACCTGCGGGGTCGCACTGTACGGTTTGGACGGATCGGGAACCAGGAAGGCGACGGCCGGAACGTTGGGACTGAAGAGTCCTCTCCATTCCTCCCCTCCAGAGCTATGCGCAGCCGACCCTGGCGGTGATGTGGGTTGAGAGGATGAGACAGCCGGATATTGAAACCTGCTGGTGACAAGGCCCGCCAATGCGGCCGCAAAAATTACTGCGAACGCCATCGCTGTTCTCCGCAAACTGACCTTGCCGGTCGCCGCTCGATCCGAGCCCGACCAGTGCCGCTCGGGCGTCTGGCGGCCAACACCGAATAGTTTGGGCCGAATTTCTTGTGGCGGCTGTGGAGCTTGATCGGCGAGACGGCGCGCCAACTCGCGGCTGCTGACTGCGCCGGTTTTACGCCGTGCCGATCGGAGCCTTTCGTTGACGCTATTGACCGACAGGCCCGTCAGATTGGCTATGGTCTTGGCGGTATGACCCTGAGCCAGAAGACGCAGCAGGTCCTGTTCTTGGGCGGTGAGACGATCGAGATTTAGAGACATGGATTGGCGCCGAACGGACATGCCTGTCGTTCCTAGGCAAAGGCGCCGAGAGCGGAAACTCCGAAGACGCCGCAGGCCGCTACGATTTTCTTGTGGCAGTCAAAATCGGAACGATGCGCAACAAGGCCGAAAGAGGCGCCGTTCACACGCAAACCTTCGACGCGGCGACAGCTCGCCATACTTCCGCCCAGCACAACCTGCGATTTAAGGGAGATGGAGGGGCGAATGCTGACACGACGAGGATTAGGGCTGGCGGCCGTTGCGACGGGCGCGCTGGCTGTGCGACCTGCTTGGTCGCAGACGCCATTGAGCGCCGAGCAGCAGTTCATGGTCGAAGGGCGGTATCTGCCGCAGTATCTCGAGCTGAAGGCGCAGGCGGCTGCGGGCCGTCCGGCGGCTGGAGGCTTTCTGGCGCAGTATGCCGCCTTCCTTGGCGACGAGACGACGGCGATCGGCGGCGACGAAAAGGATCGGCCGGCCGACGCCGAGTTGCCAGACCTGTCGGACGCCGAGAGCCGTGATGCCCTGTCCGCCATCGTCGAAGCCGCGACAGACAGGCAGATCGTCATACTCAACGAGGCCCACAACATATCGGGCCATCGCGGTTTCGCGACGCGCGTCATGCGGGCTTTGAGCCCGCTGGGTTTCGACACCTTCGCCGCCGAAACCTTCCTCCAGCCACAGCAAGAGGCGGCGCCTAGCATACGCAGATACAGGCGGGGAGATCCGTTGCATTCCAGTTTCGGATACTACATCGCCGACCCGGTCTATGCGGAGGCCGTAAGGGAGGCGGCGGAGCTCGGTTATACGTTCGCGGATTACGAATGGCGGTGGGACCAAAGGCCGCCGGCGACGGCGTCAGGTGATGAGCAGATCGCCGCGCGAGAAGCGGCACAGGCCGGAAATCTGGTCGAAACTGTGCTGAAGGGCCGACCGGATGCGCGGATCTTCGTCTTGTGCGGCTACAGTCATGCCATGGAGCTTGAAGGGCGCGGGGGCCTGTGGTTCGCCGCTCGGCTGAAGGCGCTGACCGGCATCGATCCCCTGACCATCGAGCAGTCCTGGAACTGGCCTGCAACGCGGCCGCAAGCCGATGCGCCGCATGTCGCCGCTGTCTTGAAGCGCTTCCAGCCGACCGCGCCTATCGTTGTGTCGCGCAACGGGATCGCCTTCGCCAACAGCGATTTCGAAGGTCGAGTGGACCTGAGCGTCTTTCATCCGAGACTGGAGCGCGTGGCTGGACGGCCGGGCTGGCTGGCGGCTGACCCCCTGCGAAAGGCGGTCGAGGTCTCGATCCCGGCTTTTGAAGGCCCGGCCCTGTTGCAAGCGCTGCATATGCAGGAAGGCATGGTCATCCCGGCAGACCACTTTCTGCTGGAGGCGGGCCAGGCGCGGGGAACCATGATGCTCAGGCCCGGCGCCTATGTTCTGCGGTTGGAAACGACGCGAGGGATTGAACCGGCATTCGGGGAAATCGTCGTCTGACGCCGCCAGCGACCTAATGACTGCTTGACCCCAAAACGGGTTGGCGTCGGCGTGCCGGCGGGGGTAGGTCTGGGGTTCGGGATTTGTGGGGACTTCAGACGATGATGATGCGTGGACGTGGGGTTGGGCTGGTTCTGGCGGCGGTGCTGATGAGCGGCGTGGCGGGTGGGGCGTTGGCCCAGAACGCGGGGGCCCAGAACGCGGCGCCGGCTGTGGGGCCGATGGTCTATCAGCAGCCGCCGGCGCCGATCGCGGACATCTTGGACGCCAAGCCGACGCCGTCGTCGATGCTGAGCCCGGATCGGCGGACGCTGGTGTTGATGGACCGGTCCAACCTACCCAGCATCAAGGCCCTGGCCGAGCCGATGCTGAGGCTGGCGGGGACGCGGATCAATCCGAGAAACAACGGCGCGGCCGAAAGCCGGGTGGCGTGGCTGACGGGGCTGAGCCTGCAGGCGGTGGACGGGGGGCAACCTCGCGTCGTGGCCCTGCCCGACGGCGCGCGGTTCACGGCGCCGCGGTTCTCGCCGGACGCCAAGTCGCTGGCCTTCGTGCTGGATCGTCCGACGGGGCTGGAGCTGTGGGTGGTGGACGTGGCCTCGGCGCGGGCGAGGAAGCTGACCGATCCGGTGGTCAATATGACGGGCGGGACGGGTTATGAGTGGCTGCCCGACAGTTCGGGCCTGCTGGTCGAGGCGGTGCCGGCGGGACGCGGTCCGGCGCCGGACGTGACGGCGGCGCCCACGGGGCCCAATATCGAGGAGACGGCCGGGCGGGTCGCGCCGGTGCGGACCTATCAGGACCTGTTGTCCAACCCCGGCGACGAGGCCCTGTTCGACCATTATTTCACCAGCCAGCTGACGCTGGTTCCGCTGAACGGCCGTGCACGGACGATCGGGTCGCCGGCGGTCTATCTGGACGCGTCGGTGTCGCCGGACGGTCAATACATCCTGCATGAGATCGCCAAGCGGCCCTATTCCTATGCGGTGCCGGACGACCTGTTCCCGACCGAGATCGTGGTGACGGATCTGAACGGTCGCGTGGTGCGCACGGTCGCCGACCTGCCGCTGCGGGACGATGTGCCGACCGCCTTCGACGCGGTGGCGCCGGGGCCGCGCGCGGTCGGCTGGCGCGCCGATGCGCCGGCGACCCTGACCTGGGTCGAGGCGCTGGACGGCGGCGACATCCGCCGCGAGGCTGAGTTCCGGGATCGGGTCTTCATGCAGGCTGCGCCCTTCACGGGCGAGCCCGTCAAGCTGATCGACCTGAAGGAACGGTTCGGCGGGATCGTGTGGGGCAAGGACGACCTGGCCATCGTCAACAGCCGCTGGTTCAACACCCGGCACGAGACGCGGTTCGTCGTCGATCCGTCCAACCCCGGCGAGGGCCGGGTGCTGCTGGAGCGGAACTATCAGGCCCGCTACGACAATCCGGGCCAGCCGGTGACCCAGCCGAATGCTCAAGGGCGGTCGGTGATCCGCTTCGATCCGCAGGGGCGCATCCTGATGTCGGGCGCGGGCGCGACGCCGCAGGGCGAGTTCCCCTTCCTGGCCGCGATGGACCCGGCGACGGGACGCAGCGAACGGCTGTGGACCTCGGCCAACACGGACTACGAATATGTGGTCGGCTTCCTGGATGCGGACGGCAAGCGGGTGGTGACGCAGCGCGAAACGCGGCTGGATCCGCCCAACCTGCAGATCCGCGACCTGACGACGGGCCAGACGACGCGGCTGACCAACTTCCCTGATCCGGCGCCGCAGCTGGCCGAGGCGACGCGGCAACTGGTGACCTATGAGCGGGCCGACGGGGTCAAGCTGTCGGGGACGCTGTATCTGCCGGCCGGTTACGACAAGGACCGCGACGGGCCGCTGCCGATGCTGATGTGGGCCTATCCGGCCGAGTTCACCGATGCGGCGGTGGCGGGCCAGACAGTGGATGTGCAGAACCGCTTCGTGCGGCCGGGCGGGTCCAGCCATCTGTTCCTGCTGACCCAGGGCTATGCAATCTTCGACAACCCCTCCATGCCCATCATCGGCAAGGACGGGGCCGAGCCGAACGACACCTATGTCGAGCAGCTGACCGCCGACGCCCAGGCCGCCGTGGATGCGGTGGTGGCGATGGGGGTGGCGGATCGCGACCGGATCGCCGTGGGCGGCCACAGCTACGGCGCCTTCATGACGGCGAACCTCTTGGTTCACACCGACCTGTTCCGGACCGGGATCGCGCGGTCGGGCGCCTATAACCGCACCCTGACGCCGTTCGGCTTCCAGTCGGAGCAGCGCAACTATTGGGAGGCGACCGAGGTCTATACCGAGATGTCGCCCTTCACCTATGCGAACAAGCTGAACGAGCCGATCCTGCTGATCCACGGCGATGCGGACGACAACTCGGGCACCTTCCCGGTCCAGTCCGAGCGGTTCTATGCGGCGCTGAAGGGGCTGGGGGCGACCGCGCGTTACGTCATCCTGCCACTGGAGGCGCACGGATACCGCGCGCGGGAATCGGTGGGCCACACCCTGTGGGAAATGACCCGCTGGCTGGACCAGTATGTGAAGAACGCCCCGCCGAAGCCGGCGGCGAACTGAGCGATCAGGGCTGGGACGCCGCGGCCTCCGCCGCGGCGTTGACGGCCGCGAGACGCGCGTCCTGCTCCGACTGGGGCGGGACGCCGAAGACGGCGCGCAGGCTGTCGGGGATCAGGGCGCGATCATAGGGATCGAGGGTGGCCGGGGCGTCGCGGGTCTTGCGGGTCTGGGTGCCGTAGATCTGCGGCTTTTCGGTCATCTGCAGATAGCGATCCAGCGTCGCGGCGGCGATCCAGGCGCCTTCGGGCGAGCCCTTGGCCACGGCGGCGACGGCCAGACTATGGGCCAGCAGATAATCCTCGGGCGTGGAGCCATGCTGGAAGACGAAGGCGGCGGCGCGATAGTCCTCGCCGGTGCTGAGCGCGCCGGCGTCCAGCAGGGCGCGGGTCTGGACCCGGCGCGCGGCGTCTTCGGCGAGCATTGCTGTGACGCGGGCGCGGTCCTTGAAGAAGTCCGGGGTCAGGTTCTGCCGTATCGCCTGATCGGCGGCGAAGATGGCGGCCATCTCGGCGTTGTTCTGAGGCGGAGTCTCTTGAGCCAAGGCCGGAACGGCGAAGGCGAGGACGACGGCCGACATCGCGGCGGCGCAGGACAGGCGAGACGGGCGCATGGAAGATCTCCGCTGAAGCTTGAGCGGACATTGGTCTGCGGATTTGCGGCCGAAAGCGGGCGGCGGGATTACAGTGTCGTCAGGGTCTGACGATCAGCCGCACGACCTCGCCGGCGTGGAGGCGTTCGAAACCGGTGTTGATGTCATCGAGGGGGATGATGCCGCTCATCAGGCGATCGACGGGCAGGCGGCCCTGGCGATACAGGGCGACGTAGCGGGGGATGTCGCGGCTGGGGACGCAGGTTCCGATGTAGGAGCCCCTCAGCGTGCGCTCCTCGCCGACCAGGGAGACGATATTGACGGCAAGGGCCGAATCGGGCGGCGGCAGGCCGGCAGTGACGGTGGTTCCGCCGCGCCGGGTCATCTTCCACGCCGCCTCCAGCGCCCGGACCGCGCCGGCCATTTCGAAGGCGACGTCGGCGCCGCCGTTCGTCAGGGTGCGGACCTGATCGACGGCGTCGGGGTCGGCGGCGTTGACGGTGTGGACGGGCCCCAGGGTGCGGGCCAGGGCCAGCTTGTCCTCGGACAGGTCGACGGCGACGACGGGGCTGGCGCCGGAGGCCAGGGCGCCGAGCACGCTGGCCAGGCCCACGCCGCCCAGGCCGATGACGACGACGCTCTGACCCGCGCGGACCTGGGCGGTGTTCACCACGGCCCCGACGCCGGTCAGGACGGCGCAGCCGAACAGGGCCGCCTCCTCGAAGGACAGGTCGGGATCGATCTTGACCAGGGAGCGGCGTGAGACGACGGCCCGCTCGGCGAAGGCGGAGCAGCCCAGGTGGTGGTTGACGGGCTCGCCCTCGCGGAAGATGCGGCGGGCGCCGGACAACAGTTCGCCCCGGCCGTTGGCGGCGGCGCCGGGCTCGCACAGGGCGGGACGGCCGCCGGCGCACGGGTCGCAATGGCCGCAGGACGGCATGAAGACCATGACGACGTGATCGCCGATGGCGAGATCGGTGACGCCGTCCCCCAGCGCCTCGACCACGCCCGCCGCCTCGTGACCCAGGGCCATAGGCAGGGGACGGGGGCGGTCGCCGTTGATGACCGACAGGTCCGAATGGCACAGGCCCGCCGCCTTGATCGCGACCAGCACCTCGCCCGGGCCGGGCGGGTCCAGCGTCACGGTCTCGACCGACAGGGGGCGGCTGTCAGCGTAAGGGTGGACGGCGCCCATGCGGGACAGGACGGCGGCGCGGGTCTGGAGGCTCATATCGGTCTGCCCTCTGGGGCGCTGTCGGCCAGCGCGTTCGTGATCAGACTCCTACCGATAGGCGCTTGACCTAACGTCGTCCAAGCTAGAGCGTCGGGATCGAGAGCGACGGTTCGCGTCGCCGAGGGAGACGACGATGCCGAAACGAGACGAGGGCGCGCTGGCGCAACGGGCGACCTACAAGGCCTTTCACATGGTCTCCACCCGCTGGGCCGACAACGACCAGTACGGCCATATCAACAACGCCAAATTCTACGAGTTCGTGGACTCTGCGGTGAACGCCCACCTGCTGATCGCCAATGCGCTGACGGAATCGATCGGCCTGGTGGTGGACTCGGGCTGCCGCTACACCTCGTCGCTGAAGTTTCCCGATGTGATCGAAGTCGGGATCAAGGTCGATGCGATCGGCACCTCCAGCGTTACCTACGGCTTTGCGGTCTTCAAGCGCAGCGTCGATGTTCCCGCCGCCATCGGCCATTTCGTCCACGTCTATGTCGACGCCGAAACCCGCCGGCCCAAGCCGCTGCCGGCGCGGCTGAGAAGCGTGGTGGAGAACCTGCGCGCGGGGTAAAGGCTTTCGCTCTTCGCCTGATATCCAGCGCCTGTTTGCGTGACGCCCATGTCTTCCCACCCCGCCGATCTCGATGACGCCTTCTATCTAAGCTTTACGGAGGCGGATGCAGCGACGACCGGGGACGATCCGCGCGGAAGCCTGGAACTGGTCGTGTCGATGCGCATCGCCTTCGTGGCCCGGGCGTGGATCACGCGGGCCAATGCGCTGTTTCGCGGCCGAGGCTATACGGCGGCGCAGCGTGCGCACCTGTATGTTCTGGCGTCCAAGCCCAAGGGTCTGACGCAGTCGGAGCTGGCGGCGATCTTGCGGATATCGGAGGCGTCGCTGTCGCGCCGCATCAAGCTGTCGATCGAAGAGGGGCTGGTGTCACGCCATCCGTTTTGCGGCGACGGACGCGCCAACCTGATCCGGCTGGAACCCAAGGGGCTGGAGGCGCTGAACGCCTCCGATCGTGTGGCGCGTGAGGATCGCACCCGACTGCTGGCCGGCGTCACCGACGAGGAATTGGCCATTACCGCCAAGGTCCTGAAACTGCTGACGGACCGTATTCCGCAGACGCCCGAACGGTCCGACGCCTGACGACATCGGACCGCCCTGACCGTCAGTCGCCCGCCAGGACCCAGGTGCGTTCGTTGGTGGGGTCGAAGACGAATCGGAACTTGCGCATCATGGGCAGGCCGACATTGGGGGTTCCGCCCTCGATGAAACGCAGCTTGGGGCTGTCGACCACGACGCCGCCGACCTTGACCGGGCCGTCGGCCTGGGCCTCGTACACCGGCTGGGTTCCGGCGGCGGAGGTCGCGATGCCGATCTTGCGCGGCTCGCCCTTCAACTTGATCTGGCTGACCAGAGACAGCGGCAGCAGGAAGGCGCTGTCGTTGCCGGTGTCCAGGGTGGCCTCGACCGAGGCGCCCGGCAGGTCCAAGGCGACGACCGGCAGGCGTTCGTCGTCGGAATAGGCGTGTCCGGGGCCCTCGGGGCGCTGGGGCGCATCGGGCGCCATGATGCGAAGCTCGCCCTTCGCCAGGTTCATCTCGACCAGTTTCCCGGGGAAGCTGTTGGGACCGAAGATGCCGACTTCGTCCTCGTCCCTGAACTCGAAGACGGTGGCGGGGCCCTCGGTGATCGCATAGCCGCCCAGGGTCACCCCCTTCAGACTGGTCGTATAGCCGGGCACCATCAGGCCCGTGCTGCCGTCCCTGGACTGGGACGGGCCCACATTCGGCATGCCCATGTCGTCGGCGTAAGACTTGTAGATCAGGTTGCCGTTGGTGCCGGTGTCGAAGACGACGGGCGCAGGATGGCCGCCGTTGATCCGCATCATCAGAAGCGCCCGGCCGTCCGAAACATAGAGCGGGATGCGGGCCACAGCGGCCGCCGGCGCGGGGGCGGTCGCCAGAGGGGGCGCCTGAGTGGGCGCTTGAGAGACAGGCGCGGCTTGCGCCGCAGCAAGGCCAGCCGATAGGCTGACTCCGGCCAGGCAGGCCGCTGCCGTGGCGCGTTTGAACAAGGACCGGATCATGCATTCCTCCATGGACGTCGATAGTCCGATTAGGACTATCGAGTCGGATCGGGTCAAATGAACAATCGGCAAGGAAGCCTGACGGAGCTGGAAGGCGCCATCCTGTCGGAAATCCATCATCGCGGCGCCTCGACCGCCTTCAAGGTCCGCAAGGCGTTCCAGGATTCGATGTCTCTGGAATGGAGGGGCAGCGCGGGCGCCGTCTATCCGGCCATTCGACGATTGACGGATCGTGGCGTGATCGACGCGGCCGAGACGGGTTCGGGCCGGGGCACGGTTCTTCTGTCCCTGACGCCACAGGGAGTCGCGGTGATGGAAGACTGGATCTGCGACGCCGAGCGCGCCGCCAGCGTCGGTCTAGACCCCTTCCGCCTGCGCTCAGGCATGTGGGACCGTCTGCCGCCTGTCCGAAAGGCTGAGGCCCTGGCGGCCCTGAGGCGCACGGTGGAGGCGGAAATCGCCGCCTTGCGTCAGTATGTGGTGTCGCTGGACCCGATCGAGCGTCCCCGCATCGAACTGGCGATCAGTCTGCAGCTCAGCCGCCTGGACTGGCTGGACGGGCAACGCGCGTCATAGACCTCGCGCCCGCCCCTAGGCGTCGAGAATGACCTGGCCGTCTTCCTTGACGAAGGGCTTGGAGAGAGTGTCGGGCAGCAGGTCCAGCACCGCCTCGGACGGGCGGCACAGCTTCACCCCCAGGGGCGAGACGACGATGGGGCGGTTCATCAGAATCGGATGCGCCGCGATGGCGTCCAGCAGTTGGTCGTCCGACAGGGCGGCGTCGTCCAGGCCGAGGTCGGCGTAGGGCGTGCCCTTTTCGCGCAGGATATCGCGCACCGATCCGCCCATCCGTTCGACCAGTTGGGCCAGCAGCGCACGGCTGGGCGGGGTCTTCAGGTACTCGATCACATGCGGCTCGATCCCGACGTGGCGTATCAGGGCCAGGGTGTTGCGCGACGTGCCGCAGGCGGGGTTGTGATAGATGACGACGTCCATTGGCCTCAGTCGCAGCAGGGGGCCAGTTCGGCCAGCAGGGGTTGGCAAAGCTCGGCGCGGCCCTGGCAGCAGTCCTTGAGCAGGAACAGCACGACCTCGCCCAGTCGATCCAGATCAGCCCGGTAGATGATCGACCGGCTGCGCCTCTGGGACACAATCAGTCCGGCGCGCGACAGCACGCCCAGATGCGCCGACATCGTATTGGTCGGAACGGCGAGCCGGTCCGCGATCTCTCCGGCCGGCAGTCCGTCCGGCGCATGGCGGACAAGCAGCCGAAAGGCGTCCAGTCGCGTGGATTGCGCCAGGGCGGCGAGCGCGAGAATAGCCGGTTCGGATTCCATTATTCCAAGATACTGGAAATATGGTTTCGTGCAAGCTAGAGGGGTGCTGCGGTCGTTGGTCGACCGGGATGGAGCCGCCCATGATCGTCGCCTTTCTGATCTTCGCGGTCACCATCACCCTGGTGATCTGGCAGCCGAAGGGCCTGCAGATCGGCTGGAGCGCGATGGGCGGTGCGGCGGCGGCGCTGTTGCTTGGCGTCGTCACCCTAGCCGACATCCCCGTGGTCTGGGACATCGTCTGGAACGCCACGGCGACCTTCGTCGCGATCATCATCATCAGCCTGTTGCTGGACGAGGCCGGCTTCTTTGAATGGGCGGCGCTGCATGTCGGGCGATGGGGCGGCGGCCATGGGCGCCGGCTGTTCGTCCTGTTCGTCCTGCTGGGCGCGGCGGTGTCGGCGGTCTTCGCCAACGACGGGGCGGCGCTGATCCTGACGCCCATCGTCATCGCCATGCTGCTGGCGCTCGGCTATGGCCCCAAGGCGACGCTGGCCTTCGTGATGGCGGCGGGTTTCATCGCGGATGCGGCCAGCCTGCCGCTGGTGGTGTCCAACCTGGTCAATATCGTCTCGGCCGACTTCTTCGACATCGGCTTCGACCGCTATGCGGCGGTCATGGCGCCGGTGAACCTGGCGAGCATCGCGGCGACGCTGATGGTGCTGTTTGTGGTGTTCGGGCGCGATATTCCCAAGGCCTATGACGTGGAGCGCCTGGCCACGCCGTCCAGCGCGATCAAGGACCGGGCGACCTTCCTCTGGGGCTGGATCATCCTGGCGTTTTTGCTGATCGGCTTCTTCGTGCTGGAGCCGCGAGGGGTCCCGGTGTCCGCCGTCGCCGCGACGGGGGCGGTCGTCCTGTTGGTCGTGGCGGGGCGCGGCGCGGTCGTCAGCACGACGAAGGTGCTGCGCGAGGCGCCGTGGCAGGTCGTGATCTTCTCACTGGGGATGTATCTGGTCGTCTATGGGCTGGGCGACGCCGGTCTGACACGCCAGATCGCCGGCCTTCTGGACGGATTCGCGCAGGGCGGGGTCTGGGGCGCGGCCTTCGGAACCGGGTTCCTGACGGCCTTCCTGTCGGCTATCGCCAACAATATGCCGACGGTCCTGATTGGCGCCTTGTCGATCGACGCTTCGGGCGCGACCGGCGCAGCGAGGGAGGCGATGATCTACGCCAATGTCATCGGCAGCGACCTGGGGCCGAAGATGACGCCCATCGGCTCATTGGCCACATTGCTGTGGCTGCACGTCCTGGCGCGGAAGGGCGTGAAGATCGGGTGGGGCTATTATTTCAAGGTGGGCATGGTGCTCACCCTGCCGGTTTTAGGCGTCGCCCTTGCGGCCCTGGCCTTACGCTTGAGCGTCTAGCGCCTCAGTCGTCCAGGCGGCCGATCAGGAACAGGGCGCCGACGGCGGTCAGGGCGCCCAGGGTGAAGGCGGTGACGATGGCGCCGGTGGCGACGGCGGTGGAGACGGTCACCGGGCGGGCTTCGTACCACTCGACGATGTCGGCCTCGTGCAGGTCCTCGTCCATATAGCCTTCGGCTTCATAGATGGTGTCGTCGGCGGTCATGACTTTACGCTCCGTCTGTCTCGCCCGGATCAATACGCCCAAACGGTCGAGGTTCCACCCCCGCTGCCTATCGTGACAGGATGACGCTCTTCGTTTAGGACCGCCCGCTCAGGTTCAGAACGCTCAAAGACGATCCCATGGCCGGCCACTCGAAATTCAAGAACATCATGCACCGCAAGGGGCGCGCCGATGCGCAGCGCTCCAAGCTGTTCTCCAAACTGTCGCGCGACATCACCGTGGCGGCCAAGTCGGGCTTGCCGGATCCGGCGGCCAACCCGCGCCTGCGCCTGGCGGTCAACAACGCCAAGGCCGAAAGCCTGCCCAAGGACGTGATCCAGCGCGCCATCAACAAGGCCTCCGGCGGCGACGTCGATACGATGGAAGAGGTCCGCTACGAGGGCCGGGGTCCGGGCGGCGTGGGCATCATCGTCGAAGCCTTGACCGACAACCGCAACCGCGCGGCGTCCAACATCGGCGCGGCCTTCAAGAAGAACGGTGGCGCCCTGAGCGAGATGAACTCGGTCGCCTTCATGTGGGACAAGGTCGGCAAGATCACCTACGCCGCCGAGGCCGGTTCTGAAGACGCCGTGATGGAGGCCGCCATCGAGGCCGGCGCCCAGGACGTCGAGAGCGACTTGGTCAAGCCCGACATCTATGAGGACGCGCCGGGCCACACGATCTGGACCGCCTTCGAAGACCTGAACGACGTGGCCGAGGCCATGTCCAAGGTGCTGGGCGATCCCAAGTCCACCGCCATCGTGTGGAAGCCGCAGTCCGAAGTGCCGGTGACCGGCGAGGCCGTCGGCACCCTGTTCAAGCTGCTGGACGCGCTGGACGCCGAGGACGACGTGTCGGCGGTCTATTCGAACGAGGACATCTCCGACGAGGACGCGGCCAAATACGCGGGCTGATCCCGAACGACCGCGAGTCGTTCGCACGGAACCGGGTCGTGCGCCGGGCGTAACGAGGCTTCACCGTTACGCCTGGAGCCCCCTATGGACATCACCCAGCTGATCCTCGACGACCATGCCGAACAGCGTCGGCTGTTTGCGATCATTGAACAGATCGACCCCAAGGACACCGATGCGCTGAGCGCCGTCTGGTCGCGGTTGTCGGCGTTCCTGGATGTGCACGCCGAGGCCGAGGAGCGGCTCTTCTATCCCGAGCTGCTGAAGCAGGGCGAGGGCGCCAACGACGCCGAGGACGGCACGGTCGAGGGCGAGACCGAAGACGCCATCGAGGATCACAACAAGCTGCGCGACGCGGTCAAGGCGGTCGAAAAGCACAAGGTCGGCACCAAGGCCTGGTTCGACGCCGTGGGCGAGGCGAACGTCGTCAACTCCAAACACATGGGCGAGGAAGAGCGGCAGGGGCTGACTGACTTCCGCATGAACGCCGACGTCGAGACGCGCCATGCGCTGGCGGTCAAGTTCGCCGCCTTCGAGGCCGAGTACATCACCGGCGTCAAGCCGGTGAACAAGGACCCGGAGACCTATATCGAAAAGCACGGCTGAGGCGGTCGCTGCGACCACGATGTCGCAGCATCGTCCGTGAAAGGAACATCCGCGCTCGGCCCGTCGTTGAGCGCGGATGAATCTGGGTAGTCTGGAAGGCGCCGTCCTGCCGATCCTCGGCGCGGTGATCGCGGGCGGGGTCATCGGTTTCGAGCGCGAATGGCGAGGCCGGGCGGCGGGCCTGCGAACGCACATCCTGGTCAGCCTGGCGTCGGCCCTGCTGATGCTGGCGGCCATGTCGCAGGCGGACTGGGCGTTCCGCGCCCTGCCCGACGAGAACATCGTCACAGACCCGACGCGGATGGCGCACGGCGTGCTGACGGGGATCGGGTTCCTGTGCGCCGGGGTAATCTTCCGCACCGGGTTTTCGATCCATGGGCTGACCACGGCGGCGTCGCTGTGGATCACCTCGGCGATCGGCATTTTATTCGGGGCCGGCCTTTATGCGCTGGGCGCGGCGGCGACGGTGGTCACGGCCCTGATCCTGATCGGGCTGAAGCTGATCAGCGGGCGTTTGCCGGCGCGCACGGTCGTGGACGCCGAAGTCTGCTGGGAACGGCGCGAAGCTTCGCCCGAGCCGGCGATCGAGGCGGCGCTGAAAGCCATCGATGCGGACGCGCGACACGACCGGTTCGAGCTGATCGATGGCCAGACCGTTCGACGGACCTGGCGATTGAAGGCAGCCGAGGAAAGCCAGCTGAAGCGGCTGGCGGAACAGCTGTGCGCCATACCGGGCGTGGTCGCCTACAGCCTGGACCCGCGCGACGACTGAAACCGTTTATTGCCCGATAACCCTCTTTGCGGCATGAGGGGAACGGATGGCGAACGAACCTGTCAGAATCATCGGCCTGGACCCCGGTCTGCGACGCACCGGCTGGGGCGTGATCACGTCCGACGGTGCGCGCCTGCGCTGGATCGCGCACGGGGTCGTGGCGCCGCCCGAGGCCGCGCCGTTCAGCGAGCGGCTGCTGCATCTGTTCGAGGCGCTGGGAGCGATCTGCGCCGACCACGGCTGTGAGGAGGCGGCGGTGGAAGAGGTGTTCGTCAATGTGAACCCGTCCTCGACGCTGAAGCTGGGTCACGCGCGGGCGGCGGTGATGCTGGCCCCGGCCAAGGCGGGTCTGACGGTGGCGGAATATTCGCCGAACCTGATCAAGAAGGCGGTGGTGGGCGCAGGCCATGCCGACAAGAGCCAGATCGCCTTCATGGTCAAACGGCTGCTGCCGACCGCGGGCGAGGTGAAGGCGGATGCGGCCGACGCCCTGGCGGTTGCGATCACCCATGCGCAACTGAGGAAGCGGTCCTTGCTGGAAGCGATGCACCGGGGGGCGGCGTGATCGGGCGGTTGAGAGGCGTGCTGGCCGAGGTCGGCGAGGCGGAATGCCTGATCGACTGTGCCGGCGTGGGCTATGTCGTGTCGTGCGGGGCGCGGACGCTGGGGCGGCTGCCGGCGCCGGGCGACGAGGCGACGGTGCATGTCCATTCGCAGTGGAGCGAGGATGCGGGGCCGCGCCTGTATGGATTTCTGACGCGCGATGAGCGGCGGGCCTTCACGACCCTGCTGGCCATTCAGGGCGTGGGGCCCAAGGCGGCGTTGGCCGTGCTGGACGTTCTGCCGCCCGGCGAACTGGCGTCGGCGGTGGCGCGCGAGGACAAGGCGGCGGTGGCGCGGGCCAACGGCGTGGGGCCCAAGCTGGCGCTGCGGATCGTGACCGAGCTGAAGGGCAAGGCGTTGGGCGACGCCAGCTTTGCACCCGTCGCACCTGGCATGCACGTCGAGATCGCACCGCCCGTTCCGTCCATCACCGGCGAGACCGTGTCGGCCTTGCTTGGGCTGGGCGTCGCCGAGGTCAATGCGCGTCGGGCCGTGGATCAGGCGTTGATTCGTCTGGGCGAAGAGGCGGAGCTGTCGGCGGTGATCCGCGCGGCGCTGCAGGAGTTGGGGCGGTGAGAAGGGAGTGGCGAGTGGCGAGTGGCGAGTGGCGAGAAGTGAGAAGTGCTAGTGAGCAAGAGGTGAGCTGCGACGCGTCTGCGGTCTTTCGGATCGGCTCACCTCTGCGCTCACTTCCCGGCTCACTCTTCACTCTTCACTCGCCACTCGCCACTCGCCACTCGGGCCAGCCATGACCCGCGTCATCTCCCCCGAGGCCGAGACCGGCGAATCCTTCGATCGCGCGCTGCGGCCGCAGACCTTGTCGGAGTTCGTCGGCCAGTCGCAGGCCAAGGGCAATCTGAAGGTCTTCATCGATGCGGCGCGCGGGCGGGCCGAGGCGCTGGACCATGTGCTGCTGTTCGGACCGCCGGGACTGGGCAAGACGACGCTGGCGCAGATCGTCTCGCGCGAGCTGGGCGTGGGGTTCCGTGCGACCTCCGGGCCGATCCTGGCCAAGGCGGGCGATCTGGCGGCGATCCTGACCAACCTCGAGCCGCGCGACGTCCTGTTCATCGACGAGATCCACCGCTTGAGCCCCCAGGTCGAGGAGATCCTGTATCCGGCCATGGAGGATCATGTGCTGGACCTGATCATCGGCGAGGGGCCATCGGCGCGCTCGGTGCGGATCGATCTGGCGCCGTTCACCCTGGTGGGGGCGACGACGCGGGCGGGCCTGTTGGCCACGCCGCTGAGGGACCGCTTCGGCATTCCGCTGCGATTGGAGTTCTACACCCCCGACGAACTGACCGCGGTGGTGCGCGGCACGGCGCGCAAGATGGGCGCGGGGATCGACGAGGCCGGCGCGCGCGAGATCGCGTCGCGGGCGCGCGGCACGCCGCGCATCGCCGGGCGTCTGCTGCGCCGGGTGCGGGATTTCGCCTCGGCCGAAGGCGCCGAGACGATTTCGAAACTGGTGGCGGCGCGGGCGCTGGCGCGGCTGGAGGTGGACGAGGCCGGGCTGGACAGCCTGGACCGGCGGTTCCTGAAGGCGTTGATCGAGAACTATGGCGGCGGGCCGGTGGGGATGGACACCCTGGCGGCCGCCATCGCCGAGGCGCGCGACGCGGTCGAGGACGTGATCGAACCCTATCTGCTGCAACAGGGCTTCATCATGCGCACCCCGCGCGGCCGCATGGCCTGCGCCAAGGCCTATGCGCATCTCGGCCTCAGCGCGCCGGCGCAACTCGCCGCCGGACCCGTGCCGGGCGACCTGTTCGAATAGGCGTTGCCAAGCGAGGCGGGCGGGGGTTTGCTGGGGGAGAACCGGAGCCGTCGTCCCATGATCCTGCGCACCCTGGCCGTGATGGCGTTTGCGGCCGGCCTGACCGGTCTGGCGCCGCCTGCGAGGGCGGCGGCCCCCGTCTTCACCGACAAGCCCTGTCCCGGTGATTGGCCGACGGGTCTGCGCGAGGTGCGGTGCGGAACCCTGACGGTGGACGAGGCGCGCGACGGCTCGGTCAGCGATCGGCGTATCGATATCGCGGTGGTCATCTTCAAGGCCAGCGCGCCCTACAAGGACGCCTCGGGTCAGACGCTGCCGCCGATGGTGATGTTCCACGGCGGGCCGGGCGGCGCCCTGACGCCGGGGGCGGGACGGATGCTGGCGGCGCTGCGTCGCAATCCGGAAGCCTTTGCGGTGGATCAGGACGTGATCTTGTTCGACCAGCGGGGCGGCGGCGCGAGCAACCCGTCGATGGACTGTCCAGGCGTCGAGCTGACCGATGCGGGGCCGCCGTCCGACAAGGATCGCGACGGGCTGATCGCCTGTCTGAAGGGCTATCAGGCGCAAGGGATCGACCTGAACCAGTACAACGCCGCCGCCATCGCCGACGATGTGAAGGACATGGCCCAGGCCCTGGGTCTGGACAAGATCGATCTGTGGGGCGGATCGTACGGGCCACGCATCGAGGCGGCGGTCATCACCCATCAGCCCCAGATCGTGCGCGCCGCCGTGATGGACAGCCCCTGGCCGCCAGAGGGCAACTGGGCCGTCGGCACGCCCGAACAGGTGTCGGCGGCGGTCAAGATCATCCTGGCCAAATGCGCGGCCCAGCCGGCCTGCGCGGCGCAGCATCCGGACCTTCAGGCGCGGTTCGAGGCCGAGGCGCGCAAATGGCTGGCCGGTCCGGTGACAGGCAAGGACCGGCGCAACTTCAACGTCGACGACCTGTCGGCCTTCCTGATGGACACGACCTATAGCGCGGCGGGGGTGCGCAGCCTGCCGGTCGATCTGGACAAGATCATCGCCGGCGACCTGACGCCGGTCGCCGAGATCGCCGAGGACCGGACCTATTATTTCGAGGGCCAGCACATGGCCCATCTGTGCAAGGAAGAACTGCCGTTCGAATCCAAGGCGCGGCTGGCGGCCGGGGCGGCGGGCGATCCGGTCGCCGAGGTGCTGGTCCCGTCGCTGTCGCGGCTGTTCGACGTCTGCGCGGCGGTGGGCGAACGGCCGGCGGCGCCGATCGAGAACCTGCCGGTCCAGACCGACATCCCGACCCTGTTCGTCGCCGCCGAGATCGATCCGGGCTGTCCGCCGCCGCTGACCGAGGCCGCCGCCAAGGGCTATGCGAACAGCCAGGTCGTGATCGTGACCAATGCGACCCACGGCGTCATCAACGCCAGCCCCTGCACGCGCAAGATGGCGCGCGACTTCCTGCGCGATCCGTCCAGGCCGGTGGATCGAACCTGCCTGCCCGCCGCCGACACGCCGCTGGACTTCACCCTGGAAGCGCCCGCCGCATGAGGGTGATGCGCCATCGCAGCCCGCTTCAGCAGCGTCTGATGATCGCGGCGGCGCTGGTTCTGGCCCTGTGCGCGGTCGGCGTCTGGGTGCTGATGCAGCCGGCGAACACCCCGTCGCCCGAGCCCGCCGATGCGCGGGTGATGCGCCAGATCCGCACCCAGGCGGGGCGCGGCGCCGAGCTGCGCTACGCCGAGAACGGCGAAAGGCGATCGGTGTGCGGCTATGTCGGGCGCGTCGCGGGCGGACCGGCGGTGGGCTTCGTCTCCATCCCCAACCGCATCCTGTTCAGCGACGACCCCCTGCCGACCGAGTTCCGCGAAATGCGCCAAAGCTACTGCCCCGGCTTTATGGCCGCGCCGAACCGCCAGCCGTGATCCGTCGTCGTTTGAAGGGGCCAGCACTCGCCCTGATCGCCCAGATCGCGGCGACGGCGGCGATCAGCCTGCTGGCGATCCGGGCGGCCGGGGCGGGGACGGCGTCGATTGCGGTCCAGGCCGCGGCGTTTCTGATCGGGGCGGTGGCGCTGTTGGCGGCGTCGCGGATGGCGCGGCCGGGCCGGGGCCCGAGGTTGATCTCGGCGGCGGCGATCCTGGTCGTCGCCGTCCTGATGCTGACGATGGGCGTGGAGATGCAGGGCGCGCATCGCTGGCTGGCGCTGGGGCCGGTTCTGATCCACCCCGCCTCAGTCCTGGGCGCGCCGCTGCTCTGGCTCGTGGCGCAGGACGCAGACGATGTGTGGACGGCAGGCGTCGCCGCCCTGACGATCCTGACGTTCGGAGTCGGCTTCGACGCAGCCGCCAGCCTGGCCTTCGCGGTGGGAACGACCGGGTTGCTGACGGCGGCGAGAGGGTCGTGGAAGACGCTGGCGCCGCTGGCGGCCCTGTCCTGGATTCTGGCGCTCTGGAGCCTGACGCGTTCGGAGGCGCTGCCGCGCGTTCCCTATGTCGAGGGTGTCGTGCCGACGGTTTGGGCCATGTCGCCGATCCTCGGCGTGGCGGCGGGCCTGGCGTTGGTCGTCCTGTCGGCCCCGTTTCTTTGGATGGGATGGCGCGCGCGCGGCTCCGGAGCCGCCGTCGGACTGGCCATGGCCGGGTTCTGGATCGGTCTGTCGGCGGGCAATCTGCTGGGCGCCTATCCGGCGCCGGTGGTGGGATATGGCGCTTCGCCGGTGATCGGATGGCTTGTCGCGATCGGACTGGCTATGGCGACTGCACGACGCACGAGGTTTCAGTGACCGCAATCTCCGACCAACCCACCGCCGGCCGTTTCGAGGGGCGCGATCACCTGTTGCCGGTGCGCGTCTATTACGAGGACACCGATTTCACCGGCTTGGTCTATCACGCCAACTATGTGCGCTATTTCGAGCGGGGGCGGTCCGATTTTCTTCGCGCCATCGGGGTGGGGCACGCCGATCTGCTGGAGGAGGCCGAGCCGCTGGCCTTCGTGGTGTCAGAGTTAAATATCAGATATCTCAAGCCCGCGCGGATCGACGACGCCCTGGTGGTGCGCACCGTCTATGAGCAGGTGAAAGGCGTGCGGCTGATCATCCGCCAGAGCGTGGAGCGGGCCGGCGAGGTGTTGTGCCGCGCCGAGGTGACGGCGGTGTGCATCCATCTGGACGGGCGGCCGCGACGGCCGTCGAAGGGTCTGGTCGAGAAGGTCACGCCGTGGCTGGCGGCCGGCGGGACCGCCGACTAGGATCGCGCCAACGAGGGGAAACGTCATGGCCGCAGAAACCTACAAGATGTCCGCCAGCGCGGTGATCGTCATGATCCTGCTGTTCGTGCTGCTGATCGGCGGCGGGCTGGTGGGCTGTCCCTATTACAAGGTCTGGGAGCGCAAGATGGCGGGCCAGGCCGAGCTGCAATACCAGCAGGGCGCGCGCCAGGCCCTGATCGCGCAGGCCGCCGCCGAGGACGAGGCGGCGATCAAGCGGGCCGAGGCGGCGACGCGCCGGGTCCTGGGCTGGACCGATGCGGCCAAGCGCGGCTGCGCCGAACTGGGCCGGGCGGGCGATCGCCAGTGCGAGGAGCAGCTGCTGAAGGACGCCGCCACCTATTCCATCGCCAAGGAAGGCCACGAGGGCGTCATCATCAGCGTCGGCGCACCCGTGTCGGTCGCGGTCGATCCGAACGCGGGGCGGACGGCGTCCGAGTAACTCGCTGTTAACCCTTATGACGCGCCTGTCAGATGACGGGCGGACGGGTCGGGGCTAAACGGGCCGGACGCCACACAATGGTCACGTCCGCTCGGTCGAAGAGGGGACGTGACGATCTCGATTCCGCCCGGAGCGCCTGAATGACCACGCCTGTCGACGCCGCGATGATGAACCCGGTCGAGCTGTTCCTGACCGCCGACTGGGTGGTCAAGAGCGTGATGATCGGGCTGGCGGCGGCCTCGGTCTGGTCGTGGACGATCATCATCGACAAGGCGGTTCGGTTCACGGCGCTGAATAAGCGCGCCGACGAGTTCGAAAAGTCGGTTCAATCGGGCCGGTCGCTGGAAGAGGTGGCGTCCCAGGCCGGACCCGAGCCGGACCATGCCCTGCCGCGCATGCTGGTGATCGCCCTGTCGGACTGGCGCGAGGCGCGTCAGCGCGGGGTGTTGAACGAACATCAGGGCGAACTGCTGCTGGTGCGGATCGACAAGGCGATGAACAGCCTGATCTCGCGCGAGGGCCAGCGGATCGAGAATGGCCTGGGCGTGCTGTCGGTGGTGGCCACGGCCTCGCCCTTCATCGGCCTGTTCGGCACGGTGTGGGGCATCATGAATGCGTTCGGGCGGATCGCGGCGGCGGGCAACACCAATCTGACCACGGTGGCGCCGGCCATCGCTGAAGCCCTGTTCGCCACGGCCATCGGCCTGGCGGCGGCCATCCCGGCCTATATCGCCTACAACAAGTTTTCGATCGACGCGGGCAAGTTCACGGGGCGCCTGGAGGCCTTCGCCGACGATCTGCAGGCCGCCGTGGCGCGCCGCCTGGGCAGCCCGTCGGCCCCGCCGCCTCCGCCCCCGCCGTCCAGCGACCTCAGCCTGAAGCGGGGCGTCTGAGCCATGGCCCTGGGCGGTGGTGGTGCGAGCGGCGGCGGGCGCCGCGGGCGCAGGGGGCGCAAAGGCCCCCTGACCGAGATCAACGTCACGCCCCTGGTGGACGTGATGCTGGTGCTGCTGATCATCTTCATGATCTCGGCGCCCCTCCTGACGGTGGGCGTGCCCGTCGAACTGCCCAAGACCGAGGCCAGCGCGGTCGAGATCAAGTCCGAACCCCTGTCGGTCAGCATCGATCAGCAGGGCGCGATCTTCGTCGGCGACAGCGAGACGGCGTTCGACGCCCTGTCCACGCGCCTGTTGACCGAGGCCGGCGGCGCCGACAAGGCGGCCGAGCGGCCGGTGTTCGTGCGGGCCGACGGGCGCGCGCCCTATCAGGCGGTGGCGCGGGTGATGGCGCGGTTGAGCGCCTCGGGCTTCACCAAGCTGAACCTGATCACCGACACGGCGCCGGAGGCCTGAATCCTTTGCGTCGGCCGAGCCCCGCCATCCTCGGATCACTGGCCCTGCACGCCGGGGTGATCGCGCTCGCCTTCGTGATGGTGTCGCACAAGACGGACGAGGACGAGACGCCGCTGGTCGCCTCGGTGCCGGTGACCATCGTGTCGGAAGAGGTGATCCAGGCGGCGCCGGCGGACAATCCGCAGCCCGAACCCTCGCCCGACGACGCCGCAACCGCCCCGGTGCAGCAGCCCGATCCCGTGCCGCCGACGCCGGAACCGACGCCGCCGCAACCCCAGCCGCGCCCGACCCCGACGCCGCCGCGGCCCACGCCGCCGCGCCCGGCGCCGACGCCCACGCCAACGCCGAAGCCCACGCCGACCCCGACGCCGCCGCGTCCGACGCCTCGACCCCAGCCGCCAACGCCTGCGCCGCCGACCAAGGCCCAGCCGACTCCGCGCCCGGCGACGCCCGCGCCCGCCCGCCCGGCGCCCCAGCGCACAGAGCCGAGCCTGGATCTGGACGCCCTGGCCGGACCGACGCGCCCGACCAACAATCGCGGCCGACCGGCGACGGGTCAGCAGGGGGCAGGCGCGGCGTCCCAGGCCACGGGCCCGCAGCTATCCGCGCTTGCTGGTCAAGTAAGCCCGCACTGGAACATCAACTGTGAAATGCCGGGCATGGACAGAATGGTCATCAGGGTGACTGTTCGCTTGACGGCAGATGGAAATATTGTGGGTTCTCCCACTTTGCAGAATCCACAAAGTGATGCGTCGTGGCGTGCAGCATCGGACGCAATGCTCAGAGCATTGCGCGCTGCCTCTCCGTTTAGGGTGCCCGCAGGTTTTCAGGCACAAGAAGTGCCCTTCCGGTTTGAAACCGCTAGAAAATGCGGAAATCGATAGAGGTCAGGTAAAGAGGCCTGTTCCCGACCGAATGTCGCCCCAATCGCCATGAAGCTGGCGGTTGTCATAACGTCCGATGATAAGGGCGAGACTGTCTTTCCAATGCTTGGGAGCAAATTATGCGTCTGAACCTTTTGATGGCATCCGCCGCCGTCGCCCTAGTCGCTGGGCCAGTATCGCTTAATCCCTTAAACGCCCAAGCTGCGCCTCAGAACGCGCAGACGCAGGATGTGGTGGTTGATGACGGCGTGCTGCGTCCCCTTCAGATCGCGGTTGTGCCGTTCGCCGGGACGCACGGGTCGGACATCTCCAATGTGGTCAGCGCCAATCTGAAGCGGTCGGGCTTCTTCGAGCCGCTGAACCCGTCCAGCTTCATCGAGACCGGCCTGACCCTGGCCAATGCGCCGAACTTCCCTCAGTGGACCCAGATCGGCGCGCAGGCGGTGCTGTATGGCGGGGTGACGCTGCGCGGCGACGGGCGGCTGGACGTCGGCTTCCGGCTGTATGATCCCTACCGTCAGTGCCAGCTGGTCAGCTATCAGTTCACCGCGACCCAGGAGCAATGGCGCCGGATCGCGCACAAGATTTCCGACGTCATCTATCAGCGCATGACCGGCGAGGCGGGCTTCTTCGATAGCCGCGTGATCTTCGTGTCCGAGGAGGGCACGCAACTGAACCGGATCAACCGCCTGACCATCGCCGATCAGGACGGGTTCAATCCGACCTATCTGACGCAGGGCGACGAGGTGATCATGTCGCCGCGCTTCTCGCTGTCGCAGCCGGACGAGATCACCTATGTGGCGCTGGGCAAGGATTACAGCCGCATCTATCTGTATAATCTGACCACCGGCCGGCGCGAGAGCCTGGGCGAGTTCGACGGTCAGGTGCTGGCGCCGCGCTTCTCCAACGACGGCAACAAGATCGCGTTCTCGATCATTCGGGGCGGCAATACCGACGTCTATGTGATGGACCTGAGAAGCCGTCAGATCACGCGTCTGACCAGCGATCCGGGCATCGACACCTCGCCGTCGTTCAGCCCGGACGGCAGCCAGATCGTCTTCACCTCGGACCGTTCGGGTTCGGCGCGCCTGTATGTCATGCGGTCGGACGGATCGGGCCAGCGGCCGATCTCGCGCGGCGGCGGCATTTATACGGCCCCGTCGTGGAGCCCGACCGGCAATCTGATCGCCTTCACCAAACAGGGCGGCGGCCGGTTCTCGACCGGGGTGATGAACGCCGACGGTTCGGGCGAGCGCATCCTGTCCTCCAGCTATTTCGAGGAAGGCCCGAACTGGGCGCCGAACGGTCGATACGTCATGTTCGCGCGCCAGACGCCGGGCGGCGACACGCGTCTGTGGACCGTGGACCTGTCGGGGCGCGTGGTGTCGCAGGCGGGCTATAACGGGCGCGGGACCGACCCGGCCTGGTCGCCGCTGCTCGACCGTGGCCCGAGCAATCTGGGCGTGAACCAGGGCGCCGACAGCTGCCCCGCCTAAACGCCGCACCGACACCGTCGGAGCCTTAAAGCTCAACTGTGCGTTATCGCCTCTAGCGTCGAAAAATCGGCCGAGGCAGACAGTAAAGCCAAGCTTGAGGCCCGCCCCTCGCCAGAAACGATACGTCAGGAGACGACCCCATGAAGACTTCCCGCATTCTCAAACTGGCGATGGTCGGCTGCGCCGTCGCCGCCATGGCCGCCTGCACCCGAAAGCCCCCGGTCGAGACCGGCGTGCCCGGTCCGAACGACGGCACGACGCAACCGACGGGTCCGGCCTATCCGACCGCGCCCACCGGCCCGGTGACTGGCGGCAACATGGGTTCGGCCGCGCCGGGGACCGAACAGGACTTCGTCGTCAACGTCGGCGACCGCATCTATTTCGACCTGGATTCCTATGAGGTCCGTCCCGAGGCCATGCCGCGCCTGGACGCCCAAGCCCAGTGGCTGCAGCGCTATCCGTCCGTGACGGTCCGCATCGAAGGCAACGCCGACGAACGCGGCACGCGCGAATACAATCTGGCGCTGGGCGCCCGCCGTGCAGAATCAGTGCGCACCTATCTGATCAATCGGGGCATTCCGGCCGGCCGGATCGACACCATCAGCTTCGGCAAGGAGCGGCCGATCGCGGAAGGTTCGAACGAAGACGCCTTCGCCCGCAACCGCAACGCCCACACCGCCATCGTTTCGGGCGCGCCGCGCTGACGACCGGCTGATCGGCTGATCTGAAGGAGGCGCCGGCCGCAGGGTAGGCACCTCTTTTCGTTTCCGCGCTTGTCCTGACGCCGGGCTGGCGGCAGAACCGTCGTCACAGGGATCGGGGGATCAGCGAATGGATATCGAAGGGGCGGGCGCCGTCGTCACGGCCGGACTGGTCGCAGGCGCGATCGAAAAGCCGACGGGCAAGGCCGGCGAGGCCCACGCCCACGGCGTCTGTTCCGACTGCGGGGCCGAAACGAGCGGCAACTTCTGCGCAAACTGCGGCCAGCCGACCCACGTCCACCGCAGCCTGCTGCACCTTGGCGAAGAGCTGCTGCATGGGGTCATGCATTTCGACGCCCGGATCTGGCGCACCCTGCCGCTGCTGTGGCTGAACCCGGGAAAGCTGACGCGCGAGTGGGTCGAGGGCAAGCGCACGCGCTACGTCTCCCCGCTGGCGATCTTCCTGTTCACCCTGTTCGTGATGTTCTTCGCGCTCAGCTTTGCGCCGCACCCGGAATCCAAGGCCGAGGGCGCCGAGATGGCCGAACGGATCGCGTCCCAGCGTGTCGGTCTGGCCGAGGCGGAAAAGGCCCTGATCCAGATGCGGGCCGAAAGCGGCGCCCAGCCGGACCCGACGATGCAGATGGCGATCAACGCCGGACAGAAGCTGGTCGACGATCGCCGCGCGGCCCTGGCCCGGCTGGAGACCGAGCAGCGCGACGGTCGCGCCGACGGTCTGAAGCCCGGCAGCTGGCAGGCCGGGATCAAGGACATGGCGACCGAAGAGGCCGGCGAAACCAAGCTGAAGGTCATGGGCAAGGACGCCGAGAAGGAGGGGCACGGCATCGGCGCCACGGTCCTGAAGAAGCTGCAGAACCCGGACCTGGCGGTTTATAAGTTCCAGCAGACGGTGTACAAGTTCGCCTTCCTGCTGGTGCCCTTGTCGATCCCGTTCGTGGCCCTGCTTTTCCTGTGGAAGCGCAGCTTCACCCTGTACGACCACGGGGTGTTCGTTCTGTATTCGCTGACCTTCATGGCCATGCTGCTGATGCTGATGGTCATCGCCGGAACCTTCTGGGGGACATTCGGCCTGGTGGTGATCAATCTGGCGGCGCTATCGATCCCGGTGCACATGTTCGCCCAGATGAAGGGCGCCTATTCGCTGTCCTGGTTCTCGGCCCTGTGGCGGACGATCGCGCTGTTGGTGTTCTGCAACATCGTGGTCGGCCTGTTCATCGCGGCCATGGTCTATCTGGGGCTGGGGCACTAGCTCGGCCTTGCGGCGGCCCCAAATCGGTGAAAGCTAGACGCATGACCAAGCTCTCGATTTCTCGCGTTCATCTGCTCGCCGCCGCCGCCCTCGGGGTTGTCCTGATCGGAGGCGGCGCGGTCGCCCAGCAGGTCCAGCCCAACATCATGGAGCGGACCGAGTGGGACAATCGCCGCCTGGACCAGCTGGACCGCAATGTGCGCCGGCTTGAGCGCGCCCTGACCCAGAGGAACGCCGTCGGCCAGCCCGTGCTGGTCGAGCCGGACCCCGAGGTGGTGACGCTGCAGGGGCAGTTCGCCCTGATGGACCGACGCCTGGGCGACCTGGAGGCCACGGTGCGCCGGATCAACGGCGACAACGAGCGGCTGACCTTTCAGCTGGACGAGGCCACGCGCGAGAACGAGACGCTGAAGACGCGTCTGGCGGACGCCGAGGGCCGGTTGCAGAAGCTGGAAACCCAGGCCGAACTGAATGCGCCGATCGAGGCGACCTCGCCCACCGGCGACGCGACGCGCGATCTGGCGGCGGCGGCGGCCCTGCTGGCGACCGACAAGCCGCGCGGCGAGCGGGCGCTGGAAACGGTGATCGCGGCTTGGCCCGATACGCCGCAATCGCGTGAGGCCAACTCGCGTCTGGGCGACCTGCGGGTGGCGGCGAACGACAAGGCCGGGGCGGTGCCCTATTATGCCGCCGCGCTGAAGGACTGGCCGCGCATCGGCTGGGCGGCGGATACGACGCTGAAACTTGCCGACGCCCTGTTCGCGACGCAGCGGAAGCCGCAAGGGTGCGCGGCCCTGGCGGAGTTCACGCGCCGCTATGCGCCCGCCGCCTCCGACCCGCAAAAGGCGCGGGCGGCCCAGTTGAAGACGACGGGTTCCTGCGCCTGACGGCTGACCCGAATCTCAGAGCGCGAGCGTTCGCGCGGCTGGATGCGCGACTGACGCGGGACACGGGCCGGCCGCTGGCGCTCGCCCTGTCGGGGGGCGGAGACTCCATCGCTCTGTTGCGGCTGACGACGGAGTGGGCGCGGACGCGCGGGCGTTCGGTGCTGGCCCTGACCGTCGATCATCGGCTGAATGCGGACAGCGGCCGCTGGACCGACTTTGCGGGCCGGGCGGCGCGGGACGCCGGAGCCGACTGGCGTCGGTTGAGCTGGGATGGGGACAAGCCCGCGACCGGGCTGACGGCGGCGGCGCGCGCGGCGCGGCATGGTTTGATGGCGGATGCGGCGCGCGAGGCGGGGGCGTCGGTCGTCCTGTTCGCCCACACCGCCGACGACATCGCCGAGGCCGACCTGATGCGAAGCGAAGGCTCGACCCTGGGGCGGGTCCGCGAATGGTCGCCGTCGCCGGCCTGGCCCGAGGGACGAGGCCTGATGCTGTTGCGGCCACTGTTGGGCGAGCGGCGGGCGGGGTTGCGCGACTGGTTGGCGGGGCAGGGGGCGGACTGGATCGAGGACCCCGCCAACGCCGATCCTCGATTCGGCCGCAGCCGGGCGCGGCAGGCGCTGGCGGGCGCGGCGCCGCAACCGGTCGATCAGTCGCCGCTAAAAACCGGGGCGCGGCCGACGATGGACGGCGAGGCCATGGCGCGCGTGGACCGGGGCGTGGTCGCGCGGGCGATGGCGGCGGCTCTGGTCTGCGTCGGCGGCGGATCGACGCCGCCTCGGGGCGCGCGGTTGGACGCCCTGACGGCGCGGCTGAAGGCGGGTCAGGACTTCGCGGCGACCCTGTGCGGGGCGCGGATCGAGGCTGTCGGGCCGGCGGTGCGGCTGATGCGCGAGGCCGGCGAGCTGGGCAGACGAGACATTTCGCCGCTGGCGCTGAGGCCCGGCGTCGAGGCGGTGTGGGACGGCCGGTTCGTCTTTTGCGCCGATCGTGCCGGTTGGTCCGTCGTGGCGGCGCGGGGGCGGTTGGCCAGCCTGTCGGACGCCGACAGGACCGAGATCAATCGGCTGCCGGCGGCGACGCGCGGGGCCTGGCCTGTGTTGATCAGGGACGGCGCTGTGGCCCCGGTTCTTGCAGGCGAAGGGGTCGAACGGCGCGGTCTTGTCGCGGAACGGCTCAGGCTGGCGCTGGACGAAACGACGCACGAAGACGACCTGATTTCCGCCACCCGATAGCGTAACGCTGATTAAGCCCCTATTTTCCCAGACAGACACATCCAGACCGTCGATCCCACCCGGGTCGCGGACGACCGAGGACCTCAATGAACCTGCGTAATCTGGCGATCACCGGCGTGATCATTCTGGCGTTGCTGGCGGGCTATGCGGCGCTGTCGCAGGGCGGCGCCATGAACGGCGTGACGGGCCAGCCGGCCGGCAAGCCCGAGGCCATCAGCTATTCCCAGCTGGTGCAGCGCGTGAATGCGGGCGAGGTCAAACAGGTAACCATCCGCCTGGACAAGGTGAACGGCGAGCTGAAGAACGGCGAACGCTTCACCTCCACCACCGTCTATCCGAACGAACAGCTGGTGGCCCAGATGCTGCAGGCGGGCGTCGAGATCGACGCCAAGTCGGGCGGCCAGTCGATCTGGATGAGCCTGCTGCTGGGCATCCTGCCGATCGCGCTGCTGATCGGGGTGTGGATCTTCTTCATGCGCCAGATGCAGGGCGGGGCGAAGGGCGCCATGGGCTTCGGCAAGTCCAAGGCCAAGCTGCTGACCGAGCACAAGGGCCGCAAGACCTTCGACGACGTCGCTGGCGTGGACGAGGCCAAGGACGAACTGCAGGAGGTCGTCGACTTCCTGAAGGATCCGGGCAAGTTCCAGCGTCTGGGCGGCAAGATCCCCAAGGGCGCCCTGCTGGTCGGCCCTCCCGGCACCGGCAAGACGCTGCTGGCGCGCGCGGTCGCGGGCGAGGCGGGCGTGCCCTTCTTCTCCATCTCGGGTTCGGACTTCGTCGAGATGTTCGTCGGCGTCGGCGCCAGCCGCGTGCGCGACATGTTCGAACAGGCCAAAAAGAATGCGCCCTGCATCATCTTCATTGACGAGATCGACGCCGTGGGTCGTCACCGTGGCGCGGGTCTGGGCGGCGGCAATGACGAGCGTGAGCAGACGCTGAACCAGCTGCTGGTCGAGATGGACGGCTTTGAGGCCAGCGAGAACATCATCCTGATCGCCGCGACCAACCGTCCCGACGTGCTGGATCCGGCTCTGCTGCGTCCCGGCCGCTTCGACCGCCAGGTGGTGGTGCCGAACCCCGATGTCTCGGGCCGCGAACGCATCCTGCGCGTCCACATGAAGGACGTGCCGCTGGCCGCCGACGTCAACGTCAAGACCATCGCGCGCGGGACGCCCGGCTTCTCGGGCGCCGACCTGGCCAATCTGGTTAACGAGGCGGCCCTAATGGCGGCGCGCAAGGACCGTCGCATGGTCACCCACCGCGACTTCGAAGACGCCAAGGACAAGGTGCTGATGGGCTCGGAACGTCGCTCCATGGCCATGAACGAGGAAGAAAAGCGCCTGACCGCCTATCACGAGGCTGGTCACGCCATCGTCGCCATGAACGTCAAGATGGCCGACCCGGTGCACAAGGCGACCATCGTCCCGCGCGGCCGGGCGCTGGGCATGGTGATGCAGTTGCCGGAGGGCGACCGCTATTCGATGAAGTATCAGCAGATGATCGACCGGATCGCCATCATGGCGGGCGGCCGCGTCGCCGAGGAGCTGATCTTCGGGCCGGAGAACATCACCTCGGGCGCCAGCTCGGACATCGAACAGGCGACCAAGCTGGCCCGCGCCATGGTCACCCGCTGGGGCTTCTCGGACAAACTGGGCACTGTGGCCTACGGCGAAAACCAGGAAGAGGTCTTCCTGGGCCACTCGGTCGCCCGCAGCCAGAACATCTCCGAAGAGACGGCGCGCACCATCGATGAGGAAGTCCGTCGCCTGGTGACCTCGGGCTGGGACGAGGCGCGCACGATCCTGACGACCAAGGCCGAGGACCACGAGAAACTGTCTCAGGCCTTGCTGGAATATGAGACCCTTTCGGGCGAGGAGATCAAGGACCTGCTGGAGAAGGGCGTCGCGCCGAACCGCGACGAGAACAACTTCCCCAACGCCGGGCCTTCGGTCTCGGTGCCGGTGACGCCGGTGTCCGACGGCACGGACATCGAGGTTCCGGTCGCCGCGCCGGCCGCGACGAGCGTGCCGACGGTTCACTGAACCCAGGCCTGATCTGAATGCGGAAAGCCCGCCGGGAGAGCCATCTCCCGGCGGGTTTTTCTTTGGGCGTCTTGCTGACCCACTGGCCGGAGCAACAACCATTCTGACGAACAAGTTTGCATCACAAACATGTCTGTGAGATATGGCGGTCTCAATCGTGGGAGGGACGTCATGTTGATATCGAGAGCAGAGCAGGAGGAGCGGCTGCACGGATTGGATGCGTTGCGCGCCGGGGCGCTGCTGCTGGGGGTGCTGCTTCACGCCAGCCTGTCCTTCTTTCCGCAGCAGATCTGGATCGTGGCGGACGACAGCCGGTCGATCGGCGCCGCCTGGCTATTCTTCGCCAGCCATCTGTTTCGCATGACGGCCTTCTTCCTCATCGCGGGCTTGTTCGCGCGCAGGATGCTGACGCGGCAGGGCTGGGTCGCCTTCGCCAAGGATCGGGTGGTGCGGATCGCCGGGCCGCTGGCGGCCTTCTGGTTTCCGGTCATGGCAGGGATCGTCACGGCCCTGGTCTGGAACGCTCATGCCAATGGTCTGGTGACGCCCGGCGCGCCGCCGCCTCCGCCGCCGACCTATGACTGGACCAACTTTCCACTGACCCACCTGTGGTTTCTGTGGGTGCTGACCCTGTTCTACGCCGTCGTCCTGATCGTGCGGGCGGCGCTGGCTGTGCTGGATCGCAAGGGACGGGCGGGCCCGGTCGTGGACAGGATCACCGGCGCGCTGATCGGCCCGTGGACGCCTGCCGTGCTGGCGGCCCCGCTCGCCTTTGCGCTATGGCTGGATCCGAAGTGGATCGCCTTCTTCGCCGTGCCGACGCCGGACGCGGGCGTGATCCCGAACACCTCCGCCCTGGTCGGATTCGGCCTCGCCTTCGGCCTGGGCTTCGTGCTGGACCGGCGGCGTGATCTGCTAGACCGTATCGCCAAGGCGTCGCCGCTGTTCCTGAGCATGGCGCTGGTTTCGGGCGTCGCGGCCTATGTGCTGGCGGGCGGACCGAACATCGCGCCCATGGGCGAGCCGGCGGCCCGAAAGGCCCTGGCCGCCGCCGTCACGGCGGTCGCCATCTATGCCTCGGCCTTGGCGGCCATGGGACTGTGCCTGCGGTTCGCCTCGGGCCACAGTCCAGCCCGGCGCTACCTCTCCGACGCCTCCTACTGGATCTATATCGTTCACCTGCCGCTGGTCATGCTGGCCCAGGTCTGGGTGCAGGATTGGGCCGGGCCGTGGTGGGTGAAGCTGATCGGCGTGTCGGCGGGCGTCTTCGCCGTGTGCCTGGCGTCCTACGAACTGCTGATCCGTCACAGTTTCATGGGGCGGTGGCTGAATGGCCGGCGCGTGCCGTGGCGCAACCGGCCTGCGCCTGCCCTGATCCCCGCCGAATAATTTGCAAACCCTTCCGGCGGCGTCCATCCGAGGGACGCGCCCGTCGCACAGGAATCACACAGCGATGTCCGACAAGTCCCGCACCGGCCCGGAGGCCGACCTGGCCTTCATGAAGGCCATTGTTCAGGGCGGCAATAATCCCAGGGCGACCCTGACGCTGGGCGTCGCCTATCTGGCGGGCGGTCTGCTCTACGGTCTGCAATGCCTGTTCCATATCGGTCAGGTGTGGGGGATCGTGCGCTGGCCGCCGCTTGGAAATCTCAGCTTCGTGGTCGCCATTACGGTCGCCTTCCTGATCGTCCTGACCTGGGCCGTGCGTGAGGACCGCAAGGCTGGGACGGCCGGCCCGATCGTCACCCGCACGCTGAATGCCGCCTTCAGCGGCGCGGGCATGGCCAATCTGGCGATCATCATCGTGTTCGGCGTGGGCGCGCGCCGCGATCAGGACTTCGCGGTCTGGCTCTATTATCCGGCGATGATCTTCGCGCTGCAGTCGGCGGCCTGGTTCGTGGCCTACAGTCTGAAGAAGAAGCCATGGATGCTGGCGACGTCGTTGGGCGGCTGGATCACGGCGGTCGCGCTGGGCGTGCTGGTGCGCGACGCGGTGGTCTATCTCTACGTCTGCACCCTCGGCCTGTTCGTGCTCTTCGCAGGACCGGGCTGGATCATGACGCGTGCGGCGCTGAAGGCCCGCGCCGTCGATACGGACGCCGGCTGATCCATGGGGCTGGACGCGCTCGGCAAGATCGACGAGGTCATCCACGGCCGGATGCGGCTGGGGATCATGGTCTATCTGGCCGACGCCGAGGCCGCCGACTTCACCGAGCTGAAGACGGTGCTAGAGGCGACGCAGGGCAATCTGTCTGTCCACATCAGGAAGCTGGAGGAGGCGGGATACGTCGCCGTGGCCAAGAGCTTTGTTAACAACAAGCCCCTGACCCGCGTGTCCATCACTCCGTCAGGGCGAAAGGCCTTCGCCGCCTATCTGGAGGCGCTGGGCGGCCTGATCGGGCGGTCGGCCTGATGGCGCCGCCGGTCGTTGATCCGCACAAGGTGCAGGCGTTCGAGACGCCCCATGCGTTCGAGGCCTGGCTGGCGGCGAACCACGACCGCGAGACCGAGCTCTGGATCCGCATCTTCAAGGTCAAGTCGGGCGTCGCCTCGATCACCTGGGTCGAGGCGGTGGATGTGCTCCTGTGCTGGGGCTGGATCGACGGGATCAAGAAAAGCCTGGATGCTGAAAGCTTCCTGCAACGTGTCTCGCCGCGCGGTAAGAAGAGCGTCTGGAGCCAGATCAACGTCGCCAATGTCGCGCGCCTGATCGAGGAAGGGCGGATGACGCCGCACGGGATGAAACACGTCGAGGCGGCCAAGGCGGATGGGCGCTGGGACGCGGCCTACCGCATCAAGGGCTCGACCGCGCCCGACGACCTGATGGCCGCCATCGACGCCGAGCCGCAGGCTCGGGCGACGTTCGACACCCTGACGGCGCAGAACCGGTTCGCCCTGACCTATCGCACCGAGGCGCCGAAGACCCCGGCGGGCCGCGTCAAGGCCATCGCCCGCCTGGTGGAGATGCTGAAACGGGGCGAGACGCCCCACCCGCAGAAGAGGGCGTGACCGTGTCGATTCCGCAGGTGATGGGCATCGTCAATGTGACGCCCGACAGCTTCTCGGACGGGGGGCGGTGGGCCTCGACCGAAGGCGCGATCTATCAGGCCATGCGTCTGGTCGCGGACGGAGCGGACGTGCTGGACATCGGCGGCGAGAGCACCCGGCCGGGCGCCGAGCCGGTGGGCGAGGCCGAGGAGATCGCGCGGGTCGCCCCGGTCATCGCCGGCGTCCGCGCGCGCTGGGGCGGGGCGATCAGCATCGATACGATGAAGCCCGCCGTCGCCCGCGCCGCCGTCGCGGCCGGGGCGACGATGTGGAACGACGTGACCGCGCTGAGCCACGCGCCCGACAGTGCGGCGGTCGCGGCCGAACTGGGTTGCGACGTCGTGCTGATGCACATGAAGGGCGAGCCCCGGACGATGCAGTCTGACCCCCGCTATGAGGACGTGGTGGGCGAAGTGCGGGATTATCTGCGCAGCCGGGCCGAGGCGGCGATGGCGGCGGGCGTGGCGCGCGAGCGGATCTGGCTGGATCCCGGCATCGGGTTCGGCAAGACGCTGGCGCATAACATGGCGCTGACGGCGCGGTTGGACGCGCTGGTCGATCTGGGCTTTCCGGTGCTTTACGCCGCCAGCCGCAAGCGCACGATCCAGGCCATCGATCCAACGGCGACCCTGGCGACCGACCGGCTGGGCGGGTCGCTGGCCCTGGCGCTGGAAGGCGCGCGACGCGGGGCGCGGATGGTGCGGGTCCACGACGTGCGCGAGACGGTGCAGGCGCTGAAGGTTCAGGCGGCGGTGAAGGCGGCGGCTTAAAGGTCCGCGACGGACGGTCGCAGCCGGTGTAGAGGACAGGTCTGCAACAGCCTTGATGCGCCCCATGCCCCTGACCGCCTACATCGCCCCCATCGTCATGCTGTGCCTGTCGAACGTCTTCATGACCTTCGCCTGGTACGGCCATCTGAAGTTCGACCACAAGCCGCTGTGGATCCTGGTGATCGCCAGCTGGGGCATCGCCTTCTTCGAATACTGGCTGGCCGTGCCAGCCAACCGGATCGGCATCCAGGTCTATTCGCCGGCCGAGCTGAAGACGATGCAGGAGGTGATCACCCTGTTGGTCTTCGCCGGGTTTTCGGTCCTGTATCTGGGCGAGAAGCTGACGGTGAACCACCTGGTCGGCTTCGCCTTCATCGCGCTTGGGGCCTTCTTCATCTTCAAGGGGCCGCTGGGCGGCTGATCGCGGCTTGCTCCGGACCGCGGCCTGTTCCATCTGGTCGCCATGTCCTGGGTGATGTCGATCAATCCGTGGGCGACGCTGGTCGTCGCCGGTCTGCTGGAGGTCCTGTGGGCCTCGGGCCTCAAGAATGTGGGCGTCAGCCGGCCGTGGACCTCGCTGGGGGTTGTGATCGCGCTGGCGGGCAGCATGATCCTGTTGTGGGTCGCCACGCAGAAGCTGCCGATCGGCACGGCCTATGCGGTCTGGACCGGCATCGGGGCGGTGGGCGCGGCGGTGGTCGGCATCCTGGTCTATGGCGAGCCGGCGACGGCGGTCAGGGCCGTGTGCATCCTGCTGATCGTGGCGGGCATCGTCGGGCTGAAACTGTTTTCGGGAGCGGCGGCATGAGCGCGCGTCATCAAGGTCGGGTGCTCATTCTGGCCGGGTCGGACAGCGGCGGCGGCGCGGGCATCCAGGCCGACATCAAGGCCGTGACCATGATGGGCGGGTTCGCCGCCACCGCGATCACGGCCATCACGGTGCAGAACACCCTGGGGGTCCACGGCGTCCATCCGCTGCCGCTGGATCTGATAGCGGCGCAAGGCCGCGCGGTTCTGGAGGACATCGGGACTGACGCGGTTAAGACCGGCATGCTGGGCTCGGTCGAGGTGGTCGAGACGGTTGCGGCCCTGCTGGACGAAGCCGACGCCCCGGCGGTGGTCGATCCGGTCATGGTGGCCAAAGGGGGGCACCCGCTGCTGCCCGATGCGGCGGTCGAAGCGGTGAAGCGCCTGATGATCCCGCGCGCAGCCCTGCTGACGCCCAATGCGCCCGAGGCCGAGGCCCTGACAGGCTTTGCGGTCCACGACCTAGGTGGCCAGAGGCGGGCGGGCGAGGCGCTGCTGGCCCTGGGGGCGCGGGCGGTGCTGATGAAGGGCGGGCATGTGTCGGGGCCGACGGTGATCGACCTGCTGATGACCGCAGACGGCGAGACGGTGTTGGAGGCCGAGCGGGTCGACACCCGCCACACCCACGGCACCGGCTGCACCCTGGCCAGCGCCTGTGCCGCCGAGCTGGCGCTGGGGCGGCCGCTGGAGGTCGCGGTGGCCGAGGCCTGGGCCTATGTCGGCGAGGCGATCCGCCGGGCGCCGGGCCTGGGCGGCGGACACGGCCCGCTGGATCACGGCTGGCCGGTGCGAGGATGAGCGAGCTGGAGGCGGAACTGGCCGCCATCGTGCGCGCCGATGCCGGGCTGATGCATGTGCTGACGACCGTCAGGGCGCTGGACCTGCCCGATTGGCGGCTGGTGTCGGGGGCGGTCTATCAGGCGGTCTGGAACGCCCGGACGGGGCGACCGGCGGGTTATGGGGTCAAGGACTACGACCTGGCCTATTTCGACGCGTCGGACCTGTCCTACGAGGCCGAGGACGTCGTCATCAAACGCGTCGCCGCCGCCTTCGACGAACCGTTCCGCAGCCAGGTCGAGGTCCGCAACCAGGCGCGGGTGCGCCTGTGGTTCCAGAACCGGTTCGGCGAACCCTATGAGGCGCTCGGATCGACGGACGAGGCGCTGGGGCGGTTCGTGGCGCCGACCTTTGCGGTCGGGGTGCGGCTGGAGGCGGACGACAGCCTCAGCGTCGCCGCGCCGTTCGGGCTGGACGACGTGTTCGCCCTGACGATCCGGCCCAACCCGAACCGGCCGGTGGCCAGGGGCTGGGCCAAGGCCGTCGACAGCGCGCGGGCGCGCTGGCCCGAGCTGACGGTGATCGAACCCTAGAAGGGGCCGTGCTTGCCGTTCGAGGAGAACTCGGGCGGGGCGGCCTTGTGGACATATTGTTCGGCGACCAGCCAGGCCTTGAAGGGGCGCAGACACCCCAGGCACAGGGCGACCAGGATCGGCAGGGTCACGACCAGATGCACCCAGATCGGCGGATGCACGGTGAAGTCGAACACCATCAGCAGGATCATCCCCACCACCCCGACGGCCGTCATGACGAAGAAGGCCGGGCCGTCCGCCGGATCGGCGAAGGCGTAGCTGAGCCCGCACGCCGGACATTCCGTCTGCAGCGTCAGATAGCCCTTGAACAGCGGTCCCTTGCCGCAGCGGGGGCAGCGACAGGCCAGGCCGGTCTTCAGGGTGCTGAGGCGCGGATAATCGGTCATGCGGCGACTATGGGCGCTTAAAACGGCGCTGTCGCGTGGACCGGTTGTCCTAACGCCATCAATCATCACGGTGAACGGCGGTTAACTGCGATTAAAGGCCTTGTGCGGCATGGGTCGGGAGATATGTACGGGGCCTCGCCGACAAAGCGCATCCTGAAGACGACCGTGGCCGCCGCCACGGCCGGCGCCGTCGTGTTCGCGCCGATGGCGCCGCTGGCCCAGGAAGTCGGCAGGTCGCGCGATCCGCTGTCCATCAATATCGGCGCCAACGCCGAGTTCACGCGGGTCGAGTTCGGCGGCGTGATCGGCGTGCGCTCGCGCGTGAGCCGCGAGGGCGACAAGGTCGTCGTGCGGCTGGGGACCACCGCCGCGCCGGATGTCTCGCGACTGAAGGTCGATCCGCCGGCGGGGGTGAAGTCGGTCGAGACGCGGCCGAGCCGGGGCGCGGGCGGCACGGACCTGATCCTGACGCTGGAACAGGGCGCGGATGCGCGCTCGGGAGTCGCGGACGGGGCGGTGTGGCTGAACCTCTATGCGCCCGGCAAGGCGCCGGAGGGCGGGGACGCCGCCAAGCCGCAGACGACCAAGGCCGTGGTGCCGGTGCGGGCCGAGACGGCTGGCGGCAAGACCGTCCTGACCTTCGACTGGGGCGCGCCGGTAGGGGCGGCGGTCTTCCGCCGGGGCGATGCGGTCTGGGTCGTGTTCGACACGGCCGCGCGCATGGATATGAGCGGCGCCAAGGCGCTGGGGTCGGCCAAGAACGCCCAGTGGGCGGCCGGGCCGGGCTATACGGCCCTGAGGATCGCCGAACCCGAAGGGCTGGGCGTCTCGGCGCAGGGCCAGGGCGGGACCTGGACCGTGACCCTGGGCGGTCCCGACGGCGCGGCGGGCGGGGTCGAGGTCGGTCGGTCCGACGACGGCGCGCCGGTGCTGGTGGCGCGGATGGCCGGGGCGACCAAGGCGGTCTGGCTGACCGATCCGCTGGTTGGCGACCGCTTCGCGGCGGTGACGGCCCTGGCGCCCGGCAAGGGCTACGCCGGCGGACGGCGCACGGTCGATCTAAGCCTGATCCCGACCGCGCAGGGCCTGGCGGTCGAAACGTCGGTCGACGACCTGAAGATCGAGGCGGCGGGCGACCTGGTGACCCTGAGCCGGCCCAAGGGGTTGGCCTTGTCGTCGCCGGCGGCCGGGCTGGAGACGGGCGACCACAATGCGGATGCGCCCAAGCGGGCGGCCTATCCGGCGCTGATCGACGAGACCTGGGCCGCGACCGGCGAGGCAGGCTTCTCGGACCGCTATCGCCGGCTGCAGGATGCGGCCGGGCTGGAGACGATCGCGGCGGCGGACAATCCGCGCGCGCCGATCGAGGCGCGGATGGCGCTGGCGCGGTTCCTGGTCGGGTCGGGCCTGAACTATGAGGCCATCGGGGTGCTGAACGCCCTGATCGCCAAGGCGCCCAACCTGCAAGGCGAGCCCGAGGTGCGCGGCCTGCGCGGCGTGGCGCGCGTCGGCGTCGGGCGGCTGGAAGAGGCCCAGGTCGATTTCGCGGGCGCGGCCTTGGCCAACGATCCGGCGACCAAGGTCTGGCTGGGCTATATCGCCTCGGAAATGGGCGACTGGGAGGGGGCGCGTCGCAACTTCACCGCCGGCGCTCCGGCCATCGACAGCTTCCCCAAGGAATGGCGCGCGCGGTTTGGCGCGGCCCACGCCATGGCCGCGATCCAGTTGAATGATCTCGCCGCCGCCCAGCAGCTGTTGGCCTATGTGTTCAGCCAGGATGCGCCGGCGGTGGATCAACTGACGGCGCGGCTGGTGCAGGCGCGGATGTTCGAGCTGAACGGCGACAAGAACCGGGCGCTGGCGGTCTATAAGGCCGTGGCGCGCGCGCCGCTGGATGGGATCGCTACGCCGGCGAAACTGGGCGCCATCAGCCTGGAGCTGGACAAGGGCGCGATCACGCCGGATCAGGCGACGGCCCAGCTGGAACAGCTGAAATGGCGCTGGCGCGGGGATGCGACCGAGATGGCGGTCGTGCGCAAACTGTCGGGCATCTATCTGCAGCAGGGGCGATACCGCGAGGCGCTGGACGCCCTGCGTGGCGCGGGCAAGCGGATGGCCGGCGTGCCGGGCGCGGCCGAGGTGCAGGCGGATCAGGCCAACGCCTTCCGCGCCCTTTTCCTGGACGGGGCGGCGGACGGTTTGCAGCCGGTGCAGGCGCTGGCGCTGTTCTATGACTTCCGCGAACTGACCCCCATCGGGGCGGACGGCGACGAGATGGTGCGGCGTCTGTCGCGCCGGCTGATCGACGTGGACCTGCTGGATCAGGCCGCCGAACTGCTGAAGCACCAGGTGGACGAGCGTCTGGACGGGGTGGCCAAGGCCCAGGTCGCGACCAATCTGGCCACCGTCTATCTGATGGACCGCCAGCCGGAGAAGGCGTTGCAGGCCATCTGGGGCTCGCGCACCACCCTGCTGCCCAATGCGATGAACAGCGAGCGCCGGGCGCTGGAGGCGCGCGCCCTTATGGATCTGGGCCGGTTCGACCATGCGTTGGAGGTGCTGGACCGGGATCAGTCGAACCCGGCGCGCGAGGTGCGGGCCGACATCTTCTGGAAGCAGCAGAAGTGGGGCGAGGCGGCGCCGATCTATGAGGCGCGGCTGGGCGATCGCTATAAGACCGCGACCACGCCGCTGACGCCGGCCGAGGAAAGCTGGCTGATCCGGGCGGGCGTCGGCTATTCGCTGGCGGGCGATCGGGCGGCGTTGCAGCGGCTGAGCGGGCGCTTTGGGCCGATGGTTCCCGGCGCGCGGTCGGCGGCGGCGCTGCGGGTCGCGCTGGACGACAATCTGTCAGGCGTGGCGGGGACGGGCGACTTCGCCAATCTGTCCAGCCAGGCCGACACCTTCGTCGGCTGGGTCAACAGCGCCAAACAGGCGTTCAGAAAAGAAGCTGACGCCAAGAGCGCTGCCTGAAATTGAAACGGGCGGAGATCGCGTTGCGACCCCCGCCCGTCGAGCATTGCCGGTCCTGCATCGCAGGACCGAAAAGGCTTAGCCGTTGACGGCGTCCTTCAGCGGCTTGGAGACGCGGAAGCGCACGGCCTTGGAGGCGGCGATCTTGATGGTCGCGCCGGTAGCCGGGTTGCGGCCTTCGCGCTCGGCGCGGTCGGCGGTGTCGAAGACGCCCAGGTTCGAGATGCGGATGTCGCCGCCCGACTTCAGGGTCGAGTGGATGTTTTCGACGATCGCGGTCAGCACCTTGCCGGCGTCGGCCTGCGAAACACCAGCGTCCTTGGCGACGGCGGCGATCAGTTCGGCTTGAGTGGTCATAAGAAGCGTTTCCAGTGTTAGTCGCCCGATTCCGAGCGAGGACCGGGGGATCAACACGGATTTCCCTATGCTTTGCAAGCGCCGATGACGCTTAAAGCCATATGGGGCGGGGGATTATCCGGTACCGGACGCCCGTTGGAAGCTCTCGACCAGGCTTCCGGCGACCAATCGCCAGCCGTCCACCAGCACGAAAAAGATCAACTTGAAGGGGAGTGAGACCACCACCGGAGGGAGCATCATCATGCCCATCGACATCAGCACGCTGGCCACCACCAGATCGATCACAAGGAACGGAACGAAAAGGAGAAATCCGATTTCGAACGCCTTCTTCAACTCGCTGATCATGAAGGCCGGCGTGACCACGCGCAGGGGCAGGTCCTGGACGTTCTGGGGCGGGTCGATCTTCGACAGACGGGTGAACAGGGCGAGGTCCCCGCGGTCCACCTGGGCCAGCATGAAGGTTTTTACGGGTTCGGACGCCTGATCGAAGGCCTGGGGCAGTTCGATCTGCTGATCCATCAGCGGACGGATGCCCGAATCATAGGCGTCCTGCCAGGTCGGGGCCATGACGATGGCGCTGAGGAAGAGCGACAAGGAAACCAGGACGGCGTTCGGCGGCGACTGTTGCAGGCCCAGCGCCGTGCGCAGCAGCGACAGGACCACGATGATCCGCACGAAGCTGGTCGTCATGATGACAATCGACGGCGCCAGCGACAGGACGGTCATCAGACCGACCAGCTGGACCACGCGCTGGGTCAGGCCGGCGCCGGTGCCCAGATCGATATTGAGAGCCGAGCCGCTTTGCGCCGCCTGCTGAGCCAGGGCCGCGACGGGCCAGGCCAGACAGACCAGGGTGGTGAACAGCGACAGCAGGGCCGCGCGCTTCAGCTCGGCGCCGGTCGGCTTGACGAAGACGGCGGGCTTCACTGGCCGCCTCCTGTTTTGCCGAGAGAGGGCTGACGCGGTTCGATCAGTTCGCGGCCTTCGCCCAGCAGGATCAGCCGTTCCTCGTCATCGACGCGGACCAGAACGAGGCGACGGGCGGGGTCCAGCACAAGGGTTTCGACGACCTGAAGCCGGCGCTCGCCGCGCTCTGCATTCAGCCGGGCCAGGATTTGCGGCGCATAGCGGCGCGCAGCCCAGGCCGCGATCCCGATCAGGCCGAGGGTGAAGGCCAGGCCGAAGACCGCCCGGGCGAGATCGAGGAAATTCATGACGCTGCAAAGGCCCCGCGCAGTCCGCGCTTAGACCCTGAATGTTAACCAGCACGGTTAACGAGCCGTTGAGATAACCCCCTATTAACCATCCAGGCGGCATTTTCTGCCCATCGCGCGCATCCGCGTCGCACGGGAGACCGCCATGGGCGTCGCCGACATTCCGCTGCTGGGGCAGATCAAGGGCCGGCTGGGCTGGCTGGACGCCCGCCAGCGGGTCATCGCCGAGAACGTCGCCAACGCCGATACGCCGGGCTTCGTCGGGCGCGACCTGAAACAGCCGACCGACTTCGCCGCCGCCATGCGCTCGGGCGGGGGGCTGCAGATGGTGCGCACCAATGCGGCCCATATCGCGCCGGCCGGTTCACCGGTGCGGTTCGCTCCGACCAAGGCGCCCGATTCGGAGACCACTCTGGACGGCAATTCGGTGGTGGTCGAAGAGCAGATGCTGAAAATGGCCGAGAGCCGCATGGCCTATGACGCCGCCATCGGCTTCTACCAGAAATCCATGTCCATGATCCGCATGGCCGCCAAGCGGCCGGGCGCCTGAGCCGATGGCCGAGAAGGACTGACCCATGCTTGATCCCATCCCCCCTTCGAACAGCGCCATGGCGGTGGCGGCCTCGGCCCTGAAGGCGCAGCAGTCGCGCATGCGCGTGATCGCCGAGAACATCGCCAACGCCCAGTCGACGGCGCGCACGCCGGGCGGTGAACCCTATCGCCGCCAGATCCCGGTCTTCCAGGCGCGCGAGGTCGATGGGGCGACCGGCGTCACCTTGGCCGAGGTGCGGCCTGACCAGGGCGACTTCAAGATGGACTATGATCCGTCGCACCCGGCCGCGAACGCGCAGGGCTATGTGATGCGGCCCAATGTCGACACCCTGGTCGAGGCGATGGACATGCGCGAGGCGCAGCGCGCCTATGAGGCCAATCTGAACGTCATCGAGACGGCGCGGTCGATGGACAGCCGCACCCTCGACATCATCAAACGCTGAGGGCTAGGCCATGAATCCGATGATGGCCGCCAAGGCCTATGCCGCCGTTCAGGGCGGCGCCATGCCGACCGCCGCCCAGGCGCCCGGCGTCGGGGACGGCGGCTTCGCCGACCTGGTCAAGAACGCCATGACCGACATGACCCAGCAGTCGCGCGCGGCCGAAACCCAGATGACCCGCTCGGTCCAGGGCCAGGGCAATCTGATCGACGTGGTCACGGCGCTGAGCTCGACCGAGGCGTCGCTGGAGACGGTGATCTCGGTCCGCGATCAGGTGATTTCCGCCTATAAGGAAATCATGGCGATGCCGATCTGACAGCGGGTCAGAAGTAGCGTTCGCCGATCCGCAGGGTGTCGCCGGGCGAAACACGCGCATCGGCGGTCAGCGGCTGGGCCTCTTCGACCTGTGATCCGGCGCGACGCACGAAGACACGGCGCGTGTTGGCGCGATAGGTGAAGCCTTGGGCCGTCGCCACGGCGTTCAGCACCGTCAGGTCCGGCAGATAGGGGTATTCTCCCGGCCGATTGACCTCGCCCAGGATGTAGATCGGCCGATAGGTCAGGACCTGGGCGGTGACGCGCGGCTGGTTCAGATAGCCCTGGCTCAGGGCTTGAGCGACGGCGCCCTGAAGCTGGGCGCCCGTCAGGCCGGCGGCCTGGACCTCGCCGATCAACGGCAGGGCGATCCGGCCGTTGGCGTCGATCACGAACTCGCCGCCCAGCGCCGCCTCGCCGAAGACATCGATGCGCACCTTGTCGCCGGAGGCGAGGCGGTAGTCCGACACGCTCTGAGGCGCAAAGGCCGTCAGGCCCAGCGACAGGATCGCGATCAGCAGGCCGATGCCTGTCCTTGCCCCCATGTCATCGCCCCCGATCGTTTCGGGTGTGAAGGCTAAACGCGTCGGTTGTTCGGGTCTAGGGGCGGTCCGACAGGATACGGGCGGCGAGATCGCGGGCCTGGCCGCGCAGGTCGGGCACGGCCGTCATTTCCCAGAAGGCGCCGCGCGTCAGGGGGCCGATGGCGTGAAGACCGCGTGCGGGCGCGCCCACCCCGTCCAGCAGACCGCCCTCGTCATCGACCTGCAGGCCCAGGCCTAGGGGATCGGGGCGACCGTAACCCTTGTCCAAGATGTCGCGGATCATCGGTTCGGTGCTCTTGGAGATCACGCCCAGCGGCCCGGTGCAGTTCACGACCAGATCGAACCGCGCCTTGATGGCGCGTTTCTTTCCGCGCGGACGCCACGAGACCTCTATGACGTCGGTGGCCTTCAGCTCGGTCAGCTTGCCGGCCAGGATCGTCAGCTCGCCGCCGGCCAGCATGGAATGGATGTCGCGCGCCGGGCCGGGCGACAGGCGATGACGATGCACGTCCCACAGGGGGCGCAGATGGCGCAGGAAGCGACTGCGCTCGATCCGCGACCAGCCGCGCCAAATGTCGCGCGCGGAATGGCGCAGGCGGTCGAACACGGCGCGCCAGTCGGCCTCGGCCGTCGCGGCGCGGATTTGACGCAGGATTTCGGCCGGGCTGCCTGAAAAGGCGCCGAGATAGGGCGTGGGGGGAACGGTCGCGTGGGCGCGGGGCAAAAGGCCGTGTCGCGACAGGGCGGTCAGGCGGCGTCCGGGTCGGCGCAGGGTGATGGCTGCATCCACCATCGTCAGGCCCGAACCGATCAGCAGGACATTGCGGGCGTCGCGCGCCGTCTGGGGATCGAACCGCCAGGGGTTTTCGACATAGGCAGGGGAGGCGCGCACCGCGTCATCGACGCCGGGGGGCGAGGCGGGCTCCAGATTGCCCAGCGCCAGCACGACCTGATCGGCCGCGACCTCTCCGTCGCTGGTCACGATACGCCAGCCGTCGTCCTGGCGATCGATGGACTGAGCCTCGGCGCCGATCAGGTTCAGTCGGTCGGGGGCGTCGTCCAGCGCCTCGTCCAGCAAGGCCTGAAGATAGTCGCCATAGACGCCGCGGGTGATGAAGCCGTCCTGGGCGCGCCACGACGGCTGTTCGGCCAGCCAGTCGGCGAGGTGGGCGGGCTGGTCGGGAAAGGCGCTCATATTGTCCAGGCGGACGTTCAGCAGATGGCCGGGATTTCCGGTGTCATAAGCGGTGCCGGGACCGAAAACGCCGCGCCGTTCGATCAGGGTGACGCGCACATCGCGCGAGGCCTTCAGCAGATTGACGGCGGTCAGCAGGCCGCTGAAACCCGCGCCGACGATGGCGACATGCGGTCCATTCTGCTGCGGCACGCGCACCCCCGTTGTTCGTTTCCGTCGCTGTCGATAACACGCGGCGGTCCAGAGGGATCATGGCGATAAATATCTATCTGACAGTAGGAATAACGTGATCAGCGGTTGCGACCCCTGGCCTTTAGGATGTCGCGCAGGACCAGCGGGAGGAGCGTCCAAGGCTCGACGCAGTAGCGGACGAACAGCCGTTTCGGGTCGTGCAGCAGGCGATAGGCCCATTCGACGCCCGCGCGTCCCATCCAGCGCGGGGCCGCGCTTTGAACCCCCGCCTCATAGTCGAAAGCGGCGCCGACCGACAGGATGACGCAATCAGGCAGGCGCTCGAAGTTGTCGGCGATCCATAGCTCCTGGCGCGGCATCCCCATGCCGACGAACAGGATATGGGGCTTAAAGGCCGTGATCCGATCCAGGACGGCGGCGTTCTCGGACGACCCGGGCCGGGCGTCGAAGAAGCCGTGGTGGATGGCGATGTCGGCGTCGGGATAGCGGAGCTTCAGCCGGCGGGCCGCCTCGTCGCCGACGCCGGGCGCGCCGCCGACGGACAGGACACGCCAGCCCTGACGGTTCGCCACGCTCCAGAAATGGTCGCGCCAGTCCAGATAGGTGCAGCGGTGAAAGCCCCGGCTGTGCAGGCCCAGGGCGCGCGAGAAGGCCAGAAGCGGCGTCGAATCGACCTCGATCAGATCGGCCTTGTCGTAGAAGGCGCCGAGTTCAGGCCGCTTCTGCATCAGATACAGGCTGTGAAGATTATGATTGGCGATCAGGCTCTTTGCGCCCTGTCGCACCGCCTGCTGAATGTGGTGCAGCACCTCTTCCGGCTTCACCAGATCCATCGATTGACCCAGGATCGTCACTCGCTCGTAGGCGCGCCGGTTCTGGCGGAACGGCGCGCGCGGCCGGACGCGGCGCTCCGTGACGAAGCGCTCCGGCGCAGAGGAGCTGAGAGACGGGTCCGCCATGCGGCGCTTGTAGGCGAGCTGGCCTCAAGACGGGGTTAGAAAACAGGCTTAGCGCCCATTAAGTCGTCGTCGAACGCGGATCGAAAACGACGTGCGGCCAGGCTTGCCGCGCCGCGTGCGCAAGAAATCTCGCAAAGGCGAAAAATCCTTGTTGACCCCGCCCGGAGCCTCCCTTAGAGGTCCGCGCCTTCCCGATGGAAACGCCGCAAGGCGCTGCCGACGGGGCCCAGATGGCGGAATTGGTAGACGCGCTGGCTTCAGGTGCCAGTGGCTTAACGGCCGTGGAGGTTCGAGTCCTCTTCTGGGCACCATTTTTCAGAAAGCGTCGCACCGAACGGTGCGGCGCTTTCTTTGTTTTGGCCTATCGCCTCGCGCGCGACGGGATTTTTTGTGGCCTATCGGAATGCGCGCGGCGCATTCCTGCTTGAGGCCGTTTCGGGAATAAGCTTGCCCGTTTCGCGCGCCGTGTTCGCCGTGTAAGAGCCTGAGCATGACCGTTTACCTGCATGAGGGCGACCTGCCCGACGATCTGGACCTGGGGTCCGAGGTCGCCATCGATTCCGAGACGATGGGCCTGCGTTTTCGCCGCGATCCGCTGTGCGTGGTGCAGCTGTCGTCGGGCGATGGAAACGCCCATGTCGTGCGGCTGAACCGGCCCGCCTATGACTGTCCGAACCTGAAGCGGGTTCTGACCGATCCGGCGGTGACCAAGATCTTCCATTTCGGCCGGTTCGACATCGGCATGTTCCTGCTGCACCTCGGCGTCGAGACGCGGCCGGTCTATTGCACCAAGATCGCCTCCAAGCTGGCGCGCACATACACCGACCGGCACGGGCTGAAGGACGTGGTGCGCGAGACGGTGGGCGTGGACCTGTCCAAGGCGCAGCAGTCCTCGGACTGGGGCGCCGAGACGCTGAGCCAGGCGCAGCTGGACTATGCGGCGTCGGACGTTCTTTATCTGCATGCGGCCAAGGCCAAGCTGGACATGATGCTGGCGCGCGAAGGGCGAACCGATTTGGCCGCCGAATGTTTCGACTTCCTGCCGACGCGGTCGGCGCTCGACCTGGCCGGCTGGGACGAGACCGACATCTTCGCCCACAGCTGAGGCGCGCTTGACCGAACACGGCGAACAGTCCCGCATCGAGGCCGACGAGGCCAGGGTCGCCCTGGCCGGGGCGCGGTGGCGTGCGCGCTCGCGGCGGGTGAAGCTGTATCGCCGCGTCCTGCCGATCATCATTCTGGTGCTGGCGGGCGGCGCCCTGACTTGGACGGTGTTCCGCACCGTCATGTCGGGGGTGGAGCGCAAGACCAGCCAGAGCCAGGAGGTTCGCCTGGACGCCCCCCTGTTCCACGGTCAGGACGCGCAAGGCCGCGCCTTCACCGTCGGCGCGCAAGGCGCTGTGCGCGACCCCAATACCGGCAAGTTCAAACTGATCGGCCCAGCGCTGAAACTGAACCTGGGCGGGCGCAAGGTCACCGAACTGACCGCCGACGGCGGCATCTATGACGAGCAGGCCAAGACGGTGACGATCGGTCCGAACGTGCGCATTTCGGACGGCGGCACGGGCTTCGTCCTGACCACGCCCGAGGCGGTGGTTGACACCTCGACCGGAAACGTCACCGGTTCAAAGGGCGTTCAGGGTTCCGGCCCTATTGGAACCATCAACGCATCGTCCTATGCGATCTACGATCAGGGACAGCGCGTCGTGTTCGACGGCGCAGGCGACAACAAGGTGAAGGGCGTTCTGACGCCCAAGGGGTCAGGCGGATGATCGTGACGAAGATTTCGAAGACGCTGGCCGTCGTCGCGGCGGCGGCCGTCGTGGGCATGCCGGCCCTGGTCGATGCCCAGGCTCAGGCGACCAATCAGCCCGTCGCCTATGGCGCGGACTCGGTCGAATACGCGCCCAACCGCATCATCCTGCGCGGCAGGGCCGAGGCGACGCAGGGCGGCAACCGCTTTCGCGCCGACACCCTGACCCTGGTCAGCGGCGAGGGCGGCGATCTGCAACGCGCCGAGGCCAGCGGCACGGTCTATTTCGTGACGCCGGACCAATCGATGCGCGGCGACCGCGCGGTCTACAACCTGGGCAACGGCGAGATCGTGGTGACGGGCAACGTCATCCTGACCCAGGGCAAGAACGTCCTGACCGGCTCGCGCCTGGTCTACAACATCAACACCGAGACCGCCCGCATGGACGGCGCGCCGCGCGGCGCCGCCGGAAGCCGCGTGCAGGGCGTCTTCTATCCCAACTCGAACTGAGGCCGTCTGGCCGTCACGGACCTGAGCATTTGGCGCGCAAGGAACTGTCAGCCCTGAACCTGGACGAGCGGCCGCAACCGGCCGCCGTGGCGCCCGCGCCTGCGGAAAAGGGCCTGCGGGTGATGAACCTGGCCCGGTCGTTCGGCCAGCGTCAGGTGGTGCGCGACGTATCCCTGACGGTGCAGCGCGGCGAGGTCGCGGGCCTGCTGGGTCCCAACGGCGCCGGCAAGACGACCTGCTTCTACATGATCACCGGCCTCATCCCGCCGGATTCAGGCGCGATCTGGCTGGACGGCGAGAACATCACCGGCCAGCCGATGTATCAGCGCAGCCGCATGGGCCTGGGCTATCTGGCGCAGGAAGCCTCGATCTTTCGCGGCATGACGGTCGAGCAGAACGTCAAGGCGGTGGTCGAGCTGAACTATCCGCGCGACCAGATCCGCGCCGAGACCGACCGGCTGCTGAACGAACTGCACATCGACCATCTACGCCATGCGCGGGCCACCGCGCTGTCGGGCGGCGAGCGTCGGCGAGTGGAGATCGCGCGGGCGCTGGCCGGGCGGCCGTCCTTCATGCTGCTGGACGAACCCTTCGCCGGCATCGACCCCCTGGCCATCGCCGACATCCGCACCGTGATCCGCTATCTGGCCAGCCAGGGCATCGGCGTGTTGATCACCGACCACAATGTGCGCGAGACCCTGGACATCACCGACCGGGTGTCGATCATCTCGAACGGCGCGGTGCTGTTCGAAGGCACGTCTGACGAGGCGATCCACGACGCCGAAGTGCGTCGGGTCTATCTGGGCGAAAACTACATCTGACGATTAGCGTCTCCTCCCTGCGATGCGGGAAGGGGGACCGCGCGCAGCGTGGTGGAGGGGTCTTTGAATCCCACCGGCGGCGCTAGCGATGCGCTGAAGACCCCTCCGTCACGGCGCTTGAAGGAAGCGCCGCGCCACCTCCCCATGAAATGGGGAGGAGACAAAAAGCGCGTTCGTCTCGCGTTAACCGGTTCGGCGACATTCTGTCCCAGCAAGTTCCGGGCCACTCGACGGCCGGGCGGGAAGATTTCGGACGTGATCGGGCAAAGGTTAGAGGTCAGGCAGGGGCAGGGGCTGGTCATCACGCCCCAGCTGCAGCAGGCGATCAAGCTGCTGCAACTGTCGAACCTCGAGCTGGAGGACTTCGTCGAGGCCGAGCTGGAACGCAATCCGCTGCTGCAACGCGAGGAGCCGGAAAGCGAGACGCCCGAACCGGTCGAGCGCGTCGAGGCGGCTTCGGATAGCGAAATGTCGTTCGGCGACGGGGTCGCGGACGCAGCGGCGTCGTCGATGGACGCCGGTTCCGACGATGTCTACGGCGACGCCGCGCCGGGCGAGCGCACCAGCGACCGGATGACCGACGAGGCCCAGCCGGGGCTGTCGGACTGGTCCAGCGCTGGCAAGGGCGGCCAGATGTTCGAAGGCGAGGGCGAGCGGCCCGACGCGCACGAGCTGACCCTGTGGGAGCATCTTCAGGCGCAGGCGTCGAGTGCGGGCCTGTCGCCGGCCGACCACGGCATCGCCCTGACCCTGATCGATGCGACGGACGAGGGCGGTTATCTGCGCGGGGAACTGACCGAGTTCGCCGACCGGCTGGGCGTGCCGCTGGAGCGGATCGAGGCGGTGCTGGGCGTCTGTCACGGCTTCGAGCCGACCGGGATCATGGCGCGGTCGGTGCCGGAATGCCTGAAGCTGCAGCTGATCGAGCGCAACCGGTTCGATCCGGCGATGGCGGCGCTGCTGGACAATCTGGACCTTCTGGCCAAGCGCGATCTGGCGGGCCTGCGCCGTGTCTGCGAGGTCGATGGCGAGGACCTGACCGACATGATCGCCGAACTGCGGGCGCTGACGCCGCGTCCGGGCGCAGGCTTCGGCGGCGAGCCGGCGCAGACGGTCGTGCCCGACGTGCATGTGCGGCCCGATCCCGCCGGCGGCTGGCGGGTCGAACTGAACGCCGACACCCTGCCGCGCCTGTTGGTCGACAAACGCTATCATGGCCTGGTTCAGGCCGGCGCGCGCTCGGATACCGAAAAGACCTTCGTCGCCGACTGCGCCGCCCAGGCCAACTGGCTGGTCAAGTCGCTGGATCAGCGGGCCAAGACCATTCTGAAGGTCTCATCCGAGATCGTGCGCCAGCAGGACGCCTTCCTGGCCTTCGGTGTCGAGTTCCTGAGGCCGCTCAATCTGAAGACCGTCGCCGACGCCATCGGCATGCATGAATCCACCGTCAGCCGCGTCACCTCGAACAAATATATCGCCACGCCGCGGGGCGTGTTCGAGCTGAAATTCTTCTTCACCGCCGCCATCCAGTCGGTGGACGGCGCATCGACCCATTCGGCCGAAGCCGTCCGTCACAAGATCAAATCCATGATCGACGGTGAGGGGCTGGAGGGCGACGTTTTGTCCGACGATCGGATCGTCGAAATCCTGAAGGAAACGGGCATCGACATCGCGCGGCGCACCGTGGCCAAATACCGGGAAGCCTTGAGAATTCCGTCCTCGGTCGAGCGCCGCCGGATGATGAAGACGGGCTGAAATCCACAGCCAAGCGTGACCACAAATCGGTGATCTGGATTGACACCAAATCGGGTCGGGCGCGTTCTATCGGCATGCAAGTCCAAGTCAGCGGCAAGCAAGTGGATGTCGGCGAAGCGTTAGGCTCGCGCATCTCCCAGGAACTCGAAGACGGGGTCGGAAAATACTTCGCCCGCGGCGGTGAAGACGCCGAGGTCGTGGTGTCCAAGGACGGCCACAACTTCAAGGTGGACTGTTGGGTCCGCCTCGCGTCGGGCCAGACCCTGGTGACGACCGGCATGGGCGGCGACGCCCACTCGGCCTTCACCGAGGCGCTGGATCGGCTGGAAAAGCGGGTTCGTCGCTACAAGCGCCGGCTTAAGGACCACCACATCGGGCCAAAGGGTCTGTCGCCTGAGAAGACCGAAAACGCCGCCCGCGAAGTCGCACGCAGCATCGTGCTGCGTGATCCCGACAGCGTGGAGGACGATGTCTTCGGCGACGCGAGCGAGAACGACGGCCCGCCGCCGGTGGGCATGGTCATCGCCGAGACGGAGCACGAAATCCGCACCATTACGGTCGGACGGGCCGTGCTGGAGCTGGACATGACGGGCTATCCTGTCGTGCTGTTCCGCAATGCGGCCCACGGTGGTCTGGCGGTCGTCTATCGTCGCCCGGACGGCAATGTGGGATGGATTGATCCCGAGCGGACAGCCAAGTCCAACGGTTCTGTGAACTAAGCCTCAGTTTGACTTCGGCGCGGTTGTCTCTAAACGGGCGGCCGCGCCGTTGTCTGCTGCGTGTATCGAGGTTGTGTAATGGACATCGGTGATCTGCTCGCGCCCAAGGGCGTGGTGCTGCGCAGCGGCGCGTCGTCCAAGCGACAGGCGCTCCACGCGCTGGCCGAGGCTGCGTCGCATGCGCTGGGCCTCGACGAAGCGCGCATCTTCGACGCCTTGATGGAACGCGAGACGCTGGGATCGACCGGGCTGGGGGCCGGCGTCGCGGTGCCGCACGCGCGTCTCACCGAGGTCGAGAAGGTGACGGCGGTGTTCGTGCGACTGGATACGCCTGTGGCCTATGATGCGGTGGACGACCGGCCGGTCGATCTGATCGTCGGCCTGTTCGCGCCGCCCAAGGCGGGCGCCGAGCATCTGAGGGCGTTGGCGGCAGTGTCGCGCGCGCTGCGGTCGCCCGAACTGCGAGAGCAGCTGAGACAGGCGCGCACGACCGATGCGATCCGCGCCCTGTTCGTCAAGGACGCCACGGCCGCGACGGCGGCCTGAACGGCGGCGCCTGCACGCCGCCATTCATCAGATCAATGAACGGAAACCGGCTCCAGCTCGTGCGCCACGGCTGCGGCGAAGGCGGTGTCGCGGTCGATCATGACCGCCAGACGCTCGCCGTCGGCGCTGTGGACGGCATAGAGCATCTGGCCGGGGTTCAGATCCACGTCCTTGATCTCCACCGCCTCTTCAAGCAGGTCCGAGGCCTTGATCTCGCGCACATACACCAGGTCGGGGGCGCCCAGTCCGGCAAAGTCTTCCTTGGTCATCGTCATCGGCGTCATTAGGACCGCCTCCTTCATATTTGACAACGCCCGGATCGCCGGGCGGTTCGAATGGCTGTAGTTTTCAGCCAGCCGTGATCGGAATGCGTCGCACCTGGCGTTCGGCCTCGGGCCGGATTAGATCGACGTGGAGCAGGCCATGCTCCAGCCGGGCGCCCTCGACCTCCAGCCCGTCAGCCAGGACGAAGTTGCGCACGAAGCCGCGCGCCGCGATGCCGCGATGCAGGAAGGCCTGTTCGCCTCGGCCCGCATCGTCGCGCTTGCCGGCGATGGTCAGCTGGCGGCCGTCCAGGGTGATGGCCAGTTCTTCGGGCGCGAACCCGGCGACGGCCAGGCTGATGCGGACGCCCGCATCGCCGATCTGTTCGACATTGTAGGGCGGATAGCTTTCGGCCGCGGCCTTGGCGGCGCGGTCGATCAGGGCGCGGGTGTGGTCGAAGCCCAGCAGAAAGGGGCTGTCGAACAGGAGGGTGCGCGTCGTCGTCATCTGGGGTCCTTGCGTCAGCGACCGAGCGGTCGGTCTCCCGCAATCGGCAAGACCGTCCGTCACAGATGAAGATGGGGGCTGGCGAGGGCGGGATCAACCGGCAGCGCCTGTGGGGTCAGTGGATGGCCTCGCCGTGCTGGGTATAGTCCAGCCCCTCGACTTCTTCGTCCTTGGTGACGCGCAGGCCCGTGGTGAACTTGCAGATCATCAGGACGACGAAGGTGCCCGCCGCGCTCCAGGCGATGACGCCGACCAGGCCGACGGCCTGTTTCCACACGGTCGCCCCCTCCGACAGGGCGTTGACGGTCGTTGTGGCGAAGACGCCGGTCAGCAGGGCGCCGACGATGCCGCCGACGCCGTGCACGCCAAACGCGTCCAGACTGTCATCGTATTTCAGCGCGTGCTTCAGCCAGACCGCGCCCGCATAGCAGGCCGGACCGCCGATCAGGCCGATGAAGAAGGCGCCCTTGGGGTCGACGAAACCGGCGGCGGGGGTGATGGCGACCAGACCGCCGACGACGCCCGATAGCAGGCCCAGCAGGGTCGGGCGCTTGCGATCGAACCATTCGATGGTCATCCAGCCTAGAGCCGCGCTGCCGGCGGCCAGGATCGTATTGAACGCGGCGGTCGCGGCCAGCGCGTCCGCCGCGCCTGCTGACCCCGCATTGAAGCCCAGCCAGCCGACCAGCAGCAGGCCGGTGCCGATGGCGCTATAGACCAGGTTGGCGGGGGCCATGTTGTCGCGCCCGAAGCCGTGACGCGGCCCCAGCACCAGGGCGCAGACCAGACCGGCGATCCCGGCGTTGACGTGGACGACCGCCCCGCCCGCAAAGTCGAGCACGCCCAGACCGCCAAGATAGCCGCCGCCCCAGACCTGATGACAGATCGGCGCATAGACGATCAGGTGCCACAGGCCAAAGAACAGCAGGCTGGCCGAGAACTTCATCCGCTCGGCGAAGGCGCCGGCGATCAAGGCCGGGGTGATGATGGCGAAGGTCATCTGGAAGGCGACGAACAGCAGCTCAGGCAGGCCGGGCAGCAGGCTGTGGGCCGTCTGGGCGGTGACGCCGTTCAGGAAGGCCGCCTGAACGCCGCCGATGAAGCCGTTGATCGCGTCCGGTCCCTTGCCGAACGACAGGCTGTAGCCGACCAGGAACCACAGGACCGAGACGATGGCGAAGGCGGCCGCCGACTGGGCGACCACGCTGATGATGTTCTTCTTCCTGACCATGCCGCCGTAGAACAGGGCCAGGCCCGGCAGGGTCATCAGCAGGACCAGCGCCGTCGAGGTCAGGATCCACGCCGTCGCCGCCGTGTCGATGACCAGCGGCGCCTGATGCGCCAGCAGGGCCGGGTCCGCCAGGGTTGAGGCCGCCAGGGCCGGTGAGGCCAAGGCCGCCGCCCCGGCGACGAGCGTGACGGCGAGGGCGGCGGATCGGGTCATGGCGGCTTTCTAAGGCAGGCGGTTCGGTGTCAGGCGGAGGTCTTCAGGCGTTCCGTGCGGGCGACGATGTCGGTCAGGGGCACGATGCGGACGAAGCGATTCAGGCTGTTGTCCCAATCCGCCAGCAGACGCCGCGCCAGGGGCGAGGCCGTCGCGGCCAGATGGGCCTCGATCAGGCGCTTCAGTCGATCGGCCGCCTCTGCGTCCATGTCGGTGACCCCCGCCAGGTCGCCGTTCAGGGCGCGCTCGGCATGGCCCGGCTGGTCCAGCACGAACAGCTCGCCGCCGCTCATGCCCGCCGCCAGGTTCCAGCCGACCGCCCCCAGGACGACCACGCGCCCGCCGGTCATATATTCGCAGCCGTGCGCGCCCAGCCCCTCGACCACGGCCTCGGCGCCCGAGTTCCTGACCGCAAACCGCTCGCCCGCCGCCCCGGCGACGAACAGACGGCCGGAGGTCGCCCCATACAGGGTAGTGTTGCCGCAGATCAGCTGATCCTCGCGCCATTCGGGCGTGCGGATCGAGATTTCGGCGCCCGACAGCCCCTTGCCGACATAGTCGTTGGCCTCGCCCGTCAGGTGCAGTTCCAGACCCTTGGCCGCGAAGGCGCCGAAGCTCTGGCCCGCGATGCCTTCCAACCGCAGCTTCAGACGGCCCGCCGGGCCTTGCGCGCCGAAGCGGCGCACGATGGCCGAGGACAGGGCCGCGCCAACCGTGCGCTGGGTGTTGTTCAGCGGATAGGACAGCTCCAGCGTCTGGCCGCGATCCAGGAAGCGCACGGCGTCCTTCAGCACGGCGGCGTCCAGACTGTCGGCGATGGGCTTGCGCGTCGTCTTGTCGGCCCATCTGCCGGCCGCGCCCTCGTCCACCTGAACCAGCAGCGGGTTCAGGTCCAGGTCGTCCAGGTGCGAGCCGCCGCGACGGACCTGACGCAGCAGGTCGGTGCGGCCGATGATCTCGTCCATCGTGCGCGCGCCGATGGAGGCCAAGATTTCTCGCGTCTCCTCGGCGATGAAGGTGAACAGGTTCACCACCTTGTCAGGCGTGCCGGTGAACTTCTCGCGCAGCCGCTCGTCCTGGGAGCAGACGCCGACCGGGCAGGTGTTGGAATGGCACTGACGCACCATCAGACAGCCCATAGCGATCAGGGCGGCGGTGCCGACGCCGTATTCCTCGGCGCCCAGCATGGCGGCGATGACCACGTCGCGGCCGGTGCGGACGCCCCCGTCGGTCCTCAGCGTGACCGAGCCGCGCAGATTGTTCAGCGTCAGCACCTGATGGGCCTCGGCCAGGCCGATCTCCCACGGCAGGCCGGCGTGCTTGATCGAGGTCTGGGGCGAGGCGCCGGTGCCGCCGTTGTGGCCGGCGATCAGGATGGCGTCGGCGTTGGCCTTGGCTACCCCCGAAGCGATGGCGCCGATGCCCGAGGCGGACACCAGCTTCACCGTCACCCGCGCATCGGGGTTGATGGCCTTCAGGTCGTAGATGAGCTGGGCCAGATCCTCGATCGAATAGATGTCGTGGTGCGGGGGCGGCGAAATCAGGGTCGTGCCGGGCACGGCGTGGCGCATCCGGGCGATGAATTCCGTGACCTTGAAGCCGGGCAGCTGGCCGCCCTCGCCGGGCTTGGCGCCTTGGGCCACCTTGATCTCGATCTCGCGGCACTGGTTCAGATATTCGGCCGTGACGCCGAACCGGCCCGAGGCCACCTGTTTCACCGCCGAGTTGGCGTCATCGCCGTTCGGACGCGGGTGATAGCGTTCGGGATCCTCGCCGCCCTCGCCCGAGACCGAGCGGGCGCCGATGCGGTTCATGGCGATGTTCAGCGTCTCGTGCGCCTCGGGGCTAAGCGCGCCCAGCGACATGGCCTGGGTCAGGAAGCGGCGGCGGATGTCCGACACGCTCTCGACCTGGTCCAGCGGAATGGGCGTGCCTTCGCGGAAGTCCAGCAAATCGCGCAGGGACAGGTCGGCCTGGGCGCGAACGACCTCGGAGAACTGCTTGAAGCGGCGGTAGTCGCCGCGGTTGCAGGCGTCCTGCAGCAGGTGGATGGTGCTGGCCTCGTGGGCGTGAGCCTCGCCGCCCGAACGGATCTTGAAGAAGCCGCCGATGGCCGGGGAAGGGACAGCCTCGCCCCAGGCGATGCGGTGCCGCTTCATCGCCGCCTGCTCCAGACCGGCCAGGCCGATGCCGGAGATGCGCGACGGGGCGCCGGGGAAGAACTCGGCGGTCAGCGCCCGCGACAGGCCCAGCACCTCGAACTCGCAGCCGCCGCGATAGGCGGAGATGACGCTGATCCCCTTGCGCGCCAGGGTCTTCAGCAGGCCCGCCTCGATGCCGGCCTTGTAGTTCAGACAGGCGTCACGCAGCATCAGGCCGGGATACAGGCCCCGATCCAGACGCTCCTGGAACAGGTCCTGGGCCAGCCAGGCGTTGACCGTGGTGGCGCCGACCCCGACCAGGACGGCGAACCCGTGCGGATCCAGCGTCTCGGCGGTGCGCACCACGATCGAGCAGTAGGAGCGCAGGCCCGCCTTGGTCAGACGGCCGTGGACCCCGGCGGTGGCCAGGATCATGGGCGCGGCCAGACGATCCGCCGATCCGGCCTGGTCGGTCAGAACGATCAAGGCGGCGCCGTCGCGGGCGGCGGCCTCGGCCTCGTCCATGATGCGGTCCAGCGCGGCGCGCAGGGCCGCGCCCGGGCGGGCGTCGTCGGACGGCAGGGCGTAGCTGCAATCGATCACCACGGTCGAACCGGCGCCGACCGTGTCGATCATCCGCTCGTACATGCCGTTGGTCAGGACGGGGCTGTCCAGCACGAAGACGTCGGTCTGGGCCTCTTCCTCGGCCAGGATGTTGCCCAGGTTCTTGAACCGGGTCTTCAGGCTCATGGCCCCCGCTTCGCGCAGCGGGTCGATGGGCGGGTTCGTGACCTGGGAGAAGTTCTGGCGGAAGTAGTGGCTCAACGGGCGGGGCAGGGCCGACAGCACCGCGGGCGGGGCGTCGTCGCCCATGGAGCCGACCGCCTCCTTGCCGTCGCGGACCAGGGCGTCCAGCAGCAGGTCCAGATCCTCGCGGCTGTAGCCGGCGGCGATCTGGCGGCGGGTCAGGGCCTCGCCCGAGGCCGAGCGCGGCTCGGGTCCGGGGCCGATGATCGGCTCCAGATCCACCATATTGTCCAGCCACGCCTCATAGGGGTGGGCGGCGGCCAGGGCGTCGACGGCCTCGTGCTCGTCATAGACGCGGCCATGCTTCATATCGACGGCGATCAGCTTGCCGGGGCCGATGTGCAGGCGGCGCTTCACCCGGCTCTCGGGGATCGGCACCAGACCGGCCTCGGAGCCCGCCATCAGCAGGCCGTCCACCGTCTCGACGGCGCGCAGGGGACGCAGGCCGTTGCGGTCCTTGCCCGCCACGATCCAGCGGCCGTCGGCGGCGCAGATGGCGGCCGGGCCGTCCCACGGCTCCATCACCGCATTGCAATAGGCGTAGAAGGCCCGGTGTTCGGCGGGCATGACCACGTCGTCCTTGGCCCAGGCCTCGGGGATCAGCAGGGCCTTGGCCATCGGCGCAGGGCGACCGGCGTGGACCAGCACCTCCATGACATTGTCCAGGGCCGCCGAGTCCGATCCGCCCGGCTGGACCACCGGCTTGACCTCGCCGTCGCGGTCGCCAAAAGCGCCGGCCGCCATGCGGATCTCGTGCGACTTCATCCAGTTCAGATTGCCCTTCAGCGTGTTGATTTCGCCGTTGTGGGCCATCATCCGGAAGGGCTGGGCCAGCTTCCATTCCGGGAAGGTGTTGGTCGAATAGCGCTGGTGGAAGACCGCGTAGGCCGAGACGAAGCGCGGGTCCTCAAGATCGGGATACAGGTCGCCCAGCAGTTCGGCCCGCACCATGCCCTTGTAGGCGATGGAGCGCGCGGACAGGGTGCAGATATAGACGCCGGCCAGGTTCTCGGTCTTGACCGTCTTCTCGATGCGGCGGCGGCACAGATACAGTTCGCGCTCCAAAGCCTCGCCGTCCAGCGGTTGGCCCGCGTCGTCCAGCGGCGGGGCCAGCATGATCTGTTCGATCTCGGGCCGGGTCGCGCCGGCCTTGGTCCCGACGACGGACAGGTCGATGGGCGTCTGGCGCCAGCCATAGATCCAGAAGCCGGCGCGCAGGGCCTCGGTCTCGACGATGGCGCGGGCGCGGTCCTGGGCGCCCAGGTCGGTGCGCGGCAGGAAGACCTGGCCGACGCAGATGGGCCCAGGACGCAGGGACTGGCCGATGGAGGCCACCTGTTCGGCGAAGAAGGCTTGCGGCAGCTCGGCCATGATGCCCGCGCCGTCGCCCGACAGGCCGTCAGGGTCGACCGCTCCCCGGTGGGCCACGGCCTTCAGGCTGCGGATCGCATATTCGACCACGTCGCGGCGGGGCGTGCCGTCGATCGAACAGACCAGGCCGACACCGCAGGCGTCCCGCTCCGAGCTACGGTCATAGGCGTTACCGGCTTCCAGCCGGTCGCGGGTGTCGGTGTACTTGTCTAACCAGTCACCCTTTTGGGGCGCTATCGGCCCTTGGCCTGCATGAGCGCTCATGCCGCGACCTCCTCGGTGCGGGTCTTGAAGTAGCGGTCGATCTCGGCGGCAGCGTCCTGGCCTTCGCGGACGGCCCAGACGACCAGCGAGGCGCCGCGCACCGCGTCGCCGGCGGCGAAGACGCCGGGCAGGCTGGTGGCGAAGCTGACAGAGCCGACCTTGATCGTGCCGTCGTCGCGCAGGCGCAGGTTCGGCTCGTGCGCCGCGAATGGCTCGGGCGTGAAGCCCAGCGCCTCGATGACGATATCGGCCGGCACGTCGAAGTCGGCGCCGGGCACCGGCACGATGTCGCGACGCTGGCCGGGCAGGGCTTCCGTCAACTGCATGCGCGCGGCGCGCACGCCCGTGACCTGGTCGCCTTGCGACAGCAGGGCCTTTGGCGCGGCCAGCCATTCGAAAACGACGCCTTCTTCCTCGGCGTTGACGACTTCGCGGGCCGAGCCCGGCATGTTGTCGCGGTCACGACGATACAGGCAGGTGACGCTGGCCGCGCCTTGCCGCACGGCGGTGCGGACGCAGTCCATGGCGGTGTCGCCGCCGCCGATCACGACGACCCGTTTGCCGCGCGCCTCGTGCCAGCCGTCCTGTTCGGCGTCGCCCAGGTCGCGGCGGTTCTGATGGGTCAGATAGGACAGGGCGGCGACGGTCGAATCCGGCCCGCGACCGGGCGCGGACAGGAGGCGCGGCTGATAGACGCCCATCGCCAACAGGACCACGTCGTGGCGCTCGCGCAGCTCGGTCAGGGTCACGTCCTTGCCGACCTCGCAGCCCAGCACGAACTGGACGCCGCCGTCGATCAGCCGGTCCACGCGGCGCTGGACGACGTGCTTCTCCAGCTTGAACCCGGGGATGCCGTAGATCAGCAGCCCGCCGGCGCGGTCGTGGCGGTCATAGATCGTCACCTGATAGCCCTCGCAGCGCAGGCGGTCGGCGGCGGCCAGACCGGCCGGGCCGGCGCCGACGATTCCCACGGTTTCGCCGCGTTCGGCCGCCGGGCGGATCGGCTCGACCCAGCCGTTGGCGAAGGCCTGATCGCCCAGCCAGGCCTCGACCGAGCCGATGGTCACGGCGTCCCAGCCGGACTGGTTCAAGGTGCACGACCCCTCGCACAGCCGGTCCTGCGGGCAGATGCGGCCGCAGATTTCGGGCATGGTCGAGGTCAGGGACGCGACGCGCCAGGCCTCGCGCGGCTCGTTCTCGGCCGACAGGCGCAGCCAGTCGGGGATGTTGTTCTGAAGCGGGCAGGCGTTCTGGCAGAAGGGCACGCCGCAGTCGGTGCAGCGCGACGCCTGTTTCTCGGCCGTCTCGGTCGAGGGCGGAATCGTGATCTCGCCGAAACCGCGCGCGCGCAGTTCGGCTGAGGCCTTGGACAGGCGGCGAGGTTCGACGACGAATGTCCCGCCTTGCTTCAGGGTCTTATGCATATCTCGCATATGCCGCAAACGACGCGTTAGAGGCAAATATTATTGCCGCGCGGTGTTCTCAGCGAAACAAAAAGAATAAATCATCCAATCGGACGCGTTTCGTCGTCAAAAGTTGCCGATGGTGGACGTTTGCGCCGCAACAGGATTTTGTTCCAGGGGTGCGACAATAGGAACCGGCGCGGCCTCGAGGCGTTCGAAAGACGGATTTCAGCCGACTACAGAGAGTGCGCCCATGCCCCGATGGACAACCCCGACCGGCCTTGGGGGATGGCTGACCTTGCTGCTCGGGGTGCTGCTGGCCGTGATCGGTCTGGTGCTGACGGTCGGCGGCGTTCAGCTCGCGATGCTGGGCGGCTCCTGGTATTATCTGATTGCAGGCCTGGGGCTGATCGTGTCGGGCCTTCTGCTTGTCTGGCGCGACGTGCGCGGAGCCTGGCTCTATGGAGCAGTCTTCGTCGCCACGGTGATCTGGGCGCTGTGGGAGAAGGGCCTGAACGGCTGGGCCATGATCCCACGCCTGGTCGGGCCGCTGGTGCTGATGTTCCTGGTGCTGGCGACGCTGCCGGTGCTGCGGTCGCGCGGCGGCGGCAAGACGGCGGGCTTCGGCGCGCTCGGGCTGGCGGCGCTGACGATCGTGTTCGGCCTGGTGGTCGGTCAGATCAACACGCCCGGCGTCGACAGCCCAGTGCCCGGCGCGCGCGGACCGTTCGGCGACCCCGCCCTGATCAAGGCCGGCATGGATTGGCCCGCCTATGGCGGCTCGGATGCGGCCCAGCGCTATTCGCCGCTGAACCAGATCAACAAGACCAACGTCGGCCAGTTGGAGCGCGCCTGGACCTTCCGCACCGGCGACCTGCCCGGCGAACGGTTCGGCGCCGAGACCACGCCGCTGAAGATCGCCGACACCGTCTATCTCTGCTCGGGTCGCAACAAGATGTTCGCCCTCGACGCAAACACCGGCCGGCAGAAGTGGGCCTATGATCCCAAGGTGGCGGACGAGCAGATCCCCTACACCGCCGCCTGCCGGGGCGTGACCTATTACGCCGCGCCCAACGTCGATCAGGCTCAGCCCTGCGCGACGCGCATCATCGAAGGCACGCTGGACGGGCGCATCATCGCGGTCGATGCGCGCACCGGCGTGCCTTGTCCCGCCTTCGGAACCAACGGCGCCGTCAGCATCAAGGAGGGGATGGGCAATCCCTATCCCGGCATGGTGTCGATCACCTCGCCGCCCGTCGTCGTGCGCGGCGTCATCGTCACGGGCCATCAGGTGCTGGACGGCCAGAAACGCTGGAACGCCTCGGGCGTGATCCAGGGCTATGACGTCGTCACGGGTCAGCTGCGCTTCGCCTGGGACATGATGCGTCCCGACATCACCACCGCCCCGCCGGCGGGCCAGACCTATACGCCGGGCACGCCGAACATGTGGACGACGGCGACGGGCGACGAAGCCCTGGGCCTGGTCTATCTGCCGATGGGCAACTCGGCCGCCGACTACTATTCGTCGCTGCGCCGGCCTCAGGAGAACCAGTATTCCAGCGCCCTGGTTGCGCTGGACGTCACGACGGGTAAGCCGCGCTGGAGCTATCAGACCGTGCGCCGCGACGTCTGGGACTATGACCTGGGTTCACAGGTGACGCTGGTCGACATGCCGACCGCAGGGGGCGTGACGCCGGCGGTGATCCTGCCGTCCAAGCGCGGCGAAATCTTCGTGCTGGATCGCCGCACGGGCCAGCCCCTGCACGGCGTTCAGGATCGTCCGGCCCCGCGCGGCGGCGTCGAACCGGCCCAACGCGCGGCGACCCAGCCGTATTCGCTGTTCAACACCCTAGCCAAGCCCGATCTGCGCGAAGTCGATATGTGGGGCATGTCGCCGATCGATCAGATGATCTGCCGCATCCAGTTCAAGAAGGCGTCATATCAGGGCCAGTTCACGCCCCCGACCGCCGACCGTCGCTTCATCGAATATCCGGGCTACAACGGCGGTTCGGACTGGGGCAGCGTGGCGCTGGATCCGCGTCGCGGCGTGATCATCGCCAACTATAACGACATGCCCAACTACAACCGTCTGGTGCCGCGCGCCGAGGCGAACAAGCGGGGCTGGTTCCCCCGCGACGACCCTCGCTATCAGGCCGAGACGAACGGCGAGGGCGCCAAGGCCGAGGGCGCGGGCGATCCGCAGATGGGCGTGCCCTATGCGATCGACGTCAACGCCGGCTGGCGGATGCCCTTCACCGGCCTGCTGTGCAAGGAGCCTCCGTACGGCGGCATCCGGGCCATCGACGTGCAAAGCGGCAAGACCCTGTGGGACCGTCCATTCGGCACGGCGCGCAAGAACGGGCCGTTCGGCATCCCCTCGATGCTGCCGCTGGAGATCGGCACGCCGAACAACGGCGGCTCGGTGGTCACGGCGGGCGGCCTGATCTTTATCGCCGCCGCGACCGACGACCTGATCCGCGCCATCGATATCGAGACGGGCAAGACCGTCTGGTCCGATGTCCTGCCCGCCGGCGGTCAGGCCAACCCGATGATCTATGAGCAGAACGGCCGCCAGTATCTGGTGATCGTGGCGGCGGGCCATCACTTCATGGAAACGCCTGAGGGCGATTACGTGATCGCCTATGCTTTGCCCAAGGGCAAAGCATAGGCTCTCTCGCCGGGCCTATCGCGCTTCGCGCTGCTTGAGGCCGAATTGGACGTCAGAGGTTGGCGCGGATGGCTTGCATCGTCCGCGCCAACCGCTCGTCGTCGACGCGTCCAAGACGGGTCGCAACGGCGACGTCGATTGTCGCGATTTTGGCGGCTCGAATGACGGAGGGCGCGGGCAATCCGGCGTCGGCGTAGGTTTCCGCCAATGACACATCGTCGGCCCAAGACCGGTTGTCGGCGCTGGTGATCATTACGACCCACAACAGCCTGTCGCCATCGCCAAGCGGGCCATCGGACACGACCAGGGCCGGACGATGCTGTCGGGTGCTGCGGTCGGTGTAAGGGAAGGGGACGCGGACGACGTCGCCGCGCCTAAAGTCCGGCATAGGCCTTGCGGTCCGCGTCGCTGTCCCATTCGTCGAACGCCGCGAAGGGGTCTTCGGCCGACGCCCTGCGGGCCTTGCGCAGGATCACTCGGTCGCCGTCCAGGTCGTATTGCAGCTCATCGCCGTCCTGCAGGCTCAGAGCGGCGCGCACGGCCTGAGGAATGGTGGTCTGGGCCTTCGATGTCAGGCGGCTCTTGATCATGGCTTTAGAGTAAGGAATTTCCTTACCGGCGGCAAGTCAGGGCCTGATCTGGCCTTGGCCGCGCACCACGTATTTGTAGGTGGTCAGCTGCTCCGCCCCGACCGGGCCGCGCGCGTGGAGGCGGTTGGTGGAGATGCCGATTTCGCCGCCGAAGCCGAACTCGCCGCCGTCGGCGAACTGGGTCGAGGCGTTGATCAGGACGATGGCGCTGTCGACCTTGGCGGCGAACCGTTCGGCGGCCTGGGCGTCGGTGGTGACGATGGCCTCGGTATGGCCCGAGCCGTAGCGGGCGATGTGGTCGGTCGCGGCATCCAGATCCTCGACGACGCGGACGGCGAGGATGGGGGCCAGATATTCGGTGGTCCAGTCGGCCTCGGTCGCGGGCGTCATGACGGGGACCAGGGCGCGGGCGTCGGCGTCGCCGCGCAGTTCGCAACCGGCGGCGATCAGGTCGGCGGCGACGGGGGGCAGCAGGCGCTGGGCCGCCGCCCGGTCCACCAGCAGGGTTTCGGTCGCGCCGCAGACCGAGACGCGGCGCATCTTGGCGTTCAGAACGATGGCGCGGGCGGTCTCCAGATCCGCTGCCTCATGCAGATAGGTGTGGTTCAGGCCTTCCAGGTGGCTGAGCACGGCCGTTCGCGCCTCGGCTTGGACGCGGGCGACCAGGCTCTTGCCGCCGCGCGGCACGATGACGTCGATCGTCCCTTCCAGCCCGGTCAGCATCAGGCCCACGGCCTCACGGTCGGGGGTGTCCACCAACTGGATCGCGTCGGCGGGCAGGCTGGCCTCGGCCAGGCTTTCCGCGATCAGGGCGGCGATGGCCAGGGACGAATGCAGACAGTCCGAACCGCAGCGCAGGATGGCGGCATTGCCCGAGCGGATGCACAGGGCGGCGGCGTCGGCGGTGACGTTGGGGCGGCTCTCGTAGATGACGCCCAGCACGCCGATGGGGGTGCGGACGCGGGCGATGTCCAGTCCGTTGGCGGGGGTCCAGCGTTCGGTCTCGACGCCCAGTGGATCGGGCACGGCGGTGATGGTCGCCACCGCCTCGGCCATGCCGGCGATACGGGCGGGGCTCAACGACAGCCGGTCGATCAGGGCCTCGGTCATGCCGTTCACGCGGGCGGCCTCCACATCGCGGGCGTTGGCGGCGAGGATGTCGGGTTCGGCCCTCGTCAGTTTTGCGGACAGGATTTCCAGCGCGCGGGTGCGGGCGGCGGCGGGAGCTTCACGCAGGGCGGCGGCGGCGGTGCGGGCGCGCTGGCCCAGATCGAACATACGGGTCTTCAGGTCGGTCATCCGTCGTCCAGCACCATGTCGTCGCGGTGGATCAGAACCGAGGCCCCGCGATAGCCCAGCAGGGTCTCGATCTCGTCCGAGCGGCGGCCACAAAGGCGCGCGGCCTCGTCGGCGGCGTAGGCGGCCAGACCCACGCCGACGGCCCGACCGTCCGGGTCGATCAGACGCACGCAGTCGCCCTTTTCGAAAGCGCCGGACACGCCCGTCACCCCGGCCGGCAACAGGCTCTTGCCCGCCTTCAGCGCCGTGACCGCCCCGGCGTCCAGCGTCAGGACCCCCGTCGGCGACAGGCTGCCGGCGATCCACTGCTTATAGGCGGCCATCGGTCCGTCGGGGGCGGCGATCAATGTGGCGCGCGCGCCGTCGCGGATGGCGCTGAGCGGCGACAGCGTCTGGCCCGAGGCGATGATGGTGGCGCAACCCGCCGAGCGCGCGATCTGGGCCGCCGCCAGCTTGGTCGCCATGCCGCCTGTCCCGACGCCGGCATCGGCGTTGGCGCCCCCGCCCATGGCCAGGATGTCGGGGCTCAGCGTCTTGATCAGAGGCAGGTGGACGGCGTTGGGATCACGGCGCGGATCGGCGGTGTACAGGCCGTCCACGTCCGACAGCAGGACCAGCAGGTCCGCGCGCGCCAACTGGGCCGTGCGCGCCGCCAGCCGGTCGTTGTCGCCGTAACGGATTTCCTCGGTCGCCACCGTGTCGTTCTCGTTGACGATGGGGATGACGCCGTGGGTCAACAGGGCCTCGACGGTCGCGCGGGCGTTCAGCCACCGCCGACGGCGTTCGGTGTCGTCGCGCGTCAGCAGCACCTGGCCCGCGATCAGGCCATGAGGGTCCAGCGCCCCTGACCAGGCCGCCATCAGCAGCGATTGCCCGACCGAGGCCGCCGCCTGCTTGTCCTCCAGCCGTGCGCCCAACGCGGGCAGCCGGCCCCGGCCCAGGGCGATCGAGCCGGATGAGACGACGATGACCTCGCGCCCCTCGGTCTTCAGCGCCGCCAGGTCCGAGGCGATGGCGGCCAGCCAGGCGCGCGTCGGCTGGCGCGTGGCCGCGTCGATCAGCAGGGAGGATCCGATCTTGACCACGACCCGCCGGGCGGCGCCCAGCGCCGACGCAGCGTTCGGGCCGACGGGGAGGGGGGCGCGCTGGGACATGAAGCTTTCTGTAACGCCACGGTTCGGGCTTGTCTCTTGCCGTGTCTCGCCGCAATGCAGACGGATGATGGAATCCCTTTCCCCCATCGCCGCAGGCGGTCTGGGCAGTCTGGCGGCGGGCATGATGACGGCGGTGGGCGCCGTGCCGCTGCTGTTCTTCCGCAAGGCGGGGGTGCAGACCCAGAGCGCCCTGCTGGGATTCGCCGCCGGGGTCATGCTGGCGGCCTCCTTCTTCTCGCTGATCATCCCCGGCGTGGACGTGTTGCAGGCGGGCGGGGCCAGCCAGGCGGCGGCGGCCGGCGTCATGGGGGCGGCGGTGCTGATCGGGGCGACGGTGATCGGACTGATGAACCGGTTCGCGCCGGTAGACATGCTGGCCATCGGGCCGGCGGGATCGCGCGACCTGTCGCGGCGCATCTGGCTGTTCATCATCGCCATCACCCTGCACAACTTCCCCGAGGGCGCGGCGGTGGGCGTCAGCTTCGGCGGCGGCGACATGCATCAAGGGCTGTCCACGGCGCTCGGCATCGGCATCCAGAACATGCCCGAGGGGCTGGCGGTGTCGGCGGCGATGGCGAAATTGGGATACGGCCGCTGGCCGGCGTTCGCGGCGGCGCTGGCTTCGGGCCTGGTCGAGCCGGTCGGCGGCCTGATCGGCGCCAGCGTGGTCGATCTCTTGCCCAGCGCCCTGCCGTGGGGCCTGGGCCTGGCGGCCGGAGCCATGATCTATGTCGTCACCGCCGAGATCATTCCCGAAACCCGCGAGAAGTCCAAGGGCGAGGGGTCCATGATCGGCCTGATGATCGGTCTGGTCGGAATGATGTTCCTGGACATCGCCCTGGGATGACGCAGGCGAAACGCGGCGTGACCGCGCAGCGGGGCGTTACATCGATTTACATGGCGGGCGGGGGTTGAAGCCGTCGGGGCCGAGAGGCTAGGCCTCTCGCTTCGCTGCTCGATTGTCCCCCGAAAGGAGCGCCAGCCTAAATGACGCGACCTCTCAAGCCTGCGGCTTCCCGTAGAAATTTCTTGTCTGGCCTGGGGCTTTTGGCCCTGATGGGCGCCGGAGTGTTCCCCATGCCTGTTTCCGCCCAAGCGTCCCGCACCGTCGCCCGTCACCGCCAGAAGATCGAGGATCTGATCGCGGCCATGACGGTCGAGGAGAAGGCGGGCCAGCTGAACCTGCTGGCCGATCCGTTCCGCTGGATGCCCACGGCGGTGAACCCGCTGGACGGCACGGGCGATCCCGCGCGCGTCACCGCCCTGATCCGCGAAGGCAAGGTCGGCAGCCTGTTCAACGGCATCGGCGCCGAGGCGGGCCGTCGCATCCAGCGCGTGGCGATGGAGGAGAGCCGGCTGAAGATCCCGCTGCTGTTCGCGGCGGACGTGATCCACGGCCTGTCGACCATCTTCCCGGTGCCCCTGGCCGAGGCGGCGGCCTTCGACACCGAATTGGCGCGGCGCACCGCGCGGGCGGCGGCGGTCGAGACGGCGGCGTCGGCCGTTCACCAGACCTACGCCCCCATGGTGGACGTGGCGCGCGACCAGCGCTGGGGCCGCAACGTCGAGGGCGCAGGCGAGGACGTTCTGCTGAACAACCTGCTCGCCGCCGCCCGCGTGCGCGGCTTCCAGGGTGAAAAGGGTCTGGACGACCGTGACGCGGTCCTGGCCACCGCCAAACACATGGCCGCCTATTCCGCCGCCGTGGGCGGGGTCGAATACAACACCACCGACATGAGCGAGCAGACGCTGCGCGGGGTCTTCCTGCCGCCGTTCAAGGCGTCGGTGGACGCCGGCGCCCTGTCGATCATGAGCGCCTTCAACGACGTCAACGGCGTGCCGGCGTCGGGCAGCCGCAAGCTGTTGACCGACATCCTGCGCGGCGAATGGGGCTTCGAGGGCTTCGTCGTCTCCGACTACACCTCAGAGCAGGAGCTGGTGGCCCACGGCTTCGCCGAGGACGGCCGCGACGCCGCCCGCCTGGCCTTCAACGCCGGGGTCGATGTGTCGATGGTGTCGGGTCTGTATCTGGAACATCTGCCCAGCCTGGTCGCCTCGGGCGAGGTGTCGATGGCGCGTCTGGACGAGGCGGTGCGCCGCGTCCTGAACACCAAGGCGGCGCTGGGCCTGTTCGACGATCCCTATCGCGGCACCGATCCGGTGCGTGAAAAGGCGGTGGTCGGGTCGCGCGAGCACGTCGAGCTGTCGCGCGAGGCGGGCCGCAAGTCGGTCGTGCTGCTGAAGAACGCTGACGGCCTGCTGCCGCTGAAGAAGAGCCAGAAGATCGCCCTGGTCGGCCCGTTCGCCGACGACGTGGACAATGTCTGGGGGCCGTGGACCATCTGGGGCGCGCCCGAGCGACGTGTTTCGCTGGAAGCCGGCTTCCGCGCGGCCATGAGCGATCCGCAGAACCTGACCCTTGCACGCGGCTCGGGCGTCGAGACGCCGCTGGACGGCGGGATCGAGCAGGCCGTCGCCGCCGCCCGCGACGCCGAGGTCATCGTCCTGGCCATCGGCGAAGCGACCAACATGTCGGGCGAGGCCCAGTCGCGCACCGAGATCGTGGTGCCCGCCCCACAGGTCGCCCTGGTCGACGCCATGGCGGCGCTGGGCAAGCCCATGGTCATCCTGCTGAGGAACGGCCGGGCGCTTGCGCTGGAAGGCAATGTGAAGAACGCCCAGGCCATCGTCGTGACCTGGTTCCTGGGCGAACAGATGGGCCATGCCGTCGCCGACGTCCTGTTCGGCGATCACGGCCCGTCGGCGCGCCTGCCGGTCAGCTTCCCGCACAAGTCGGGCCAGCAGCCCTATTCCTACGACCGCAAGACCACCGGCCGCCCGGCCAATCCCGATCTGGCGAGCGAGGAATACAAGGCCCGCTATCGCGAGACGACCAATACGGCGCTGTATCCCTTCGGCTATGGCCTGACCTATGGCGCGATCAGCTATGGGCCGGTCGAGATGGAGAGCGACAAGCTGGCCTGGGCCGGCACGCTGGATCTGGCCGTGACCGTGACCAACACCGGATCGCATCCGGCCGAGGAGCTGGTGCAGCTCTATATCCACGACCGGGTCGCCAGCCTGACCCAGCCGGGCCGATTGCTGAAGGACTTCAAGCGCGTGTCGCTGAAGCCGGGCCAGAGCACGAAGGTGACCTTCACACTCAACGCCCGCCAACTGGGCTTCATCGGCGCGGACGAGACCTGGCGCATCGAGCCCGGTCTGTTCGACGTGTGGCTGGCGCCGCACGCCCAGGGCGGGGCCAAGGCGACGTTCCAGCTGATCGGTCCGGCGTCGATCACCGACGGGCGGTGACGCGCGCCACGTTGACGGGGCAGGCGGCAGGGCTTAACGACGCCGCCGTTTGCCTTCGGCCTTCGTATCGGCCGGATTCGATTTTAGGAGCGCGCCCATGACGACGAAGATTCTTCCGGGCGCCACCGGCGTTCTCGCGCTCGCGGACGGCACGATCCTGCAGGGCATTGGCGTGGGCGCCGTAGGCTCGGCATTGGGCGAGGTGGTCTTCAACACCGCCATGACCGGCTATCAGGAAATCCTGACTGACCCGTCCTACATGAGCCAAATCCTGGCCTTTACCTTCCCGCACGTGGGCAATGTGGGGACCAATGTCGAGGACATCGAACAGATGGGCGGCGGGTCCGACACCTCGGCGCGGGGCGCCATCTTCCGCGACGTGCCGACCGATCCGGCCAACTATCGCTCGGACGCCAGTTTTGACGACTGGATGAAGCGGCGCGGCGTCGTGGGTCTGGCCGGCGTCGACACCCGCGCGCTGACCAAGATCATCCGCGACAAGGGCGCGCCCCACGCCGTCATCGCCCACGACCCGGACGGAAACTTCGACCTGGAGGCCCTGGTCGCCCAGGCCAAGGGCTGGACCGGCCTGGTCGGTCTGGACCTGGCCAAGCCCGCCTCGACGCTGCAGGCGTTCGAATGGAACGAGGGTCTGTGGGACTGGCCAGAAGGGCACCCCAAGACCGAAGGCCGCAAGGACGTGGTGGTCATTGATTACGGCGTGAAGCGCAACATCCTGCGCGCCCTGGCCTCGACCGGCGCGCGCATCACCGTGGTCCCGGCGACGACGACGGCGGAAGAGGTTCTGGCCCGCAATCCCGACGGCGTGGTCCTGTCGAACGGACCGGGCGATCCGGCCGCCACGGGCGAATACGCCGTACCTGAAATCCAGAAGCTGGTCGCCAGCGGCAAGCCGCTGATGGGCATCTGCCTGGGCCACCAGATGCTGGCCCTGGCGCTCGGCGCCAAGACGGTGAAGATGGATCAGGGCCACCACGGCGCCAACCATCCGGTCAAGGATCTGACCACCGGCAAGGTCGAGATCGTGTCGATGAACCACGGCTTCACCGTCGATCGCGACAGCCTGCCCGACGCCGTGACCGAGACCCACGTCAGCCTGTTCGACGGCACCAACTGCGGCATCGCCGTCAAGGACAAGCCGATCTTCAGCGTCCAGCACCACCCCGAGGCCTCGCCCGGGCCGACCGACAGCCTGTATCTGTTCGACCGGTTCGCCGATCTGATGGGCGCGCGCTGAGGCCATGAAGCAGGGGGCGGTTCGGTCGGACTATCTGGACTGGCTGGCCGAGGCGTTCGAGGTCGGTCGCCGGTTTACGCCCCTGCCGGACGGCGATGTCGTCGTCGGCTACGCCACCGGATACGACGCGGCCGACATCGCACCCTTCGTCCTGTCGCTGCGGGCCGTGTTCGACGGTCCTGTGGCCCTGGTGGTCGACGCCGACCCGGATTTGCGCGCCTTTCTGGCACAGCATCGGGTGACCGCTGTCGATGCGCCGGTCTGGCGCGGATGGGCGCCGCATCCGGTGATGCAGCGGTTCGTGGCCTTCGCCGGTCTTCTCGGTGACCGACCCGGCGCGGCCCTGGCCTGCGACGTGCGCGACGTGATCTTCCAGGCGCCGCCCTTCGATCCGGCGCCCGAGGGGCTTGAGGCCTATGTCGAGGCGGAGACGCCGCTGGCCGATCACGCCTTCAACATGAAGTATCTGCGCGCCCTGTTCGGTGAGGCGCAGGCGCGGCAACTGGCTGACAAGGCCTGTCTTTGCGTCGGCACCATCGTCGGGCCGCGCGCCGACGTCTCGCGCCTGTCGCGACTGATCCTGTCGCTGGCGGCGACGCCGAGATCCGAGATCGGCGGGGCGTTCGGCGCCGATCAGGCGGCCTTTAACATGGCGATCAATCAGGGTCTGACGGCGATGACCGTGCGTCCCAACTACGGGCGCGTGGCGACCCTGGGCCTGACGCCCGGCGAAACGCTGAGGTTCGAAGGCGGAAAGGTCGTCAATCCCGACGCCAGCGTCAGCCCCATCGTCCATCAGCATGATCGCCATCCGCATCTTGAAGCGCCGGTCCATGCGTTGTGGGGTGGCGGGCTGGAGCTGCGTCGGCGGGTAAGGCCCAAGTCGGCGGGGCAGAAGTTCGAAAAGCTGAAAGCCTCGCTGCGCCGCCGGATGCCCGAACTGCGCTGAGCCGGCCGTGCCAGGCCCAGGCGCTGGCGACGATGGAGGCCAGGTCCGACCGGCGGGGCGCAAAGCCCAGCGCGTGGCGCGCCACGGTGATGTCTGAGACCAGATGCGGCGGGTCGCCCGCGCGGCGCGCCCCGGCTGCGTCTGGCAGTCGAAGGCCGCTGTGCGCCATGATCGCTTCCAGCACCTGCCGCACCGAATGGCCGCGACCTGCGCCCAGATTGCAGGCGAAGAAGCTGCGTCGGTCGCCGAGCAACTGATCTAGCGCCGCGAGGTGGCCCTGGGCCAGGTCGCAGACGTGAACATAGTCGCGCACCGCCGTGCCGTCGGGCGTCGGATAGTCGGTCCCATGAACGGCGAAATTGTCGACCTGGCCGCGTAGGGCCATCATGGCGCGCGGGATCAGATGGGTCTCCACCGGCCGATCTTCGCCGATCAGGCCTGACGCAGAGGCGCCGCTGGCGTTGAAATAACGCAGCGCGATCACATTCAGCCCGTGCGCGGCGCAGGCGTCCGACAGAATCTGTTCGCAGCCCAGTTTGGAACGGCCATAAGGGGTGACGGGCGCCAGCGGCGTCGCCTCGGTGATCGGATCGTCGCCGGGATCGCCATAGACGGCGCAGGTGCTGGAAAAGACCAGCCTGTTCACGCCCGCCGCCCGCATCCCGCCCAGCAGGCCGAACAGACCGCCGACATTGTTGCGGTAATAGTCCAGCGGCGCCCGCACGGATTCTGGGACGACTGACGAGCCTGCGAAATGCATGACGGCGCTGATGTCGTGGGCGATCAGGGTGTGGCGCACCTTGTCCGCGTCCTAGACATCGCCCTCGACCAGCGGTCCCCAACGCACGAACCGGCGTCGGCCCGTCGACAGATTGTCATAGGTGACGGGCCGATAGCCGGCGGCCGCCAGGGCCTCGCACACATGGGCGCCGATATAACCCGCCCCGCCTGTGACCAGGATCGTCTTCGCAGATGTCAGCGCCGATCCGACTTCGCCCATCCGCCCTTGTCGGATACCAATGGTCGGTAAATCAACCCCAAATCACCGGCGCATGTATTCAGGGGTGTGCGGCGACCCTCAGGGGATTGGCGAGAAGCTGCGCTCTTCGCGCAGGGCGCTGGCTTTCCGGACGGCGATCGGTGCGGCATGCAGCCAGTAGTCGGCGTCTTCGAGACGCTGCTCTCTGCGGCGCTCCAGTCCGCGCAGGCGGCGCAGGGCGGCGTTCTGGAGAAGGCGCGCATGCAGGGCGCGGGGCGACAGTTCGGCGATGGCGGGAGAGCCGGGGACGGCGACGGCGTCGGGGCCTTTGGGCTCCACCGCCGGGCGGGCGATGGCGATGAACATAAGGATCTCGGTGCAGGAGGAAGAGGCGCTTCTGCGCCGAGCTAACGAGGGGTTAACCACAGTGCCTGTGGATAGTTCCTGACTGCGTCCGAAAAAAGTCCATGAATCGAAAGGCTTACTGCCTGTTTCCGGACAAAATGGTTACCAAAATCTTAATCCGGGGTCGGAGCGTTCGCTCGACGATGTCCGGGAAGGGCGCTGAAAAGGCGCCGCCGGTGGCAGTCCCTAGGGGAGTCGAACCCCTCTTTTCAGGTTGAAAACCTGACGTCCTAACCGATAGACGAAGGGACCGCGGCCGGGGCGGCGCATTTGCCCCGGTTCGGCCCCTCCTGCAAGCAAAAAGTTACGCGGCCGCGGCGGTTGCGGGCACGAGGGCGTCCAGCGCCGGGAACAGGTCGGCGATCAGATCCTCGACATGCTCCAGACCCACCGACAGGCGCACCAAACCATCGCCGATGCCGGCGGTGGCCCGCTGTTCCGGCGTCATGGCGGCGTGGGTCATGGTGGCCGGGTGGGCGATCAGGCTTTCGACGCCGCCCAGCGATTCCGCCAAGGTGAAGATCTCCAGCGTCTCGACCAGATCGCGCACGGCGTCCGTACCGCCCTGCAGTTCGAAGCTGAGCATGGCGCCGGGTCCGGCCTGCTGGGCCGCGACCAGGGCGTTGTTGGGGTGGGACTTCAGTCCCGGATAATGGACAGCCTTGACCGCCGGATGGGCGGCCAGCTTTTCGGCGATCTTGCCCGCCGTGGCCTGTTGCCGCTCGATACGCGCGAACAGGGTGCGCACGCCGCGTAGGGTCAGATAGGCGTCGAAGGGCGAGCCGGTCACGCCGGTGCAGTTGGCCCACCAGGCCAGGGTCTGGTGATCCTCGGCGTCGGCCGAAATGACGGCGCCGCCGACCACGTCGGAATGGCCGTTGATGAACTTGGTCGTCGAGTGGACGACGAAGTCGGCGCCCAGCTTGATCGGGTTCTGCAAGGCCGGCGACAGGAAGGTGTTGTCACAGACCACCTTGGCGCCCGCCGCATGGGCGCGGGTGCAGATGTCGGCGACATCGACCAGGCGAAGCAGCGGGTTGGACGGGGTCTCGACCAGAACCAGTTTCGGCTTCAGGGCCAAAGCGGCCTCGAAGGCGACGGGATCGCCCTGATCGACCAGCAGCAGTTCGAAATGCCCCTTCTTCGCGCGGGCGTTCAGCAGGCGACAGGTGCCGCCGTAACAATCGTGCGGCGCGATCAGCAGGTCGCCCGGCTCCAGCAGGGTCAGCGGCAGGTCAACCGCCGCCATGCCGGTGGCGGTGATGACGCAGCCGGCGCCGCCCTCCAGCTCGGTCAGGGTTTCGGCCAGCACGTCGCGGGTCGGATTGCCCGAACGGCTGTAGTCATATTTCCGCTTCTGATCGAAGCCGGCGAAGGAATAGTTGGACGAAAGATACAGCGGCGGCATGACCGCGCCATGGGCCGTGTCCGTATCCACGCCCGTGCGGGCGGCGATGGTGTGCGGATTGGCGGGGCGGGCGGTCATGCTTTGATATCCTTCAAGGCGGCGCGGAGGATGTCGCCGACGAAGGCGTCCTCCTTCAGAAAGGCGTCGTGGCCATACAGGGAGGGCGCCTCGACGAAGCGCCACAGGGTCGGCAACCGCGCGGCCAGTTCGCGGATGTCGTCGATCGGCACCAGCCGGTCGGAGGTGAAGCCGATCAGGGTGACGGGGGTCTTGATGGCCTCGGGCGTCACGCTGTGGCGATCCAGGGAGTCGGACATCGACAGCCAGCGGGCCGGGGTGGTGTGGGTGCGGTAGGCCTGGCCCCGCGCCGTCAGATAGTCGCAGACGGGATAGGCGCCGCCGACGGCTGTGGGCGCGGTGGTGTCGAAGCGGTCGTCGAACTCCTCGGCCGTGCGATAGGTGGTCATGGCCAGTTCGCGGGCCAGGGCCACGCCCTCCTCGGGACGGCCGGCGGCGACGGCGAACTGCAGGATGCGGCGCTGGATGCCACGCCAGGCGGTGGCCTGGGGATGGGCGCGGTGGGCGGCCGACACGATGATCAGCTGCTCGGCCCAATCGGGGAACAGTTCGGCGAAGGCCAGGCCGACCATGCCGCCGTACGAGCAGCCGACGAAGGCGGCGACGCGCTCGATCTTCAGATGGTTCAGCACCAGGGCCAGCAGGCGGGCCTGATCCTGGGTGGTGATGGTGACGGGCTTGTCCAGGAACTCGGCGCCGGGGGCGAAATCGACGGCCAGGACCTGAAGCCGGCTAAGATCAATGGGCCCGCGCACCGATACGGCGCCTGACCACCAGCCCAGGCCGTTGGTTTCCGTCCGGTGGACGAAGCGGCCGGCCGAGATGCCGCCGGCGACCACAACGACGGGGGCGCCGATCCGGCCGTGCAGGCGGCCGACGATATTGGGCTGGTTCAGCTTTTCGCCCGAGGCGAGGCGGAAGTCGGCGGGAATGGGAACGATGACGTCGCGGGCGCCGCCGCGCTCACGCGGCGGTTCGCGGACAGGGGTGATGGCTGTCGCGCGGCGACAGTCGGGGTCTTCGAGCAGGGTGGTTTCGGCCAGTGTCATCGTCGTTCCGCATCGTTCTCGCTCAGCAAGTCTCGATGCGGTGACAGAGCGTGGAGCGTCGTCTCGTCGATGCTCCACTCATCTCTCGCGACCCCGAAGGACCCCGCAGGAGTTGGCACCGTTTCGAGCTGTGAGACCCGATGGTTGCCCCAGCGTCAAAGGGCCTAATCCCTCGGCTGGTCTTGATGAGTGACTTTACGTTGATGACCGAGGCGGCGCCGGTCAAGCGAAAAATTCAACCTCATTGACGGCATCTGTCGACACCGTGGGGGTGAAAACGCACCATAAGCGTCTTGTCGTGAAAAAATCATCCACGACGACTTGACAGAGCGGGGGTCGTCCGATCACCCTGACATCAGATTTCAACCGGACCTGCCCTGTGCAACAGCGCTCGCTCATCGCCGAAGTTTCGACCGTCGCCGGCCTCGCCGCGACGCGTTTCGGCATGATCCTCGGCGGCGCGATTATCGGCGGTACCACCGGCACCACCACCATGCCCGAACGGGCGGGACGAGTTTAGCGCGCCGAACCCCGGCAACCGCAGAACCCGAACCCCGCCCGGTCCGCCAGGCGGGGTTTTTCTTTTCACCCCACCCCATCCCGACTATTCCCGAGAACCCCGATGTCCGCCCAACTCGCCGTCGTAGAAAAATCCGAAAGCCTCGATCCCAGCAGTCAGCCTGCGCCGGAGGTCGTGGTGCTGAAGTTCGGCTCGTCCATCCTGCGCAGCCCGGCGGAGGCGCCGCTGGTCGCCTCGGCCGTCTATGGCCATGTGCGGGCGGGCCGAAAGGTGGTGGCGGTGGTCTCGGCCTTCGGCGGGGCGACGGACCGACTGTTGGGAGAGGCGAGGGCGCTGGGTCTGGCCCATTCCAACGACCTGCTGCCCGGCTATGTGGCCTTGGGCGAGGAAAAGTCGGCGGCCCTGGTGGCCATCGCCTGCGACCGTATCGGGCTGGACGCCTGCGCCCTGTCGGTGCGGGAACTGGGCATCGTGGCGGAGGGCGAGCCGGAGCATTCGCGCCCCTGCGGCCTGCGCCCCGACCACCTGAAACAGGCGCTGGATCGGCACGAGGTGGTGGTGGTGCCCGGGTTCGGCGCGGTGCGGCCGGACGGCAAGGTGGCCCTGCTGGGACGCGGCGGATCGGACCTGACGGCGGTCTTCCTCGCAGCCGAGTTGGGGCTGAAGAAGGTGCGATTGGTCAAGGACGTGGACGGCCTTTACGACCACGATCCCAACGACAAGACCGCCCCGGCCCTGCGCTATCGCCGCGCGTCGTGGGACGTGGCGCGCAAGCTGGGCGGCGCTCTGGTCCAGCATGACGCCATCGACCTGGGCGAAGGCCGCGGGGTCGAGATCGAGGTGGCGGCGCTGGATCGCGCCGACGGCACGGTGATCGGCGACAAATCGGCGCCGCCCGGCCCCGCGCCCGCCCTGCCGCCGCTGAAGGTCGCGGTCGCCGGATGCGGCGTGGTCGGCGGCGGCGTGCTGGCCAGGCTGCTCGACGATCCTCGCTACGAGGTCGTGGGCGTGCTGGTGCGCAACCCGACAAAGGCCCGCGACGTGGACTGTCCGGCGTCATTGTTCACCTCGAACCCGGCGGACCTGTGGGCCAAAAAGCCCGACATCGTGTTGGAGGCCCTGTCGGAAGGCGAGGCGGGCCACGCGGTGATCCGCGCCGCGCTCGAGGCCGGCTGCGATGTCGCCAGCGCCAACAAACAGGCGGTCAGCCGCGATCCGGGCGGTCTGCAAGAACTGGCGAAAGCCAACGGACGGCGCATCTTCTGGTCGGCCTCGGTCGGGGGCGGATCGCCGATGATCGAGACGGTCCGCGCGGCCCGTGCGGCCGGCGAGGTGGTCGGCTTCGAGGCGGTGCTGAACGGCACGGTCAACTTCATGCTGGAGCGGCTGGGCGACGGAGCGGCCTTCAACGAAGCCCTGGCGGACGCCCGTGCGGCGGGCTTTGCGGAGGAGGATCCCTCCTCGGATCTGGAAGGCCTGGATGCGGCGGCCAAGGTGCGGTTGCTGTGCCATGAGGCGTTCGGCCGTTCGCCCGACGGCGAGGTGCCGCGCGATCACCTGACGGAAACGACCTCGGCCGCAGGCGGCGTGCGCCAGATCGGCGCCGCCCATCTGAAGGACGGGGTGATCCGCCCGTCGGTGTCTCTGAACGCCGATCATGGCGATCCGCTGTTCTCGACCCTGCGCGGCGAGGGCAATGCGCTGAAGGTCTACGGCGCCGACGGCCGCGTGTGGCGCTGCCGGGGCCGGGGCGCCGGGCGTTGGGCCACGACCGAGAGCATCATGGCGGACCTGGCCGAGATCGTGCGTGCACGGCGCGCCGATGCGGGCCTAAACTAAGGCCATGGCCGTCTTCACCCCCGTTTCCACCGCCGACGCTGACGCGTTCCTGGCCGGCTACGACATCGGCGAGATGGTCGAGCTGACGGCCATCGCCGAGGGGGTGGAGAACACCAACTATCGGCTGGACACGACGCGCGGCCGGTTTGTGCTGACCCTGTTCGAGGGGCGGACGGACGAAGCCTCGCTGCCCTTCTGTTTGGGGCTGACGGCGCATCTGGCGGCGCGCGGCTTTCCTTGCCCGACGCCGATCGAGGACCGGTCGGGAGCGTGGCTCGGGCGGTTGAACGGCCGGGCGGCGGCGGTGATCGAATGGAAGACCGGCGCCTGGCTGCGCACGCCGTCATCGGCCGATCAAGCGGCGGCGGGCGCGGTTCTGGCGCGGCTTCATCTGACGGCGGCTGATTTTGATCTGGAACGCGCCAATCCGGTCGAGCCGGCCATGTGGCGTCGGCTGGCTGATCGCTGCGTCGAGGGGGAAGGGCGGGCGTCCGACGCGGATCGCGCGCTGATTGGACAGGTCCAGTCGACGCTGGCGCGCTTGGGCGATCCCTTTACGGCCGATCTGCCGGGCGGGGCGATCCATGCCGACTATTTCCCCGACAATGTGCTGTTCGAGGACGGCGCCGTGTCGGCGGTGATCGACTTCTATTTCGGCTGCACGGGCGCCTTCGCCTATGACCTCGCCATCGCCCTGTCCGCCTGGGGCTTCGACGCCGAGGGGCGGGCCATGCCTGACGCGCTGGCGGCGTTTCAGCGCGGCTATGAATCCGTGCGGCCGCTGAACGCCGCCGAGCGAGCGGCCTTGCCGCGCCTGGGCGAAGCGGCGGCCCTGCGGTTCACCGTGACGCGGCTGCACGACCGGATATTCCACGATCCCGCCAATCTGGTGACGCCCAAGGATCCGGCGGTCTTCCTGCGTCGGATGGACCACTGGCGGGCCGTCGAGCCGGCCTGAGGCGGGCCAAGAAACAGAGTGCAATGTGTGCACTTCGTCTTAATCGGGAAATTGCGCTGCACCGGGAAAACAGGTGCAAAGTGTAAGAAAGTGCAATCTTGCGGGACTGTGATGTCAAAGACCGGAGCGGCAGTGTCTCACGGTTTTGGGTCTGTATGGTCGATTGTCGCTGGTGGTCGGCAAGTGATTGTATGCACAATGCCAATGTGCGGAAGAATAGGATGGATGTCACATAATCCGTCACCCTCGGGCTTGATCCGAGGGGCGGGCTCCACGCCGCTTTGCGCCAATGGTGATGCACAGCCCGATCTGCGTCCGGTCCTCGGGTCGAGCCCGAGGATGACGGCGAGAGTGAGGGGTATGGTGCTGAGACGCCCTGCGTCCGCGCGTCGCTGGAACCGAAAGCTTGGCCGGGATTTTGATGGTGCAACGGCGAAGTCCGCCGCTCCCCGAGGACGAAGATCATGACTGACGAAACCATCAACGGCGCCGCCTCGCAGGCGCAAGGCAAGTTCCAAAAAGGCGTCGGCAAGCTGGTCGGCGACCAGAAGCTGCAGGTCGAAGGCGCCTATAACGACGCCAAGGGCCGCTCGCTGGAAACCTTCGGCAAGGCGATGGATTCGGTCGATCGCCTGGTCGAGAAGGTCCCCGCCGACTACCGCGACAAGGCCCGTACCGTCGCGGCCGAGGCGCGCAAGCGTCCCCTGGTCACGACCCTGTCGGTCGCCGGCGTCGGCCTGCTTCTGCTGCGCGCCCTGACCGGCGGCGGTCGTCGCTAAGACGTTTTAGTGGCGGTCTGAAAAGGCCGCCACGGCGTCACGCGTTGCGTCCATCGTCCCATCGACGATCGTCAACCGCTCGGGCTTGTCGCCCAGGGCGGCGATGACGTTTGAGGGTTCCGGTTCGAAGCCCAGGACGTTCGAGACGAAGTCGCCGAACTTGGACGGGTGGGCGGTGGACAAAACGACGACGGGGCCTTTCGAGCGGTCCTGGCGACGCGCGGTGGCCAGCGCCACAGCCGTATGCGGGCAGATGACACGACCCCAAGCCTGATAGGCGTGGGTGATCTCGGCGCGCGTCTCGTCCTCGTCGATGGAGACCGCCGAGACCTGGGCGCGAAGAGCGGCCAGCAGGTCCGGACCGAAGGCGATGGCGCCGTCGCGGGCGAAGGTTTCGAACACGGTGCGCGTCGCCTCGGCGTCGCGGCCCGTCGCCTCGAACACCAGCCGCTCGAAGTTGGACGGCGCCTGCACATCCATGGAAACGCTACCGCTTTCGACCGCCGGACGGCGCGAATACAGGCCGTCATTCAGGGCGCGGGCCAAGGCGTCGTTCTGGTTCACGGCCGCGACGAAGCCGTTCGACGGCAGGCCCATTTTCGTGGCCGCGATGCCGGCGAAGGCGTCGCCGAAGTTGCCGGTCGGCACGACGAAGGTCGCGGCCCCGCCCAACTGGGCCGTGGCGGAGACATAGTAGGGAATCTGGCCGGCCAGCCGCGCCCAATTGATCGAATTGACCGAGGACAGGCGGCCGCGTTCGCGCAAGGCCTCGTCGGCCAGCAGTCCCTTCACCAGACGCTGGCAGTCGTCGAAATCACCGCGGACGGCCAGGTTCAGGACATTGTCGGCCTCGACGGTGGTCATCTGTTTGCGCTGAATCGGCGAGACGCGGTCCAGCGGGTGCAGCACGACCAGATCGACTGACTTGGCGCCGGCGAAGGCGCGCACGGCGGCGGCGCCGGTGTCGCCCGAGGTGGCGGTCAGAATGGTCAGGCGCTCGCCCGAGGCGTCCAGGGCGTCGTCCGTCAGGCTGGCGACCAGCTGCATCGCCAGGTCCTTGAAGGCGGCGGTCGGGCCGTGGAACAGCTCCAGCACGAACAGCCCCGGCTCCAGCTCGACCAGAGGCGTGACCAGCGGATGGTCGAACCCGGCGGTCAGTCGGTCCAGCGCACGCTCCAGCGCGCCGTCGGGCAGGGCGTCGCCGATGAAGGGGGCGATGGCTTGCAGCGCGATGGACTGGTAGTCGGCCTTTCCGGTCCAGGCGGCGGGCGACAGGCTGGGCCAGGCGGTCGGCATATAGAGGCCGCCGTCGGGCGCGATGCCGCGCAGCAGGGCGTCGGTGAAATCCGTTTCGGGCGATTGGCCTCGGGTCGAGACGTAGCGGGCGCTGGAGGTGCTCATGACGCCGATGGTCGTAGCCAGACGAGGCGGCGGCGTCACCCGCTTTTTGGATGATTTTGTCGGGTTTTCGCGGGCTGTGGCCGGACAATCCGCTTCCGAGCTTAGAAGTGGTGGTTCAGGCGCACATTTTTGCCGCTTCGGCCGCAACGTCATCGGTCCTGCAAGAATGGTTGCGACATCGCCCCGCTGGCGCGGATCGCCGCGACGGTCCATGTCAGGAGCCATGAGACGACGCGATCTTCTGATCCGGCTGGGGCTGGTCGCCGGCGGCGTGGGCGGGGCCTGGTGGCTGCGCGACCATGTGGTCTGGCGCGGGCCGACGGTCGCCTTCGCAGCGAACGGCTCCAGCGGCTGGCTGCCCTATGCCGAGCCGCGCGCGCCGACCCCGACGGTCGAGGTGACCGTGAACGGACAACCGGTGCGGGCCCTGATCGATTCGGGGGCGCAGTATTCGGTCATCGACCGGTCGCTGGTCGAGCGGCTGGGCCTGACCAACGTCTTTGACATCCCGATGGTGGCTTATGGCGTCGGCGGCGACGCCCAAGTGGGACGGGGGACGACGCTGGATGTGGCGATCGGCGGCTTGCGGCTGACCGGATTGCGCGCGGCGATCCTCGGCCTGGGGCCGCTGGCCAGCGATCAGGGATTGGGCGCGGCGCTGATCCTGGGACAGGACGTGCTGCGCGAACTGGTGCTGGAGCTGGACACGGCCGAGCATCGGGTCCGGTTCCTACCGCGCGAGGGCTGGGCGCCGCCGTCGTCGCTGAAGCCCGTGCCGGTGACGCGGGCCGGCAAGGCCCTGCAGGCGGGCATCACCCTGGAAGGGGCGACGGTCAATGCGGTGATCGACACCGGCGCCTCGGCTGTGCTGGCCGTGACGCGCGAGACGGCCGAGGCCGCCGGGCTGCTGGACGGCCGCGAACGCACGCCGGGCCAGAGCATCGTCCTGGGCGGCACGGTGCGCGCAGAGACCGTCGTCGTGCGCACCCTGACCATCGGCGACGAACTGTATCGTCAGGCGACGGTCGCCATCTATGACGACGTCGCGGTCCCGGGCTTCCCCAAGGCCCTGGTCGGCATGGCCGCGTTCGAGAACCGGCGTCTTGCGCTGGACCTGGGCGGCCCCGGCCTGTTCGTCGAACGGCCGATGGAGATTAGGGTCGGCTAGGCGATCAGCCCGCCAGCGCCGTCGCCACCACGGCCCTGGCCTCGGCCTGAACGGTCGCCAGATGGTCGGGGCCGAGGAAGGATTCGGCGTAGATCTTATAGACGTCTTCAGTGCCCGAGGGGCGGGCGGCGAACCAGGCGTCGGCGGTGACGACCTTCAGCCCGCCGATGGCCTCGCCGTTGCCGGGGGCCTTCGTCAGGATGTCGGTGATCGGCTGCCCGGCCAGGGTGGTCGCGGACACGTCCGAGGGGCTGAGGGCGGCAAGCCGGGCCTTTTCCGACCGATTGGCCGGAGCATCGACGCGGGCGTAGGCGGGGGCGCCGTAATGGTCGGTCAGGCCGTCGTAGATTTGGCTGGCGCTCTGGCCGGTGCGGGCCTGGATTTCGGCGGCCAGCAGGCACAGGAGGATGCCGTCCTTGTCGGTCGTCCAGACTGTGCCGTCGTGGCGCAGGAAGGAGGCCCCGGCCGATTCCTCGCCGCCGAAACCGACTGTTCCGTCCAAGAGGCCGGGCACAAAGTGTTTGAAGCCGACGGGAACTTCCAGCAGGCGACGGCCTAGGCCGGCCACGACGCGGTCGATCATGGACGATGAGACCAGGGTCTTGCCCACCGCCACGTCCGCGCCCCAGCCGGGTCGGTTCGCGAATAGATAGGCGATGGCGGCGGCCAGGAAATGGTTGGGGTTCATCAGGCCCGCGTCGGGCGTGACGATGCCGTGGCGATCCGCGTCGGCGTCGTTGCCGAAGGCGACGTCATAGGCCGAGCCGCCCTTCATCATGCCGATCAGACCGGCCATGGCGCTGGGCGATGAGCAGTCCATGCGGATCTTGCCGTCGGCGTCCAGCGGCATGAAGGCCCAGCGCGGATCGACGGCGTCGTTGACGACGGTCAGGTCCAGTCGGTGGCGCTCAGCGATCTCGCCCCAATAGGCCACGGCCGCGCCGCCAAGAGGATCGGCGCCGATACGGACGCCGGCGTTGCGGATGGCGTCCAGATCCAGCACGTTGGGCAGGTCGTCGATATAGGCGGACAGGTAGTCGAACCGGCCCGCCGCCGCATGCGCCCGGGCGAAGGGAATGCGGCGCACCTCGGTCAGGCCGCCTTCGATCAGCTGGTTGGCGCGGGCGGCGATGGCGGAGGTCGCCTCGCCTCCGGCCGGGCCGCCGGAGGGGGGATTGTATTTGATGCCGCCGTCTCGGGGTGGATTGTGCGACGGGGTGATCAGGACGCCGTCCGCCTGCCGGCTATTCGTGCGGTTGTGGGTCAGGATGGCGTGCGAAACGGCCGGCGTGGGGGTGAAGCCGTCACGGGCGTCGATCAGCACCTCGACCCCGTTGGCGATCAGCACCTCCAGCGTCGTGCGGAAGGCGGGCTCCGACAGGCCGTGGGTGTCGCGACCGAGGAACAGCGGGCCATCAACGCCCTGGGCCGCGCGGTATTCGGCGATCGCCTGGGCGATGGCCAGGATGTGAGCCTGGTTGAAGGCGCCGTCCAGGCTGGATCCCCGGTGGCCCGAGGTGCCGAAGACGACCCGCTGCTGAGGATCGCCCATGTCGGGACGGGTCGTCTCATAGGCGCCGAGCAGGGCGTCGAGATCGATCAGGTCTTCGGGGCGTGCGGTCGTGCCGGCGCGGTCATGCATCGTCAGTCAATCAATCGTTCTGAAGGGGCGCGGCGATCAGGCGCCGCTGAAGGTGTCGCACGAGGCAGGGTCGCCCGACTGATAGCCGCGCTGCAGCCATTCGACGCGCTGCGCCGAAGAGCCGTGGGTGAAGCTCTCGGGAGAGACGCGGCCGCCGCTGCGCCGTTGCAGGGTGTCGTCGCCGATGGCCTGGGCGGTCTTCATCCCCTCTTCGATATCGCCGGGCTCGAGCGCGACCTGACCGTTGGAAACGGCCGAGGCGTTCCGGGCCCAGACGCCGGCGTAGCAGTCGGCTTGAAGCTCCAGCGCCACCGAATACTGGTTGGCTTCGGCCTGACCGGAGGCGCGCTGCTGGGCCTGGCGAACCTGATCCGAGGTTCCGGTCAGGGTCTGGACGTGATGGCCGAATTCATGGGCGATGACATAGGCGCGGGCGAAGTCGGCGCCCGAGGCCCCGAGCTTGTTCTCCATCTCCTGCCAGAAGCCGAGGTCGAGATAGACCGTCTTGTCGGTCGGGCAGTAGAAGGGGCCCATGGCCGACTGGCCATAGCCGCAGCCGGTGGGTGTGCCTTGTTCGTAGATGACGACGTTGGGCCGCTGATAGCCTTCAAGCTTCTGCGACCAGACATCATCGATGTTGGCGCCGATGACATCGACGAAACGACCGGCCTGATCCTTCGGCGTGCCGACCTGACCCTGCTGTTGCTCGGCGCCGACGCCGCCGAATTGGCTGGCGAGTTGAGTCGTGGTCGAAGGATCGATGCCGAAGACCAGATAGCCGATAATGGCCAGAACGCCGACGCCCAGGCCGCCGCCCGCGATGGCTCCGCCTCCTAGACCCCGTCGATCCTCGACGCCGCCGCCCGTCCGTCCACCCTGCCAGCGCATGCCCTATCCTCCGCCCGATCCTGGTTAAGCTAGGCAGGAACGCGGGTGCAAGGGAAGGGATGCGTCAGTTCGGACGCTTCATTGGGGGCGGGCAAGCCAGTTGTCGATCTGGCTCATGCCTTGGGCTGTCTGCTGGCGGCGTTCGGCGGCGGACTGGCGCAGGGCCCGCTCCTGCTCGGGGCTGTAGAGCGGGCGGGGCGGCAAGGTCTGGGCGACGGTCGGTTCGCGTGCGCCTTCGATGGCGCGCAGGCGAAGCTGGGTCTCGATCTGCTGTTGACGCGCCTGATCGGCGTTCGACTGCGCCTGAGAACGCAGACGGTCGTTCTCATAGCGGTGCTGGTCGGCGATGGCGGCGGGGACGCCCCCCGGATAGGCGCCGTAGGGGCGGCCGGCCTGCGGATAGGTCTGGGTCAAGGCCGGCGTAGCGGCAGCGGCCAACAGGGCGGTCAGGGTCAGGAGCGATCGCATGGATACGATGTGGGGGCGCGGGTCATCATCGCCAAGCGGAACCGCAACCCTTTGAGTCTTTGTGGGTTCATCCCGCCGAACCCTTTTCACGAACGGAGCATTCCTCATGGCCCAATCCCTTTCCGGCAAGACCGTCGCCATCCTGGCGACCGACGGCGTCGAGCTGGTCGAGCTGAATGAACCGATGAAGGCGCTGAAGGATGCGGGCGCGGTGGTGGAGATCGTGTCGCTGAAGGCCGGCGAGTTCCAGGGCTTCGACCATCTGACGCCGGGCGACAAGGTCACGGCCGACAAGGCCGTGGCGGCGGTCGACGCCTCGACCTATTCCGCCCTGCTGCTGCCGGGCGGCGTGGCCAACCCGGACCTGCTGCGGGCGGACCAGGACGCCGTGAAGTTCGTTCGGGCCTTCTTCGACGCCGGCAAGCCGGTCGCCGCCATCTGTCACGCGCCCTGGCTGCTGATCGAGGCGGGCGTGGTCGAGGGGCGCACCATGACGTCGTTCGAAAGTATCCGCACCGACCTGAAGAACGCCGGGGCCAACGTGGTCAATGAGGCGGTGGTGGTGGATCAGGGCCTGGTGACCAGCCGCTGCCCCGACGACATTCCGGCCTTCAACGCCAAGATGATCGAGGAATTCGCCGAAGGCCGCCACGAGGGGCAGGCCGCCGCTTAAAGGAGGGCCGCAGCCTAAGGCATCGCCCAGACGGAGGATCGCTTGATCTCCTGGTCCTCCAGCTCGCGCGAAGTCGGGACGCGGTACTCGGCCAGAAAATCCAGGCCCGTGCGTGGGAAATAGGTGCGTCCCGGATCGCCGATCAGGACCCGCGTTCCCCTGGCGCGGGCCTGGGCCAGCCAAGACAGAACGGCGTCGGTCATCGGACGCTCGTAGCAGATATCGCCTGCGCAGATGACCTCCACATCCGGCGGGGCGGCGTCCAGCAGATTGGTCTGGGTGAAGTCCAGCGTCACGCCGTTCGCCGTCGCATTGGCGGCGACGGCGGCCTGACAGAAGGGATCGATGTCGGCGCACAGGACATGGGCCGCCCCCGCCTTCATCGCCGCCACGCCGACCAGGCCCGAACCGGCGGCGAAGTCCAAGACGCGCTTGCCGGCTATCTCCTGCGGATGATCCAGCAAATACCGGCTCAGCGCCTGTCCGCCCGCCCAGGCGAAGGCCCAGAAGGGCGGCGGCACGCCCATCTCGCCCAGCTCTTCTTCCGTCAGCCGCCAGATCGGTGTGATCTCATCGGCCAGCCACAAGCAAATCTCCGGCGCGTGCGGCACGGGTTGAAGCCGGGTGTTCTCACGGATGAAGGCGGCGGGATCGAGAACGGTCATTCCGGCTGGCGCGTAACAGCCTTCAGCACGCTGGCATAGCCGGGCGCGACCTCCATGGCCCCGGCCTGCGGCTTCGCATGAATGGCGCGGTGCAGGCGCGGCAGCTTCCAGCAGGGCACATGCATGAACAGGTGATGCTCGGCGTGGTAGTTGACCCAGTAGGGCGCGATGAAGGCGCGTTCCCACAGGCTGGCCCTGGTAGTGCGAGCGGCGCGAAAAGGGTCGGCCGACGAACCCTCGACGCAGGCGTGTTCGGCGATGTTTCGCAGGCGGGTCACCATCGGAAACCACGTCGCCATCGGCAGCAGCCACAACACGAAAAAGGCCCACCAGACGCCGGCGGCGATGAAGCCCGCCAGCAGGACCGCGTTGAAGGCGAGGAAGGGCAGGACGGATCGGCCCGTCACGATCGAGTCGTAATCAGGGGCGCCATCATCTCGGGGGCCGCTTGAGCGCGCTTTGGCCAGCGGCAGCAGCACCCGCTGCTTGAAGAAGGTCTGCCCGGTCAGGTCACGGATCAGCTTGCGGCGCAGCGAGGTCGGGCTGACGGGAAAGGGCGCCGACAGCATCAGATCGGGATCCTCAGCCTGCTGGGCGAAGCGATGATGCGTCAAATGATAGGGGCGATAGGCCTTCAGGCTGGCGCCGATCGGCACGGCGCATAGCCAGTGGCCAAGAAAATCGTTCAGCCGGTTCGACTTCGACAGCCCGCCATGCGCCGCTTCGTGCATCAGAATGGCGAGGCCCAGCTGACGTGCGCCGACGATCATGATGCACAGCGGGATCAGCCATGGGATCAGCACGCCGACGAGAACAGCCAGGGCAATAACCGCCCAGCAGTGGACCACCAACAACGGGCCGGCCCAGGCCGAGCGCCTCTGAAAAGGCTTCCACTCCTGCGGTGTGAACAAGGCCGACGGGGCGATGCGTGGGGCGGCGGACATGAGACGAGTCTAGCCGCGGAAGCCCCTCTGGAAAAGCAACCGAGAAATGTTGGGCGCGCCTGACAAAAAGTCAGGTTGACATGACATGGGCATGATGTCAGGTTGTCCTTACAGAGGGAGACAACGCATGATGAAAGCATGGAATAGCGGCACACCGGCCTATCGGCGCTATCTTATCCGCACGATGGCGTTCACAGTCCCATACGTCGCGATTTGCGTGGCGATGATGACGACAGACGCCTTCGACGAACTGATGGGCAAGCCGGCGGCTTGGATCCTGGCGGCGGCGGTGTCTGCGCCGGTGATCGGGCAGATCTGGGCGACCTTGGCGCTGATGCGCGAGAGCGACGAGTTCGTGCGCGGCATGACGGCCAAACAGTTCATCATCGCGGCCGGACTGGCGTTGGCCGTCGCCGCCTTCTGGGGCTTCGGCGAGAGTTTCGCCGGCGCGCCGCACATGCAGACCTGGCTGATCGTGCCGGTCTTCTGGGCGCTGTACGGCCTCGTTTCGCCCTTCATCCGGAGCAGCCGATGAAGAACCGCCTCAAGCTTCTACGCGTCGAGCGCGGCTGGACCCAGGAACAGATGGGGCAGGCGCTGGGGGTGTCGCGCCAGGCGGTGATCGCGCTGGAGACCGAGCGGCACGATCCGTCGCTGGACCTTGCCTACCGGATCGCCGCCGTCTTCGAACGGCCAGTCGAAGAGATATTCGAGAACCCGCACGCGGGCTGAGCGAAAAGTCAGAATAACCTTACAATTGGAGACTGTGATGTCGAACCTCATTCGCCCTTGCTGGGGCGTCTTCGCCCCGTCGCGCCTTGCCGTCATCCTGGGCGTCGTGATCGCCTGTGCTGTGGCCGGAGACCAGGCCCGCGCCCAAGCCGCGCCCCCTGTCGCGTCTGTCGCCGCGCCCTTCGTGTCGGACCGGCTGTCGGTCGAGGTGGTGGGCCAAGGCCCTGACGTGATCCTGATCCCCGGACTGGCGTCTTCGCGTGAAGTGTGGCGCGCGACAGCGGATCGGCTGAAGGCGACGCACCGCGTGCATCTGATGCAGTTGGCCGGGTTCGCCGGCGAACCCTGGACGCACGGCGACGGCGCCTTCGTCCAGCCCGAGGTGGATGAACTGGCGCGCTACATCCGCCAGGCGCGGCTGGATCGGCCCGCGGTGATCGGCCATTCGATGGGCGGTCTGAGCGGACTTCTGCTGGCGCAACAGCAGCCTGATCTGGTCGGGCGGGTGATGACGGTCGACTCGCTGCCCTTCTACAGCGCCATGTTTGGGCCGACCGCGACGGCAGAGAGCGCAAGGCCTTTCGCGGATCAGGCGGCCAGCATGATCCTTTCGGCGGACACGGCGAGCTTCCGCGCCCAGCAGGAAGCGACGGCGCAGGGCTTGTCGCGCACCCTGTCGGAACAGGCTCGGATCATGGCGTGGTCGCTGGCGACCGACCGACACGCCATGGCCTCGGCGATGAAGGATGTGATGACCACCGATGCGCGGCCGGGGCTGGCGGACATGACGACGCCGGTGACGGCGCTTTACGCCGCCGATGCAGACGGCGGGGCGCCGGCGGCGGTGGCCGATGCGATGTGGACGAAAGAGTATGCGGCCTTGCCCGGCGTGACCCTGATCCGCGTCGATGGATCGCGGCATTTCATCATGGCCGATCAGCCCGAGCGGTTCGCCGAACTGGTGGACGCGTTTCTGGCGAAGTGAGCCTTGACGATCCTCCCCCGCAGGCGGGGGAGGATTGGTTCAGCCGTTTTTCGGCGTCACGTCGCCGGCCTTGACCGGCGCGCCGTCGAACTGGTCGGCGTAGGCGGGATTGAGCAGGGCGCGGAAGACGCTCTGCGGCAGGGCGATCCAGTAGGGGCCGTCCGAATAGGGGCCGATCTGATACGGCCCCATCAGGAAGGTCACGCCGCCCGCCTTGCCCGGCGTCGTGCCCGGCGTCAGCACGAACGGGGTCGAGACGGCCTTGGGGCAGGTCCACATCTTGCCGTCCAGGGTCGCGGCCTCCGAGCCCGGCGACCGGGCCTGTTTGGCGGCGTTGGCGGCGGCGCACAGGGCCTTGTCCAGAACCGACAGGTCGGCGCCCGGCCGGAACAGGTCGGCGAAGCCCAGCCGCTTGTTGGTCGTCTTGTCCCAGATCACGGCGTCGAAACTGGTGTTGGGATGGGCGCCGCCGGTGAACTCGAAATCGGTGCGGGCCAGGCTGACCAGCTTGCCGGTCTCGGCGCCCGGCGCGAAGGCGATGGTCTTCTCATAGGGGTTGGGGCCGCCGCCGGCCTCGCTGAGATCGGCCTGGGCGCCTTCCTCGAACTGCTTCAGATCGCGCACCGTGTCGGCATAGAGGGCGGCGTGCAGGGCGGGCGAGGTCTTGATCGCCTGGGGCAGGGTCAGTTTGACGGCGGCATAGGGGGTCTTGCTGTCATAGCCGACGGGAGTGTTCGACATGGCCGGCGCAGCGGCCGGGGCCTGTGCGGCCGGCGCCTGGGCCTTGTCTTCCGTGCGCTGGCAGGCAGCCAGGGTGGCGGCGATGGCGGCGGACAAAAGCAGGATGCGGGCGGTGCGCGACATGGGAAACTCCATCATCGGGGGGGATCACAGGGAGATCGAGCCAAGGGCGATGGCGGCCAGCAGGATCAGGCCGGCCTCGCGATTGGACTTGAACAGTTTCAGCGCCAGGGCGCCGTCGTTGCGGTCCAGTCGGATGACCTGACACGCCAGATGAACGGCGTAGATCACCAGGCAGAGCCCGAACAGCGGCCCAAGTCCCGCGGCGAAGCCGGCCAGGGCGGCCAGGATTACGGTCAGGCCATAGAAGACCGCCACGCCGGGTCGCACGGCCGAGGCCAGGCGGCGGGCCGAGGATTTTACCCCGATCATGGCGTCGTCCTCGATGTCCTGAAGCGCATAGATGGTGTCGTAGCCCAAGGTCCAGAAGACGCCGCCGATCCACAGCAGGACGGCGGGAAGATAGGCCTGCCAGGCCAAGGCGATCGCATGACCGCTGTCGCTGGCCGGGGACCACAGAAAGGGCCGGAACTCGCCGGCGAGATCGGCGGGCAGCAGCAAGGCGGCCGCCGCCAAGGGCAGCGCGGCGGCGAACCCCATCAGGGCGCCCCAGTTGAACGTCAGGCCCAGCCAGGCCTGGGGCCACCAGGTGATCCGCTTCATGAACGGATAGGCCGCGACCAGGCCCAGCGACGCGACGCCCAGCCCGATGGCGACGGTCGGCAGGGTCAGCAGGATCAAAAGGCTGATCAGGCTGCACGCGACGACGAAGGCCCAGGCTTGCTTCACGGAGATGCGGCCAGACGGAATGGGGCGCTGGGCGGTGCGGGCGACTTGGGCGTCGAAATCCCGATCGACGATATCGTTGAAGGCGCACCCGGCCGCTCGCATCAGACAGGCGCCGATGCCGAAACCGACGAACAGCCACAGATCATAGAGACCCGGCGCCTGCCGATATTGCGCCAGGGCTAGGGCGATCCCCTGCCACCCGGGCAGCAGCAGCAGCCAGATGCCGATGGGCCGGTCGAACCGTCCCAGCTTCAACCACGGCTTCAGCCCCTCCGGCGCATGGCGGTCGACCCAGTTGGCGCCGGCGTCGGGGAGGGGAGCGAAAGTCATACGGCTGACTTAGCGCGTAGGGCCCGAGGGGTGAAGGCGTCGCTCCCTGTTTCGAAGGATGGCGTATGAAAAAGGGGCTGGCGGATCCAGCCCCTTTCCACGCTGATCGGTGTGACCGTCAGTCCTGATAGACGTCGCCGGAGCCGGAGACGGTGCTGTTCAGGTTGGCGGGGCGGGTGGCCAGGGCCACGTCGCCGGAGCCGGCGATGGCGACCTTGACGTCGCCGGTCGGGGCGATGCGGGCGTCGCCGGAGCCGGCGATGTCCACCCAGGCGTCGCGGGTCGCCAGGTCGCCGAGGGACGCATCGCCCGAGCCGGCGATGTCCAGCTTCAGCTCGTCGGTGCGACCCGAGGCGGTGACCTCGGCCGAGCCGGCGATGTCGAGCGTCAGCGACGGCTGGTCATAGCCGGTGATCTGCAGGTCGCCCGAACCCTTGGTGTTGAAGCGGTTCACCTTGGGCGCGGTGATGACGACCTTCAGTTCGTCGCGCTCGGAGCGGGCGGAGAAGTTTCCGTTGCTCCAGCCGAAAACGACCCGCTCGTCGCCGTCGCCCAGATCGAGGCGGCCATCGACCAGCCGGACCCGGTCGGTCAGACCCTTGGGCCCGGTGATGACGACGGTGTTGGCGTCGCCTTGGATGTATTCGACGTCGATGCTGGAATCGACGGTCAGGGTCTCGCCGCCGGTCCAGGGGAGGGTGCGGGTGGTGAGCGGGCCGAGATCGTCGGTCCCGCCGCCCTTGACCCGCTCGAACCGGATGGTCTCGCCGTCCTGGTCCTTGATGGTCCAGGCCCAGCCGTGGCGCTGGAGGTCGTGGCCGCCGATCGCCAGCGCGCCGCCGACGGTGACCAGGCATAGCACCAGGGCGGCGCCGGCGATGATGAACAGGGTGCGGATCATGCCGAGACTCCCGAGGTCGAGTTGGATTGAACGCTGGTCGGCTCAAGCGCCGGCTTCAGCAGGCGGTAGTGCAGGCGGGCGAACCAGACGACGCCGTTGACCAGCCAGATGGTGAAGATGGTCAGCAGGGCGCCGATGAAGACGGCGCCGGCCATCAGGCCCAACCCCATCAGGATCGCCGCGAACGGCCCGCCGGGGAAGCCGGCGAAGGGACCGGCGACCATGATCACGCCGCCTGCGATGAACAGGCCGATGGCGGCGAGGAAGAAGCCGAACACGGTCCCGATCACGCCCATCAGCAGGGGCAGAAGGATCAGGATGTCCAGCGCCCCCAGGCCCAAGACCGCGAAGACGGCGCCGGCGGCGGCGGAAGGGTTCTTCTCCTGATGCCAGCGCTGGATGCCGGCCTCGGCTTTCAGTTCGCGAGCCAGGCGGACCGGATCGCCGAGCGCGGAGGCGACCTCGGCCTCGGTGCGGCCGGCGGCGATGCCGTCGTCGAAGTGGGTCTGATAGTCGGCGATGATGTCGTTGGCGGTCGTGGTCGGCAGGCCGACGAGGCCTTCCTTCAGACGATCGATGAATTCGGCGCGCGTCATTGAGCGGCTCCCTGATCGGCGTCGTTCGCCACGATGGCGTCGACGGCCTTGGTGAAGGCGGACCATTCGGCAGTCTGGGCGGCGAGGGCCCCCCGGCCCGCTTCGGTCAGTCGATAGTATTTGCGTGACGGCCCGGCGGAGGATTCGACCAGATAGGTCTCGACCTGTCCTTCGGACTGCATGCGGCGCATCAAGGGGTAGATCGTGCCTTCCCCCATATCGATCGCGTCCGACAGGCGGCTGGCGATCTCATAGGCGTAGCTGTCCGCCCGGTTCAGAAGGGCCAGGACGCAAAGCCCCAACACGCCCTTCTTCAGCTGTATCTCGATAGTTTCTGGCACCTCGGCTCTCCCGTTGATAGCCATTGACTACGGCAAGGTATCTTGTGACGCAAGGTAGCTGTCGAAACATGACAGCGATTTAATCGAGGCCGGCTGAAGGCGGCTTTGCGGCGTGGGCGCCGTTGATCGCTTGGCAAGCCGAAAGCGATCCGATAGGTGACCGAGAACGCCGGGCGTGGGAATCGCGCCAGCGTGATCTCTTGCGAGCCATTCGCAAGTATCTGCTGCATAACGGTTTTATGGGGAAGTCTCATATGGGGATGGGCAAGCGAGCCCAAGGGACGTTGAAGAAGGCCGCGACTTGCGCGTCCTCCATCGTTCTGGGCGCCGGACTGGCGATGTTCGCTGCGGCGCCGACGTGGGCGCAGGACCTGATGGGTCAGCCGACCCCGGGCGGCATCACGCTGCAACCGGCGGCCTCGCCGCTGAAGCATGATGCGCACTTCTTCCACGACGTGATCCTGATGCCGATCATCACGGCCATCACCCTGCTGGTGCTGGGCCTGCTGGCGTGGATCGTGTTCCGCTACAACAAGAAGGCCAATCCGACGCCCGCGCGCTGGAGCCACAACACCACGATCGAGATCATCTGGACCGTGCTGCCGGTGCTGATCCTGGTCTTCATCTCCCTGTTCTCGTTCCGCCTGCTGTTCGCCTATCACGACATGCCGTCGCCGGACCTGACGGTGAAGGTGACCGGCAACCAGTGGAACTGGGCCTATGAGTATCCGGACCAGGGCGTCGCGGAATACATCTCCAACATGCTCCCGGAAGAGGAAGCCAAGGCCAAGGGCGTGCCCTATCGCCTGGCCGCGACCGAGCCGATGGTCGTGCCGGTCGGCAAAACGGTGCAGTTGGTCATCACCGCCTCGGACGTCATCCACGCCGTCGCCCTGCCGGCGTTCGGCCTGAAGACCGACGCCGTTCCCGGCCGCATCAACACCACCTGGTTCAAGGCCGAGCGCACCGGCGTCTTCTATGGCCAGTGCTCGGAACTGTGCGGCGTCGACCACGCCTTCATGCCGCTGGAGATCCGGGTCGTGACCCAGGCCCAGTTCGAACAGTGGATCGCCTCCAAGGGCGGCTCGATGACGCCCAAGGTCGCCGCAGCCGCCGCTCCGGCCGCAGCCGCGCCTGCGCCCGCCGCCGACGCCGCGACCCCGGTCGCCGCCCCCGTCGGCGCCACCGCCGACCAACCCGTTCCCGCCGCGGCGTCCGCCGCGCCGGCCGCCCAGTAAGAGGCGAACAGAGACACATGGCTGACGCTACCGTAACCCGCGACGCGACCCACATCGGTCACGCTCACGACGACCACCATCACGACCACAAGCTGGGCTTCTTCACCCGCTGGTTCCTGTCCACCAACCACAAGGACATCGGCACCCTGTATCTGATGTTCGCCATCATGGCGGGCATCGTGGGCGGCGCCCTGTCGGGTCTGATCCGCTGGGAACTGGCCGAGCCGGGCATCCAGATCTTCAAGGAGGGCTCGTCGATCCAGCTGCTGGGTCTCGTGGAGCAATCCAAGCACGGCTATAACGCCGTCGTCACGGCCCACGCCCTGATCATGATCTTCTTCATGGTCATGCCCGCCATGATCGGCGGTTTCGGCAACTGGTTCGTGCCGATCATGATCGGCGCGCCGGACATGGCCTTCCCGCGCATGAACAACATCTCGTTCTGGCTGCTGGTCGCCGCCTGGTGCCTGCTGATCCTGTCGATGTTCACCGACGGCGGACCGGGCAAGGGCTTCGGCGGGGGCTGGACGGCCTATCCGCCGCTGTCGACCACGGGCCACGTCGGCCCCGCCTTCGACCTGGCCATCTTCGCCCTGCACGTCGCGGGCGCCAGCTCGATCCTGGGCGCGATCAACTTCATCACCACCATTTTGAACATGCGCGCGCCGGGCATGACGCTTCACCGGATGCCGCTGTTCGCCTGGTCGGTGCTGATCACCGCCTTCCTGCTGCTGCTGTCGCTGCCCGTGCTGGCCGGCGCCATCACCATGCTGCTGACGGACCGCAACTTCCACACCCACTTCTTCGATCCCGCCGGCGGCGGCGACCCGATCATGTACCAGCACCTGTTCTGGTTCTTCGGTCACCCGGAAGTGTACATCCTGATCCTGCCGGGCTTCGGCATCATCAGCCACATCGTCTCGACCTTCAGCCGCAAGCCGGTGTTCGGATATCTGGCCATGGCCTACGCCATGGTGGCCATCGGCTTCGTCGGCTTCATCGTGTGGGCGCACCACATGTACACGGTCGGCATGAGCATCAATCTGCGCGCCTATTTCATCGCCGCCACCATGATCATCGCGGTGCCGACGGGCGTGAAGATCTTCAGCTGGATCGCCACCATGTGGGGCGGGTCCATCAGCTTCAAGACGCCCATGCTGTGGGCGATCGGCTTCATCTTCCTGTTCACCGTCGGCGGCGTGACCGGCGTGGTCCTGTCGAACGCCGGCATCGATTACAGCCTGCACGACACCTACTATGTCGTGGCGCACTTCCACTATGTGCTGTCGCTGGGCGCCGTCTTTGCCATCTTCGCGGGCTTCTACTACTGGTTCGAGAAGATGTTCGGGGTGAAGTACAACGAGTTCCTGGGCGCGACCCACTTCTGGATCATGTTCGTGGGCGTGAACCTGGTGTTCTTCCCGCAGCACTTCCTGGGTCTGCAGGGCATGCCGCGTCGCTACATCGACTATCCGGAAGCCTTCACCCTGTGGAACCACGTCTCGTCGATCGGCTATGCCGTCACCGTCGTTGGCGTGATCGTCTTCCTGATCATGCTGGTCGAGGCGGCGATCCGTCGTCGTCCGGGCGTCGCCAATCCGTGGGGCGAAGGCGCCACGACCCTGGAGTGGACCCTGTCCTCGCCGCCCCCGGCCCACCAGTTCAACGAACTGCCGGTCATCAAGGCGGAAGAGCACTAAGCCTTTCCAGCGATCTGAAATCGAAGGCCGCTCTTTCCGTCGGAAGGGGCGGCCTTCTTCATTCGGGTATGCTATGCGGCCCTCACCGATGACCGAAGTTCAGACCCGCCCCGCCATCTCGACCGCCCAGCCGGAGGATTTCTTCCAGCTGCTGAAGCCGCGCGTGATGTCGCTGGTGGTGTTCACCGCCGCGACCGGGCTGATCGTCGCGCCCGGATCGGTCAATCCGCTGGTCGCAGCCATCGCCATCCTGTGCATCGCCGTTGGGGCCGGGGCGGCCGGGGCGCTGAATATGGCGCTGGAAGGCGAGACCGACGCCCTGATGCGGCGCACGCGCGGCCGGCCGGTGGCGGCGGGACGCGTGCGCAAGAACGACGCCATGGCGTTCGGCGTCATCCTGAGCCTGTTTTCGGTCATGCTGCTGGGGATGAATGCGAACTGGCTGGCGGCGGGTCTGCTGGCCATGACCATCGTCTATTACGCCGGCTTCTACACCCTGCTGCTGAAGCGCCGGACGCCCCAGAACATCGTCATCGGCGGGGCGGCGGGCGCCTTTCCGCCCGTGATCGGCTGGGCGGCGGCGACGGGCCATGCGCCGTGGCAGGCCTGGCTGCTGTTTCTGATCATCTTCCTGTGGACCCCGCCGCACAGCTGGGCGCTGGCGCTCTATTCGGCCGGCGACTACGCCAAGGCGGGCATTCCGATGATGCCGGTGGCGCGCGGCGCCAAGTCCACGCGGCTGCAAATCCTGCTCTACACCCTGGTCTTCGTGCCGGTCGCGATCGCCCCGGCCTTCGCGGGCCTGGGGGGGATCATCTATCTGGTCGTGTCGGTCGCGGGCGGCCTGGGCTTCCTGGGCTTGGCGGTGCGTCTCTATCGCTCACGCGCGGGCGACGAGCCGGACAAGGCCGAGGCCGTGGGACGCGAGGCCGCATTGTATGACGTCAAGGTCCAGGCCAAACCGGCGCGGGACCTGTTCGCCTTTTCCATCCTCTATCTGATGGCGCTGTTCTCGGCGCTGCTGGTCGAGGCCCTGTCCGGTCTGGGAGCGTAAAACCATGCGTCTGACGCCTGAGGAACTTCGTGCGCGCAAGCGTCGCAACGTCTGGATCGCCTCGGCGCTGGTGGCCTTCATCGTGCTGGTCTTCGCCACCACGGTGCTGCGCCTGCAACAGAACCAGGCGGCCGAGCGCGCGCTGGCCACGGCGGTGGAGACGTCCCAGCCATGAAGGCGGGCCGCAAGAATCTGATCGCCATCATCTGCGTATTCGGGGTGATGGGCATGACCGGGGCGGCGTTCGCGGCGGTGCCGCTCTATCGGATGTTCTGCCAGGTCACGGGCTTTGGCGGCACGACGATGAAGGCTGACAAGGCCTCCGACACCGTGCTGGACGAGACGGTCATGGTGCGGTTCGACACCAATGTGCGCGGCCTGCCGATGACCTTCCGCGCCGAACAGTCGACCCAACGGGTGCGGATCGGCGAGACGGGCCTGGCCTATTTCGACGTGACCAACACCTCGGACAAGCCGATCCAGGTGCGCGCCAGCTACAATGTCTCGCCCGAGCAGACGGGGCCGTATTTCCAGAAGCTGCAATGCTTCTGCTTCACCGACCAGACGCTGGCGGCGGGCGAGACGCGCCAGTTCCCGGTCCAGTATTTCATCGCCCCCGAACTGGCCACCGACCGTGAAGCCAAGGGCGCGCGCGACATCACCCTGAGCTACACCTTCTATCCGTCCGTGGACGCGCCCAAGGCGTGACCATGAAGCCGGGCGTGGACTTTCCCGGCGTCGGCTGCGGCCTGGTGATCCAGCGCGCCGACGGGCGGGTGTTGCTGTGCAAGCGGCTGAAGGCGCCCGAGGCCGGGTTCTGGAACATCGTCGGCGGCAAGGTCGACCTGATGGAGCGCTCCATCGACGCCGCGCGGCGCGAGGCCGAGGAGGAGAGCGGGCTGACGATCGGCGCGGTCGATTTCCTGTGCCTGGCCGAAGAGATCATTCCCGCCGACGGCCAGCATTGGGTGTCGCTGATCTATGTCACCCGCGACTTCACCGGCGAGCCGACGCTAACCGAGCCGGACAAGCTGTCGGAGATCGGCTGGTTCGCGCTGGACGACCTGCCCCAGCCGCTGTCGGCCTTTTCGGCCAAGGCGTTCAGAGCCTTGAACAAGGCGGAATAGCGGCACGGCTCTGGCGTCGGGGAAAATCGAACGCTATAGCCGCTATAACAACCGACTCTGGCCGACGAAGAGACGCGATTCATGGCTGACGCCCACGCCACTCCGCAGCACGACTACCACCTGGTGGCGCCCAGCCCCTGGCCGCTGGTGTCCTCGGTCGCTGCGACCATCATGTTCATCGGCGCGGTGATCTGGATGAAGGGCCTAGCCCCGGCGGACGGCGGCCCGATCGCCGCCAACTTCCTGGCCGAAGGCAAGCCGGGCGTCTTCTTCGCCGGTCTGGCGGGCGTTCTGATCTCGGCCTTCTGCTGGTGGGCGGACGTCATCAAGGAATCCAAGGCGGGCGACCATACGCCGGTCGTGTCGCTGGGCCTGCGCTACGGCATGATCCTGTTCATCGCGTCGGAGGTGATGTTCTTCGTCGCCTTCTTCTGGATGTTCTTCGACATGGCCCTGTTCCATGAATCGCGGGCGCTGACGCCGGAAGTCGGCACCTGGGCCGATACCGCCAAGGCCTGGTCGACCTGGCCGCCCAAGGGCGTCGAGGTCCTGTCGCCGTGGCAACTGCCGCTGCTGAACACCGTGACCCTGCTGCTGTCGGGCTGCACCGTCACCTGGGCCCACCACGCGATCCAGGTCGGCGACCGCAAGGGCGCCAAGATCGCCCTGATCATCACAGTGGCTCTGGGCGTGCTGTTCACCTGCGTCCAGGCCTATGAGTATAACCACATCCTGCACGAGAAGCTGTTCTTCAACGAAGAGGCCGTGAACTCGGGCCTGTACGGCTCGATCTTCTTCATGGCGACCGGCTTCCACGGCTTCCACGTCCTGATCGGCACCATCTTCCTGGCGGTCTGCCTGATCCGCCTGTTGAAGGGCGACTTCACCCCGCAGAAGCATTTCGGCTTCGAGGCCGCGGCCTGGTACTGGCACTTCGTGGACGTGGTCTGGCTGTTCCTGTTCGCCTTCGTTTATGTCGTTTTCGGTTGATCCAAGACGGCCCTGAAGACATCGCAGCGGCGCGGGACGAGCCATCGTCCCGCGCCGTCGTCGTTTTCGACACGCCGGTGCGATGGGCGCTGCGGGGGCTTTGTCCCCGGTGCGGCCAGGGAGCCCTGTTCGCGGGCTTTCTGAAGGTGGCGGCTGGCTGCACGGCCTGCGGTCTGGACTATTCCACCATCCAGACGGGCGACGGCCCCGCCAGCTTCATCATGCAGATCGCCGGCTTCATCGTCGGCTTCTCGGCCCTGTTCGTCGAAATCAAATACCATCCGCCCATGTGGGTGCATCTGATCGTCTGGTTGCCGCTGGTGGTCGCCCTGTCACTGGCCCTGATGCGGCCGGGGCGGGGACTGATGATCGGACTGCAATATCGGAACCAGCGATGAAGCGTTTTCCCTGGATCCTGACCGTGCTGACGGTGCTGGGCCTGATCCTGCTGATCGGGCTGGGCGTGTGGCAGGTCGAGCGGCTGAAGTGGAAGGAAGGGCTGATCGCGGCGGCCGATGCGGCGGCGGCGAAACCGCCTGCGCCGCTGGAGCAGGTGCTGGCGGAAGGGAATCTGGAGTTCAGGAAGGCGTTGATCGTCTGTCCGGGCCTGGCCAGCGCGCCCTTCGTCGAGCTTCAAAGCATCCATGACGGCGAGGCCGGGGTGCGGCTGATCTCGGCGTGCAAGCCGGCGGGGGCGGATTTCACCCTGCTGGTCGATCGCGGCTTTGTCGGCGACGGCGTAACGGCGCGTCCGCGCGTGGTCGAGACCACCCTGCCGCTGGTCATGGTCGGAGAGTTCCGCACCTTCGACAAGCCCGGCGCCATGAGCCCCGCGCCGCGCGACGGCCGCTTCTACGCCCGCGACACGGCGGCGATGGCCAGGGCGCTGAACGTCGCGGGACCGGTCCGGCCTGAGGCCGTGTTCGCCATCACCGCCGTCAATCCCGAGTTCCCGGCGCTGAGGCCGTCCGCGCCGCCTGCGGCCTTTTCCAACAACCATTTCGGATACGCCCTGACGTGGTTCGGACTGGCGATCGCGCTTGCGGGTTTCTATGTGGCGCTGCTTCGCCGTCGAATGAAGAAAGGCATCTCCTGACTTCTTCTCTGCACACCCTGTCCAACGGCGTTCGCGTCATCTGCGATCCGATGCCGGGGCTGAAGACCCTGGCCGTCGTCGTCACCGTCAAGGGCGGGGCGCGGTGGGAGCCGCTGGATCGGTCCGGCTGGTCGCACCTGCTGGAGCATCTGGTGTTCAAGGGCGCCGGCGACATGGCCGCGCGCGAGATCGTCGAGCGGATCGAGGCCGAGGGCGGCACGATCAACGCCTCCACCGGCTATGAGCGGACCAGTTTCGAGGTGCGGGGGCTGGACGGTTCGCTGCCGCTGGCCATGCAGGTGCTGTCGGACCTGGTGTTCCGCCCCATGCTGGACCCAGCCGAGATCGAGCGCGAGAAGGACGTGGTGGCCCAGGAGATCGCCGAGGCCTTCGACACGCCCGACGACCATGTGTTCGAGATGGTCCAGACGCGCGCCTTCGCCAAACAGCCGCTGGGCCGCCCCATCCTGGGCTCGGTCGCCAGCCTGAAGCCGGCCGACAAGGCGTCGGTCGAGGCGTGGCGTGCGCGGCTGTATTCGCCCGACCGGATGGTGGTGTCGGTCTCGGGCGCGGTGGACGAGACCGAACTGCTGACCCTGGCCGAGCGCTGGTTCGGCGATGCGGTCGCGACGCCGGCCGATGCGCCCGCGCCGGCCGCCTTCGTCGGCGGCCATGCCAAGCTGACGCGCAAGATCGAGCAGGCCAATCTGGTGTTCCAGCTGCCGGCCTTGTCCGCGACCGATCCGGCGCTGTCGGCCATGCGGCTGTTCGGCGAGATCCTGGGCGGGGGCATGGCCTCGCGCCTGTTCCAGAGCGCGCGCGAGGAGCGGGGCCTGGCCTACGCCATCGACGCCTATCAGGAGCCGTACGAGGATACGGGCGTGCTGGGCATCTACGCAGGGGCGGCGGCGGACCGGGCGAAGGAACTGGCCGAGGTCTCCGCGGCCGAGGTGCGGGCCTTGGCCGAGGTCGGGCCGACCGACAAGGAGCTGTCGCGGGCCAAGGCGGTGATGAAGGCCGGCCTGTGGATGTCGGACGAGAACCCGATGAGCCGGGCCGGCCGCAACGCCGCCCAGACCCTGATCTTCGGCGCCCCGCGCTCCAGCCTGTCGATGACCGAACAACTGCAAGCCCAAACGATCGATGACGTGCGCGCGGTCGGCGGCCGGCTGCTGGCCTCAGGGCAGGCGGCCAGCGCCGTCCTGGGCCCGAAGCCGGCCGCACCGGCGGGCCAAGCCTTCGCGGCGGCCCTGTTCGCGGGCTAGGGTGTCGGTTGTTCGTTCCTAGTTCCGATCACTCTCGCGCGGAGGCTCAGCGCAACAGACTATCCCGCGGCGGCCGTCTGAATGTCCGGATCAGGGGATGGGGCTAAGATCTCTCCACGACCCAAAGCCGACGTGCGGACGAGCTGCTGCGGCCTATCCGTTTGGGCAGCGAAGGTAGCCCCTTACAGGATAATATCCGACAACCATAGCGTCCCGAGGCTGTCCGACAGTCGAGATTTCTTTGAATTCCCAGCATCGCTCTGGCTTCTGCTCAGAGGATTCCGTTGTTTCGAGGCGCATCTCTCTACCGCACACCCCGTCGTCTGTGACCCTAACCGCATGAATTACAATCCGGCTGCCATCTGCCGAGCAAAACGAAAGCTCGGTGAAATCAGGATCGATCTGCCTAGAAAGCTGTGCTTGATAGTGCGTTAGATTACGCTCTGCCGCCAAAGCTTTGAGCGCCGAATCGGCATTCGGAGCCGAGCGAGTGTATGAAACTGAGGGCACGCAAGCTGACAAAAGCAACGCGATGACTAAACCCGCCGTTAGCTGAGCAATACTTAGCCTCATGGCCACGATGCCTTTCTTCCAACTGAGATAGCTTAGTTGCCTCAGTCAGTGTCCGCTTTCCACTTCTAACGGCACGTCGCAATGTCCGCTTCATGCGCGCGCGGATGAGTGGCCGGCCTAACTGAACATCCGAGCGCCGGTATCGGTTATGCTGGCGCTTGAACCCGTCCAGCCCGGAGACCTTCCATGACCGTCCGCGTCGCCCTGATCGTCGGCAGCCTGCGCAAAGGCTCCTATTCGCGCGCCATCGGCATGGCGTTGAAGGCGTTGGCCGAGCCGGGGCTGGAGATCGAGCCGGTCGAGATCGGCGGGCTGCCGCTCTATGATCCTGATCTGGAGACCGACAACCCGCCGCCGGCCTGGGAGCGGTTCCGCGAGGAGGTGGCGACGACCGAGGCGGTGCTGTTCGTCACGCCCGAATACAATCGCTCCATCCCCGGCGCGCTGAAGAACGCCCTGGACGTCGGCTCTCGCCCCTATGGCCACAGCATCTGGCAGGGCAAGCCCGCCGCCATCGTCAGCGTCTCGCCCGGCGCCGTCGCGGCCTTCGGCGCCAACCACCACCTGCGCCAGCCGCTGGTGTTTTTGAACATGCCGACGATGCAGCAGCCTGAGGCCTATATCGGCAATGTCGCCGACCTGCTGGACCAGAACGGCAAGCTGAAGAAGGACGACACCAAGGCCTTCCTGAAAAGCTTCACCGACGCCTTCGCCGCCTGGATTGACAAGACGAAGGCGTAGGGCGGGCGGCTGATCTCGAAGATTCAAGCGCCCCAATGGCGTCACCGAGGTCCGTCACAAGTCAAGCTTCAGCCAAGGAGCGTTCATGAACCGCATCGTCGCCCTTATCGGAACCCTGACCTTAAGCGCCGGCGTTCTGACCTTGGGCGCCTGCGTGACGCCGGTCGAACGCACACCCGACATATCGGCGGCCGGCGCCAGTCGCAGTCTGATCATCTATCACTCCGGACAATCCGGCCCGATCAAGGCGGCGGCGCAGGCGCGTGGTGCGCGCGTCTTCTACGATCTGACCAACATGAACGTCGTAGCCCTGCGGGTGAAGGACGGCGACGATGTCGATCGTGAGATCGCCTTCTATCAAACGCTGCCGGGCGTGAACGCTGTCACCCGCGACGGTGTGTCGATGACCCAGGGCGGGATCGACGATCCAAGGCCGCTGAATGCGGACCCGCGCGAACGGCTTGGGGAGATAGGCAATTGAAAACGGCGGCTCCGTCAGGAGCCGCCGTTTCCCTTATCGGATTTGTCCGACCTTAGAGGGTCTGGAGCTGGCCAGCCGATTCCTTGCCCGAACGCTTGTCGCGTTCCAGCTCGTAGGAAACCTTCTGGTTTTCGTCCAGGCCGCGCAGGCCGGCGGCTTCGACAGCCGAGATGTGGACGAAGACGTCCTTGCCGCCGTCCTCAGGCTGGATGAAGCCGTAGCCCTTGGTGGCGTTGAACCATTTGACAGTGCCGGTAGCCATTTTGAGACCTCCGTTAGAAATTGACCGAGGGAACGTCCCTGCGGCCTGTCGGGTCTGAATGGGAGCGGCCTTGACTCGTGCGTTCGCAGAGAGAGTGGGCGTTACGCAGAGAGATCGACGAGCCGTATGTGCGCAGATATTGGTTGCGGATGCAAGCTTGGGGCGACGGGTCCGAAAATCCAATGATCGGAACGGTTTAGCTTGGGGTGCGTTACCGAACAGCACGAAAGGCCATTCCCATGAACCGCACCCACGTCGTCGAGCGCGCCTATCAGCTCGCCCGCACCAACGATTGTCTGAACACCGGCGACGTCGTCAAGGCGCTGTCGGGCGAGGGCTATTCGGGCGCCGAAATCTCGCACTTCCAGGGCAGCTCGATCCGCGCCGACCTGAACCGCATCTGCAAGATGCCGAAGCCCGAAGCCGCCTGAGCCCTAATGCGCGCCGGCGCCGTCCGGCAGATGCATCTTTTCGAACCGCCCCACGCGCGTGACCAGGGTGCGGGCGGCGTCGTTCATGCCCGTGACCTGAGCGTCCGCGCCCTGACGGCGGTAGCGGAAGACGACCTTGTCCACGGCGGCGACGCCGGTCAGGTCCCACAGATGGGCGTCGCTGAGATCGATCTCGACGCGCGTGGGTTGGCCGTGATGCTCGAAGCTGGCGGCGAATAGATCGGCCGAGGCGAAGAACAGCTGGCCTGAGACGCGGTAGCGCAAGACGCCCGGTTCCGGCGTCGGAACTTCTGTCACCGCGATGGTCTTGCCGACCTTGCGCATGAAGAAGATCGCCGACAGCAGCACCCCCAGGATCACGCCCTTGGACAGGTCGTGGGTGGCGACGACCGTCACGGTGGTGGCGATCATGACGATGGACGATTGAAGCGGGGTGGAGCGCAGCTTCATGACCGAGGACCAGTCGAAGGTGCCGATCGAGACCATGATCATTACGGCGACCAGAGCAGCCATCGGAATCCGAGCGACCCAGGTCTGAAGCGCCAGCATCAGAAACAGCAGGAACAACCCGGCCCACAGGGTCGATAGTCGGCCCCGCGCGCCCGAGGTGACGTTGATCATCGACTGGCCGATCATGGCGCAGCCCGCCATGCCGCCGAACAGCGGCGACAGGATGTTGGCGATCCCCTGGCCGCGCGTCTCGCGATCCTTGTCCGACGGGGTGTCGGTGATGTCGTCGATCAGGTTCGCGGTCAGCAGGCTTTCCAGCAGGCCGACGAAGGCCAGGGTCGCCGAAATGGGCGCGATAATGACCAGCGTCTGCCACGTCAGAGGGACGGCGGGCAGGTGGAACATCGGCAGGCTGGTCGGCATCTGGCCCATGTCGCCGACGGTGCGCACGTCCAGCTTCATCACGATCACCAGGGCGCTGATGGCGACGATGGCGACCAGGGGCGAGGGCACCGCCTTGGTGAGGCGGGGGAAGCCGTAAATGACGACCAGGGCCGCCGCGACCAGGGCGTAGGTGATCCAGCCTCGGCCGATCAACTCAGGCATCTGGGCCAGGAAGATCAGGATGGCCAGGGAGTTGACGAAGCCGGTCATGACGCTGCGGCTGACGAATTTGATGTAGCGCCCCAGCTTCAGCAGGCCGATGACGATCTGGAACACGCCGCAAAGGATCGAGGCGGCGAACAGATATTCCAGCCCGTGGTCGCGCACGAGCGTGACCATCAGCAGGGCCATGGCGCCGGTCGCGGCCGAGATCATGGCCGGCCGCCCGCCCACGAAGGCGATGGTGACGGCGATGACCACGCTGGCGTAGAGGCCGACGGCGGGATCGACGCCGGCGATGATGGAAAAGGCGATGGCTTCGGGGATCAGGGCCAGGGCCACGACGGTCCCCGCCAGAAGATCGCGGCGAGGATTGGCGAGCCATTGCTGGCGCGCGGAGGCGATGATGGACATTTCAGGATTTCATCTGGATGAGCCTGACCGATGCTTCGGTTTCCGGCGGCTCGGTTTCCCAGCGGATCGGCGGCGGGGATAGCCACCCGTCGCCTGCGAACAGGGCCGGGTCCAAGGTGATGGCGTCCTGATGCGATGTTGCGCCGCAAAAAGCAAGCGTGGCGGCTAGACCAGACCGTCCATCGTCGGGGCCTCGGCGGCGCTGCCGGGGAAGACGCGGGCGTCCAGGGCGGCGCGGTCGAGGCCCATGTGATCGCGCAACACGCCCTTGAAGATTGAACGGATGTCCAGGGTCGGGGCCAGGTCGCGGTTTTCGAACAAGCGATTGTCGGCAAGCGTCGGCCAGTCGCCGATGGGGCCGCCTTGCTTGACCGCGCCGCCTGCCAGCAGAAGCGACGAGCCGGTGCCGTGGTCGGTGCCTTGGGTGCCGTTGGCGCGGGCGGTGCGGCCGAACTCGGTGGCGACGATGACCGCCGTGCGCGACCAGGCGTCGCCCAAACCGTCCCTCAGGCCCGTGACCAGTTGATCCAGGCCCGTCAGCCGGGTCTGGAGTTGCGCGCGCTGGCCCGCATGGGTGTCCCAGCCGTCCAGCGAGACGGCGACGATGTCGGCGCCCTCCGGTCCGGTCATCAGCCTGGCGACGGCCTGTCCCAGGCCCTGCACGTCGTTGCGACGCAGGCGTTGGTCGCCGCCCTCCATGCTGACCAGCTGCTCGGTCGCCAGACCCCGCGCCAGGTTCTGGCCCAGCATCGGATCCTCGACATAGAGGTCCTGCAGCAGGGAGGCGATGCGGTCGCCGTCGCGCACCAGACCGCCGGGCGCCCAGCTGGACACCGGCGCGTCGCCGCGCAGGATCAGCGGGGTCTGGGCGCCGATCGACAGGCCCTTCAGCGACGTTCCGCCGGCCGCGACAATGGCGCGGTTCAGCCAGCCGTCGGATTGCTGGCGCAGACCTTCGCCGCCGTTCTCCAGCACGTCCTGGGCGTCGAAGTGCGAGCGGATGCGCACGGGCAGGGCGACGGCGGGGGCGAAGCGCAACTGGCCCTGACCATAGAGGGCGTGCAGGCCCGCCAGCGCCGGGTGCAGGCCGAAGCCTTCGCTCAGGGCCAGGGCGCCATTCGCCTCGCCGGGCGCGGCGATGGCCAGACCGCCGCGCAAGGGGACGTAGTTCGGATCGGCGTAGGGCACGGTGACGGACAGGCCGTCCATGGCGCCGCGCGCGATGACGACGACCATCTTGTTGGCCTGGCCGTTGGTCTGGGCGGCGACGCGGCCGGCGAAGGCCAGACCGATCCCGGCCGAGGCGGCGGCCAGCAGATGGCGGCGGTTGATATTGAGGGCGGTCATCGGCGTTGGAACTCCGGCGACATGAATAGAAGGGTGAGGGCCTCGGGCCGGCTTTCGGCGCGGGCGACGGCGAGGCGAGTGCGTTCGCCGAGGCGCGGGCCGAGGGCGGAGGCGGCGACCGCATTGGGGTCGCTTGCTTGCGCTAGATCGGCGGCGGTGCGCGACCAGTTCAGCCGTTTGACCAGGGCGTCGGGACCGGCCCAGTCGGCGGCCGTGTCCGGCCAGCCCTCGGGCGACGGGGGCGCGAACGGCGGCTGGCCCATGTCGAGCAGGGCCTGGCGCAACGGCTGGACGCGCTGGGGCTGGGTACTCAGCGCGCGATGGGCTGAGACGATGAAGTCGTAGGGCGTCTTGATCTTGGCGGGCTGGGGCGTCCAGGTCTCAGGCGCGTCGACAAGGGCGCGGGCGACCTGGGCCAGATCGCCGCCTGAGCCGGTCCAGGCCGCTTCCAGTCGGGCGACCAGGGCGGGCGGCGGATCGTCGGCGACGAAATGGGCGGCGAGACGGCGCGACAGGCGTTTGGCCGTCGCCGGATGCCGGGCCAGGTCGCGCAGGATGGCCTGACCCTGGGCCAGGCCCGCCGCCGGATAGGTTTTGCCCATCACGGTGCGGGGCCCGGGTTCGTGAACATTGGCGCGGAAAACGAAGCCGTCGGGACTGGGCTCGGCCGGGGCGGCCATCCTGCGCGCGCGCTGAGGGCGAGCCGGCTGGCGCTGGTCGCGGGCGGCGGGGACGGACCAGCCGGTCAGGGCGCGCGCCAGTTCGGTCACGTCGCCTTGCGTATAGCCGCCGTCGGCGCCGACCGTGTGCAACTCCATCATCTCGCGGGCGAGGTTTTCGTTCAGCCCGGTGTTGCGGCGTGCGCCGGCCAGGCTGTCGGGACCGACAGAGCGGGCCTGATCCAGATAGAGCAGCATGGCGGGGTGCTGTTCGGCGGCCAGGACCAGATCCTCGAACCGGCCGAAGACGTGGGGGCGGATGGCCTCGCGCTCATACTGACCCACAAAGGCGCCGCTGGCGAACTTGGCGGCCGAGACGGTCAGGGCGTTCGACCAGAACAGGGCCCAGCGCTCGGCGAAGCCGTCGTCGGTGGTCGCGCCGAGCTGGGCGCGGGCCAGGAACTCCTGCGCCGTGTCCTGGGTGATATCGCGGCGGGCGGCCTGACGGGCTTCGCGCCGGGCGACGGCCTGCGGATCGGCCGCGTCCGGCATGCCGGCAGCGGGGGCAGGGGAGGGGGCGGCCTCGGCCATCGCCGGAGCGGCGGCGCGTCGGTCGCGACGGATCAGGCCGGCGTCGCTCTGATAGTCGATATATTGGGCGACGCGTTCGGCGGTGTCGGCGAACTGGCCGGTCGGCTGGGGCGCGCCCTGGGGCCGGATCTGGCCCATGGCCCAGCCGCGCGGATCGGCGGCGACGCGGTCGATCTCGCCGGGCCGGGCGCCCAGACCCAGGCGCGTCAGGGCGACGGCGGCGTCGGTCGGTGATGAAGCCATGGCTTTCTCCTCGTCCGTCCCCCGCACACTGTAACGCCTTTGGGCGAAAACTCCGTCGCGGGGTCGGATTTGAGGGTAGGCGGCCAATCAGGCCGGTTGGGCCAAACCGGCCTCCGCGTCGGCGATCAGGTCGCGGTCGTCGACCTGCCACGGGTGGAAGTCGGGTTTGTAGAAGGCCAGGTAGTCGCCGATCATCCGGCGATACAGACCCGGCTTCAGCCACAGCCAGCGGAACAGGCCCAGACGCGCGCGCCAGCCGACGATGCCGTCCTGTTTCAGCAGCATGAAGGTCGTCTCGCGCACCGTGCGGGTGAACAGCAGGGTCGTCAGGAACATGGCCCAGCGCCGGATGCGCCAGCGCTTCAGCGGACTGAGGTCCCGGGTCGCGTGCAGGAAGACGTCATAGGCCACGCCCTTGTGCTCGATCTCCTCGATGGAGTGCCAGCGCCACAGGCGGGCCAGGTCGTGGGGCGAGCCCTTCAGCAGCTCCGGATCGGCCAGCAGCCGATGGGCGAAGGCGGCGGTGAAATGCTCCAGCGCCATGGTCGCCGCCAGCTGGGCCAGGGCCGGACGGGCGCGGGCGATGTCGAGACGGGCGGTGACATAGGCCTCGATCTCGGCGGTGTCGTAGCCGGCGCGTTCGGTGATGGCGTTGAAGGCCATGTGTTCGCGGGTGTGGGCGCCTTCCTGGACCGTGAAGGCGCGGATGTCGGCGGTCAGGGCCGGGGGCGCGTCCTTGGCGAACCGCTTGACCGACTGGATGAAGAACCGCTCGCCGTCGGGGAAGGTCAGGCTGAGCGCGTTCATCACGGCGGTGCCGAACGGGTCGCCGTTCAGCCACCAGCGTGGCGTCGGAGCCTCGCGGTCGATATGCAGGTCGCGCGGCTTGATCTGGAGGTCGGCGGGTGTGGCGGATTTCGCCATGGTTCTGCTCCTCGATTTCAAGCGGAGGATGGAGTTAACTGACATCAATGTCAACTAATGGTCCGGTGAAGCGACGACGCGGGGCGGTGGCGCGTGAAGAGGCGCTGGAGGCGGCGCGCGACCTGCTGCTGTCGGGCGGGCCAGCGGCGGTGACGCTGAAGGCGGTGGGCGAGCGGATGGGGGTGGGTCACGCCAATCTGATTCACCATTTCGGCTCGGCGGCCGGGCTTCAGGGCGCGCTGATGGATGCGATGGTGCGCGATCTGGCGCAACGGATCGAGGCGGGCCTGAACGAGGGCTCGGGAGAAGGGCGCGACGGCGTCGAGCCAGGGCGGCTGATGAGCGTGGTGTTCGACGCCTTCGGGCCGGGCGGGGCTTCGCAGATGGCGGCCTGGCTGGCGCTGGCGCGCGAGCAGGGCCGGGCGGAAAGCTTCGCCGAGGTGGTGCGCGATCTGGCCGAACGGCTGGCGGCCATGGCGCCCGATGATCCCAGGGCGGCCGAGCGGGCCAAGGCCCTGGTGGTGACGGCGGCCTATATGGCCTTCGCCGAGGGGCTGATCGGGGACATCCTGACGCCGATGCTGGGCGCGCCCGAGGGGTTCGGACGCGACTTGGCGCTGAAGCTGACCGCGACACTTTTGGCCGAACCGTAAGGTTCAGAGCCGAATCTTGATGCTATAGTCTCCATCGATGGCGCTTCTGGACTGGATGAGCGATGTGGCCGGCCCCGTAATCCGGGGGGACGGCGTGATGCTGCGCCCGCCGCGCGCCGCCGATTACGCCGCCTGGTCCACGCTGCGCGACGGCTCGCGCGACTATCTGCAGCCGTGGGAGCCGGCCTGGCCCGAGGACGACCTGACCAAGGCGGCCTTCCGGCGCCGGCTGTCGATCTATGCGCGCGAGATGGAGCTAGGCAACGCCTGGCCCTTCTTCGTCTTCGTGCAGGACGGCAAGGCCCTGGCGGGGGCGGTGACCCTGTCGAACGTGCGGCGCGGCGTCGCCGAGACGGGGACGCTGGGCTACTGGATCGGTCAGCCGTTTTCCGGTCAGGGCGTGGCGACGGCGGGCGTTCGGGCCGTCGTCGGCTACGCCTTCGACAAGCTGAAGCTGCACCGGCTGGAGGCGGCCTGTCTGCCCACCAACCACGGGTCGCGACGGGTGCTGGAGAAATCCGGTTTTCGCAACGAAGGTCGGGCTCGCGCTTATTTGAAAATTAACGGCGAGTGGGCAGACCATTTGTTGTTCGGCCTGGTCGAGGACGAGCGTTGACGGCCGGGGGCCGTCTGGAAGGGCGAGACGCGTGACACCACGATCCCGATCGCTGGCCTGGGACGCCACGACCGCCATCGAGGCGCTGGCCGCCGCCGAAACGGCTCTGTGGGTCTGGACGCCCGCGGCGGACGAACTGCGTTTCACCGGGGCTACACGATCGCTGGGCCTGGGACCTTTGGCGCCGGAATGCACGGCCGCCGGATTTGTCGCCCTGGCCATGCCGCAGGATCGCAGCCTGGCCGAGCGGATGCTCAAACCCCAGGACGAGGGCGCCGAGATCGCCGTACGTCTGCGCATGCGTGGGTCCGAGACCTGTCTGTGGCGTGGCGTCTGGCTGGAGGACGGCCTGCGCGCCGCCGGCGTCGTGGCGCTGGAGACCAAGTTCGCCGGATCGGACCGTGATACGCTGACGGGCCTTTTGGATCGTCGCGCCTTTCTGGCCCGCGTCAGCGAGGTGCTGACCCAGCCCGGCGAATACGAAATCGTTGTCGGCGACGTGGACCGGCTGCGGCGCCTGAACGAGGCGCTGGGGCACGAGCGGACCGACCTGGTGCTGTCGGCCTTGGGCTCGCGTCTGGCTGCCGCCTTCAACAAGGACGCCTCGGCCGCGCGGATCGGCGAGGATGAGTTCGCCATCATCGTGCCCAAGACCGCCTCGCACACCAGCTACCGCGTTCGAGACGCGCTGGAGCAGCCGCTGCGGGTCGCGGGCTTCGACATCTATCCGACCGTCTCCATCGGGGCGGTGATGGTGGAGGGCGGGCCGGATGCGCCCGACGCCGCCGAACTGTTGCGCCGGGTCGAGCTGGCGGTGGAATCGGCCAAGGGCGCCGGGCGCGGCGGATCGGCCGCCTATGGCCGGGCGCTTGAAAGCGACAGCCTGAGCCGTCTGGCGCTGGAGGCGGATCTGAGGAACGCCTTCGTGCGCGGCGAGATCGTGCCCTTCTTCCAGCCGATCGTGAACCTGAACACCGGCGCCGTCGCCGGTTTCGAGGCCCTGGCGCGCTGGCGTCACCCGCGCCGGGGTCTGGTGCCGCCGGACGAGTTCCTGGGTCTGACCGCCGACCTGGGCATGATGAACGACCTGGGCCTGCTGATGATGACCCAGTCGGCGCGGCAGCTGGCCGAATGGATCGAACGCCATCCGCTGGCCGGCAAGCTGTTCTGCAGCGTCAACCTGTCGGTCGGCGAGATCGAGCGCCCGCATCTGTGCGAGGACGTGGCGCGCATCATCAAGGAAACGGGCCTGCCCAGGGGCGCGCTGAAGCTGGAAGTCACCGAAGGCGACATCATGCGCGACACCGCCCGCGCCGCCGAGGTGCTGCAATCGCTGAAAGACGTCGGGGCCTCGCTGGCGCTGGACGACTTCGGCACCGGCTTCTCGTCCCTGTCCTATCTGGCGCGCCTGCCGTTCGATACGCTGAAGATCGACCGCTATTTCGTGCTGACGATGAACAAGGACGAGGGCTCTGCCAAGATCGTCAAGTCGGTGGTCAACCTGGGTCGCGACCTGTCGCTGGAGGTCGTCGCCGAGGGGGTGGAGAACGCCGAACTGGCCCGCCTGCTGCTGGACGCGCAATGCCACTATGGTCAGGGCTTCGGCTATGCGCCCGCCCTGCCGGCGCAGGAGGCCGAGGTCTATCTGGCCGAAAGCCTGGCCGACGGCACCGCGCCGCTGAAGCAGCGGTCGGCGTAAGGCTCAGATCGCGTTTAGCGGCAGGCGCAGGTAGCGCTGGCCGTTGGCGTCGGGGGGCGGCAGGTCGCCGGCGCGGATGTTGACCTGAAGCGAGGGCAGGATCAGTTGCGGCGCGCCCAGGGTGGCGTCGCGGGCTTCGCGCATGGCGACGAAGGCGTCTTCCCATACGCCGCCGCCAATGTGGATATTGTGCGCGCGTTGTTCGGCCACGGTGGTCTCGAACCGGTAGTCGGTGCGGCCTTGTGGCAGGTAGTCGTGGCCGACGAAGACGCGGGTCCCGTCGGGCAGGCTCAGCAGGCGCTGGATCGAGCGATACAGGGTCCGGGCGTCGCCGCCAGGAAAGTCCGTTCGCGCCGTGCCATAGTCGGGCATGAACAGGGTGTCGCCGGTGAAGACCGCATCGCCGATCCGATAGCTGACACAGGCGGGGGTGTGGCCGGGCGTGTGGATCACCTCGACCTTCAGATCGCCCAGGGCAAACGCGTCGCCGTCCGCATAGAGATGATCGAAAACCGCGCCGTCCGGGCGCACGTCGTCGGCGTCGAACAGGGGGCCGAAGGCGGACTGAACCTGGGTGATCCGCCCGCCGATGCCGATCGACACTCCCGTCGTCGCACGCAGGTGCGCCGCCGCCGTCAGGTGGTCGGCGTGGGCGTGGGTTTCGAGCACCAGGGCCAAGGTCAGCGCTTCCGACCGCAGCGCCGCCATGACGGCGTCGATCGACCGCGTCGAGGTGCGGGCCGAAGCCGCGTCGAAGTCCAGGACGGGGTCGATGATCGCTGCCTGACCCGTCGCGGGGTCGCTGACCAGATAGGTGACGGTGTGGGTCGCGGGATCGAAAAAGCCGCGGACGTCGGGAGATTGGGCCATGGAGAACGCTCCTTTCGCGATCCAATATATTAGGCATTGCTTATTTAGCAAGTGCGCATATATTGCGCCCCATGATCGACCTTCAGACCATCGGACTTGAGCGTTTCCAGGCCAGCGCCGGCGAGGCGGCGGCGCTGCTGCGCGCGCTGTCCAACGAGAAGCGGCTGATGATCCTGTGTCAGGTGGGCGAGGGCGAGATGTCCGTAGGCCAACTGCTGCCCCAGGTCGGCCTGTCGCAATCGGCCCTGTCCCAGCACCTAGCAAAGCTGCGCGAAGAGGCGCTGGTCAGCACGCGTCGAGACGGCACGACCATCTTCTACCGCATCGCCGATCCGGCCGTCCTGAAGGTCATCGCCGTGCTGGCCGAAATTTATTGTCCCCCTGTTTCCTCCGAAAAGGCATGACTCCCATGAGCGTCCTGACCCCCCTCTCCCCCGCCGAGGTTTCGCGCCGGCTGAAGCAGAATACAGCCGTGCTGATCGACATCCGCGAGCCGGATGAGTTCGCCAGAGAGCATGTCGTCGGCGCCGTCCATGCGCCGCTGTCGGCCTTCGACGCCTTTACGCCCGCCGGCGTCGACAGCCGCGACGTCATCTTCACCTGCCGGACCGGCAATCGGACGGGCGTCAACTGCGACCGTCTGGCGGCCAAGACGACGGGCCAAGCCTTTGTTCTGGAGGGCGGGCTGGACGCGTGGAAGGCGCAGGGCCTGGCCACCCACGCCGACCGCTCCAAGCCGATCGAACTGATGCGTCAGGTGCAGATGGTCGCGGGCGGCCTGATCCTGCTCGGCGCGGCGCTGGGCCTGCTGGTGCATCCGGCCTTCTGGGGTCTGTCAGCCTTCGTCGGCGCGGGCTTGTTCGTCGCGGGCGCGACGGGCTTTTGCGGCATGGCGCGGCTGCTGGCCGTCATGCCGTGGAACAGAACCGCGACCCGGCCCGTGACAAGAGCGGTCTGATCCGATGACGACCGAACTGACCCCGCTGGTCCTGACCGCCTTCAGCGGCGGCGTCGTCGCCCTGCTGCTGACCCTGTTCGGCGGCGGCGGGTCGGTTCTGGCCGTACCGCTGCTGCTCTATGTCGTCGGCGTCGCCGATCCCCATGTCGCCATCGGCGTGTCGGCGGCGGGGGTGGCGCTGAACGCCCTGACGGCTCTGGCCGGTCAGGCCAGGGCAGGGCGGGTGCGCTGGCCCTGCGCGACCCTGTTCGCCATCACCGGCGCGGCCGGGGCCTGGTTCGGTTCGTCCCTGGCCAAGATAATCGACGGCCATCAGCTGCTGCTGATCTTCGCCGTGGCCATGGCGGCCGTGGGCGTGTCGATGCTGCGTCCCAAGGCGGCGGTCGCGCGGGACGAGCCCCGGCTGAACTGGTCCATGTCGCCGCGCGTCGGCATGGCGGGCGCCGGCGTCGGCTCGGCCGCAGGCTTCTTCGGCATCGGCGGCGGCTTTCTGATCGTGCCCGGCCTGATGGCGTCGACGGGCATGAGCCTGGCGACCGCCCAAGCGACGTCTTTGCTCAGTGTCGCCGCGTTCGGGGCGACGACGGCGGGCAACTATGCGCTGTCGGGCTGGGTCGATCCGGGCCTCGTCGCCGCCATGGCGGTCGGCGGGGTCGCCGGGACGGCGGCGGGTCTGCCGCTGGCGCGCCGGCTGGGGTCGAACGCCCGGCTTGGGCGCATCCTGTTCGCGGGCCTGATCCTGGTGGTCGCCGCCTATGTCGCGGTGCGGGCGATCCTGGCGCTCTGAGACCTCTGTTCAGCGGGCCGTCTTTCGACGACAGTTGCGCCCATGACCGACGCCAGACTGGAGATCGCCGCCGGCTTTGCGACCTTGCAGGGGCCCAAGGCGGATAATCAGGATTTCGGCGGCGTCCATATCGGCACGGCGGCCGAGCAGCGCGAACACGGGGTCGTGGCGGTGATCGCCGACGGGGTGTCGGGATCGAAGGCCGGGCGGATGGCGGCGGAGCTGACGACGCGCAGCTTCATCGACGGCTATCTGGATCAGAACCCGCTGAACGGCATCGCCGCCAACGGCGTCAAGGCGCTGAGGGGTTTTAATCGCTGGCTCCATTCGCGCGGACGCATCGATCCGGCCATGGAGGGGGCGGCGACAACCTTTACGGCCCTGATCCTGCGAGGGCGCGAGGCGACGGCGCTTCATGTGGGCGACAGCCGGGCCTGGCATTTCCGCGACGGGGTTCTGACGCGGCTGACCGAAGACCACACGCGGGCCCAGCAGGGGCTGAGCCATGTGCTGTACCGCGCCGTCGGTATCGAGGCGGACGTGAAGCTGGATGTCCGACAAGTGCGGCTGGAGCCGCACGACCGGCTGCTGCTGACCACCGACGGGGTGCATGGGGTGCTGGCCGATGCGGCGATCGCGAGCCTGTTGGGGCGGCGCAGTTCACCCGATGCGGACGCCAAGGCGATCCTGGCCGAGGTCGAGGCGGCGGGGCCGCGCGACAACGCCACCGCCATCGTCATCGACGTGGTCCGCACCGGCGCGCCCGACTGGGAAGCGATCACAGCGGAGGCGGAAGGGCTGGCCATCCTGCCGCCGCCCGCCGTCGGCGACAACGTTGACGGCTTCGCGCTTCAGCGGGTCGTGGCGGACGGGCGCTATACGACCCTGTTCCTGGCCAAGGATACGCTGGGCGACGCGGGCATGGTGGTGCTGAAGTTTCCCAAGCCCGCCGTGGTGTCCGAGCGCGGCGCGCGCACCGCCTTTCTGCGCGAGGCCTTTATCGGGCGGCGCATCGACAGCCCCTTCGTCGGCAAGGTGCTGAGCCTGGATGCGGGTCGCCAGAGCCGGCTCTATATCGCCCAGCCCTTTCATGCTGGTCAGACCCTGCATGCGCGATTGGCGCAGGAGGGGCCGTTCGAGATCGGCGAGGGGATCGGCGTGGCGCTGCGCCTCTCGCGGGCGGTTTCGGCCCTTCACCGGGCGGGGGTGACGCACCGCGACATCAAACCGGACAATGTGATCCTGGAGACACAGGGCGGGCTGAAACTGGTCGATCTGGGCGTTGCGCGCCTGCGGCTGGCCGAGGAGTTCGCCGAGGCCGAGGCGCCGGGCACCGCCGGCTACAAGGCGCCGGAAATGTATGGGGGCGAGAGCGGGAACGCCGCCACCGATCAGTTCGCCCTGGGGGTGACGCTGTATCGCCTGTTCACCCGCACCTATCCGTGGGGCGAGGTGGATCCGGCCGATGCGCCGCGCTTTGACCGGGCGCCCGCGCCGCCGACGCGACACCGTCCGGACATGCCCGCCTGGCTGGAGGCGGCCATCATGCGCGCCATCGCCATCGATCCGAACGAGCGGTTCGAGGATGTCGAGGAACTGATCCATGTGCTGGAAACCGGCAGCGCCGTCGCCGCCCCGCCGCCGCGTCAGCTGTCCCTGATCGAGCGTGATCCGGTGCGGTTCTGGCAGGGGGTCAGCCTGGTCCTGCTGATCGCTTTTCTGGTGTCGATGGCGACGCGCTAGGGCGGCCTACGTTCAACCGAAGCCTTTGGATGTGCGACATTTGGCGATGGGAACTGGAGGGAACCTGTGGCCGCCTTCGGCTTTTGTGACGGCGAGCGGGGATGTCGCGCCCGCACTTTCGGCACGAAAGCCTCCCCAAATGATCAAGACCCTCGCCTCCAGCGCCCTGGCCCTGGCCATGGTTTCCACCCCCGCCCTGGCGCAGTCCGTCGCCCCCGACTGGTCCGGCCCCTACATCGGCATCTTCGGCGGCTACAACCAGTCGAACGATGACGGCGACGAGATCCTGCGCTTCGACCGCAATCTGGACGGCAACTATGGCGACCAGATCACCACTGCGCCTGTCGCCCCCGCCACCGTCGGAACCAACGCCTTCAGCCCCGGCTTCTGCGGCGGCATGGCGACCAGCACCGCGCCGGGAACCGGCTGCCGTGATGACAACGATGGTGTCGAAGCGGGCGTTCGCGCCGGTTATGACATGCAGTTCGGCAACTTCGTCGTCGGCGCCCTGGCGGAATACAGCGTCAACAATGTTCAGGATTCGGTGACCGGCTTTTCGACCACCCCGGCCTTCTACACCTTCACGCGCGAGCTGCAGAGCACGGCGGCCGCCCGTTTGAAGCTGGGCTATGCAGTCGGCCCGGCGCTGATCTACGGCACCGGCGGTTACGCCTACGGCAAGTTCGAGAACAAGTTCCGCACCTCGAACCTGGCCAACAGCTTCACCGAAACCAGCGAGGGCGATGACGGCGACGGCTGGCAGGCCGGCGGCGGCGTGGAATACGCCCTGGGTCGCGGCCTGACGGTCAGCGGCGAATACCTCTACACCTCGCTGGACGTCGATAGCCCGGTGATCCGCGTCGGCCGCGGCACGGCGCCCGCCACCAACCCGTTCGTCCTGGCGCCGAACACGACGGGCACGGACATGGTGCGCGGCAACGGCAAGTTCGGAACCCACATGTTCCGCATTGGCATGAATTACCGCTTCTAATCGCCAAGCGGGCGGTCTGGCCTCAGGCCCGGCCGCCCTGGCTCGACAGCATGGCCGCGTCCACGCCCAACTGGGCGAGGGCGCGTGTCCATTTCGACGTGTGTTCGCCGTCGAAAATGAGGTCCAGATCGGCGTCGGCGGTCAGCCAGACGTTGTCGGCCAACTCTTCCTCCAACTGCCCCTCGCCCCAGCCGGCGTAGCCCAGCAGCAGGGCCGAGCGGCGCGGACCGGCGATCTCGTCGGTCATGGCGGCCAGCGCCTCGCGTGTACCGGTCATCGCCAGACCGTCGCCGAAAGCCAGGGTGTCGTCGCCCACCGTCCAGTCGTCGGTATGCAGCACAAAGCCGCGCTCGCGCTCGACCGGTCCGCCCATCAGGACCGCGCGACCGATGGATTGATCGGGCGCCGGCGCATCCAGCTTGTCCAGAACCGTCTTCAGATCCACGCCCGGCGCAGGCCGGTCCAGCCGCAGGCCCATGGCGTGATCCGGCCCGTGGGCGCAGATCAGGATGACGGCGTGTTCGAACCGGGCGTCGTCGATCCCGGGCATGGCGACCAGCAGTCGGCCGGTCAGGGTGGAGGCTTGGCTCATGATCCTGGCATCATCCGTCCGGAAAGCGGCGCAAGCAAGCCGAACCAGCGCTTGCGGTGTCGCCCGTGGTGTCTATGTGTCGCACACGGCCGTTCAAACCGCGCCGGCCTCAAACCTCAGCGAGACAGACATGACCATTCAGATCGGCGATCGCATCCCGAACGCAACCCTCGCCCAAGCGACCGCCGAGGGCCCCAAGCCCGTCAGCACCGACGACATCTTCACGGGCAAGACCGTGGCCCTGTTCGCCGTGCCCGGCGCCTTCACCCCCACCTGCTCGGCGCGCCACCTGCCGGGCTTCAAGGATCACTTGGCCGATATCCAGGGCAAGGGCGTCGATACGGTCGCTTGCATCTCGGTCAACGACGCCTTCGTCATGAAGGCCTGGGGCGAGAGCCAGGGCATCACCGACGACAGCATCGTCATGCTGGCCGACGGCAACGGCGAACTGACCCGCGCCCTGGGTCTGGTGCTGGACGGTTCGGGCTTCGGCCTGGGCGAGCGCTCGCAGCGCTATTCCATGCTGGTCAAGGACGGCGTGGTCGAGCAACTGAACATCGAACAGGGCGGCGAGTTCAAGGTGTCCTCCGCCGAGCATCTGCTGGCGCAGCTTTAAGCTGGTTTGAAATCCGTCGATCCAGGCTCAAGTAGCGAAGCGATAGCCTGGATCGACAAACAATGACGGCGGATGTGTTCAGCCCCGAGAAGCGCAGCGCCGTGATGCGTCGCGTGAAGGGGCGGGATACGTCGCCGGAACTGGCCGTGCGCGGGATCCTGCGTGCGGCCGGGATCGGCTATCGGCTGGGCGGTATGGGTCTGCCGGGCCGCCCGGATGTGGTGATGAAGGGGCGCAAGGTCGCCCTGTTCGTCCACGGCTGCTTCTGGCACGGCCATGATTGCGCCCGTGGCTCACGCCAGCCCAAGACCAACGCCGATTACTGGATCGCCAAGATCGACCGGAACCGCGCGCGCGACGCCGCCGCCGTAACGGCTTTGGAGGCGTCAGGCTGGCGCGTGGTCGTCGTCTGGGAATGTGAGATGAAACAGCCTGATTTCGCCGCGCGCCTTATCGCGGCCGTCCGGGGTCAGGCGGCCTCGGTCGCAGCCTGAGCGGCGGTGTCGTTCAGGACGTGCTGCAAGGCGCCGATCAGGGCGGGCGGCGTCAGGGGCTTGGAGACGAAATAGGCCATGCCGGCCGCCTGACAGGCCGCGACGTCCTCGGGCGCGGTGTCGGCGGTGACGGCGACGACCGGGGTGGCGGCGTTGGGTCCGCCGCCGGCGCGCAGGCGACGAGTCGTCTCGCGCCCGTCCAACTCGGGCATGCGCACATCCATGAAGATGACGTCGAACACCGCCTCCTGACAGCGTTCCAGCGCGATCATGCCGTCGGCGGCGGTGGTGATCTCACAACCCAGCGGCTGAAGGATCAGCTGCACCGCGCGGCGGTTGATGTCGTGATCGTCCACGACCAGCAGGCGCAGCGGTTGATCTTCGGCCTCTTCGGCCTCTTCGGCGACCGCAGGCGTCGCGGCCACCGGCTCGGGCTCAGGTGCGGGCGAAGGGGCGACGGACGCGGGCTGGGGCGCGGGCGCGACCGAGGGTGTCAGCGAGCGGGCGATGTCCAGGCGGCTTTCGTCGACGACCTCGACGATCTGCGCCGCCTCGTCGCCGCGCGGCAGGATCAGTGAGACGGTGAAGCGCGAGCCCTGACCCGGCGCGCTGCGCACGGTCAGTCGGCCGCCCATCAAGTCGATCAGGTTGCGACTGATCGCCAGCCCCAGGCCCGAGCCGCCGTAGCGGGCGGAGACGCCGTCCGCGGTCTGGTCGAACGGGGTGAACAGGCGGGCCAGTTGATCGCTCGTCATGCCCGGACCCGTGTCCACGATCTCGAACAGTAGGGCGTATCCCGACGGTTCCTCGGGCCAGGCCTGGACCCGCAGGGTGATCTGGCCCTGCTCGGTGAACTTCATGGCGTTGGACATCAGGTTGTTCAGCACCTGACGGATGCGCATGACGTCGCCCTTGACGTGGCGGGGCATAGCCGAGGCGCCCTCGATGCGCAGCTTCAGACCCTTGGCGTCGGCGACGCCGCGCCACAGCATCAGCGTCTGGGCCAGCATTTGCCGCAGGTCGAAATCCTTGGCCTCGACCGTCATCCGTCCGGCGCCTATCCGGGTGTGGTCCAGCAGGTCGTCCAGCAGGGCCTTCATCATCAGGCCGGCGTCGGTGATCAGGTTGGCGCTGTTGCGCGACTGGGCGTCGGGCGCGCGCAACTCGGCGGCGCCGGCCAGGATCGCGCCGATCGGGGTGCGCAGGTCATGGCCGATGGCGGCCAGGAAGGTGGTGTGGTCGGCCAGGCTGCGCTCGGCCCTGAGACGGGATTCTTCGGCCAGGGCGTGGGCGCGAACGACGGTGACGCTGGCCTCGACCATGCGCTGGCCGGTGATGGCGACATAGAAGGTGAACAGCACCACGGCCGCTGCGGCCGACATGACCAGCGGGCCGGGGGCGTGCAGCGCATAGACGAAGAAGGGGGTCGCCAAGAGGAAGCCGACCTGGGGTGCGAGGCCGGCGACCATCACGGCTTGGCATCGGGTGGCGTTCACGATCGCCGTCAGCATGACCGCGGTCAGCATCAGGACGGCGCAAACACCGCCGAACGCGCCGCCGATCCACCACAGTACCAGGGAAAGCGAGGAGAAGACGGTCGAATTGGCGAAGACGACGGCCAGGATCGCCAGCTTGCGGCCTGTCGAAAGCTCGTCGGGACCTTTCAGGATCGGTCGATAGACGACCACCTCCATGGCCTGGACCGCCATATACAGGACGACCCAGCCGAGGGTGAACCGCACCCCGACCATCGGGGTCACGACCAGGGCGACAGCCGCCGCCGCCACGACCCGTTGCACCGCCGCGCCCGTGCGCTGACGAACGGCGGCGGTCCAGCTGCTTTCAGCGATATCGACGGCGGTCGATTTCATTCAGGCCCTCGAATGACGAACGCAGATCGCTCGCATCGGTCACCCTAGGCCTATCGACACTAACGCTCCGTCAACGGGCGGAACCGACCGCTTCGGCCGTTGTGGAAAAGCCGTTGGCGCGCAGGCGGGCGGCCAGGTCACGCTTGATGCGGGCGACCAGGCCCGGCCCCTCGTAGATCAGGGCGGAATAGATCTGGACCGCCGAAGCCCCCAGGCGAATGCGGGCATAGGCCTCGGCCCCGCTGTCGATGCCGCCGACGGCGATCAGCGGCAGACGGCCGGCGGCGGCGTCGGCCGCCGCGCGCAGGGCCTTTTCCGCGAACGGACGGATAGGCGCGCCAGACAGGCCGCCGGTCTCGTGAGCGTCCGGCGAGCGCAGGGTCTCGGGCCGTTCCAGCGTGGTGTTGGACACGATCAGACCGTCGATCCGGTGGGCCAGAGACGCCTCGACGATCATGCCGATCTCGTCTGCGATCAGGTCGGGCGCGATCTTCAGGAAGACGGGTATGCGGTCAGGCGCGGCGACGGGACGGGCGGCGTCGATGCGACCTAACAGGTCGTCCAACTGCTCGCGGCCCTGAAGTGCGCGCAGGCCCGGCGTATTGGGCGAGGAGATGTTGACGGTGAAGTAGGAAGCGCGGCCGGCGAGGCGTTGCAGACCGGCGACATAGTCGGCCGCCCTGTCCTCAGTGTCCTTGTTGGCCCCCAGATTGGCCCCCACGACGACGTTCGTCGGGCGCAGGTCCAGCCGCTCGGCGAAGGCGTCGAGCCCGGCGTTGTTGAACCCCATCCGGTTGATGATGGCCCGGTCCCCGCTGAGGCGGAATAGGCGGGGCTTGGGATTGCCGGGCTGGGGCCGGGGCGTGACCGAGCCGCATTCCACGAAGCCGAAGCCGAGGCGCGACAGGCCGCGCAGGGCGTCGGCGTTCTTGTCCAGACCCGCCGCCAGACCGACCGGATTGGGCAGGTCCAGCCCCGCCAGCTGTGTTCTCAGGATCGGATCGTCGGCGGGCGGGGCGGGCAGGGGGGCGAGCGCCAGCCCCTTGATCGCCAGCTGGTGCGCCTGCTCTGGATCGAGCCGACGCAACAGGGCGGCGCCCACATCAGCCAAGCTCATCGGCTGTCCTCGAAGGCCATCTCGCCGTCGGCCGTGACCGAAAAGGGGCGCGAAGCCGTGACGGCGGCGACGGGCAGGGGGGCGTAGAGATGCGGGAACAGATCGCCGCCGCGCGACGGCTCCCAGATCAGGTCGTCGCCGAACCGGCCGAGATCGACGGTCAGCAGCAGCAGGTCGCCGCGCCCGGCGAAATGCCGCCGTGCAGTCTCTGCCAGTTGCGCCTCGGTCGACATATGGATGTAGCCGTCGGCCAGATCGACCGGGGCGCCGTCGTATCGGCCCTCGGCGACGGCGGCGCGCCATTCGGCGGCGTCGACGATCTTGTAGGCGATGTCGGTCATGCCGAGGGCGCGCCCAGAGACCGCGGCGTCAGGAAGCCTTCGTAGGTGCACCGCCCCGCGACATCGACGCTGAACAGGGCCGCCGCGCCGGTCGGGAAGCCGGCCGACAGCTTGTCCACCACCGCCGGCGAGGCGGCGCTTTCGATCAGATATTCGGCGGCCAGCACATGGACGCCTGGATTGTGGGCCAGGATCAGCAGGCAGCCGGCCTCGTCCTCGCTGGCCTCGACGAAGCGGCGGATCACATCGGAGGGGGCGTTGTAGAGGGCGTCCTCGTCGCGGACTTCCACATCGCCGAAGGCATCGTGCATCTGCTCCCAGGTCTGGCGGGTGCGCACGGCGGTGGACACCAGGGCCAGGTCCGGCTTCAGGCCCCGCTCGGCCAGGGCGCGCCCCATCAGCAGGGCCTCGGCGCGGCCGGCGGCGGACAGGGGGCGGGCTTCGTCGCCGCCGGAGGGGGCGGAGGCTTCGGCCTGGGCGTGCCGCATCAGGATCAGTCGGTGCATGGCCTTCGCCATAAGGCGGTTTCGCCCGGCCCGCCAGATGGGGCGACGGTCAACTCGCCGTCAGTCGCGATGTTCGCCCCGCGAAGAGACGGAGGCGGCGGGTTGGGGCGCCAGAGCGGGGGCGGCGACGCGCTGGGCATGGCCGCTGGGGCGGATGCGGGCGTAGCTGTGGCGCGAGGCTTCCAGCAGGATCAGGCCTGCGGTTCCGGGAAAGACCCGGCGACCGACCTGTTCGAACCCTTCGGCCAGCGGCAGCATCGGCCCCCAGGGTGGGACATAAAGCGTCTGCGACCAGGCCATCGGCTCCAGCCCGACATCGCGCACCAGTCGTTCCAGCTGGCGCCGGGTGAAGGGTCGGCCGTGACCAAAGGGGGTGTTGTCCGCCCGCGCCCACAGGCCGCCGCGCGCCGCCGCCGCCAGGATGATCCGCCCGGTGGGGGAAAGCGCGCGCACCGCCTCCAGCAGCAGGGCGGCGGGGTCGTCGGCCTCTTCCAGCGCGTGGACCAGCAGGATGCGATCGAACGATCCGGCGGGGAAGGGCAGGCGGCGGTCGTCCACCAGCAGGGTGCGGTTGCGACCGACCGTCGGCCAATGCTCGACGCCTTGTCCGCCCGGCATGGCCGCGACGACGCGCCGCGCGCCGACGAAGGCGTCCAGCCAAGGGGTGGCGTAACCGACGCCCAGCACGTCGCAATCGGTCGCCTCGCCCCAGGCGTCGTCCAGCCGTCGCGCCACCAGCCGTCGCGCCAGCGCCCCGGTCGGCTCGCCGTAGAAGGTTCGAAGCTCGTCGATGCTGCGCCGCATGGACCCACTATAGGCCTGTCGGCGGCCCTGCTGCTAGGATGGGCGCATGACCCTGGATGTGCATCTGTTTCCCTGCCGCGCCGACAACTACGGCTTCCTGATCCGCGATGCGGCGACCGGCGTGGTCGCGGCGGTCGATACGCCGGATGCGGCGCGGATTCTGGAGGCGTTGGAAGGCCTGGGCTGGGGGCGGCTGGACCTGATCCTGAACACCCACTGGCACCCCGACCACACCGACGGCAATGCGCGGCTGAAGGCCGAATGGGCCTGCGAAATCGTCGGGCCGGAAGAGGTGCGCAAGATCGCGCCGCTGGACCGCTTGGTCGCTGACGGCGATGTGGTGATGGTGGGCGAGACGCGGTTCGAGGTCGTCGAAACGCCCGGCCATACGCTGGGCCATGTGGTGTTTCATGCGCCGGGGGACGATCTGGCCTTTACCGGCGACACCCTGTTCGCCCTGGGCTGCGGCCGGTTGTTCGAAGGCACGCCGGAGCAGATGTTCGAAAGCCTGCAGCGGCTGAAGGCCTGGCCCGATCAGACCGTGATCTGGTGCGCGCACGAATATACGGCGTCCAACGCGCGCTTCACCCTGAGCCTGGATGACCGGCCCGAGACCGCCGCCCATGCCGAGGCGATCTTCGAGGCGCGCGCGCGGGGCGAGCCGACCGTGCCGACGACGCTGGGGGTGGAGAAGCGGTTCAACCCGTTCCTGACCGCGACGGATGCGGATCAGTTCGCCGCGCGCCGGGCGGCCAAGGACAGCTTCCAGGGCTAGCGGTTCAGGGCGTCCCCGCCCACGACCCGCACGATCCGGGCCGACGACGGGCGGCCGGCGATGCCGGCGTCGGCGTCGATGACGATCCGGAGCGTGCCCTGGACCAGGCTGACGCCCGGACGCCCCTGATCCGACACGACGACGCGACGTACCCGCTCGACCTGGGCGCGCAGGTTGGAGGACCGCGCCATGCGCACAATGGCGTCGCTGGCGGCCGAGACGGTGTCCGCTGCGACCTGTTCCGAGCCGGGCTGGATATCCACGTCGATGACGATCAGCCGGCCCATCGCCTGGCTGGCGCGGTAGCTCTGACGCATGAAATAATCGACCAACTGGGCCCCGGTCATGGTCGCGCTGGCCAAGCCCGGCGCCTCGCCAACGCGCGAGGCGGGCGAGCCTTGCGGGGCGGTGGTCGTGTAAAGGGTGATCGCGCCGTCAGGCGTGACGCGCAGCACCTGATCGCCATTGTCGTTGCGATAGATGATGTCGCCGCGCGGCGCGGGCGTCGGCCGCAAGACCCAGACCTCGGTCGAGCGCTCCAGCCGCATCAAAGGCCGCGACCCGGAGGTGTCCAGAATGAACCCCTGGCCGCTGCTGCTGACGTAGCGGGCGGTCGGCGGCACGGTCCGACGGGACTGGGCCTGGCTTTCGGTCGGGACGACCACGGGCGCGGCGACGCCCACGCCGATGACCGCGATGGCGGCGACCGCCATCGCGGTCACGCGTGGCGATTTTTTCGCCCTGACCGATCCCAACAACTTCATGACAGACTTGATGAAACCCGCGCGCGGCGGATTTTGGGCGAAGCCCGCCTCAACCCACCAGGTACTGACCGCCGTTCAGCGACAGTGTGCAGCCTGTGACATATCCGGCACGCTCGCCCACCAGCCAGGACACCATGTCGGCGATCTCCTCGCCCTTGCCCAGGCGACCGACGGGGATGTGGCTGATGATGCCCTCCAGCACCTTGGGGTCCATGGCGCCGACCATTTCGGTGTCGATATAGCCCGGCGCGATGCAGTTCACGGTCACGCCCTTGCGTGCATTTTCCAGCGCCAGCGCCTTGGTGAAGCCGATCATCCCGGCCTTGGCGGCGGAATAGTTGGTCTGGCCGATCTGACCCTTCTGGCCGTTGATCGAGGAGATGTTGACGATGCGCCCGTGGCCCCGTTCGCGCATGCCGTTAATGACCTGGCGCGTCATGTTGAAGACGCTGTCCATGTTGACCCGGATGACGTCGGACCACTGGTCGTGGCTCATCTTGTGGAAGAAGCCGTCGCGGGTGATGCCGGCGTTGTTGACCAGGATGTCGATGGGGCCGAGCTGTTCCTCGACCTCCTTCACCGCGCGGGCGCAGTCGTCGAAGCTGCCGACGTTGCCCTTCACCACCATGACGTCCAGCGCATCGGCGATGGCCTTGGCCGCCTCGTCGTTGCCGGAATAGCCGGCGGCGACCTTGAAGCCGTCCTCATGCAGGCGCTGAACGATCGCCTTGCCGATGCCCCGGGTCCCGCCCGTCACAAAAGCTACGCGCGCCATCTCGTCTCCTGTCCCTGTGCAGACCCTTCAGAAGGCCTTGTCGCGGTTCAGGATTAACGTGCGAGCGCGAGCGCGCAAGGCGAGAATCTGACGCGACGGAAGTTTCATGCCTCCGTCGCGTTTCGTTGATCTTCGCCTTAGGCGATCAGGCGGCCAGCTTTTCCATATCGATGACGAAGCGGTAGCGGACATCGGATTTCAGCATCCGCTCGTAGGCGTCGTTGATCTGATCCGGAGCGATCGTCTCGATGTCGCAGGCGATGCCGTGCTCGGCGCAGAAGTCCAGCATCTCCTGCGTCTCCCTGATGCCGCCGATCAGCGAGCCGGCGATGCGGCGGCGACGCCACAGCAGCGGCAGGGCGAAGACCGGCAGGCCCTCGGTGGTCAGGCCCAGCATGATCATGGTGCCGTCGCGCGCCAGCAACTGGATGTGGCTGGCGATCTCGTGCGTGGCCGAGACGGTGTTGATGATCAGGTCGAACTTTTCCGCCGCCGCCTTCATCGCATCCTTGTCGGAGTTGATCAGGAAGTGTTTGGCGCCCATCCGTTCGGCGTCGGCCTTCTTGCGGTCAGAGGTGGACAGGACGGTGACTTCCGCTCCCATCGCGGCCGCCAACTTGACGGCCATGTGGCCCAGGCCGCCCAGGCCGATGACCGCGACCTTGGAACCGGGTCCCACGCCCCATTCCTTCAGCGGCGAATAGGTGGTGATGCCGGCGCAGAGCAGAGGGGCGGCGACGTCCAGCGCCAGGCTGTCGGGGATGGACAGGACGAAATGCTGATCGACGGTGATGTGATCGGAATAGCCGCCCTGGGTGATGGCTTCCGATGTGCCGCCCTTCTTGTCCTTGCCGCCGTAGGTGCCGGTGAAGCCGGGGATGCAATATTGTTCGACGCCTTCCTGGCAGGAGGCGCATTCGCGGCAGCTGTCGACCATGCAGCCGACGCCGACGCGGTCGCCTTCCTTGAAGCGGGTGACGTTCGATCCGACCGCCTTGACCACGCCCGCGATCTCATGACCCGGCACCAGGGGGAAGGCCGTGCCGCCCGTCTCGCCGCGCGCGGCGTGCAGGTCGGAGTGGCAGACGCCGCAGTATTTGATGTCGATCAGCACATCGTCCGGACCCGGATCGCGGCGCTCGAAGCTGTAGGGCGTCAGCGGCTTGTCGGCGGCGGTCGCGGCGAAGGCGCGTGTGGCGATCGGCATTGGAATAGTCCTTCAGGCTTTGCATTGAGCCGGCCTCAGATGTGGGGACGACTCCAGGTCCGCAAGCGTACGGACCGCTATTTCAGCTTGGCGATCAGCGCCTGAGCCGCCGCGGGGTTCCGCACCTTCGCGCCCGAGATGAAATAGGCGAAGACCTCGCCGCGTTTGGCCCAGGTTTTCGCCTGATCCGCCACCGCCTCCAGCTCGGCCGCCGTCATGCCGGTCGGCTCGTCCTCGCGGCTGGACATCAGCCGGGCGTAGCTGAAATCGGCGGTCGCCTCGTCGATCTGGGGCCAGGTCGGCTCCTCGTCATCGACCGCATAGACGATGGCCGTGCCGTATTTGCGGGCCAGGTCATAGAACTGTTCGGTGGCGAAGGTCGGGTTGCGAACCTCCAGCGCGTGCCGCAGCCGCACCCCGTTCTTCTCCTTGGGCAACAGCTTCAGGAAGCCCTCGAAGTCCTCGGGATCAAACTTCTTCGTGCCCATGAACTGCCAGTTGATCGGTCCCAGCTTGTCGCCCAGTTCGGTCAGGCCCTGGCTCAGGAACTTGTCGAAGCTCTCGGCGCCTTCGGACAGCACCTTGCGATTGGTGCAGTAGCGGCTGGCCTTGACCGAAAACACGAAGCCGTCCGGCGTCTCGTCGCGCCATTTCTTCCAGCTGTCGGGCTTGAAGGTCGAATAATAGGTGCCGTTGATCTCGATCGAGGTCAGTTTCGACGCCGCATATTCCAGCTCGCGCTTCTGAACCAACCCCTCTGGATAAAAGACCCCGCGCCAAGGCTCGAACGTCCAGCCGCCGATGCCGACATGGATGGAATGGGTCATCGTTGGTCGATCTCCTGAACCGGGCTCAGCCAGTCTTCGTGGGCGTGTCGAATGCGAACGACGACCACTCCATCGCCGTCTTCCACATCGTAGAGGATTACATGAGACCTGAAGATATAGGCTCTGACGGCGGGCGTGATGTCGTCGCGCAGTCGGGCGATCTTTGGGAAATCCTGAATGCGGTCGAGCGCCCGCAGAAGGTCGTCGATGTAGCGGTCGGCCTGCGTCGCGCCGAACGTTTGCACGCCCTGAACGTAGATGTTGGCGAGGTCATGATCCGCGTCTGCGGTGAGCCGCAAATAGCCCACGGATCAGGCGGTCTTGCGGAGTTCGGCGCGCAATTCGTCGATCACCTGTCGAGGTGTGCGGTCGCTGATCCCGCTGGCCCGGCCTTCGTCGATCAGGCGCTGCATGTTGGCGATCTTCTCGGCCTTGACCTGCTCGCGGCGGATCAGGTCGCGCACCACGTCCGAGGTGTTGGCGTAGCGCCCGGACTTCGCCTGTTCCTCGACCCAGGCCTTCATCGGATCGGGCAGGGAGATGTTCATCGTCGCCATGGTCGGCCTCCTCTAAAGAAGAATGGGCGCTTGGCAAACTTTGTCAACGTCGGATCAGGACGCGGTCGCCGCCTGGATGCCGGCCAGCAGCCTGGCGGCGGTGATGGGCTTGGGGACGTGCAGGTCTGCGCCGGCGTCGCGCGCTTGGTCACGGTGCTCGCTCATGGCGTTGGCGCTGAGCATGATGATCGGCGTGCGAGCCTGATCGGGACGGGCGGCCTCGACTTGGCGAATGGCGCGGGTGGCGGTCAGGCCGTCCATGCCCGGCATCTGCATGTCCATCAGGATCAGGTCGAAGGTCTCGGACTGGAAGGCGGCCAGGGCCTGTTCGCCATCCGCGACAGTGACGACCTGCATGGCGTGGGCCGCCAGGATCAACTGCACGACGCGCTGGTTGACCGGGTGATCCTCGGCCAGCAGCACGCGCAGCGGCGCCAGGGGGCGATCGGCCTCGGCCGCACGCGCGCGTCGTTGGGCATCGTGTTCGGTCAGGGATGCGGCGCGCGTCAGGGGGATCTCGACGGTGAACCGGCTGCCGACGCCCGGCGTGGAGGCTGCGGAAATCCACCCGCCCATCAGCTCGACCAGCGAACGACAGATCGACAGACCCAGGCCGGTGCCGCCGAACCGGCGCGTGATGGTGCTGTCCGCCTGGCTGAACCGATCAAACAGACGGGCCGCGTGTTCGGAAGAAAAGCCGACGCCGGTATCCTCGACCCGCAGCGTCAGCTGGGTCAGGCCATCGGAATCCTCGTCCACCGCAATGACAACGCCGACCGAGCCCTGGTGGGTGAATTTGATGGCGTTCGACAGCATATTGTCGAGCACCTGACGGATGCGGGTGCTGTCGCCGACGAACATGCCGCGCGCATCGGCGTCGCGGCGGATGTCGAAGGTCAGTCCCTTGGCCTCGGCCTTCAGGCGCATGACGTCCAGCGGGGCGGCGACGGCCTCGTCCAGATCGAAGGGTCGGCTTTCCAGGTGCAGATGCCCCGCCTCGATCTTGGACACGTCCAGAATGTCGGACACCAGCCGCTCCAGCGTCACACCGGATCGTGCGATCAGGGCCACCATCTCGGCCTGCTCGGGCGTCAGCTCGGTGCGCGACAGGGCGTCGACGATGCCGATCACGCCATTTAGGGGCGTGCGGATCTCATGGCTCATATTGGCCAGGAAATCGGACTTGGCGCGGTTGGCGGCCTCGGCGGCGGCGGTGGCCTCGCGCAGGGCGCGTTCGGCGGCGACCTTTTCGGTCACGTCGCGCGCGATGCCATAGATGCGGTCGCCCTGGCGATGGGCGCGCCACTCGACGGTGACGTAATGACCGGCCTTGTGGCGATAGCGGTTGATCTGGCCGATGACCGGATCGCCCGGCCGCCGGTTTTCGACCTCGACGATGCTCTGGCGGGTCGCGGCGTGGTCGTCTGGATGAATCAGGCGCAGCAGGCCCTGGCCTTCGATCTCGTCGGGACGATAGCCCAGCACCGTAAACCACGAAGCGCTGGCCTTGACCACGCGCCCGTCCAACTCGCGCACCACCAGCAAATCCAGCGACACATCGAAGAAGGTGTCCAGATCGACATCGGCTGTGGGGAAGGCCAGGGCCGCAACGGGCGAACAGGTCATTGCGCACTCTCTCGAACTCAAACCCATGTTACGGCGCATCCGTTAAGCTCGCCTTTGCGGCGGGTCGAAAAGAGCCGATGGCGTCGTGCGCCGTCTGGGTTAGGGTCGGCGCATGATCTTGCTCCTCGCCGCGATCGCCATGCTCCAATCCCCGCCATCCGGGGACGGGATCGAACCCCTGACCCTGGCTGAGGATCGGGCCTGCACAGCCGACGGGTCCCTGTGCGTCGGTCTGCACCCGCAGACGCGTGACGGCGAGCCGGTCTTCACTCCGGTTGTCCGAGCGCCTGACGCCCTGCCGGCCGCGCCGAACGAAGCGTCGGGTGAGGTCGAGAATTACAAGCCCTGGAATGGCCTGCTCCGGCTGGCGGACGGCGGATTCCTGGCCGGGGTCGAGATGGAAAGCCACAGCCTGTATTCGGGCGGCGGGGGGCAGGCGACGGAGTTGCGGCTCTATCGGCTGGATGCCGACGGCGAGGCCGACGCCGCACCGGTGCTGACCGTGCCGATCCAGGGTTCGCTGATGATCCGCGCCTGTTTCAGCGAGGAGGACATGACTCAGCGCGCCGGCGCCTGTCACGACGAATACAGTTTCGCTGCGACCCTGACCGCGAGCGACGCAGCGGATGCGATGCCGGTCCTGACCTATGAGACGACGGCGACGGCCTATCCGCGCGGCGCCTCGCGCTCCGAGGATTCGCTGGAGAAGCCGCCGCTAAAGCCCGCCGACCTGGTCGCCGCGCGCGATCCGAAATGCAGCTTCAGCCGTCGGTTCACCTTCGACGCCAAGGCCGGCGAATACAAACCGGACAGCCCGCTGCCTGACTGCTCGGACTACACCGTCCCCTAGTAGGCGAAGTCGGCGTAGATGCGCTTCACGTCGCCCTGCCAGGCGCCGTGATACAGGTCCAGCAGGCGCTCAGCCGGCGTGATCCCGCTGTCGGCGATGTCTTCCAGTTCCGACAGATAGCCGCGCTCGTCCACCATCCCGCCCGAGAATTTGGCGCGGTTCTTCAGCCCCTGTTTGGCGATGTTCACCAGATCGACGGCGATGTCGCGCACCGACCGGCCCGCCACCTCGGCCTTCAGACCCAGGCGGGTCACATCTCGGCGCAGGCGTTCGTGGTCGGCGATGTCCCAGTCCTTGACCAGGTCCCAGGCGGCGGCCAGCGACGGGGTGTCGTACAGAACCCCGGCCCACAGGGCGGGCAGGGCGCAGATCCGGCTCCACGGTCCGCCGTCGGCGCCGCGCATTTCCAGATAGGCCTTCAGCCGCACCTCGGGGAAGAGGGTGGTCAGGTGATCGTTCCAGTCCTTCAGGGTCGGATATTGGCCGGGCAGGGCGGGCAGTTTGCCGGCCTGGAATTCGCGGAACGACTGGCCCGAGGCGTCGATATAACGGCCGTCGCGCTTGGCGAAATACATCGGCGTGTCCAGCGCGTAGTCGGCGTAGCGCTCGAAGCCGAACCCGTCCTCGAACACGAAGCCCAGCATGCCGGTGCGGTCGGCATCGGTGTCGGTCCAGACATTGGCGCGGGCCGACAGGAAGCCGTTGGGACGGCCCTCGGTGAAGGGCGAGCAGGCGAACAGGGCGGTGGCGATGGGTTGCAGCGCCAGGGAGGTGCGGAACTTCATCACCATGTCGGCTTCTGAATCGAAGTCGAGGTTCGCCTGGATGGTGCAGGTGCGCAGCATCATGTCCAGGCCCAGGGTCCCGACCTTGGGCATATAGGCGCGCATGATGTCGTAGCGGCCCTTGGGCATGACCGGCACCTGTTCGCGGGTCCACAGCGGGTCGAAACCGGCGCCCAGGAAGCCGACGCCGATCTGGTCGGCGACCTGCTTGACCTCCATCAGATGCTGGCCGGTCTCGTTGCAGATGTCGTGGATGGTCAGAAGCGGCGCGCCCGACAGCTCGAACTGACCGCCGGGCTCCAGGCTGACGGAGGCGACGAAGCCTTCGCTGTTCCGGCGCTCCAGTCCGATCAGAAAGCCGTTTTCCTCGACGGGCGACCAGCCGAAGCGTTGCAGCCCCTCCAGCATGGCCTTGATGCCGTTCGGGCCGTCATAGGCGGGGCGCGCCAGTGTGGTCTTGTCGAAGCCGAACTTCTCGTGCTCGGCCCCGATGCGCCACTGGTCCTTGGGCTTGATCCCCTTGGACATGGCCTCGATCAGAGCGTCTCTGGAAAGCGGCGCGTTCTCGGCCATCTGTAACCCCTGCTGTCGCGGCTAGATGGCGGCTAAAGCCAAGTTCCTCAAGGGGGCGAGCAGAGTATTCTATCGCGCCCAATCACCGACGGCCGCCTGCCACAGGGTCATGGCGGCGATGGCGGCGGTGTCGGCGCGCAGGATGCGCGGGCCCAGCGACACGGCGGTGGTGAAGGGCAGGGACCGCAGCCGCTCGCCCTCTTCCGGCGAGAATCCGCCCTCCGGCCCGATCAGGATGGACCAGGGGCCTTCGCCTGCGTTGCGCAGGGCCGAGACGGCGGGCGCCCCGCCCGTCTCGTCGCAGAACATCAGCCGGCGTCCAGTCTCCCAGCCGTCCAGCAGGGCGTCCAGCTTGATCGGATCATCGACGGCGGGCACGTCCATCCGCCCGGTCTGTTCGGCGGCTTCCTCGGCGATGGCGTCCAGCCGGTCCAGGCGGATGCGGTCGGCGTTGGTGCGTTTCGTCAGGACCAGCCGCACCCGGCGCGCGCCCAGTTCTGCGGCCTTTTCCACGATGGTCTCGACCCGCGCCTTCTTCACCACCGCCACGATCAGTTCCAGATCGGGGCCGAAGGTCTGGGGCCGCACCCGTTCCTCGGCGCGCAGGATCACGCCCTTCTTCAGCACCTCCGCGACCGTACAGCGCCACTCCCCGTCGCGCCCGTTGAACACCAGCAGATCATCCCCGGCCTTCAGCCGCATGACCTGGGTCAGATAGCGCGACTGGTCCAGCGTGGGCGCGACGGGAGCGGCGGCTTTCAGGTCGCCGTGAGCATGCAAACGGACCATGGCTTCAATAGTGAAAGCGGCATTGGACGATTTCCAAGCCGGTCTGGGTCGCGCGATAGACTAGGCGATGCTCCTGATCGATACGTCGCGACCAAAATCCCGCCAATTCACCCTTCAATGGCTCGGGCTTGCCGGAGCCTGTAAACGGGGTTCGTTGGCATTCCTTGATGAGCGTGTTCAGCTTCTTGAGCGCTTTGCGGTCCGTATCCTGCCACTCGGTATATTGAGACCAGGCGCGGGCCGTGAAGAGGACGTTCATTCTTCGATCAGTTCGCGCACCTGGCCGCCACCCGCTTCAAGTTCGGCAATCGAGGCTCGCAGCGCTTCGCGGTTGGCCGGGCTGCGCAGCAGATACTCCGTCTCCTGCCACGAGGCGAAATCCTCCAGCGACATCAGCACCGCCGCCGGCTTTCCGCCTTCGCGCGTGATGATGGTGTAGTCATGATCCGCCGTCACCCGGTCGATGGCCGATGCGAGGTTCTTGCGGAGATCGGTGACGGACATCGCGTTCATGACGACAATGTACGAAGTATCGTACATTGTCGCAAGTGGTGAGTATTAGGCTGTCAGAGCGTCCGCGCGATCAGCAGCTTCATGATCTCGTTGGTGCCGCCGTAGATGCGCTGGACGCGGGCGTCCTTGTACAGCTGGGCGATCGGATATTCGTTCATGTAGCCGTATCCGCCGTGGAGCTGCAGCATCTCGTCGATGGTCTCGCCCTGGATGTCGGTGACCCAGTATTTGGCCATGGAGGCGGTGGCGGCGTCGAGCTTGCCTTGCAGATGCAGGCCGATGCAGTGGTCGGTGAAGACCTTGGCGACGGTCAGCTTGGTCTTGACCTCGGCCAGTTTGAACTGGGTGTTCTGGAAGTCGATAACGCGTTTGCCGAACGCCTTGCGCTCCTTGACATAGGACAGCGTCGCCTCAAGGCCGCGCTCGGCGGCGGCGACGCCCTGGACGGCGATGTTCAGCCGCTCCTGGGGCAGCTGCTGCATCAGCTGGACGAAGCCTTGGCCCTCGGTTCCGCCGATGATGTTGTCGCCGGGGACCTTCACGTCGTTGAAGAACAGTTCGGAGGTGTCGTTGGCCTCCATGCCGATCTTGTGCAGGTTGCGGCCGCGTTCGAACCCTTCCGCGCCGTCGGTCTCGACCACGATCAGCGAGGTGCCCTTGGCGCCCTCGGCCGGATCGGTCTTGGCGACCACGATCAGGAAGTTGGCCAGCTGGCCGTTGGTGATGAAGGTCTTGGAGCCGTTGACGACATAGCCGTTGCCCGACTTTACCGCCGTGGTCTTGACGCCTTGCAGGTCCGAGCCCGCGCCCGGTTCGGTCATGGCGATAGCGCCGACCAGTTCGCCCGATTGCAGGCGCGGCAGCCAGCGCTGCTTCTGTTCCTCGGTGCCGTAATGCCAGATGTAGGGCATGACGATCGCGTTGTGCAGCGAAATGCCGAAGTGGTCCGCGCCCTTCCAGCCCAGCTGACGCATCAAGACGACCTCGTGCCGATAGTCGCCGCCGAAACCGCCGTCCTCTTCCGGCAGCGACAGGCCCAGCAGACCCGCCTCGCCCGCGTCATTCCACAGCTGGCGCGGCACCGAGGAGTCAGCGATCCATTGCTGCACCTTCTCAAGCGGCGCGTGCTCGTCGATCCATTTGCCGACGCTGTCGGAAAAGAGGGTGATCTCTTCTTCACGCATGAAATCGGGATCGGGGCTGCCCAGCACGTTCATCGGTTTCGTCCCTGAGGTTTGCGGGCTTTTGCCCGTCTGGTTGATAAGAAAAACGGGCCGGCGAGATCGCCGACCCGTTTCGTCGTCAGTCTGAGATCAGAACGCCTCGGCCGGCATGGCCATCAGCACGTCGGCGCCGGTCTTCATCTTCTTCAGATGGGCTTCCGCGTCGGGCAGGATGCGCTCGACGAAGTAGCGGCCGGTCTGAAGCTTGTTGGCGTAATAGGGGTCGGTCGAACCGGCCTCGACCTGCGCTTGAGCCACCTTGGCCATCTGCGCCCACATATAGGCCAGCGCCGTCAGGCCGAAGACGTTCAGATAGTCGGTCGAAGCGGCGCCGGCGTTGTCCGGATTGGCCATGCCGTTCTGCATCAGCCACATGGTACCGTCCTGCAGCTTGGCCTTTACGTCGGCCAGGCCGTCGACGAACGGCTTGATCGCTTCATTGCCGCTGTTCTCGGCGACGAAGGCGTCGATCTCGCCGAACCAGGTCATGATGGCGCGACCGCCGTTGGCGGGCAGTTTGCGGCCGACCAGATCCAGCGCCTGGATGCCGTTGGTGCCCTCGTAGATCATGGTGATGCGGGCGTCGCGCAGATACTGCGAGGCGGTGAAGTGTTCGGTGTAGCCCGAACCGCCGTGCACCTGCATGCCCAGCGACGCGACATGGAAGCCCTTGTCGGTCAGATAGGCCTTCAGCACCGGCGTCAGCAGGCCCATGTAATCCTTGGCCTTCTGGGCCACGGCCGCGTCCTCGGACTTCTCCAGGTCGGCGTGAAGCGCGGTCCAGAGGATGAAGGCCTGGCCGCCTTCGACGAAGGCCTTCGATTCCAGCAGCATGCGGCGCACGTCGGGGTGAACCATGATGCTGTCCGCCGGGCCGTCCGGGTTCTTCGGTCCGGTCAGCGAGCGGCCTTGCAGGCGGTCCTTGGCGAACTCGACGGCGGCCTGATAGGCGGCAGTGCCGATGGCCAGGCCTTGCAGGCCGGTGCCGAGGCGGGCCTCGTTCATCACCACGAACATATTGTTCATGCCGCGGCCTTCTTCGCCGATCAGCCAGCCCTTGGCGCCGTCGTACTGCATGACGGCGGTGGCGTTGCCGTGGATGCCCATCTTGTGCTCGAGGCCGGCGCATTCCAGGCTGTTGCGCTCGCCCAGCGAGCCGTCCTCATTGACCAGGAACTTCGGCACGACGAACAGCGACAGGCCCTTGATGCCCGGAACCGCGCCTTCGACGCGGGCCAGCACCGTGTGGATGATGTTGTCGGCGAAGTCGTGCTCGCCCGCCGAGATCCAGATCTTCTGGCCGGTGATCGAATAGGAGCCGTCGCCGTTCGGCACGGCCTTGGTGCGCACCATGCCCAGATCCGTGCCGCACTGCGGCTCGGTTAGGTTCATCGTGCCCGACCATTCGCCGGTCGCCATCTTGGGCAGATATTTCTGCTTCAGCTCTTCGGAGGCATTGGCGTGGATGCCGGCATAGGCGCCGGCGGTCAGGCCCGGATACATCGAAAAGGCGGCCGAGGCGCCGGCCGTCATCTGACCGAAGGCCGAGGCCACCACGCTGGGCATGCCCTGACCGCCGTAGGCCGGGTCGGCGGCCAGCGCCATCCAGCCGGCTTCGGACATCGCCTTGTAGGCTTCTTTCCAGCCCTTGGGTCCCGTCACCACGCCGCCCTCGGCCCAATGGCAGCCTTCCTTGTCGCCCGGATTGTTGATCGGGGCGATGACCTCGTCGGCGAACTTGGCGCCTTCTTCCAGGATCTGGCTGACCAGATCCGAAGAGACGTCCTGGAAGCCCGGCTGGTTGGTGTAGCGGTCGATCTCCAGCACTTCATTCAGGATGAAGGTGAAGTCGCGGACAGGCGCCTTGTAGGCCATGGATTACGCTCTTGCTTTGAAGGGGTGGTGGTGGTCGTGGTTGAGACGCGCGCGCAGCAGCTTCTCATAGTCTTCGGCGCCTGGCAGCAGGTCGGGGCGGTGTTCGGACAGTTTGGATTCCATCCAGGCGCAGGCCTGTTCGGCCGTCTCGATGGCGCCTTCGATGTCTTCAAGCTGCTGTTTCAGCGCCGCGATCTGGGCGCGGTGCCGCACCAGGGCCACGGCCATCTGGTGGACGTTGTGATCCTTCTGATCATAGAGATCCATCATGTCCTGGATCTCCTGAAGGGTGAAGCCGATGCGGCGGCCTCTCAGGATCAGTTTCAGCCGGGCGCGGTCGCGCGCGTCATAGACGCGGGTCTGGCCCTTGCGCGCGGGCGTCAGCAGGCCCTTGTCCTCATAAAATCGCAGGGCGCGCGCCGTGGCGCCGAACTCGCGGCACAGCTGGCGAATGGAATAGGTGCGGTGGTCGTCGGCGGTGGCCATACGCCTTCATAACTTGACGTGCGCGTAAAGGGAAGAGGCTTACGCGCACGTAAGGGTAAGCTTTTCTCTCTTGCTGACGATCAGGCATGAAAAAGCCCGGAGCCTGGGGGGAAGCTCCGGGCGCAAACGCCGGACTGCAGGGGGGAGAGGGGCCCAGCGTTCGATCTCGTTCAAATCAGGCCTTGCGGCGGCCCAGCAGCACCGGAACCGTTATGGCCAGCAGGACGGCGTTGACCGCCGCCAGGCCGAAGTCCTGGCTCAACGCGTGGATCATCATCATGGTCGCTTCCATGATGATCAGGCCGACCGCCGCCGTCAGTAGCAGGGGGCGACCCACCCGCCACGAGATCAGCGGGCTCAACACGCCCATGGCCAGAACGATCTCGACCACGCCCAGGCCGCGCACCATGTTCTCGGGCGCGACGGCGGGCCAGCCCATCAGATTGATCAGGTTGGTCATCGGCTCGGTCAGCTTGGCGTAACCGGCGGCGATGAAGAACATCGCGATCCAGCCCTGTAGCGTCCAGAGGGCGATGTTGGCGTAGGCGGCGCGGTTGCGCGACGGCGCGGGGGTGAAGGTCGAGGTGGTCATCGGGGAGGACGCCTGAAGGTCATGAACGGCTGCGATCCGGTCCTGGGGGCGTTCCCCGGAGAGCCGTTCGCTGAAGCCTATATAGCGGCGCTTCAGTCGGTTGTCATCATGCGATGACATCAACTGATGACATCAGTTGATGACTTTCTGTTACGGGCCGGGGGCATTGGGCCGATTCCCAATGCCCCACAAGGCTTTGCGACGCGCGAACTCAGTCTTCGGGCTGCGGCCCCGGCGTCTGGACGATCAGGTCGCCGGGTTGGCAATCCAGTTCGCGACACAGGGCGTCCAGGGTCGAGAAGCGCACCGCGCGGGCCTTGCCGGTCTTCAGGATCGACAGATTGGCCAGGGTGACGCCGACGCGGTCGGACAGTTCGGTCAGGGACATCCGGCGTTCGAGCAGCAGCCGGTCCAGTTGGATCATAATCATGGCGCGCGCTCCTCAGACCGTGGTTAGCTGTTCGTCGCGCATGGCCGACCCCTGCCGGAACACCTCGGCCAGGATAAAGACCACCAGAATGCCCAGCCAGGACCCCAGGTCGAAGTCATAGTCGGATGGCGACTGGCCGATGCTCTGCGGAGCGACGAAGACCAGCAGCAGCGCCGTCAGCTGAATGCCGATCAGGCCCAGGCCCACGCCTTGCAGCCGTTTGACGTTGGCGAACTCGAAGGCGTCGCCCTGATTGACCGACAGCAGGATGCGCCGCAGCCGGTTGATGATCCACCAGGTGAAGCCGCAGGCCATGAAGGCGCCCAACAGCGTCAGACGCTCCGGCCAGTGCAGATCGCGGGCTGTGCTGTTGTCCAGATCCTTCATTCCGTCGATGAAGCCTGCTGCGAAGTCCGGCGATATGACGCTGCCCAGCAAACAGATCGCCATGACGATCGTCGCCAGCATGACGAAGACGTTTGCGAACCCTAAGCACCAGCGCAGGGCGCTTGCGATTGAATATTTGCCGATCAGTTTCATCTCGAAAGCCCTTCCCTTCGGGTCGCCCTCCGCGACCGCCTTGGTGACTATCGATATGCATTTATCGATAAACGGGCAATACCATTATCGATAAACGAGATGAAGCTTTCGTAAGGTTCGGCGTCAGGCCGTAAAGCCCCAGGCCAGACGCGCCGCCTCCAGCCGATCCAGCTTGGCCTGGAAGGGCGCCCAGTCGTCGGCGTCGGCGACGGCGGCCCAGATCGCCTCGACCTCGTCGATCAGCATCTCTTCCGGCTCGCGCGCGGCGAACATCGGATGCTCCAGACGCTCGATCCGGTCGGGTTCGTGTTCCATCAAAGCAAAGCGGAAGGCGTCGAAGGCCTCGCCCTGGTACAGTTTCGCGCGCGGTCCCGACAAGGCGCGGGCCGAGGAGGCGAAGCCGCCGAACCAGTCGAAGAACAGCGGCTCCCACCGCAGCGCCGCGCGGCCCTCACGCAACAGGGCCAGCGTCGTATCGACCAGCCGCTGATCCGCCGCCTCGCCCAGGCTGTGGACGCCCAGTCGCATCAGGAAGGCGGCGCGCAGTTCACGGATATAGGCGGGACCGAAGCCGTTCAGCGCATCCGCCAACGGTTCGACCTCGGCGACAAGTTTCAGGCACCCGGCCAACTGCGTCAGGTTCCAGAACACGGCCTCGGGCTGACGCGCGAAGGCGTACAGGCCCGTCTGGTCGAAATAGGCGGCGGTGAAGGCCGGGTCGTATTCGGGCAGGAACCGCCAGGGGCCGTAGTCGAAGCTCTCGCCGGTGACGTTCAGATTGTCGGTGTTCAGAACCCCGTGCACGAAGCCCGCCGCGATCCACCGCGCCGTCAGTTTCGCCGAGGACTCGACGATGGCGGTCAGCAGGGCGGGCGCATCGCCGGCGGCGACGCCCGGATGATACAGGCTGCGCACATGTTCGATCAGCGCTTCGATCTGGTCCTTGCGCCCCAGATAGGCCGCGCGCTGGAACGTCCCGAACCGCACATGGCTGTGCGACAGCCGCACCAGAACGGCCGACCGCGTCGGCGACGGCTCGTCCCCACGCTCCAGCGCTTCGCCGGTCTCGATCAGCGAAAAGGCGCGACTGGTCGGGACGCCTTGCGCCTCCAGCATCGTCGCCGCCAGAACCTCGCGCACCCCGCCCTTCAACGTCAGCCGCCCATCGCCGCCCCGCGACCAGGGCGTCTGGCCAGAGCCTTTGGTGCCCAAGTCGAGCAGCCGGCCTTGAGCGCTATCACTCGCGACGCGGTCGCTCGTTGCTTGAGCGCGCATCTGCGCCGCCAGAAACCCGCGCCCGTCGCCCAGATCGGGATTGTAGTGCCGGAACTGGTGCCCGTGATAACGCATGGCGATCGGACCGGGCTGCCCCGGCAGGGGCTCGAACCGCCCGAACGCGGCGATCCATTTCGCCTCGCTCAGCCCCTCCAGCCCGACCTCGGCCGCCGCGCGGTCGTTGCGAAACCGCAGTATCGTCTGCGGAAAATCCGCGGCCTGAACCGCATCGGCATAGTCCGCGCCCAAATCGAAGAAGCGCGGTTCGGGGCGATAGTCGGGAGAGACGGGCATGGCAGGCTAGGTGCGTGTCCGGCGAGGGGAGCGCAACCGCGCGCGCGTCTTTCTTTCGTGATCCTCCAGTTTCGCTCCGCTCGCCGCACGATCGCCAAGAGGCCGGCCATCCTATTCGCTTGAGGTCAGTCCAATATTTTCAATCTTCTATCGCCCGCCGGCGTCATCTTCCTGCCCACGCTTTTAAGCCGTGCGATCCTGTCTCGGTTCGTCCGCACGAAACGCATCGCACGGTCTGGGAGGGAGAAATCAGACGAATTAGACGAAGTAGACGGTGTTTTTGCAGGCGACCGTCTGAATGGACGTTTGGGGTATCAGCCCGCGCCTAGCAGGTCCGACCAGCGCCAGCTGCCCTTGCCCAAGGCCAGTTGCGCGCCGCCGGGGCGGTCTTCCAGCTTCAGGACCGCCAGGCCCGTCATGCGCTGGCGCTTGCACTCGGCCGGGGCGAAGGCGACTTCCAGGGCGATGGCCTGGCGCACGCCCGCCAGACCCTTGCCGGCCTGGTTACGGCTTTGCAGCCAGTCGCCGTTCCAGACCAGGATGGCGCGGCCGTTCGCGTCCATGTCCTGGGATGCGGCGATGACGGCGCGGCGCACGGCCTGGTCATCGCGCACGGCGTCCTGGACCCAGCGCACCATGTCGCAAGACCCTCCGCCGGAGCCTGAACCGGCGCCGGTCCCGCCCGATCCGCTCGATCCGCCCACGCCGGTTCCGCCGCCGCCGCCCGGGCCTGCGCCCACAGTCATGGCGCCGGCGATCTGGGCTGCGCCCAGCAGGGGCAGGGGCGGACCCGGCGGGGCGGGCGCGGCGGGCAGGGGTTCGACGTCGGGCGGGCGTTTGGTGACAACCAGTCGCGGTCGCGCCGCCGCCACGGCCGGCGGTCGCCGCTGGGGTGCGGGTTTGGGCGGCGCGGCCGCCTGGGCGGCGGCGGCCGGCGCATCGGGCTTGGGCGAGGGATCAGGCGCAATCACGCGCGCGGGCGGCGGCGGCGGCGGGGGCGGCTCGACCAGTTCGACCATCATCGGCGGCGTCTGCGGCGCCTCGACGATCGGCTCCGCACCGCCGCGCATCAGCAGCGCCAGTCCCAGATGCGCGGCCAGGATCGGCGTCGCCGCCAGCGCCCAGCGCCGTGTGCGCGCCGCGCTCAATCGCCGATCCGTGATGGGAGTTGAACACGCCGCCGCATGGTCATCGGGACAAAACGCCTGTAAAAAACCGACAGGCCCCGTTGAAAACATTCGGTCGCGTCAGGAAAGTGGCGTCGGCGTGAATACAACCGTGCGACGGCGCAGAGCGGCGATAGATGAGCGTGTCCGCCTTCCGACATCGGCCGTCGGCGGCGCAACGCCTTCACTGAGGCGATGGTTCCGTCCTTCTGCAAGAATAACGCGAGTATTCGATTGGCTTATGGTCAAGCTGACACGATGCCGCCCAAAGCGCGTCATTACTCCGCCTTGTCTCATACGCCATTTTCATCTTGCGCATGAACTGGGTGTGGCGCTCCCGGCAAGAAGGAGACAGAACTTGAGCAGATCGAAACTCAGGACGGCGGTCGTCGGCGGCGCCCTCATCGCCCTCGGCTTTGCGGCCAGCGGCTGCGCCAGCCATCGTTTCGTGCGTGATCAGGTCGAAGTCGTCGACAACCGCGTGACCACCGTCGAAGGCACCGCAGGCCAGGCCCTGCAACGCGCCAACGACGCGCACAAACTGGCCGAGGGCAAGTTCCTCTATCAGGTCGTGCTGTCGGACGATTCCGTGAAATTCCCCACCGACGCGGCGGCCCTGTCGCCCGAGGCCGAGCAGCGCCTGGCCCAGTTCGCCCAGCGTCTGCAGGGCGAGAACAAGAACGTCTATCTGGAAATCCAGGGCTATACCGACTCGACCGGCACGCCTGAGCATAACGACCAGCTGGGCGAGCAACGCGCCGAGGCCGTGCGTCGCTTCCTGAATCGTCAGGGCGTCGCCCTGAACCGCATGGCCACCATCTCCTATGGCCAGGAACAGCCGGTGGCCTCGAACGACACGCCGGAAGGCCGTTCGCAGAACCGCCGCGTGACCATCGTCGTCCTGGCCTAAGCCGCCTCGACCTCGAACGCCGGAACGGCGGCCGCCTTCGCAGCGGCCGCCGTTTTCGTCTCTACAGCGTGTCGAAGAAGGCCGGCACGGCCTGCGTCGCCGGCCCGTAAACGCCTTCGTCGAACAGGCGCGCCCCCGACGTCGGCTCCAGGTTGATCTCGACCGTCCGCGCCCCGGCATACCGCGCCGCCTGCACGAACCCCGCCGCCGGATAGACCGCGCCGGACGTGCCGATGGACACGAACAGGTCGCAGGCCTCCAGCGCCCGCTCGATCCGCTCCATCTGAAGCGGCATCTCCCCGAACCAGACGATGTGCGGCCGCATGACGCCGTCGGGATGATGCGGCGAGGCTTCGTCCGCCGCCATGTCCCCGGCCCAGTCCATCACGACGCCGGACCGGGTGCAGCGGCCTTTCAGCAGTTCGCCGTGCATATGGATCAGCGCGAACCCGGCGGCCGGCGGCGTCTCTTCAAGCGCCCTGTCGTGCAGATCGTCCACGTTCTGCGTCACCAGCAGAAAGTCGCCACGCCACCGCGCCGCCAACGCCGCCAGCGCCCGGTGCGCCGCATTCGGCTGGACCTCGGCCAACTGCCGCCGTCGCTGATTATAGAAGTCCTGCACCAGCGCCGGATCGGCCGCATAGCCCTCGGGCGTCGCCACATCCTCCACCCGATGCCCGCACCACAGCCCGTCCGACGCCCGAAACGTGGGCACGCCGCTCTCGGCCGATATGCCGGCCCCGGTCAGGACGACGAGGTTCATGATCTGACTGTGTGCCAGCTCTATTCGGCGTTCAGCAAGCGCCGAAGTTCGCCAGATAAGCGTTATAGTTGGTCCAGCGGAACCCCATTGGCGCGCGGCGTTGTTCCAGCCGTTCCGGGTCTTCCGTAGGGGCGGGGACCATTCGACCGGCGACGCGTTGCATCTGGGTGCCATACCTTTGCGGACGGTTTTCGGCCACGGCGATGCGGTCGTACATCATCGCGTACTGCCACTTCAGCGCCTCGCCATGGTCAGCCATCGCTTCCAGGGCGGGCAGGAAGCGCTTCTGTAATGCGGTGTCGGCATGTTGGATGACCAGAAAGGCCCCAGTCGCCGCATCCTGGCCATAGACGGCGTTGGAGAACCAACCTTCCGCCGGAACGAGTGACAGGACGGTGGCGACGGTCTCTTCACTGAGGGCGTCGAGCCGCGCTTCGGCCGCAGCACGCGCGGTCCGTCGATCCGCCTCCGAAAGGGTGGAGAGATCAACGCTGTGCATCGCCTTGAGCGGTTCCTGATCCAGGGCCAGCGCCAACTCCAACTGTTCGCGCGGCGTAGGATTGTCGGGCAACGCCGCCTGTTTGGCTCGCGCGCTCGCAATCGCCTCCGTCAGGGGACGAAGCGCCGCTTCGACGGCAGGTGATAGATCGGTCAAGCTCAGGGCGGCTGCAAGGAACCAGGCCAGCATAATCGGTGTCTCTTCGTTGCCGGCCCAGACTATTGGCGCGAGTGGGTGATGCAAGTCTGTCGTGTGTCTCGATGGCGCCCAGTCTGCGGACGGATGCGAAAAATCGTCATGCATTCCAGCACGGACTAGCGCTTGCCGCGCCGCTCGTGACACACAGGCGTCAAACCAAGGAGCCCCCGCCATGAAAACCCGCGCCGCCGTCGCCTTCGAGGCCAAACGTCCGTTGGAGATCGTCGAGGTCGATCTGGAGGGGCCGCGCGCCGGCGAGGTGCTGATCGAGATCAAGGCCACCGGCATCTGCCACACCGACGCCTATACGCTGGACGGGCTGGACTCCGAGGGCGTCTTCCCATCGATCCTGGGGCACGAGGGCGCGGGCGTGGTGGTCGAGGTGGGGCCGGGCGTGACCTCGGTCGCGGTCGGCGATCACGTCATTCCGCTATACACGCCGGAATGCCGCCAGTGTAAGTCGTGCCTGTCGCGCAAGACCAACCTGTGCACCGCCATTCGCGGCACCCAGGGCAAGGGCGTCATGCCCGACGGCACCAGCCGCTTCAGCTACAAGGGTCAGGCCATCGCCCACTATATGGGCTGCTCGACCTTCTCGAACTACACCGTCCTGCCCGAGATCGCGGTGGCCAAGATCCGCAAGGACGCGCCCTTCGACAAGGCCTGCTACGTCGGCTGCGGCGTGACCACCGGCGTCGGCGCCGTGGTCAACACGGCCAAGGTCGAGCCGGGCGCTAACTGCGTCGTCTTCGGCCTGGGCGGCATCGGCCTGAACGTCATCCAGGGGCTGAAGATGGTCGGCGCGGACATGATCGTCGGCGTGGACATCAATGGCGACAAGGAAGAATGGGGCCGTCGCTTCGGCATGACCCATTTCGTCAATCCGAAGGAGGTTTCCGATGTCGTGGCCCATCTGGTCCAGCTGACCGATGGCGGCGCGGACTACACCTTCGACTGCACCGGCAACACCGTCGTCATGCGCCAGGCGCTTGAGGCCTGCCACCGGGGCTGGGGCGAGAGCGTCGTCATCGGCGTCGCCGAATCCGGCAAGGAGATCGCCACCCGCCCGTTCCAGCTGGTGACCGGCCGCGTCTGGCGCGGTTCGGCCTTCGGCGGCGCGCGCGGCCGCACCGACACGCCCAAGATCGTCGACTGGTATATGGACGGCAAGATCGAGATCGATCCGATGATCACCCACACCTTCGCCCTGGACGACATCAACAAGGCCTTCGATCTGATGCACGAGGGCAAGAGCATCCGTTCGGTCGTGGTGTTCTGACGCCTTGCGCGTCGCTCGGTTCGTTGTTTAAGGAAACGGACCGAAAGAGGGAGGTCTGATCATGTTCACCCACGTCACCGTCGGCGCCAACGACATCGAGGCGTCGCGCCGGTTCTATGACGCCGCGCTCGGCGCCCTTGGCGTCGAGCCGGGCCAGGGGCCGGACCCCAAGGGCCGCTACTGGTGGCGCACCCGCATGGGCGCCTTTGCGATCGGCGCGCCGATCGACGGCGAGCCGGCCTGCCACGCCAACGGCGGCACCATCGGCTTTCACGCCAAGACGGCCGAGATGGTCCAGGCCTTCCATGACGAGGGCGTCGCCGCCGGCGGTCGCGCCATCGAGGACCCGCCCGGCGAACGCAAGGGCCCCTTCGGCCCCATGATCCTGGCCTATCTGCGCGATCCGTCCGGCAACAAGATCTGCGCCATGCACCGGGTGGGGTGAAGCGTTGTGGTCATGCTAGCGTTGTGCTATCATGACGCATGGCTCAGGTTCTTGTCCGCGATCTGGATGATGGCGTCGTCGCCCGCCTCAAGGTGATGGCGAAGGCTCAGAACATTTCTCTCGAGCAGAAGTTCAGGGACATGGCCGTGCGTGAGGCGATGGATGTCGAGGCTCGCTTTGAAGCCGCGTCTCGACGATCTCGCGAGCAGACGCGAGGCTCGTCTCTCGATTCGACGGCCCTTATCCGCGAAGATCGCGATCGGTGAGTGCGGTTTTCGACGCCAGCGTCGTCGTCAAATGGTTCATCGACGATCCACTGGCTGACGCCGCGATCGAGGCCCGTAAAATCCATGGCTCTGCCGTTGCTCCGGATCTGATGTTGATCGAAGCGGCCAATGTCTTTCGCCGCTACGTGGTTCGTGGCGAACTGGAGGCTTCGTCCGCGACGGAAAACCTGTCCGTCATCCCGCAAGTCGTTGATTTGGCCGATCATCGAGAGCTGATCTCTGAAGCCTTCGATCTTGCTTGTGATCTCAATCATTCGATGACCGACTGCCTGTATGCCGTGATGGCGCGGCGGCGAGGTCTGCCTCTCGTCACCGCCGATGCCAAGCTTGCTCGCAAGCTGCACGCGGTCAGGGACATGGACGTTCGTCTTCTAAGCTCGCCGGAAATCTAGCATGACCTTGCAGACCACCAAGACCCACGCCGTCCACGGCGGAACCCTGCGCTATCTGAAGCACGACAGCACGGCGACCGGCACGCCGATGACGCTGTCGGTCTTCACGCCGGCGGGCGAGGGGCCTTTTCCCGTGCTGATCTGGCTGTCGGGCCTGACCTGCACCGAGGACAACTTCACCACCAAGGCGGGAGCCTATCAGGCCGCCGCCGAACACGGCGTCATCGTCGTGGCACCTGACACCAGCCCGCGCGGAGACGATGTCGCCGACGATCCGGCCTATGACCTGGGCCAGGGCGCGGGCTTCTATCTGGATGCGACGCAGGCGCCCTGGGCGCCGCATTTCCGCATGGAGACCTATGTCACCGAGGAACTGATCGCCCTGATCGACGTCGAGTTTGCGACCACGGGCGTCCGCTCGATCAGCGGCCATTCGATGGGCGGCCATGGCGCCCTGACCTTGGCGCTGAACCATCCCGACCTGTTCCGTTCGGTCTCCGCCTTCGCGCCGATCTGCTCGCCCACCCGGTGCGCCTGGGGTGAAAAGGTCTTCACCGCCTATCTGGGTGAGGACCGCGACGTCTGGGACCGCCATGACGCCGCCAAGCGGATCGCCGCCGGCGCAGCGCGCGGCGTCTATGACGACATCCTGATCGACCAGGGGGACGCCGACAACTTCCTGACCGACCAGCTGAAGCCCGAGTTGCTCCAAGCCGCCGCCGACGCCGCCGGCCAGAAGCTCACCTTGCGGATGCAGCCCGGCTACGACCACTCCTACTTCTTCATGGCCAGCTTCATCGCCGACCACATCGCCTTCCATGCCGAACGCTTGAAGGTCTAGGCGCCAGATGGGACGCCGGGCTTGGATCGCTGTCGCAGTCCTGCTTCTGGCAGGGCCAGCCTTGGCGCAAGAGCAGGTCGGCGATCTGGATTGGCGACCAAAGCTGGCCTCGCAGGCCTATGCGACGAATGGACCTGTCGCGCTTGTCGATCAGGGCCACGGCAGCGAGCAGACGATCGAAGGTCGTTATGCCGCCTTCGCCGCGCTGTTGCGGGCCGATGGATATCGGATCGAAGCCAGCCGGGGGCGTCTCGATGCGCCCGGCGCGCTTAATGGCGTGGCGGTGTTGGTTATCGCCAATCCGGCGCGACCGGTGGACGGCTCGCGCGCCTCGGCTTTCGACGACGCCGAGATCGAGGCGATCCGCCGATGGGTGGAGCAGGGCGGGGCGTTGCTTCTGGCCGCAGATCACGCGCCCCATGGTTCCGCCGCCGAAGCTCTGGCTGCCAAGTTCGGGGTGGCGATGGGCACGGGTTACGCCTTCCAGCCCGCGGGCGACGACGTTACGGCCAATCTGGTCTTTCCGCGCCCGGCGCTTGCGGATCATCCGATCATCGAGGGCCGCGACCAAAGCGAGCGCCTGAGGGTTGTCAAGAGCTTCACCGGGCAGTCGCTGTCGGGGCCGGCAGACGCAACCGTATTGCTGGCAATGAGCGCAGATGCGCGAGAGGCTCCCGATCTCGAAGCCTTGCAAGCGATCCGAACTCGGCTTCGGGCCGGCCAAGATCCAGCCGTCGTCCTTGCCGAGTTGTCGCGGCCCGCCTTACCCGCCCAAGGTCTGGCTTTGCGCCTTGGTACAGGGCGGGTGGTCGTGCTGGGAGAGGCGGGGATGCTCACGGCCCAGGTCGTGCGTTTTCCCGACCAGCCGGATCGCGAGCCTGTCCGCATGGGGCTGAATACGACTGGTCATGACGATCAGCAGTTCGTCCTGAACCTGATGCACTGGCTGTCGCGTCTGCTCCCCTGATGCTACAGGGCCGGCATGAGCGCTTCCGATCCCTACGAACCGATGTTTTCCGCCCTTTGCCGCGAGGTGGGCTATTGCCTGCACGCCAAGGGGCAGAAGCGGGTGATCGAGGCCTTGCCCAAGGGGCTGGACGCCGCCGTGCGCGCCGTCTTCGCGGCCGAGGGCGTGGATGAACCCAATGCGCCGGGTGATGTGAAGCGCGCCGTTCGCGATTGCCTAAAGGCGAACTTGCCAGCTTGACCGTTACGGGTCGATAAGTCGGAACAAATCCAGGCGCTGTCGCTTGGGTTTCATGAACGGGCGCCTAGATGAGGCGCATCGGAAACTTGTCGCGAGAGGAACCTCCCATGGCCTTCACCCTGCCCCCGCTGCCCTACGCCTATGACGCGCTGGAGCCGGCCATCGACAAGGAGACGATGACCTTCCACCACGACAAGCACCACCAGACCTATGTCGACAACCTGAACAAGGCCGTCGACGCCGATGAGAGCTTGCAGGGCAAGTCGCTGGAGGAAATCTTCACCAGCATCTCCACCGCGCCCAAGGCCGTGCGCAACAACGGCGGCGGTCACTGGAACCACAGCCTGTTCTGGGAACTGCTGGCCCCGGCCGATCAGGCGGGTGAGCCGTCGGCCGAGCTTAAGGCCGCCATCGACGCCGATCTGGGCGGCATGGACAAGTTCAAGGAAGACTTCAACGCCGCCGGCGCTGCGCAGTTCGGTTCTGGCTGGGCCTGGCTGATCGTGCAGAACGGCAAGCTGAAGATCACCTCGACCCCGAACCAGGACAATCCTCTGATGGACGTCGTGGACGAGCGCGGCGAGGTCATCCTGGGCGCCGACGTGTGGGAGCACGCCTACTATCTGAAATACCAGAACCGCCGCGCCGACTATCTGAAGTCGTTCTGGACGGTGGTGAACTGGAACAAGGTCAACGAACTCTACGCGGCCGCCAAATAAGGCCGGTCCAGCCCAGAGATCGAGAGATGACGACGCCCGCCGGAACCTCCGGCGGGCGTTTTCGATTGCGTCATCGCAAACGGAGATCGAGCGATGCGGATGATGATGACGGGGGCTGCTTTCGCGGCCCTGATACTGGCGGCCTGTAACCCTCAAGAGAATGCGCAGAAGTCCGGCGAACCCGCGCCGCCCAACCCCACCCAGACCGTCGCGGCCCCGGCCGAGAAGCCCGTCTATCGCTTCAAGATCGGTGCGCTGGACGCCATCGCCCTGTTCGATGGCGAAAACCCGGTCAAGAACGACAACCAGACTTTCGGCGTCGGCCTGACGCCGCAGGCGGTCGCAGCCCCGCTTACCGCCGCCGGACAGCCGGCCGATCCGATCATGCTGGAAATCCATCCGCTTCTGGTCAGGAACGGCGCCCGCACGATGCTGTTCGACACGGGCCTGGGCGAGGGCAAGGGCCAGTTGATGGACAGCCTGCAAAAGGCGGGCGTCGATCCGGCGTCGATCACCGATGTGCTGATCTCGCACGGCCACCCGGACCATGTCGGCGGCCTGATCCGCAATGGCGGCCTGGCCTTCCCCAATGCGGCGATCCGGATGTCACACGCGGAATGGGCATCCATCCGCGCTAATCCTGAGCTTGCCGATCTTGTGCGGATCATCACGCCCAAGGTCCAGGCTTTCGAGCCGGGCGGCGAGGTCGCGCCGGGAGTCCAGTCTCAGGACACGGCTGGCCATACGCCGGGGCACGTCGCCTATCTGATCGCCGACGGCCAGAACCAGCTGCTCTACACCGGCGACCTGATGCACCACTGGATTCTGTCGGTCGAACATCCGGACTGGAAGGTCGGCTATGACGACGATCAGGCGGCGGGCCTGAAGGCGCGGCTGGACGAGGTGACGGCGCTGCGCAACTCCGGCGCCCACATCTATGCCTATCACTTCCCGTTCCCCGGCCTGGGCAAGGTGGCGACCCGAGAGGGCCGCGCCATGTTCATCTCAGAAGCGCAGTCTGCGAAGGACTAGATGCGAAGGTCCACGCCGTGCCGGGTGCGCGCGTTCATGCGCTCGGCATGGTGCTGGCGAACCATGCGGCGCTGGCGCAGCATCTCATGGATGCCGTCGGCGAGATCGAGCAGTTGGTGGTCGCTCAACGGCTCGACCAGATCGACCAGGTGCGTCTTCAGCGTCTGCATGGCCTCGTCGGACAGGCCGGTCTGAAAGCTGTTGGGTTCGGTCTGCATTCCACTCCTCCTTGTCCTCTTGCGTGGCTCAGTTGCGTCAAGGGAAGGGCGGGGCGACGGGATCGTTCCATTCCATCGTGCTTAACAGCCCGCCGTGCTTGACTCCGGCGCCCTCGCTGGCCATAAGCGCCGCCTTCCATGGGTCCGCTTCGGCGGAGCCGGGATGAATGACGGAAGATGCGTGGACCGCCGTTGAGATCGCATTCCCAATCCAGGGGATGCCGGGCCGTATCGTCGAAAAGAGAATAAAATGTCCAAGCGCCACAGCGCCAAGTACAAGATCGACCGGGCCATGGGTGAGAACCTGTGGGGCCGCTCCAAGTCGCCGGTCAACAAGCGTTCTTACGGTCCCGGCCAGCACGGCCAGCGTCGCAAGTCCAAGGTTTCGGACTTCGGTCTGCAACTGAAGGCCAAGCAGAAGCTGAAGGGCTACTACGGCAACATCACCGAAAAGCAGTTCGCCAAGACCTATGACGAGGCCGCTCGTCGCAAGGGCAACACCTCGGAAAACCTGATCGGTCTGCTGGAATCGCGCCTGGACGCCATCGTCTACCGCGCCAAGTTCGTCCCGACCGTCTGGGCCGCCCGCCAGTTCGTCAACCACGGCCACGTCCTGGTTAACGGCAAGAAGGTCGACATCGCCTCCTACCGCGTGAAGCCGGAAGACGTCGTCACCGTGAAGGAAAAGTCGCGCAACATGGCTCTGGTGCTCGAAGCCCAGCAGTCGTCGGAACGCGACGTGCCGGATTACCTGGAACTGTCGGACCGCTCGTTCTCGGTTCGCTACGTCCGCGTGCCGGAACTGTCGGACGTGCCGTACGCCGTGAAGATGGAACCGAACCTGGTCGTCGAATACTACGCTTCGTAAGCGAAGCTTACGAAGCGTTCTTCAAGGGGGCTATCGGCCTTCGGGCTGCTTGAGCCCTGTGGCGGTCCCTTTGAAGTGTTCAGTTTGGAGGGCCTCGGATTCGTCCGAGGCCTTTCGTTTTTTATCCTGTTCCCTCCAGGGGCGAACAGGCGCATTCTCGGCCGGTTCAGGCTTTGAGGCAGGGGAGGTCGTCAGTTGCGCGACTCCATCATGAAACGCTTGGCTTTGATCACCGCCGCATCGGCGGGCCTGGCCGCCTGCGCCAGCCGCGGCGAGCCCACCGTGTCCACCGCGGGCATGCCCGGCGCGCTGGAGCCGATCCATGCCGCCACCTTCACCAAGGACCAGGCCGTCTTCTGGGTCAGTTCGAACGGCTGCACGGCCAAGGAAGACCTGATCCCGATCGTCAGCCTGCAGGGCGGCAGCGCCGTCATCACCCTGCGCCGCATCGACGAGGACAAGTGCAAGCAGGACCTGGTCCAGGGCGTCGAGCTGAAGTGGTCGTTCGAGGAGCTGGGCCTGACGCCCGGCTCGCCCGTCAGCGTCAACAACCCCTATCAGATGCCCCGCTCCTGAAAACGGCCGTAGCGTTTCGTTAAGCCTGTTCGAGCGCGTCTGATTAAGCAACGTCCGCTACGACGACAGACCGTCCCCCCAAGGTCTGTAGCTTCATGCGCTTTCTCACCTGCCTGACCGACGACCATAATCTCTGGCTCGTCGCGTTAGCCGCCGGCCTGTGCCTGATCGGTTCGATCATCACCTTCCGCCTCTACCGCCGCCTGCGCGCCGCTGAAAAGGGCACACGCCTGGCCTGGGCCTTCATGGGCGCAGTGGCGACGGGAGCGACAATCTGGTGCACCCATTTCGTGGCGATGATCGCCTATGAGCCCGGCGTCACCATCAGCTACGGCCCCGTGCTGACCGGCTTGTCCCTGGGTGTCGCCATCGCCGGCAGCGCACTGGCGCTGTGGGTGGCCTCGCGCCGGATGCCCGCCTCGGCCGAGATCGGCGGCGTGCTGTTCGGCCTGACCGTGGTGGCCATGCACTATACCGGCATGGCGGCCTTTGCGACCGACGCCGTCATCCACTGGTCGGCCGCCTATGTCGCGGCATCGGTGGCGGGGGCGGTCGTCTTGGGCGCCCTGGCGTTCAATCGCGCCCGGCAGTCCGGCAAGGTCGTTCCAGTCGTGCTGATGGTCCTGAGCATCGTGGCCCTGCATTTCACCGGCATGGCCGCCATGACGATCGTGCCGGTCGGCGCACTAGTGGATATGGGCGCTGTCGGATCGACCAACCTGGTCCTGGCCTTCGCCGTCGCCGCCGTTGGGTTGATGATGCTGGGCACCGGCGTCGCCAGCCACGCCCTGGACGTCCAGTCACGGCTTCAGGCCAAGGCGCGCCTGGATCATCTGATCGAGGGCAGCGTCGATGGCATGGTGGTCGAACAGGACGGCGTCATCCTGGCCGCCAACGCCGCCTTCGCCGATCTGGCGGGCGTCGCCCACCACGCCCTGGTCGGCGAGCCGCTGTCGCGCTGGATCGCCGGCGTCGCCGATCTGGCGGTCAACGGCCTCAGCCAGTCCAAACTGGTCGCCGAGGGCGGGGCGGACATCCCCGTCGAGATCGCCGTGCGCCGCGACTGCGGTGTGGATCACGTCATGATCTACGCCGTGCGTGATCTGCGCATGCGTCAGGCGCAGGAGCGTCGCATCGCCCATATGGCGCGCAACGACGGCCTGACCGGCCTGCCCAACCGCTCGTCCTTCCTGGAATGGCTGACGCGCCAGACCGCCGACCTGACCGTTTCGAACAAGGTGGCCCTCTTGGCCATGGACCTGGACCGGTTCAAGGAGGTCAATGACGTTCACGGCCATGCCGCCGGCGACCAGCTTCTGATCCAGATCGCCGAACGGATGCGCGGCTGCCTGCGCCACGACGAGTTCATCGCGCGCCTGGGCGGGGACGAGTTCGTCGCCGTCGTGCCGATCCAGCACAAGGACGACGCCCTGGATCTGGTCGCGCGCTTGCGCGACGCCGTCACCGCCCCGGTCGTGCTGGACCATGCCGAGGTCGCCTGCGGCCTCAGCACCGGCATCGCGATCTGGCCCGACGACGCCCACGACCCGTCCGCCCTGATCAATGACGCGGACCTGGCCATGTACCGCGCCAAGGCCTCGCTGGGCACCGACGTTTGCTTCTACGAAGAAGAGATGGACGAGGCGGTGCGCAATCGCCGTCGCATGGCCCAGCAGATGCGCGAGGCCTTGGATCAGGGCCAGTTCAGCCTGAACTGGCAGCTGCAGGCCGCCGTCGATACCGGCGACATCACCGGCTATGAGGTGCTGCTGCGCTGGATCCAGCCGGACGGGACCTTCATCTCGCCGGCCGATTTCATTCCTCTGGCCGAAGAAAACGGCCTGATCCTGCCGATCGGCGAGTGGGTGCTGCGCACCGCCTGCGCCGAGGCCGCCAGCTGGACCGAACCGCACAAGATCGCCGTCAACCTGTCGCCGGTGCAGCTGGGTCACGTCGACCTGCCGCGCCTGGTGCATCAGGTTTTGGTCGAGACTGGCCTGTCGCCGTCGCGGCTGGAGCTGGAGATCACCGAGACGGCCATGATCACCGACATGGAGCGCACGACCCACGTCCTGCGCCAGCTGAAGCTGCTGGGCGTCTCCATCGCCATGGACGACTTCGGCACCGGCTATTCGTCGCTGTCGACCTTGCGCGCCTTCCCGTTCGACAAGATCAAGCTGGATCGCTCCTTCATGTCCGAACTGGACGGCGGACCTCAGTCAGCCGCCATCATTCGCGCTGTCCTGGCCTTGGGCGAGAGCCTGCACATCCCCGTCCTGGCCGAGGGCGTAGAGACGCTGGAGCAGTTGGCCTTCCTGCGTGACCAGGGCTGTGACGAGGTTCAGGGCTATCTGCTCGGCCGCCCGCAAAAGACGGCCGATGCCGAGGTTCAAGCCGCCGCACGCGTTCTGTGGGCCGTCGATCCGTCGATGGAAAAGGCCGCCTGATCAGGCCGGGCTGTTAACGCGATCATAGGCGGGCCAAACGCCCGTGCCGGCGCCGCGATACTGGACCGGCAGGCCTTCCTCCTCACCCAGGGCGACGGCCGCATGGTGCGCCCAGTGCGGATCGTCCAGCGCCGCGCGCGCGATGGCGATGAAGTCGGCCTGACCGGACGCCACGATGTCCTCGGCCTGCTTCGGATCAAAGATCATGCCGACGGCCATCCCATTGGCCTCAGGCGTCGCCGCCTTCACGGCTTGGGCGAACCGCAACTGATAGCCCGGCTCGCCGCCCGGAATTTTCGCCTGGGCGACGTTCCCGCCCGACGTCAGGTGCAGATAGTCATAGCCCATGTCGTGCAGCGCCTGACCAAAGGCCGTCACCTCGTCCAGGGCGATGCCGCCCTCGACCCAGTCCGAGCCGTTGAAGCGAACGCCCAACGCCTTGGTTCGGGGCCACGCGTCGCGCAGGGCCTGGGCGACCCGCAGCGGGAAGCGCGCCCGGTTCTCGTAGGATCCGCCGAACTCGTCGGTGCGGTGGTTGGATGCCGGCGACAGGAACTGGGTCAGCAGATAACCGTGGGCGGCGTGCAGTTCGACCAGGTCGAACCCGGCCCGGTCCGCGCGCCGCGCGGCGTCTTCGAATGCGGCGACCACCCGGTCCATGTCGGCCGGGGTCATGGCGGTCGGCGTGTGCCAGTCATCCTTGAACGGTTCGGCCGAGGCGCTGAAGGTTTCCCACGCGCCGTCTTCGGCCTTCAGGGCGCCGCCGCCCTTCCACGGCGCGCTGGTCGAGGCCTTGCGCCCGGCGTGGGCCAGTTGGATGCCGATCGGGGTGTCGCTGTAGGTGCGAATGTCGCGGATGATCCGGGCGAAAGCCTCTTCCTGGGCGTCGTTCCACAGGCCGGTGTCGTCCGGCGTAATCCGTCCCGCCGCCTCGACCCCCGTCGCCTCGACGATGACCAATCCCGCGCCGGAGATCGCCAGTCGTCCCAGATGCTGCACGTGCCAAGGCTGGGGCACGCCGTCGATGGCCGAATACTGGCACATGGGCGCGATGGCGACGCGGTTCTTCAGCGTCAGGGGGCCGACGGCGCGAGGTGAGAACAACTGGCTCATGAAGGACGATCCGTGGGGCAGGAGAGGGGGACTGTAGCTATGGCGGTTGCGGTCACGTTCAACCCCGATCCTTTCCGATTGTTCACCCAGCTTTCCGATTATTCACGTGTGCGCGCCCGGCCCACGCGGCACAAAAGGGTCAAGCTTCAACTGGGGAACACACCAATGCTTCGTCTCGCTCTCGCCATCGCCATCGCCGCCCCGCTGCTGTCGGGCTGCATCATCGTCTCGACCGAAAAGCCGACCACGCGCGTCATCACCGCGCCGGCCTCGGGCCAGTGATGCGCAGCCTTGTCAAAGGTCTGGCGGTCGCGGCCCTGATCGCGCCGCTGCTGTCGGCCTGCGTCATCTATGACAGCGACGCGGGCGAGAACGTCTCGGTGAACCTGCGCCGCGACGACGCCCCGCCGGCCGAGGCCATCCGCGAAGCCCGGTTCGCCGACGGCGCCCTGGTCGCGCGCGTCGATTCCAACGGCTGCACCCAGGCGTCGGATTTCGAAGTGTCGGTGTCGGACGGCGCGCCGGTTGAGATCACGCTTCGCCGCACCAAACAGGACCTGTGCAAGGCCCTGGTCCCGGACGGCGTCGAACTGCGCTGGACCTATGCCGACCTGGGCCTGGAGCCCGGCACGGCGGCCCGCATCCTCAATCCGCTGAAGTAGGCGTCTCGAACACGATCAGCATGTCTGGCGGAATGCGCTGCGGTCTCAGGGTCGCAGCGTCCACCAGCACCCATTCGGTGACGCCCTGGGCGCAGACGCGGCCCTGGGCGTCCTCGATACGGACGTAGCGGGTGAAGCGCGGTCCCTGCGGATCGCCGACCCAGGTGCGCGCGACCACGCCCTCGGCGCCCGGCTCGATGCCGCGCAGATAGTCGATCTCATGCCGGGTCGCTACCCACGACCATTTAGCCCGCGTCGCCTCGTCGAAGCGCGCATTCCAGTGGGCCGTGCCCGCATCCTGCAGCCAGCCGACATAGACGACGTTGTTGACGTGACCGTTGGCGTCGATGTGCTCGGGCCGCACGTCCAGCGGCACGACGAAGACTTCGCGGTCCTCGCGCGGCGTGAGGGTCTTTCTGGCCATCAGGCCTCGCCGAGCGGCACGCCCTTCTCGACCATCAGGGCCTGAAGTTCACCGGCCTGGAACATTTCGCGGATGATGTCCGATCCGCCCACGAACTCGCCCTTCACATAGAGCTGCGGAATGGTGGGCCAGTCGGTGAAGCTCTTGATGCCTTCGCGCAGGGCTTCGTCCTGCAGCACGTCCACGCCCACGAAGCCGGCGCCGACATGATCCAGGATTTGCACCGCCAGAGACGAGAAGCCGCAGCGCGGCTGGTCCGGCGTGCCCTTCATGAACAGAACCACGTCGTTCTGGGCGACGGTTTCGCCGATGAAGGCGTGGACGGGATCGGCGGCTTGGGCGGTGTCGGTCACGGATACGGGCCTTTCGTGAAGCCCGTCAGCTAGGGAGCCGAACGGTCGCGGTCAAGGCGTCCGCGACGTTCTGCACAACCGCTTAGGCCGGTCAGGCCGCCTGATTGGCCACGACGCGCGCCATCTCGATCTGCGCGGCCAGGCCCGGCGGCATGTCCCGCTCGGGCGCGGCGGCCAGTGTCGCCAGTCGATCGGTGTCGGTCGGAGTGACGATCACGCTGGACACCGACGGGTCTGTCAGCACGTAGGACAGGCAGATCGCCTCGGCCGTCCAGTTCTGGGTGCGGTACAGGAAGCCGAAGGCGTCCTTCTTGGGCGTATCGACGGGACGCTTGTCCTTGCCGAAGCCGAACAGCCCCTTTTTGAAGATCGGCGCATCCGGCGCCCGCGCGCGCCGGTCGGCGTAGAAATCGTAGGCGAAGACCGCCATGTCCTGCTCGCGCGCCGAGCGGATGCGGTTTCGGATCTTCCAGTCGGCGTTGATGTCGAACGGCGTCAGCAGGGCGTCAAACGCCCCTGTCGACACATAGGCGTCCATGACGTCGCCGCCGCCGGCGATGCCCAGAAGCTTGATCCGTCCGGTGGCGCGCATGGCCTTCAGCGCGCTGAGCGACGATTGCGCCAGTTCGGTCTCGCCCGGCTCGTGCAGCACCGCCACGTCGATCCACCCCAGGCCCGAGAAGTGCAGCACCCGGTCGATGGCCGCCGTCATGCCTTGTGCGGAGAAGTCGCGCTGCTGGTCGCGGCCGTCGCCGGCGCCCAGGGTCAGGCTGACATAGACCAGCTTGCGATCCACATGCGACAGGGCCTCGCCCAGCACCTCGGCCGCCACCGGGTCGGCGGTCTCCAGCCGATAGCTGTTTACCCCCGCTTCCAGCGCCGAGTACAGCAGGTCCAACCCGGCCTCGCGCCCGCGCTTCAGCACGCCGGCGCCGAAACTCAGCGTCAGGTTCGAGATGGCGGAGCCGGAGACGCCGAAGGGGCGATAGCGCATGGCCCTCAGCCCTCCTTGGCCGGCGCGGAGGTCTCCAGCGCCAGGGCGTGCAGTTCGCCGCCCATCTGACCCTTCAGCGCGGCATAGACCATCTGGTGCTGACGTACGCGCGGCAGGCCGGCGAAGGCGCTCGACACGATCCGCGCGCGATAGTGGTCGCCGTCGCCCGCCAGATCCTCGATCTCGATCTCGGCGTCGGCGAAGGCTTCGACCAGATGCTGGCGCAGCGTTTCCACGGACATGGGCATGACGGGCACTCACACTTCGTTCAGCGCCAGTTTGCCCGGTAATCCTTAATGCCGACCTACGGCGCGCGCCGTGGCCGTTCGAACAACTGCACCGGATGATCCTTGTAGGTCGCGCGCGCATAGGGGCGATAGCCGACCCGCGCCGCCAGCTTCAGCGAGGCCAGGTTCTCGGGCGCGATCATGCAGACGGTTCGCCGCTCCAGCCTCCGGTCGGTCCAGTCCAGGGCCGCCGTCAGCGCCTCGGCCGCATAGCCCCGCCCCTGAAACCCCGGCGCCACGCCCCAGCCCAGCTCTGGCGCGTCGAACGGCGGCTCCAGCTCGCGGCGATAGTCCAACACCCCGACGCTGCCCAGATAGGTTCCGTCGTCCCGCAGCCGGATCGTCCAGTTGCCATAGCCCATCGCCGACCAATGGCCGAGATCGCGCAGCAGCCGGAACCACACCTCTTCGCGGCCCAGCGCCCGACCCATGATGTGGCGCGTGAAATCCTCATCGGCCCAGAGGGTCAGCAGATCGTCGAAATCCTGTGTCGAGACGGGGCTCATCACCAGTCGCTCGGTCGTCAGAATCCTGTCGTTCACATCAGGCCCAGTTGCTTGAAGCTGGCCACCCCGTCGCGGCCGACGACCAGATGGTCGTGAACCTCGACGTTAAGGGCGCGGCCGGCCTGCACAACCTGTTTCGTGATTTCGATATCGGCGCGGCTGGGGGTCGGGTCGCCCGACGGATGGTTGTGCACCAGGATCAGGGCGCTGGCCGACAGCTCCAGCGCGCGCCGCACGACCTCGCGCGGATAGACCGGCGCATGATCGACCGTGCCGCGGTTCTGCACCTCGTCCAGGATCAGCTGGTTCTTCTTGTCCAGATACAGGACCCGGAACTGCTCGCGCGGCTCGTGCTGCAAGGCGACGCGGACATAGGCCAGGAGCGCCGTCCACGACGAGATCACCGGCCGCTTGGCCGTCGGCTCGCGCGCGATCCGCCGCGTCACGTCGAAGATCAGCTGAAGGTCCAGCGCCACCGCCCGCGTCGCCTTGCCGACGGCATATCCCATCGACCGCGCCACCTGATCCTCGATCGCCTCATGGCTGGCTGCCCCGATCCCCTCCAGCCCTCCGAACCGCGCCAGCAGATCCTTGGCCAGCGGCTTGGTGTCCTTGTAGGGCACGCTACGAAACAACAGTAGTTCCAGCAGCTCATAGTCGGGCAGGGCGCCCAAGCCCCCCTTCGCCGCCCGCTCACGCAGCCGGTCGCGATGACCGCTGTGGCGCGGCTTGGGCTTGTCCCCGACTTCGGACGCCTTGTCGTCGAGCATGATCCCTCCCGCTCAACGCAACCTGTGCGTATTGCGATTGGGGATCAAGGGTTCAATTCGGTCGGAACAGCCCCGCCGGCGACGCCGTGAAGATTTCCAGTCCGTCTTCCGTCACCCCGATGGTGTGCTCGCACTGGGCCGACAGGGACTTGTCGCGCGTCACGGCGGTCCAGCCGTCGGACAGCACCTTCACGTGCGGTTTGCCCAGGTTCACCATCGGCTCGACGGTGAAGAACATGCCGGGTTTCAGCACCGCGCCCTCGCCGCGACGGCCGTAGTGCAGGACATTGGGGCTGTCGTGGAAGACGCGGCCGATGCCGTGGCCGCAGAAGTCGCGCACCACGCTCATGCGCTGGGCCTCGACGAACTTCTGGATCGCATAGCCGATGTCGCCGAACGTATTGCCCGGCTTGACCTGCTCCAGGCCCAGATCCAGCGACTGATAGGTCACGTCGATCAGCTTCTTGGCCCGCGCATTGATCTCGCCCACCGCATACATGCGGCTGGAATCGCCGTGCCAGCCGTCCACGATCACGGTGTGGTCGATGTTGACGATGTCGCCGTCCTTCAGCACCCGGTCGCCGGGAATGCCGTGGCAGACGACGTGGTTGATCGAGGTGCAGACGGTCTTCTCGTAGCCTTTGTAGCCCAGGCAGGCGGGCAGGCCGCCGTTGTCCAGGGTGAATTCGCGCACCAGATCGTCGATCGTGCTGGTCAGGACGCCCGGCTTCACATGCGCCGCGATCATGTCCAGCGCCTCGGCGACCAGACGTCCGGCCTTGCGCATGCCTTCGAAGTCTTCCGCCTCATGGATGCGGATGGCGCTGGAGCGGACCAGGACGTCGGTTTCGAGTTCGGGCGTTTCGTACATGGGGGCGATCGGTCTGCAAAAGGCGGGATACGGCGCAATCCGTTCGCCGCAGATGGGCGTTATAGCATGAAACCTCAAGCCTGCCCCCGGATTCCCGCATGACCGACGCCGCCTCAATCGCCTCTGCGCCGACCGCCGCCGTTCTGGTCATCGGCGACGAAATCCTGTCGGGCCGGACCCAGGACACCAACACCAACACCATCGCCCGGTTTCTGGCGGCGTTGGGGATCGATCTGATGGAGGCGCGGGTCGTCAGCGACGATCACGGCCGGATCGTCGAGGCGTTGGACGCGCTGCGCTCACGCTGGGACTATGTCTTCACCACCGGCGGCATCGGTCCGACCCATGACGACATCACCGCCGACGCCGTGGCCGCCGCCTTCGGCGTGGCCCTGCCCGAACATCCCCAGGCGCTAGCCATCCTGTCGCGCCGCTATGGCGACGAGTTCAACGCCGCGCGCCGTCGCATGGCGCGCATTCCCGAGGGCGGCGTTCTGATCGCCAATCCGGTCACCGACGCGCCCGGCTTCCAGATCGGCAATGTCTTCGTCATGGCCGGCGTGCCCAAGATCATGCAGGCGATGCTGGAGGATGTGGCCCCGCGCTTGCGCACCGGCGCCATCGTTCATGCCCGGACCTTGAAGGTCACCGGCGTAGGCGAGGGGGCGGTGGCCGATGTGCTGCGGGCGGCGGCCAATCAGCGTCGGGAGCTGTCCTTCGGCAGCTATCCGTTTGGCCATGGCAGCATCGGCGAGATCGGAACCCAGCTGGTCATTCGTGGCCGCGATGCCGATCAGGTCGATGCGGCGGCGCATGATTTGATCGCAGAACTGCGTAATCTAAGCATCGACGTTGCCGCTGCGTAACCTCGCAAAGCCGTGATCATGTGCGGCTCAGGCGCCACGGTTTCGCCTGTTTCCGGTCCGATGGGGGCCTTGCCCGCAACGCTTTCGCGCCGCGAACGCTGAGAGGGCTCCTCCCCTGATCGACCGCGCGTAATGCGGCCGGCGCTTACTTAGGTGTATGAAATGACCTCCAGGAACTTCGCCCGCATGGGCGGGATCGCCCTGACGACCGCCCTGCTGGCCGGCGTCGCCGCCCCGGCCATGGCCGGCTCCTTCTATGTCCAGGAACAATCGACCCGCGGCCAGGGTCGCGCCAACGCCGGCGTCGGCGCCGACAAAGGCGTCCAGTCGCTGTGGTGGAACCCCGCCGCCATCGCCGGAACCCAGCGCGAAGTCTACCTCGGCGCCCACGGCCTGATCCTGGACTCCGATGTCGACAACACCGGTTCGACCCTGACCTACAACGTTCCGGTTCCGGGCGTCGGCGTCGTCAGCCGCTCGGCCGCCGTCAACGGCGACCCGCACGTGCATGACGTGGTCGAAAGCGGCATCGTGCCGAACTTCGCCGTCTCCATGCCGATCGGCGACCGCTTCAATGTCGGCCTGGCCGTCCAGGCGCCCTACAACTTCACCACCAAATATGAGCCGACCGACTTCGCCCGTTACGACGCCCTGACGTCGGAACTGCGCTCGGCCAACGTCAGCCTGGTCGCCGCCATGACGGTCACCGACTGGCTGGACATCGGCGCCGGCTTCGACGCCCAGTACGCCAAGGCGACCCTGTCGTCGGCCCTGCCGAACGTGCCGATCCCGGCCGTGCTGTCGCCGGCCTATGTCGTCTCGCCGTCGACCGACGGTCGCAACCAGCTGGAAGGCGACGGCTGGGATTACGGATGGAACGCCGGCGCCCAGATGCACTTCGGCAAGCTGGACCTGGGGCTGTCCTACCGCTCCAAGATCGAGCACGAGCTGGAAGGTTCGGTGAACATCTCGGGCCTGACCGGCGTCCTGGCCGGCGCCAACGTCTCGACCGATGGCGGCGCCTCCTTCACCACGCCTTGGTACGCCACCGTCTCGGCCCGCTACGCCGTCAACGACCGCCTGACCCTGAACGCCCAGGTCAATCAGATCGGCTGGAGCGAGTTCGACGCCATCCGCGTCTCCTACACCGGCGGCGGCTCGACCATCGTTCAGGACTATGACGACGTCACCACCGGTGCGATCGGCTTCGACTACAAGATCGATCCGTCCATGACCTTCCGCGCCGGCCTGGGCTACGACCCGACCCCGACGCCGGACGATCACCGCACCGCCCGTATCCCGGACGGCGATCGCTGGCTCTACGCCGCCGGTCTGTCCAAGACGATCGGCAACATGACCTTCGACGGCGCCGTGACCTACATCGACATCAGCACCGCGACGATCAACGACACCCGCGACGTCTATGGCAACGGCCTGGTCGTCTCGAACCTGCGCGGCGAAGCGCAAGGCTCGGGCGTCGGCTTCTCGCTGGGCGCGACCTGGAACTTCTAAGTTCCGCTCAGCCCCGGTTGATATGAGAACGGCGGCTCCTTCGCAGGAGCCGCCGTTTTTTATTGTCTCAACATGATGGTGTCGGGGAGCAAACGCTCCCCGATCCTCAAGCTCAGCCCTTGGCGGCGCCGCCGTAGCCCTTGCCGCCGTTCGACGGGCGGCGACGCGGGCGGCGCTTCATCTGACCTTCCGCCGGCTTGGCGTTGTCATTGATCGACGGCACGCGCTCGCCGGCCAGGGGGTTGTAGGCGCGCTCGGGACGCGGGGCCGCCGGGGTTTCGCCCGGGCGGTTGCGACGCTGGCGGTGCGGCTGGCCGCCGCCTTCCGGACGCACGCCGTCGCGGTGGGGATTGCGACGGCCGCGACCACCCCGTCCGCCTTCGTTGCGCTCGCCGCCCTCGCGCTCGGGCAGGGTCGCCTTCTTGCCGACGCCGGTGGCCATGATGGTGGCGTCCAGCTGGCCCAGGGCCTTGTCGTTGCGGCGGTCGATGGCCGGGATCTTCTGGCGCGTGACCTTTTCGATGTCGCGCAACAGCTTCATCTCGTCGCCGGCGACGAAGCTGACGGCGGTGCCGTCCTTGCCCGCCCGCGCGGTGCGGCCGATGCGGTGGACATAGCTTTCCGGCACGTGCGGCAGTTCGAAGTTCACGACGTGCGAGACGCCGTCCACGTCGATGCCGCGCGCGGCGATGTCGGTGGCGACCAGGACGCGCAGCTTGCCTTTCTTGAAGGCTTCCAGGGTGCGTTCACGCTGGGGCTGGCTCTTGTTGCCGTGGATTGCCCCGGCCTCGACGCCGCCGGCTTCCAGATAGGCCGCGACCTTGTCGGCGCCGTGCTTGGTCTTGGTGAAGACCAGGCAGCGCGTGTATTCGGGATCCGAGAACATCTCGGTCAGCAGGGCGCGTTTGCGGCCCTGTTCGATATAGACGACCGACTGGCTGATGCGCTGCACCGTGGTAGACTGCGGCGTGACCTGGACCTTGACCGGGTCCTTCAGCAGCTCGCCCGCCAGCTTGCCGATCTCGCCGGGCATAGTCGCCGAGAAGAACAGGTTCTGACGCTTGGCCGGAATCTTGGAGACGATCTGGCGGATCGGCTTGATGAAGCCCAGGTCCAGCATCTGGTCGGCCTCGTCCAGCACGAAGATCTCGGTCGAGGACAGGTCCAGGTTCTTCTGCTGGATGTGGTCCAGCAGGCGGCCGGGCGCGGCGATCAGGATGTCCAGACCCTGTTGCAGGGCCCGCTCCTGGGCGCCGTATTTCACGCCGCCGAAGATCACGGCGACCCGGAAGCCCAGGTGCGCGCCGTAGGCCTTGAAGCTGTCGCCGATCTGGGTGGCCAGCTCACGCGTGGGGCTCAGGACCAGCACGCGCGTCGTGCGCGGCCGGGGCGGAATGCGGTTTTCGGCCAGGCGATGCAGGATCGGCAGGGCGAAGGCGGCGGTCTTGCCGGTGCCGGTCTGGGCGATGCCCAACAGGTCCTTGCCGGCCATGACGTCGGGGATGGCCTTTTCCTGGATCGGGGTCGGCTTGGTATAGCCGGTCGAGGCCAGCGCCTGCAGCAGGGCCTTGTTCAGGCCCATGGATTCGAATGTGGTGCTCACAGCAATGTCTTTCGCGTAGCGGCAGGGCGCGATCAGCCATGGCATGACGCCGTCGGGCCGCGCACCGCCAGTCCCGACGGAGCCTCGGGGAGGAGGCCTGCGGGGTGGATCGGGCGCCGCCCCGCGTGTCCGGGCAGCGAATGGATATGAGGGGCCGGCGGCTTCTACAGACAGGTCCGGGTGGGACCCACACGCGCTGGAGACGCCGGAGATCGCGAGTGTGCGACGCCGCGCAAATGGGCGCTTATCGCCGATAAGTCAACTGCGGCGCCGCTCAGGGCGCGTATCGCGTCGCCGCCTCGGGCAGGCCGTCGGGCAGGCCGATGGCCGCGCGCCAGTCCTCGGGATGCAGCCGCGCCATCTCCAGATCCAGCCACGCCAGCGGCTTCAGCGCCCCGTTCTCGTCCCAGAACCGCTCGGCCCACGGCTGGCCCGTTTCGATCGCCCGCGCCCGGTCCCGCGCCGTCGCCTCGGGCCCCAGATGCGTCGCGCGCCAGTGATACAGCCACGGAATATGCCAGTGCGGCGCCTGCGTCAGCCGCTCGTCCGTCATCGCCGCCGCCAGACATTCCGCCAGCGCCCGCGCGTCCTCCAGCTGGGCGTTGAAGGCGTCGCGCCGCGCCTGGATATGGCGGTCCCAGCCCTCGGCCGGCTCGATCGGCGCCAGCGTCGGCTCGGGCCGTTTCCAGCCTTCAGCCTCGCGCCGCTTCCACAGGGCGTGAACCCCGACGTCATAGCGCGCGGCGACCGACCGCGCGGTCTCGCCGTCCTCCCACGCCTTACGAACCTCGGCCCAGACGGCGTCCGGCCGGATCTTGCGATGTATGCCCTGGCTCATGGGACAGGGGTGTCGCACGCCCCTGCGTCATCATCGGTCGCACCCGCGCCCTATGCACAGCTGGCGCGTGACCCCTGACATGTCGCGATGTGGAAAATCAAATCTCTAGCCTCGAAAATCGGCCTTCTTCCGGCCTGGGGTAGAGACCGCCCCATAATGCCCGCATGGAAAAACGCCGCTACAAGATCAAACCGCCCGAGGTCTGGACCCAGGTCCGAAAGGACTATCTGTCCGGCCTCGACGCCAAGACCGTCGCCGCCCGCCACGACGTGACCGAGGCCTCCATCCGCGCCCGCGCGACGAAGGAGGGCTGGTCCCGCCATCCGCGCAGCGAGGCCGCGACGCCTGCGCCCCAGCCCCTGTCGCCAGACGACGCGGCCGACCTGTCGCCGGACGACCCCAATGATCCCGCAGCCCTGGCCCGCGCCGCCGCCCAGGCCTCGGGCCGCGCCCTGCACGCCCAGGACTTCGCCCAGGCCCGCGCCCTGGCGGCCTTGGCCGAGACCTATCGCAAACTGGCCGACCGCGACGGCCCCGGCCGCGCCGCCCGCCTGACGGTGAAGAACGCGCCCCTGCAACTGGTCTTCGACATTCTGACCAATGAGGCTGAGGCCGAGCGCCGCTTCGCCATGAACACCAGCGACAAGAGCGACTGGGAACTGCGCGGCCAGTACTGGCAGGCGAAGCAGAAGCTGGAGCGCGCCAACACCGAATGGGGCCACGCCCAACTGGCCCGCCGCGTCCAGCTGGACCGCCGTATCGCCGCCCTCGAAGACCAACTCCGCGCCGCCGGCCTCGACCCCGTCATCGAACGCGAACAGGACCGCCGCATCTCCCAGGGCATCGACCTCTTCCTTGGCCCCCTGCGGGGGAGAGTGACGATGGAGGAATGGGAGAAGACGCTGGATGAGTTGTGAGAGCCGCTGGCTGCTAGAATCCGCAGAGAAAGCAGGTCTAAATGGGAAGGGCTATCAGGACGCGATCATAACCGGCCCGCTCATTTCAGCTGTCCGTCGAATCTTATCGGCAGCAGCTTCTCAAAAAGCCAGTGATTTTGGCGGGTCCACCTATCGCATGTTGACACGAAAGCGCTGAGTCGCCACAATCACCGAACACTTACGTGATTAGCACTCGTTGTGCTTGGTCCAGCGCTATCGCTGAGATCTAAGTTGATTGGCAGGTTTTATGGGCCACGGAAGATCGCGCCATTTCCGCGTCATTCGTGTTCTCATGTCCGCTGCGCTCGCGGAAATGGCGCGATCTTCCGTGTCCTAGGTAAGTGTTTAGCGGGCAAATTCCGAATATTTTTGAGTTGTGGAACGTTGCCACCCTTCGGGTGGCGGCGCCGAAAGACGTGATATTTATATGCGGCGGCCCATGGGGGGATCCGCCCAGTGCAGTTAAATCGCGTCGCGACATAATACTTCGAGAGAGTGTACGGGGAGAGCTTAAAAAGTTCCGCTTCGTGCGCGCGGAAAGTTTAACCGAAATTGGACAGAATGCTTCATATAAGGAATTTCTTACTTTTGAGGCTGATATAGCTCAAATATCGGCATTAGTACTTTTATTTGCAGAGAGTGCTGGCAGCTTCACGGAGCTGGGGGCATTTGCCATGGTAGATGACATTGCCGACCGGCTTTTGGTTATCGTGGATGACGTATATTATGTAGACGACTCCTTTATAAAATGGGGTCCAATCGAGTATCTAGAAAAATCGAGGGGGGATGAGTCCGTATTTGTTTTAAACCGTGAATCCGTAGGAATGATGCACGACGGACGAGTGACAGATATAGACCCTGTAGAATTTTCTGAACAAATACTTGGTGCCATCAAAAGACGAATCAGATCCTCGGCTGGTTCTTCCAAATTCGATCCTTCTAAAACAGGTCACGTCATTAGGTTTTTAACCGGTCTCCTTCAGGACTACGGTGCCCTTACTCTGGACGAAATGCATCTCTGCGCTGAAGCTTGTGGGTTATCGATCGCAGTGGATCGCGTGCAGGAATATATGACATCAGCGGAATTCCTCAGCTGGGTCTTCAAAAAGCGAGAAGGTTTCGAAACTTACTTCGCTGCCCGTGGGGGGCGTGAGGCTATCCGATATGATTTTTTGCCGAATGCTGCCTACATTGATCGAGCGAGATGGCGGGCCGATGTATTGGCTCACTGGCGGCGCCACGAAAAAAGTCGTGCGCGCGCTATCGATGCAGCGAGAGCGCTCGGATGATCGATGACCTAATCGGCCTGCTTTCGAGGATGACTGGGCTGCCGCCCTCAGCGGTCCGCCGTATCATTCTGTCAGCTCCTCGCCGCTATAAAGTCTATTATATTGATAAAAGGTCGGGTGGAAAAAGAGAGATCGCACATCCAGCTAGGGAGCTTAAGTTGCTCCAAAGGGCTTTTCTTGATGCGGTCTTAGAAGATCTTCCTGTTCATGTGTCGGCAACTGCTTACATTAAAGGTAAATCTCTGAAAGATAATGCGCTTCCACATGTGGGCGCGGGTCCAATATTAAAAATGGACTTCAGGGATTTCTTTCCATCAATCCGCGCAAAGGACTGGATCGCCTATGCGCGGGAACACAGGGTGTTTTCGAACGACCATGATGCGGAGCTTAGTGCTCTACTCCTATTTCGTAGGCCCAAGGGAGAATCGGTTCTCCGACTTTCTGTCGGAGCGCCGACTTCGCCAGCCTTATCTAACATACTGATGTATAACTTCGATCAAGCGGTGTGGGCGTCAGTTGGCGAGCGCTTTGTAACTTATACTAGATACGCTGATGATATGACGTTCTCCGCTGCCCGGACTGGATTTCTGCAAGGAGTTCAGACGAGAGTATCGGCTATAATTAGAGAAATGAGTTATCCCAAACTCGAGCTAAATCATCAGAAAACACGATTTGTCACTGAGAAATACCATCGTGATGTGACGGGTTTGACGCTGTCTTTGGATAATCGAGTTACGATTGGACAGCTCAGAAAGCGAAATATACGTGCAGGTCTTCACCAAGCTAAGCTTGGTCAATTGAGCCGAGAGGAGTTGCAGACGTTATCCGGTCACATAGCCTTCGCTGCTGACATTGAGCCAGAGTATATCGGAAAAATGAAGGAGCGTTATGGAGAGGATTTGCTCGACTGGATTACGAAAGGTCGGCAATCAGACGATCGCTGATGATTCCTAGGCCCCTTACAGCCGTCCCTTCCTGAACCGCTCCTGCGCCTCCGCCGCCGCCTCGGCGCGCCAGCGTTTGGGGGCGGACTTGTCGACGGCTTCGCCGGCGCCGGTCAGGGCTTCGTTGGCGAACTCCAGGTCCATCAGCTTCATGCGCTTGATCTCGTCGCGCAGGCGGCCGGCTTCCTCGAACTCCAGGTTGGAGGCGGCCTCGCGCATGCGGCCTTCCAGGTCGCGCAGGGCGGCCTGGAAGTTGGAGCCGACGAAGGGTTTGGAGGCTTCGGCCACGCCCGGTTTGGTCAGGCGATCCATCTCGCGCGACTCATAGGGGCTGTCCATGATCTCCTTGATGTCGCGCTTGACCGTTTCGGGCGTGATGCCGTGTTCGGCGTTATAGGCCATCTGCCGTTCGCGACGGCGGTCCGTCTCGGCGATGGCGCGCTCCATACTGCCGGTCATGCGGTCGGCGTACAGGATGACGCGGCCGTCCACATTGCGCGCGGCGCGGCCGATGGTCTGGATCAATGAGGTCTCCGAGCGCAGGAAGCCCTCCTTGTCCGCATCCAGGATGGCGACCAGGCCGCACTCGGGGATGTCCAGACCCTCGCGCAGCAGGTTGATGCCGATCAGGCAGTCGAAGGTCCCCAGCCGCAGGTCGCGCAGAATCTCGATCCGCTCCAGCGTGTCGACGTCGGAGTGCATGTAGCGGACGCGGATGCCCTGCTCATGCATATATTCGGTCAGGTCCTCGGCCATCTTCTTGGTCAGGGTGGTGACCAGGCTGCGATAGCCCTTGGCCGTCGTCGCCTTGACCTCGTCGATCACGTCGTCGACCTGGTTGCGGGTCTTGCCCGAGACGGGGCGGATCTCGACCGGCGGGTCGATCAGGCCGGTGGGGCGGATCACCTGCTCGACGAAGACGCCGCCCGCCTGTTCCATCTCCCACGGGCCGGGGGTGGCTGACACGTGTACCGTCTGGGGGCGCATGGCCTCCCATTCCTCGAACTTCAGCGGGCGGTTGTCGATGCAGGAGGGCAGGCGGAAGCCGTATTCCGCCAGCGTCGACTTGCGGCGGTAGTCGCCCCGGAACATGCCGTTGATCTGGCCGATGGTGACGTGGCTCTCGTCCACGAACAGCAGGGCGTTGTCGGGGATGTATTCGAAGAAGGTCGGCGGCGGCTCGCCCGGCGCGCGGCCCGTCAGCCAGCGGCTGTAGTTCTCGATGCCGGCGCAGCTGCCGGTGGCCTCCATCATCTCCAGGTCGAAGCGGGTGCGTTGCTCCAGGCGTTGCGCTTCCAGCAGCTTGCCGTTCTCGACCATCCAGTCCAGCGTCTCCTTCAGCTCCGCCTTGATGCCGGCGGCGGCCTGGTTCAGCGTCGGGCGCGGGGTCACATAGTGGCTGGCCGCATAGACGGTGATCTCGTTCAGATCGGCCGTCTTCTTGCCCGTCAGCGGATCGAACTCCTGGATCGCCTCCAGCTCGTCCCCAAACAGGCTGATCCGCCAGGCCCGATCCTCCAGGTGGACCGGGAAGATTTCGATCACATCGCCACGCTTCCTGAACATCCCCCGGTCGAAGTTCAGGTCGTTGCGCTTGTACTGCAGCGCGATCAGATCCGCCCGCAGCTTCGCCTCGTCGATCTGGTCCCCCACCTTCAGCGTGAACGTCATCGCCGTATAGGTCTCAACCGACCCGATGCCGTAAATGCAGGACACCGACGCCACAACAATGACGTCTTCGCGTTCTAGTATAGCGCGCGTGGCAGAGTGCCGCATCCGGTCAATCTGCTCATTTATGCTTGAGTCCTTCTCAATGTACGTATCCGTACGCGGAACATAAGCTTCTGGCTGGTAGTAGTCGTAGTAGCTGACGAAGTATTCGACTGCGTTGTCGGGAAAGAACGATTTGAATTCGGAATAGAGCTGGGCCGCCAGCGTTTTGTTCGGCGCCAGGATCAGGGCGGGGCGCTGGGTTTCCTCGATCACCTTGGCCATGGTGAAGGTCTTGCCCGAGCCGGTGACGCCCAGCAGGACCTGGTCGCGGTCCCCGGCCTGGGCCTGGGCCACCAGTTCGGCGATGGCGGCGGGCTGGTCGCCGGCGGGCGTGTATTTGGTCTCCAGCCGGAAGCGGCCCCCTTTCTTTTTGCCCTCGTGCGAGGGGCGGTGCGGCACCCAATCGGCGGGCGCAGCGACCGGCTCCTCCGGCGTCAGGCGCGGGCCGGCGACCGGGGCGAACATCGGCATCTTGCCCGTATCGCGGATAAAGGCGGCCGAGGCCTCCTGCACCCCTGGATTGGGGACGTGAACGGGCTTGGCCGGCTTGGCGGCGGCGGGCTTCGGCGTCGAAGAACGGTTCATGAACAGAACTTAGTGCGTGAGGAAGTCTCTCGCCATAGCGCGCTGACCTGCGCCTAGTTGCGGTCGGCCTAGTTTGACTCCCTCACACAGTATGTCCCATACACTGTATACCACACACTATGTGACGCACGGAGGTGGCGGGTGAGCGAGAACGACGAGGCGTTGCTGTTCGAGAGTCTGCGGCTGGAGCTGCGGCGGGGGTCGTTGATCCTAGCCGTGCTGGCGAGCCTGCGGCGCGAGCAATACGGCTATTCGCTGCGGGTCGCCTTGGGCGAGGTCGGGGTCGAGATGGAGGAGAGCACCCTCTATCCGCTGCTGCGCCGGCTGGAGAGCCAGGGGCTGCTGGACAGCGAATGGCGCGAAGAGGAGCGGCGCAAGAAGCGCTTCTACCGCCTGTCGCCGCGCGGGGAGGCGATGCTGGAACGGCTCGCCGTGGAATGGCGCGGCTTGTCGGCCTCGCTGGAGAAGATGCTGTGAACATCGGGAAAGAGGGAGAGGCCGGCATGGACCTAGTCGAACGTTATCTGAAGGCCGTGGCGGCCCAGCTGCCGAAGGAGAGCCGCGACGACATCGTCGCCGAGCTGCGTGACGAGATCATGGGCCGTCTGGAGGCGCTGGAGGCGCGTCTGGGCCGGGCGCCGACCGACGACGAGGCCGAAACCCTGCTGCGCGAGGTCGGTCATCCGCTGAGCGTGGCGGCTCGCTATCGCGCAGGACCGCAGGCGCTGATCGGGCCTGAGCTTTATCCGTGGTGGATGTTTGGGCTGAAGGTCGGGCTGACGGTCATGGCCGCCGTCACCCTGATCGGCCTGGCCGTGCGGGTCCTGGTCGGCGACGTCTATGTGGGCCAGGCGATCGGGCAGGGCATTTCCAGCCTAATCAGCGGCGCGATCACGGTCGTGGGTCTCCTGACCGCGGTCGGCTTCGTGCTGGAGCGTCAGTCGAAGAAGCCGGACTTCATCGCCAAATGGCGCGTCAAGGACCTGGGTATGTTCGAGCTGGGCGGCGATTTCGACGCCGAACAGTGGGGGCAGAAGCTGGCGAACGGCGACTGGTCGGGCGGAAGCGCGGGTCAGGCCAAGTCCGGCCGCGCCGTGCGCAAGAGCGCCGAGATGTCGCCCGTGGCGCGTGCGGTGGCCAGCACCATCGGCTGGACCGTGGTGCTGCTGTGGTGGACGGGTCTGTTGCAGGTGGCGCCGATCCGGCCGGAGGAACTGGCAGGCGTTGTCGACGGCGTCGATTACGGGCGCATTCTGGCGGACATGGTGCGGGTCGCCTATTGGCCGGTTGCTCTGTTCGCCGCCTGTCGCATCGGCTTCGACCTGATGCGGGCGGCGTCGGGCGGCAATGTACGGCTGACGGCGCTGGGCGACCTGGCGTTCGGGATCGCCGCCGCCTGGGGCCTGCTGTGGGTCTGGTTCTGGTCGGCGCTGTCGCCGGTGATCTGGGTCGGCAGCGTCACCGATTTCGTGGACCGGATTCGGGTTCTGATCGGCCGCTCCGGCGAGGACGTCGGCGGGGTGGCGACGATCCTGATGGTCGTGGTCGTCTGGGCCTTCGCCGCGGAGGTGGTGCGGGTCATCCGCGCGGCGGCGCGCCTGGTGGTCGGTCGATAAATGCGACGCCCCCTCTTGACGGCGTGTAACCTATAGGTGATATGTCACCTCAAGGTTACTTCAGGAGGACGTCGTGAACAAGGATGAAAACGCCGCGGTTCTGCGGGTGCAGTCGAGCCGGCGTAGATACTGGTGGGGCGGCGTCGCTATGCTGGTCATCGGCGCCGCCGCCCTGGCGGGCGGCGCGGGCTTCGCGCTCATGCATGGCACAGAGGGCGATCAGGCGACGACGGCGGGCGTGGCGGCGGGCTTCGGCTTTGGGCTGATGATCATCGGGGCCATGATGGCGTGGTGCGGCCGACCCGGTCAGCCCATCGATGTTGCGGAGAGCCGGGAGGGCGCCCGCCGCGAAAAGCTGCAGCGGGAGCGCACCCGACAGCTGGTGCTCTTTCCCCTTGTGCTGCTGCTGTTCATGGCTCAGGCGCATCTGGCCATGCAGCGGGTTCTGGGCGGGGACCACAACCTGGGCGCCTATGTGCAGATCCTGCTGCCGGTTCTGTACGGCTGGTTGATCCCTGTGCTCGTCATGGGCTGGGATTGGAATGCACAGAAGAACCGCCGTCTGATGGAAGACGAGCTGACGCAGGTTCTGCGGGCGCGGTCGATGATCCTGGCCTTCGTCGTGCTGATGGGCGGGGTCACCGTGGCGCTGGGTCTGGGCTTGTGGCGCGCGGACTATGGCGTGCTGGCTCTGCCCTATGTCCTGGCGCTGGGCGGGGCGTCGGCAGGCCTCCGGTTCGCCTGGCTGGATCGCGAGGCCGGTCGCGATGGGTGATCCCAGGCTCGGCTCGCGGTTGAAAGAGGCGCGAACCGCCGCAGGCCTGACGCAGCAGGGGCTGGCCGACAAGGCCAGCGTCTCGCGCAAGACCATCAATACGGTCGAGAACGGCGTCTTCGTACCCTCGACCGTTCTGGCCCTTGAACTCGCCCGGGCCTTGGATACGACGGTCGAGGCCTTGTTCTTCCTGAGAGACTGATCCGATTCATGTCCGAAAACCGCGAGACATCGTCGGGCGGGCGGCGCATCCTGCGGGCATGGATCAGTCGTTGGATCAGGAGGCTTGCTGGCGCGCCGTCGTGGCGCGGGACGCCCGTTTCGACGGGCGTTTCTTCACCGGCGTCACCTCGACCGGCATCTATTGTCGGCCCGTCTGCCCGGCGCGGACGCCGAAGCGCGAGAATGTGGTCTTTCACCCCAGCGCCGCAGCGGCCGAGGCTGCGGGCTTGCGGGCCTGTCTACGATGCAGGCCGGAGACGGCGCCGGAAATGGGCGCTTGGCGAGGCACGTCCAATACTGTGAGCCGGGCCTTGGCGCTGATCGAGGCGGGTGCGCTGGATGTCGGCGACACGGACGCTCTGGCGACACGGCTGGGCATGGGCGAGCGACAGCTGCGCCGCCTGTTCCGTCAGCATCTGGGCGCGGCCCCGGTCAGCGTGGCCCAGACGCGGCGTGTCTTCCTGGCCAAACAGTTGATCCACGAGACCGACCTGTCGATGGCCGAGGTGGCGATGGCGTCGGGCTTCGGCAGCGTGAGACGATTTAATGAGACGTTTCAGGCCCTGTATGGTCGCGCACCGTCCGACCTGCGGCGTCGCAAGGTCGATGCGGATGCGGGCGGGGTAATCAAGATCGGTCTGTCCTACCGCCCGCCCTATGACTGGGACGCCATGATGTTGACCTTGGCGACGCGCGGCGTCGCGGGCGAGGCGGTTGTCGATGACGTCTGGACCCGGCGGCTGCGCCCCGACGTGGATGGCGCGGAGGGTGCGGTGACGGTGCGCCCCGCCGAGCCGGGCAAGGCGGCGGTCGAGGCGCGGATCGACAATCTGAAAGCCTTGCCGGGCGTGCTGGCGCGGGTGCGGCGCGTGTTTGACCTCGCCGCCGATCCCGAGGCGATCACGCGCGACCTGTCGGCCGATCCCGTTCTGCACGCCGCAATCAGGGCGAGCTCGGGGTTAAGGCTTGCGGGCGACTGGATCGACGCCGGCGAGGATGCGCCCAGCGACCGGTTGGCGACGACGGACGCCGCGCTGCTGGCGCGCGCCGAGCGGTGGCGGCCGTGGCGGGCCTACGGCGCACTCTATTGGGCCCTGAGCGAGGAACGGCGAGATGACCAAGCAGCCTGACATGCATCTGACCCTGGATCGCATCCCGTCCCCGGTCGGCGAGGTGCTGGTCGTCACCGACGCCGACGGAGCGGTGCGGGCGCTTGATTTCCACGACTACGAGGCCCGTCTGCGCCTGCTGCTGCGCCGACATTACGGTGAGGTCGTGCTGACCGAAGGCCGCGCGCCGAAGCCAGTGCGCCGGGCGGTCGAAGCCTGGTTCGGCGGCGACCTGACCGCCTTCGACGCCATCACGGTCCGCACCGGCGGCACGGAGTTCCAACGCGCGGTGTGGAAGGCCTTGCGCGACATCCCGACCGGCGAGACCCGCACCTATGGTCAGCTTGCTGCGGCCATCGGCGCGCCCAAGGCCGTCCGCGCCGTGGGTCTGGCCAACGGCGCCAATCCGGTCGGCGTCATTGTGCCCTGCCATCGCGTGATCGGAGCGAACGGGACGCTGACCGGCTATGCGGGCGGCCTTGAGCGCAAACGCTGGCTGTTGGGGCATGAAGCGGGCGGTCGGCTGCTTTAGCTCCGTGTGAATCGTTCGGGCGGCAGGGCGGCGTGGGTGAAGCGGGCCTGACGCACCGCGCCCTTGAAGTAGTTCACGCGGTTGATGCGGCAACCGACCGAAGCGCGGCCTGGCCCTTGCGGCTTGAACGGCACCGGGTGTTCGCCCTGCAGGACCCCGTCGACATAGGCCCGGTACAGGACGCCGTCGAAGGTTTGCGCGACGTGGAACCACTGTCCGCACGGATGGAGCCGCTCGGGGAAAATCAGGGTGTGGTTGTAGCCGGGCCCGCGCGTGAAGGCGTCCAGGTACCAGCGGTCCTGAACCACGCGAATCTCGAACAGGAAGCGCGTCTGCGACGGCGGCTGATCGGCCGGCGCCTCTTCGGCGAGATGAAACCAGCGTTGCTCGAAGGCGCCGCCGTCGGGTCGGAACAGGGCCTCGAACGTGAAGGTTTCGGCCCCGGCCAACGGATGCTGATCGATGAACAGGGCGTCGTCCACGCCGTCGAACTGAACCGCTCGGCCAAAGGGGCTGTCGATCAGGCCCGGCGCGCCCTCGACGCGGGTCTCGATTCCCCCGATGTCGGCCAGGCGATCGAAGGTCCATACCGTCTGGCGCGGCGATGCAGCCGTCATGGTCGCGCACCCCGGCAGCATCGTAGCCGCGGCGCCCGATGCGACCAAGGCCATCAGGCGGCGGCGGTCCAGCGGCAGGACGTCAGGCATGGTTCATCTCCCGGCGGTTTTCTCGCGCGACACTATGGGATCGGTGGCGCGAGGCAACGGCCTGCGTCCCGGTTCGTTGTCTCGATCCCTACAGACTGGAGTATCGACGATGAAACTTTCCAATGGCGCGCTGGTGGCGGTGGTCGATGGCGAGAAGCTGGCCCTGTTCAAGAACACGAACGCCTCGGACATCAAGCTGACGCCGCTGGAAACGCCGGCCATCGCGGATCGGGTGTCGGGTTCGGCCGGCCGCCGATCCAATGAGGCGAACCCAGACAATGACACCCAGGCCGAGGACGGTTTCGCCATGGGCGTCGCCGAGGTGCTGAACAAATGGTCGGTCACCAACAAGATCGACGATCTGCTGGTGATCGCCGCGCCCAAGACGCTGGGCGAGCTGCGCAAGCATTGGCACAAGGACCTTCAAGCCAAGCTGGTCGGCGAGATCGCCAAGGACCTTACGGGCCATTCCAGCGATCAGATCGCCGCAGCCATCGATAAGGCGTGAAGACAGACGGGCGCTGTGCGTGGCGCCCGTTCCCTGATCAGGCGGCGCGTCTGGACTGCGCCGTCTGACCCAGATCAAAGCGACTGATCAGACCCTCCAGTTCGCCGGCCTCGCTCGTCAGAGCGTGGCTGGCGGCGGTGGATTCCTCGACCATGGCGGCGTTCTGCTGGGTGAACTGGTCCATTTGATTGATCGCCACATTGATCTCACCGATGCCGACCGACTGTTCGCGCGTCGCGGCGGCGATGGTGCGAACCAGGGCGTTGGCCTCCGCCACCTGGACAGCAATGGCGCTGAGGCTGTCGCGCGTCAGCGACACCTGATCGGATCCGCGCTGCACATTTCTTTGCGACAGGGCGATCAGCGCCTTGATTTCCTTGGCGGCGCTGGCCGACCGCTCGGCCAGGCTCCGCACCTCGGAGGCGACGACGGCGAAACCGCGTCCGGCTTCCCCGGCCCGAGCGGCCTCGACGCCGGCGTTCAGGGCCAGAAGGCTGGTCTGGAAAGCGATCTCGTCGATGACGCCGACGATCTGATTGATCTGGGTCGAGGACTGCTCGATCTCCGACATGGCGCCGATTGCGTCCTGCACCACGGCCTCGCCCTTGTCGGCCGCCGCCTGAGCGGCCTGAGTGATGTCTCGGGCGCGCTCGGCGTTTTCGGCGCTGCTGCGCACGGTCTGCGTCAGCTCGTCCAACGCGGCGGCGGTCTGTTCCAGACCGGCGGCCTGCTGCTCGGTGCGGCGCGACAGGCTGTCGGCGGCTGCGGCGATGTCCTGACATCCGCCGCGCATCGACTGGGCCGTGGTCCAGATGCCGGTCATCGTCGTGTGCAGCTGATGCAGCGCGGCGTTGTAATCTTCTGGGATGCGACGCGTGTCGGCGGTGAAGCCCGCCTCCGGCATCCGCCAGGCCAGGTCGCCGGCGGCGAGACGCGACAGACCTTCTCCCAACGTCTCGACGGCGCGCGTTTGCGAGGCGGCGAAGAGCTCCGTCTCCTCGGCGTGCCGGCGACGATCGGTCTCGGCGGCCGCACGTTCGCGCTGCTGCTGGTCGCGCCGCGCCAGACCGTCCGCAAGCTCAAGCCGGAACCCTTCGAGCGCCCGCGCGATCTGGCCCAGTTCGTCGGCCTTGTCCGCACCGGCGACGGGAATGTCATAGCGTCCGTCGCTCATGGTCCGCACATCGGCCGTCAGACGCGCAAGCGGGCGTCGGATCAGACGGTCGCTGGTGATCAGAAGGGCGACGATGATGGCGGCGATGATCAGAACGCCGCCGACCAGAAGCATCAAGGCCAACTGCCGCGCCGGGGCCTCGATCGTCGCGACAGGAATGTCCAGCACGACGGCCCAGGTCGCCTTTTGACCGGGCAGGATGACAGGCTGGACCAGACGCCGAACCGGCTCGCCGTTTACGCTGACGCCCTCGACCGCCTGGGCCTGGCGTTCGGCGATGACGTTGCGCACGATGTCCGCGCCAGCGTCCGCATAGGCTTGGCCTCGCACGGCGGCGTCCGGATGGGCGACCCAGACGCCCTTGTTCGACACCAGTGTGACGCGGCCCGTGCCCAGCGGCTTCATCGCCGCCAAGCGCTGCGACAGGTTGGCCAAGGTGATGTCCAAGCCCGCGACTCCGATGATGCGGCCGTTGGCGCGCACCGGATAGGCGACCGAGGTCATCGCGACCTTGCCGCCGCCAATGTTCTCTTCGTACGGTTCGACCACGACCGGCGCGCCGCTGGCCATCGGCTCGGTATAATAGGCCTGTTCGAAGTCGGAGCCGTCAGCCTCGGGCTCCAGGGAAATCTGACCGTCACGACGCACCCAATAGATGGAAAGTCGTCCGTTGACGTTCGAACTGCTCGCCGCATCCCTGATGTGGGCGGCGTCGGCGCCGACGGCGTCCGGGGCAGCCATGAACCAGGCGCCCATCACCTGATCGGTGGCTTCGGCGTTCGGCTTGACCAGCGCCATATAGGCGGCGCGGTCGGTCAGTCCCGTCTGTCGTGCGGCGCCCAAGGTCGCGGCCAGGGTCTTGGCGCCCGTGCCGGCCGAGACGATCTCGTTGCGGATTTCTTGCGAGGCTTCTAGCGCAGCGCTTTCGGCGTATCGGCCGGCCATGTCGCGGACGATCGCGCCGGAATAGGCCGTCACGCCGATGGCCGCGACGATCATCAAGGCGCCGATGGCGAGCCCCGCCACCACGGCGAGCTTTAAGGCGATGGACAGGCGATTGAACGAGAACATGACGGGCTCCGTAGGCCTGTCTCTATGCACCAGAGCCCGCAAACGCCCGGTTAAGGTCGCACTACGTAGTTACGCGCCGTCCAGAAACAGGCGGCACGCCGGATTGGCGGTTTCGTCGACGTAGGGGTAGCCCAGATCGGCCAGGGCGGCGGTTAGCTGTGCCTGCTCCTGGGGCGGAACGCTGATGCCCGCCAGCACCCGGCCGACGTCGTCGCCGTGGTTGCGATAGTGAAACAGCGTCAGGGCCCAGGCGGGTTGCAGGCTGTTTAGGAACCGCAGGAAGGCGCCGGGGCGTTCGGGGAACTGGAAGCGCAGGATACGCTCGTGGTGCAGGCCGACGGTGCGGCCGCCCACCATGTAGCGGACGTGCAGCTTGGCGGTCTCATTGTCGCTCATGTCCTCGACCGCATAGCCGCCGGAACGAAGCGCCGCGATCAGGTCGTCCCGCTCGGGCGGACCGTTTCGCAGGGCGACGCCGACGAAGATTTGCGCCTGCCCGTCGCCGGACCAGCGATAGTTGAACTCGGTGACTGAACGACCGTCCAGACTGTCCAGGAATCGACGGTAGTCGTCGCGGTCGTCCTTCATCGCCACGGCCAGCAGAGCCTCAGCGCCCTCTCCGATCTCGGCCCGTTCGGCGACATGACGCAGACGGTCGAAGTTCAGGTTGGCGCCGGAGTTGATGGCGATCAGACTGCCGGTTCCGGGATGAGCGGCGGCCCAGGCCTTCAGCCCCGCCAGCGCGACGGCTCCGGAGGGTTCGGCGACTGCGCGGCTATCGTCGAAGATGTCCTTGATCGCGGCGCAGATGGCGTCGGTGTCCACCAGCACGATCTCGTCCAGCAGATCCTTGCAGAGGCGGAAGGTCTCGGTCCCGGCTCGACGCACGGCGACGCCGTCGGCGAACAGGCCGACCTCGTTCAAGGTCACGACTTGCCCCGCGTCGATGGCGGACTTCATCGTCGGCGCATCCACCGGCTCGACTCCAACGATCCGGGTCTCGGGCCGCAGGAATTTGACGATGGTCGCGACCCCGGCGGCCAGGCCCCCGCCGCCGATGGGCACGAAGATGGCTTCGATCGGATCGGCGTGCTGACGGGCGATCTCGAGCCCCACCGTGCCCTGGCCCGCGATGACGTCGGGGTCATCAAAGGGGTGGATGAACGCCGCGCCGGTCCGGCCCTCCAGTTCACGGGCGTGGGCGTAGGCCTCGTCGAAGCTGTCGCCATGCAGAACCACCTCGCCGCCCAGGGCCCGCACAGCCGCCACCTTGATGCCGGGTGTGGTGGTGGGCATCACGATGGTCGCAAGCGTATTGCGGCGAGCGGCCGCTAGGGCCACCCCTTGCGCATGATTGCCGGCAGAGGCGCAGATGACGCCCTTGGACAACTCATCCTCAGACAGGCCAGCGATCTTGTTGTAGGCGCCACGGATTTTGAACGAGAAGACCGGCTGCAAGTCTTCCCGCTTTAGCAGAACGGGCCGCTTGAGCCGGGCCGACAGGCGGCGCAGCGGGTCGAGAGGCGTTTCGTCCGCCACATCATAGACGCGCGCGGTGAGGATGCGGCGGATGGTGTCCTGCATGGAAATGTCGTGGATAGGCGCTTAAAGGCAAAGAAGTAGGCTGCCATCTAGGCGATATCCGCACTGTTGGGAACGGTTTTTGCACATCGCAGTCGTCGGTGAGTTGCGGGAATAGGAATGAGTTTCCTCTTGCACAGCGCCCGCATCGGCCTACATTGCGCCTGCTTATGCTAAATGTGAGCATAAGGGTATGGAGATGATCATGGCTGACGGCGCCTTTGGTCTGACGAAAGAGTTGGAGCGGGAAACCGCCGGGGTGTGGGCCAAGGTCAAGGACCACGTCACGCCGCTGGAATGGCCCGCGCAGGCGCGGCTGATCAGCGAGATCAACCGGCTAAAGCGCGAACGCGACGCCGTGATCCTGGCCCACAACTATATGACGCCCGAGATCTTCCACGGGGTCGGAGACTATGTTGGCGACAGCCTGGGCCTGGCCAAGGAGGCCGCGCGGTCGGATGCGAAGGTGATCGTTCAGGCGGGCGTTCACTTCATGGCCGAGACGTCCAAGATCCTGTCGCCCGAGAAGACCGTGCTGATCCCCGACCTGCGCGCCGGGTGCTCGCTTGCCTCGTCGATCACCGGGGCGGACGTGCGGCTGATCAAGCAGCGCTATCCGGGCCTGCCGGTCGTGACCTATGTGAACACCACCGCCGATGTGAAGGCCGAGACCGACATCTGCTGCACCAGCGCCAACGCCGTTCAGGTGGTCGAATGGGCGGCCAGGGAATGGGGCGTGGACCGCGTCATCCTGATCCCGGACGAGTTCCTGGCGCGCAACGTCGCGGCCCAGACGACGGTGGGCGTCATCGCCTGGAAGGGCCGTTGCGAGGTGCATGAACGGTTCACGGTGGACGACATCGTCGAGATGCGCGCCGCCTATCCCGGCGCGGAAATCCTGGCCCACCCCGAATGTCCCGAAGACGTGCTGGCGGCGGCGGATTTCGCCGGATCGACGGCGGCGATGACCGACTATGTCGAGGCGCGACGGCCCAAACAGGTGGTGATGATCACCGAATGTTCGATGGCCTCGAACGTGGCCGGCGACGTGCCGGGCGTGCAGTTCATCGGCCCGTGCAACCTGTGCCCGCACATGAAGCGGATCACGCTGCAGAACATCCACGACTGCCTTCTGAACATGCAGTTCGAGGTGACGGTGCCGGCCGACATGATCGAACGTGGACGCCTGGCGGTGCAGCGAATGATCGACCTGCCGCCGCCCGCCGTTCCGGCGCGCTACGACCTGGTCAAGGCGCGCCACCACGTCGATGTGGAGCTGATCTGAGCGTGACGCGGCGATCGGTCCCGGCGACGGGGCGGGTCCTTGCGCCCATCTGGACGCCATGAGCAACACCGACACCACAGATCAGACGCCTGACCGTCCTCTGGGCCGCGCGCCCGGCCCCTGGGACGCCAAGCCCGAACCGACATCGGCGCGTGGAGCCGCGCCCGCGCCCTCGGCGGAAGTACCGGCCGAAAAGGACCAGAGCCTGGTCTGGGCGATGCTGTCCACGGCGCTGATGGGCGGCTTCCTGTGGTGGATCACGGGCAGCGCCATCGTGGCGGGCGCGGTGCTGATCGGCCTGTTCGTCCATGAGGCGGGCCACGCCCTGGCGATGAACAAGCTCGGCATGGGGCCCGCCCGCATCTACATCATCCCGTTCCTGGGCGGTCTGGCCAAGGCGCGGCGGGAGCCGAAGAGCGAGTGGGACGGGGTTCTGGTGTCGCTGGCCGGACCGGCCTTCGGCCTGCTGGCGATGATCCCGTTCGTCGGGGTCTGGATGGTTCTGGGGCAGGGCGAATGGCTGATGGGCGCCTTCTTCATCGCCATGCTCAATCTGGTGAACCTCGTGCCGGCCCCGCCTCTGGATGGATCCAAGGCTCTAGGGCCGGTGCTGACGCGTGTGCATCCGCGTCTGGAGCAGATCGTGCTGCTGGTCATCGGCGTGGCGGTGGTCTGGTGGGGCCTGACGACCGGGCGGTTCATCCTGGCCGCCTTCCTGGCTCTGTCGGTGTTCAGCCATTTGAAGCGCGGCGTCTGGCGTGCGGCGTGGGGCACGCTGAGCTGGTCCGAGGCGGGCAAGAGCCTGGCGCTCTATCTGCTGACCCTGGCGGTGTGCGCGGCGGCGGCCGTCGGCGCCCTGATGCCGATGACCGGGGGCGATCCGTCCGGCGCGGTGCAGTTGGGCCTCAACTATTTGGGCTTTGGACGATGAACCGAACGCGGCATGACGGACCTGTGATCGTCGGGGCGGGGCTGGCGGGGCTGTCGGCCGCGCTTGAGGCGGCCAAGGCTGGCGCGAAGGTGCTGGTCGTGACGCCCGAGCCCTTGCTGAACGCCTGTTCGTCCGCCTGGGCGCAGGGCGGGATGGCGGCGGCGCTGACGGCACAAGACTCGGCCGCATTGCACGCCAGGGATACCGAGGCGGCGGGCGCGGGTCTGGTCGAGCCGGTCGCGGCGCGCGCCCTGACCGACGCCGGGCGTGAGACGGTGGAGTGGCTGGCGGCCCTGGGCGCGCCGTTCGACCGGGATGCGGACGGCGGTTTCGTCGTCAGCCTGGAGGCGGCCCATTCCGTTGCTCGCGTGGCGCGGGTCGGCGGCGACGGCGCCGGCCGAGCCATCCTGTCGGCCGTCGTTGCAGCGGTGCGAGCCGAGACGTTGATCGAGATCTGGGAAGACGCGCGGCTGAAGGCGCTGTCGCAGGATGCCGACGGCCGAGTGGTCGGGGCGGTGGTCGTGCGCGGCGACCGCCTGGTCGAGATCACGGCGAAGGCGGTGGTGCTGGCCACTGGCGGGGCGGGCGGTCTGTTCGCGGCGACCACGACCCCGGCCGCGTTGAAGGGCGAGGGTATGGCCCTGGCCGCGCGCGCCGGCGCGGAAATCCTTGATCCGGAGTTCGTGCAGTTCCACCCCACCGCCATCGACGTGGGACTGGACCCCGCGCCGCTGGCGACAGAGGCTTTGCGGGGGGAGGGCGCGCGACTGATCGATGGTCAGGGACGCTTTCTATTGGGCCAGGCGGACGACGCCGATCTGAAACCGCGCGACGTGGTGGCGCGCGCGGTTCATGCGGCTCGCGTGGACGGTCGCGGGGCCTTTCTGGATGCACGCACAGCGATCGGGGACGAGTTTCCGCACGCGTTTCCCGCCGTCTTCGCCGCCTGTATGCGCGCCGGGCTGGACCCGCGCATCAGCCCGATCCCGGTGATGGCGGCCTGCCACTATCACATGGGCGGGATCGCCGCCGATGCCGACGGCCGCACGACGGTCGCGGGCCTTTATGCGGTCGGAGAGTGCGCGGCGACCGGCGTGCACGGCGCCAACCGGCTTGCGTCCAACTCCCTGCTGGAAGCGGCGGCCTTCGGTCGGCGCGCGGGCCGGTCGGCGGCCCAGGAAGTCGGCGGCGGCCGCCCCTTGGCGGCTGATATCTCGCCTGACCTGCCGGATGCGGCGATGGCCGAACTGCGGACCGCCATGACGGCGCATGCGGGCGTGGTGCGTGATGCGGAAGGGCTGTCGGGCTTGATCTCCCTGATTGACCGGCTGGAAAGCAACTACGGGCCTGCGGCCGTTCTGTTGGCGGCGAGGCTCATCGCCCGGGCGGCTCTGGACCGGCGTGAGAGCCGGGGCGGGCACTATCGCTCGGACTATCCGCAGACGGATGGGGCGGCGGTGCATACGCGGGTGCGGATCCCTCACCAGGCGGCGCTGGAGGCGGCGGAATGAGACGACTTCCTGAAGTGCTGGTCGAGCCCGTCGTGCGTCTGGCGCTGGCCGAGGATCTGGGTCGGGCCGGCGATGTGACCGCCATGGCCTGCATCCCAGAGGATGCGCGGATGAAGGCGGCTTTTGCGGCCAGGAAGCCTGGCGTGCTGGCGGGTATCGACTGCGTGCGCCTGGCCGTGCTGGCCATGGACCCCAAGGCCTCGGTCGATCTGCGGCTAAGCGATGGCGCTGCCTTTGAGACGGGCGCCGTGCTGGCGGTTGTCGAGGCCGACGCGCGCGCCTTCCTCTCGGCCGAGCGGACGGCGCTCAATCTGGTCGGACGGCTCAGCGGCGTTGCGACCTTGACTCGCACCTATGTCGAGGCCGTCGCCGGGACCAAGGCGCGGATCGCGGATACGCGCAAGACCACGCCGGGGCTGCGCGCGCTGGAGAAGCACGCCGTGGCCTGCGGTGGCGGGATCAACCACCGCTTCGGTCTGGATGACGCCATCCTGATCAAGGACAACCACGTCGCCGTCTGCGGCGGCGTCGTCGAGGCTGTGCGGCGGGCCAAGGCTTTCGCCCCGCATCTGATGAAGGTCGAGGTCGAGGTCGATGGGCTGGATCAGCTGGACGCCGTATTGGCCCTGATCGAGGAGGGCGCGGCGCCCGATGTCATCATGCTGGACAACTTCAGCCTCGACGACCTGCGCGCCGCCGTGGCGCGCGTCGCAGGGCGGATCGTGCTGGAGGCCTCGGGCGGGGTCGATCTGACGACGGTGCGCGGCATCGCCGAGACGGGCGTAGACGTCATCTCGGTCGGCGCCCTGACCCATTCGGCGCCCGTTCTTGATATCGGCCTGGATGCGCTCTGATCGCTTCCAGACCTCCGCCGATCAAGCGGGGCTGGAGGCCGTCTCGGCCACATCGGTTTTGGCCGAGGTCTCGTTCGCTCGCGCAGGGCGCGAAGCCGGCTGGGCCGCGGCGGCGCGCGTGGCGGCAGGCGAAGACGTCGTCGACTGGGCCGCCGGCGCGGGCAGGGCGCGACCTTCCTGCGCCAATACCATCGAATAGGCGACCGCCTGTCCGGCCTGACGCGCGGTTTCGACCGGGTTGAGGCCGGCCTGGATCAGGCGCGGCTGATCCGCCGGCGCCGCGCGACGGGCGGCGTAGGTGAAGGTCCCGCCGGTGCTCGAACGGCCGCCGAAGCGATAGAACAGGTGGCTGCCGACCTGGCTGACCTGCACCAGCGAAGAACGCCAGCCCGGAGTCACGGCGGTTGTGTGGAAATGGGTCGCATTGCCGACGCGCGAGAAGACCGACCCCGACATTGCGTTTGAGGCCACGGTCCTGGCGCGGTTCCAGGCGGCCGGGTTGACGCGGCCGCGCATCGCGCCCGAGCAGGTGAAGGAGAACTGGCAACCGGTGCTGCGCGCCGCACCCTGGAAGACGACGCCGCAGACGGTCTTGGGGAAGGCGGGGTGGCGAACGCGGTTCAGAACGACCTGGGCCACGGCCTTCATGCCGTCGGCGCCCTCGCCACGGGCCTCATAGTAGACGGCCTGGGTCAGGCAATCGAGATCGCGGCTGGCATCTAGGGCGTTGGCCACGCGGAAGGCGGGCGCGGCGGTCGGTGCGGTCAGGCTGGCGCGGCGAAGATGCGGATCGCCCGGCGCGCGGAGCTGTTCGAGACGGGCGGCCAGCAGTTCGGCCTGGCGATCGCGCTGGGCCGAGCCCGCGCTGGTGTAGGGATCGTGTCGACGCGCAATGGTCAGGGCGCTGGCGTCGAGGCCGCCGGCGGCGGCGGCAAGGGCTTCTTCCGTGAAACCGGCGGCGGTGGCGCCCTGAATCCGTTCGGCCTGGGCGCGCAGCGTCGTCGCGCGCGCCGTCGTGCCGCCCAGATAGGCGCATCCGATCGCCAGTCCCAACAGACCGCCAAAGGCTGCAGCAGCCGTCATGGGCTTGATCTTGGCCACACGATCGGCGCGCAAAATGGCGCGCGTCTGCGAGGAATGCGACAACGAGGTAGTCCTGTTCAGCAGGGCGAGAAACGCGGCCCCCGGGGTAGTCTTGCCGGCGAGGCGACCCATTGCGGTCGCGGTCCAGCCTGCAAATTCCGGCGCTCGGCTCACTGGCCCGGGCGTCGAGGACGGGCCTTTAGCCAGCCCTTTATGGCCTCAATGTGTTCGATTCGCAATCCGATGGTTAACGCGTCGGATTCGATAGGCATTTTTTAGTCTCGACGGCCTGTGTGGCTGCAAAACGGCGAGAGGCGGCAAATCGATCGTCTGAATACTGCATCCAACTACAGTTGGACTTGTTATTTATAGATATGTTGCAGCGCGACAAACTAAATGCGTTGATCAAATCTGTTTAAAATTATGGCGTGAGCCGTCGGTGCAACTAGAGCTCAAGCCAGGAACCGCTGTGCGGCATTCGCGTTCAAGCGTGGCCTTTGGAGAGAAGCCCATGACGAAAATCATCACCCTGACCGCAGCCGCTGCGACGGCGCTCGCCCTGTCCGCCTGCGGCGCGACCATCGAACAGAAGGCCGCCAGCGGCGCCATCGCCGGTGCGGTCGTCGGCGGACCCGTCGGCGCCGCCGTGGGCGGCGCGGCCGGAACGGCTGTCGGCCAGGCGCAAAAGCCGAACTAAGACCGCCTTGATCGACGCAAGCTCTTATCGCCGCACTTGCGATGCGGGCCGCGTCGCATATTTAAGTAGAGTGTTGCGGCCACGCCGCCGCGACGCTTCAAATGACGCATCAGGCCGATTTGCGGGCTGCGAACCTTGATTTTCGCGCGCGTATCGGCTTTGTGCGCCCCGCTTCGGGCCGTGCGTGGCGCAGCCTGACCCCCGACGACCGCCCTGGTCGCTCACAAGGAACCCTGACGCTTTCGCATGAAAGATCTGAAGACCGGATTCTCCGACCGCATTACCGCCCAGCAAGAGGCCAAAAAGGCCCTGCTCGCCAAATTCAAGCCCAAGGCCGCCGCGCCCGATCCCGAGTTCGACCGCCTGGCCGAAAAGCGCGCCGCCGAGAAGGAAGCCCTGCGGCAGCAGCACGAACTGGCCAAGGCCGAGCTGCGTCGCGAGAAGGCCGAAAAAGAAGCCGCGCGTCTGGCCGCCGAACTGGCCGCCCAGGAAGAGATCGACGCCGAGAAGCGCGCCGACCGCAAGGCGCGCAAGCAGTTGACCAAGGAAGAGCAGAAGGCCAAGCGCGACGCCCGTTACGCCGCCCGCAAGGCCCGCCGCTAACCCAGCTGCAGCTCCAGACAGATCGACGCGTCGCATCGCTGCGGCGCGTTTTTCTTTGGCCGTCAGAGCGCCGGAGCAGCGCTTAGGCGTTCCAGCAGGGCGCGCAACTGGTCCGACGAATAGGGTTTGCGCAGCAGCGGCCAGACCGTGTCGGCCAGCACCGCATCCACGTCTTCGCCGACGTAGCCCGAGGTCAGGGCGATCCGCAGGTCCGGCCAGCGCGCCGCCGCCTCGCGCGCCAAATCGATACCGCTCATGCCGCCGGGCATCACCACATCGGTCAGCATAAGATCGAAGTCGTGGGCCTGAAGGAACTTCAGCGCATCGTCGCCCGTCTCGGCCCAATCGACCTCCAATCCGAAGCCTTCCAGGATTTCGAGCGCGATGGCGGCGACGCCGGCGTCGTCCTCCACCAGCAACATCCGCCCGCCCTCGACCAAGGCGGCGCCATCGGCGGCGACCAGGCTCGACGTCACTGCGGCGTCTTCCGCCGACAGCGGCGGCAGGAAGATGCAGATCTCGGCCCCGCGGCCCGGCTCGGAGATGATCTGGACGCCGCCGCCCGACTGGCGCGCGAACCCATAGACTTGGCTCAACCCCAGGCCCGTCCCCTTGCCGACGCCCTTGGTGGTGAAGAAGGGTTCGAACACCCGGTCGCGGATGTCCGGCGACATGCCTTCGCCGTTGTCGGCGACGCTGACGCAGACGTAGTCGCCGGCCGACAGTTCGGCGATCTGTCCGGCCTCGACGGTGCAGGCCCGCGTCTGCACGGTTATGCGGGCCTGGCGACCTTTGGCCCCGGTCACATCACCCAGCGCGTCGCGCGCATTGACGATCAGGTTCAGCAGGGCGGCTTCGAACTGGGCCGGATCGACATTGGCGGGCGCGCCGCCGCGTTTCAGCTTGACCTTGAAGTCCACGGCCTCGCCGACGGCCCGACGCAGCAGCGGTTCGCTCTCGCGGATCAGGGCGTTGAGATCGATCGGCTCGGGCCGCAGCGCCTGACGACGCGAGAAGGCCAGCAACTGGTGCGTCAGGCTCTCGCCCCGACGCGCCGCCGCCAGCGCCGCCTCGCCCAGCTTCTTGCGCTTGGCCGCATCCTCGCTACGCAGGATGATGTCCAACGCCCCGATCACGACGGTCAGCAGGTTGTTGAAGTCGTGCGCGACCCCGCCGGTCAGCCGCCCGACCGCCTCCATCCGCTGGGCGTGGACCAGTTGCGCCTCGGCCTGGGCCTTTTCGATCAGGGCCTCGTCGACCCGTTCTTCCAGCAGTTCATTGATGCGTTTGAGGTCGTCTTCGGCCCGCTTGGCGTCGGTCACATCAAGGCAGGCGCCGACATAACCCTGGAATAGGCCCGAGGCGTCGAAGCGCGGTACGCCTTCGGTTCGCAGCCAGCGCGGGCCGAGCGTCGGGTGGTTGATCCGGGTCAGCGCCTCGAACCGATCCCGCGCCTCGAAGGCGCGCATGAAGGCGGCGGCGAACACGCCTTCGTCATCCGGGTGGATCAGACGTCGCCAGCTGTCTGGCAAATGCGCGTCCGCCTCGACGCCGAAGAAGGTGCGATAGCGCCTGTTGGCGAACACCATCTGGGCGGCGTCGTCGCTCATCCAGATCAGGGCGGGCGCGCTGTCGGCGACGGTGCGGAAGCGGTTCTCGGATTCCTCCAGTCGCGCCTGGGCCGTGCGCATGTCCGTCACGTCAAACGCCACGCCCACGAAGCCGACAACCTCCTGACCGGCCAGACGGGGGCGGGAGAAGGATTTCAGCCAGCGCCATTCGCCATCGTGACGGCGATACCGCGCCTCCATCGAAAAGGGCTCGCGCGTCGCCTCGCCGCTCAGCGATTCCGCCAGGATGCGCGCCTGATCCTCAGGATGCAGCACGTCGCGCCAATCCAGGTTGAGGACGGTCTGATAGTTCGAGCCATGGAAATCGACATAGGCGCGGTTGACGAAGGCGCGCGTGCGATCCTGTTTGGTGACCCAGATGAGCACGGGGGCGGTGTCGGCGATGGCGCGGAACCGCTGCTCGCTCTCACGGGTCTCGTTTTCCGCGCGGGCGCGCTCGACCTCGGCCCAAGTGCGCGCGGCGACTTCCTCGACAAGGCTGACCTCGGCCTCGGTCCAGTCGCGCGGGGTCGCGGAATGGACATAGAGAAATGCGCGCAAGCGTCCGGTGCGGATCAGCGGCGCGCGCACCAGGGCGCGGGTCTGGATGGCGTCGAAGGCGTCGGCGACCGCCGCCGTGCGAGGATCCTCGCGCACATCCGAAATCTGGATGGTGCGGCCTGCGTTCAGGTCCGCGATCAGACCCTCGCCAAAGGCGTTCAGGCTGAACTGACCCTGGGCGCTTTCGACGCCGGCGGTCCAGTCGCGGCTCATGGAGACGACGCCTGCCGCCTGATCGACCTCGCCATAGCCCACCCGGTCGACGTCCAGCAGCGCGCCGAGCGTGCTCTCCACATCGGCCATGATGTCTTCGGGATCGCTCAGGTCGCGCAGTCGGTCGCTGAGATCCAGTAGGAAGGCCTGACGTCGCCCTGCGCGCGCTGCGGCATCCAGCGCCTCACGGGTTTCGGTCACGTCGAACGAAATGCCGGCATAGCCGACGAAGACGCCTTGGCCGTCGAAGCGCGGACGCACGACGGCCCGCATCCAGCGCCAGACGCCGTCCTGTCCCTGAACGCGCGCCTCCATCTGGAACGGCTTGCGATCAGCGGCGCCGGCCTTCTCGGCCGCCTTTACAGTCTCCAGATCGTCGGGGTGAACGGCCGTCTTCCAGCCGCCTTCGCGCAACGCCTCGATGTTCAGCCCATGCAGGGTGAAAACGGCGGCGTTGACGAACTCGAACTCGCCCTTGGCGTCCAGCAGCCAGATCGGGGAGGGGGCGGTATCGGCCAGTTCGCGGAACCGGGTCTCGCTTTCACTCAGCCGCAACAGGGCCTTGCGCAGCGACGCCCCCACCGCGGCGATGAACAGGCTGACGAGAACGAAGTTCCAGGTCGCCGCACCGCCGATGGCGTCAAGCACGCCATCCCGGCCGGTGGCCGTCAGCGCGACAATCGCCCAGCCGCCGCCGGTGCACACCAAAAGCGCCGCCAGGGCGCCGGACCAGCCGGCCGCGAGCGCGGCCAGGGTCACCGCCGGCAGCAGGATGGTGAAGCCGGTGACCTCGCCGTACAGCGGCGCCGCCGCCGCCCGGATCACCAGCCCGGCAAGCGCGATCCCGGCTCCGATCAAAAGACGACGCGACGCAGAGGTCGCGGGTAAGCGCGCCAGGCCGACCAGCCAGCGATCCATGCCTGCGATCCGCCCTTTCGATCCGCCTGCGCTCATATCGTCGGTTCGCCCCACCAGCGACGCGTTTGCGCCGCTGGAACATAGCTTTACACCTTGCGTTTGGGGCGACCACCCCTGACGCGCAAAGGGGTGCGATAACGGCGGTCGTCGTGGCGCCGGAAAATGGCCTATAAGTCGGACTAGACGCGCGATCTCAGCGAAAGGCCGGTGCGCCGATCGCGGCTGTTGGACCCTGAATGACCCGGTTGCCCTGGAAAACGATGTGGAAGGCGCTGCGGCGTTCGGCGGCGGCCTTGCCCGCGGCTGGCGCGGTGCTGGGCGTCGCCATGGCGGCGGGGTCCAGCGTGCGGCCCGACATGGATCGGACCGCTGAGGCGGTCTCGCGCATCACCGGCGGCGATCTCGGCGCGGGCGGTTTGGCGGCGATCAAGGAGCGTCTGACCCCGTCGCAGCTGGCCGTCGCCATGCGGCATGATCCCAACCTTCTGCAGCCTGCGCTCTACGGACTGACGCCGGGTTGGGAGAGCCTGACGCTGGCTGGCAAGCCGGGACTGGAACCGGGCAAGAGCGGCCTTGAGGCCCAGCGGCTGAATGCCGCCATGGCGCCGGCGTCCGGCGCGCTGCGTCCCGCCTTGCCGTTCGTGTTCAAGGGCAGCGCCGAGGATCGCAGGCGGGCTTTGCGCTGCCTGACCCAGGCGGTTTATTACGAAGCGGCGCTGGAGCCGGACAACGGCCAGGCGGGCGTGGCGCAGGTGGTCCTGAACCGCGTGCGCGATCCGAACTACGCCAACACCGTCTGCGGGGTGGTGTTCGAAGGCGCCGAACGCGTCACGGGCTGTCAGTTCAGCTTCACCTGCGACGGCTCGCTGGGCCAAGCGCCCGTCGGCTGGGCGTGGGAGCGGGCGCGCAAGGTGGCGGAGCGCGCGCTGAACGGCGCCGTGGCTCAGGACGTCGGCACGGCCACCCACTATCACGCGGACTATGTGCATCCCTGGTGGGCGCCGACGGTGGCCAAGGTGACGCAGATCGGCGCGCACATCTTCTATCGTTGGAAAGGCGTCTATGGCGAAACGGCCGCCTTCCGCAAAACCTACACTGGGCGTGAGCCGGCGATCGACGAGGCGCGCTTCTCGCGTCCCCGCATGACGATCGCGGCCGGCTCCGCAACCGGCGGCGCCGATCCCGATGCGCCGGTGAAGGACGTGCCGTTGAAGACGGTCGAGATCGATGGCCAGCAGCGGGTCGTCGGCGTGGTCAGCCTGGGCGGTCGCCGCCTGCCGACGCGTGACGAAGTCGCCGCCATCAACGCGCGCCTGAATGCCCTGGACCGGCCCGCTGCCGCCGAAAAGCCGTCCGCTCCGGCGCCGGCTGGCGTCACGACAATGGATGTGGAGGAAGTCGGTCGCCCCGCGAACTGACATCCAGCATTGCAACGCTTCGCCACTCCGAGCATTGATGTCGATGGCCGGGCCTGACCGGCTCTGCGAGGACGCCTGCTTGACCCACCCCGAAGTCGATTGTCCGAGGTGGGACGAAGCCGACCGTCTGAAGGCCCTGACGAGCTACGGCGTGCTGGACACGACGCCTGAAGGGTCGTTCGATGATCTGGCGTCGCTCGCCGCGCGCATTTGCGAAGCGCCGATGGCCGCCGTCAGTCTGGTCGATTCCCAGCGTCAATGGTTCAAGTCCGAGGTCGGTCTGGGCGTGCGCGAAACGCCGCGCCCGCTGTCGTTCTGCGCCCATGCCATGCTGCGCGACGACGTCATGGTCATCCCCGACGCGATGCAGGATGAGCGCTTCATCGACAATGACCTGGTGACGGGCGCGCCGCACATCCGCTTCTATGCCGGCTATCCGTTGAGGACGCCCGACGGCGTGCCGCTGGGCGCCCTGTGCGTTCTGGATGACAAGCCGCGCCCGCAAGGTTTGACCGAGCTCCAGTTGATGGCGCTCAAGACTTTGGCGCATCAGGTGATGACGCAACTGGAGCTGCGTCGCGCCCTGTTGGACCGGGACCTCAGCGACCGCACGGCGCGGTTGGCGATGGAGGCCTCGGCCTATGTGGGGGCCTGGGACTGGGACATTCCCGAGAATCGCGTGATCGCCGACGAACGCTTTGCGCGGATGTATGGCGTGGATCCCGAAGCGGCGCGCGAGGGCGCGGCCATCGAGGTTTTCACAAGCAACGTCCATCGCGACGACGCCCAGCGCGTCGCCGACGAGATCGACCGAGCCATGACGGGCGACGGCGCCTTCGTCAGCGAATATCGTCTGGGCCAGGGCGATGACGTGCGTTGGGTTCTGGCGCGCGGTCAGGTCTATTTCGACGCGGAGGGCAAGCCGATCCGCTTCCCCGGCGTCGCGGTGGACATCACCGAACGCAAGACCATCGAGACGGACCTCGCCGAAACCGCCGTGGCCCTGAGCGAAAGCGAGAGCCGGTTCCGGGTCTTGGCTGACGCCATGCCGCAGATGGTGTGGTCCACTCTGCCGGACGGTTTCCACGACTACTACAATGCGCGCTGGTACGAGTTCACGGGCGTGCCTCTGGGATCGACGGACGGCGAGGGCTGGAACGACATGTTCCATGCCGACGACCGCGAGCGGGCGTGGGCGGTGTGGCGCAACTCGCTGGAAACCGGCGAGCCCTATGAGATCGAATACCGGCTGAAGCATCACAGCGGCGTCTATCGCTGGACCCTGGGCCGCGCGGTGGCGATCCGCGACGAGGCGGGTGAGATCACCCGCTGGTTCGGCACCCTGACCGATATCGACGAGTTGAAGCGGCTGGAGCAGGGCCGCGAGCTGGTCAGCCAGGAGTTGAGCCACCGGATCAAGAATATCTTCGCCGTGGTGACCGCCCTGATCGCCCTTTCGGCGCGCCAGTATCCGGAGGCGAAGGCGTTTGCGGCCTCGCTGCGCACACGCATCGCCGCCTTGGCCCGTGCGCATGAGTTCGTGCGGCCGCATACGGAGACGTCCAAGACCACGATCGGTGCGACGACGCTGCATTCCTTCCTGTCCGACCTGTTTAAGGCCTATGCGGACGAGACGGGCGGCGCGCGCGTCGTCATCCGGGGCGAGGACGCCGTCTTCGACGACCAGGCGGCGACTTCCGTGGCTCTGCTGTTCCATGAGCTGGCGACCAACGCAGCCAAATACGGCGCCCTGTCCGAACGCGGAGGCGTCGTGACGCTCGACACAGAACGACAGGAGGATCGCTTCGTCCTGACCTGGTCGGAAACGGGCGGTCCGGTCATCCAGGGCATGCCGCAGCGCACCGGCTTCGGCTCCTCCCTGGCCAGTCTGTCGGTCGAGGGACAGCTGGGCGGTCGGCTTTCGCGCGAGTGGCGACCCGAGGGCCTTCAGGTCATCGTGGATCTGCCGGCGACGGCCTTGTCCAGGCGACGCGCGGCAGGCGGATATTCAAATTAGTCCTCTATTGAAACCTATCCCTCACACTGACGTTATGTACGTTCCCGAACTCCCGATCGAGCCATGACTGCGCGTATCCTCATCATCGAAGACGAAGCTCTCGTTGCGATGGAGCTCAGGTTCGTCCTGGAGGATCTCGGTCACGAGGTTCTGGGCGTCGCCGCGACCGCACAGGCCGCGCGCGATCTGGTGCGCGAGAACGACGTCGATCTGGCGCTGGTCGACATCCACCTTTCCGATGGTCCGACAGGGATCAATCTGGGTCGCGAACTGGGCCAGGACATGGGCGTTTCCGTCCTATTCATGACGGCCAATCCCGGCATGGTGCGCGAGGGCGTGGCCGGCACCATCGGCGTGCTGTCCAAGCCGACCGACGAACATGCGGTGCAGACGGCCGTGGATTACGCGCTGCGTCGGCGTCAGGGCCAACCGGTCGATTACGCGCCTCCGGGTCTTCAACTCTTCGGCTGACCTCCGCAGAGGCGGTTGCGGTCGCAGCGATGCGGCATATGTCGAGGGCTCCCCCAGAGGAAACCTCTCCATGACGACCCTTCCCAAACACAAGCTCGGCTCCAGCGGCCTGGACATCGCCCCCCTGGTGTTCGGCGGCAACGTCTTCGGCTGGACGGCGGACGAGGCGACGTCATTCGCTCTGCTGGACGCCTTTGTCGAGGCCGGCTTTGACGCCATCGACACCGCCGACGCCTATTCGCGCTGGGTTCCGGGCCACTCCGGCGGGGAAAGCGAGACGATCATCGGCAAGTGGCTGAAGGCGCGCGGCCGGCGCGACGACGTGAAGATCCTGACCAAGGTCGGATCGGACATGGGGCAGGGCCACAACGACCTGTCGCCCGGCTGGATCGAGACGGCGGTCGAGGCGTCCCTGCGCCGGCTCCAGACCGACTACATCGACCTGTATCAAACGCACTGGCCCGATCCGAAGACGCCGCAGGAGGAGACGCTGCGCGCGCTGGACAAGCTGGTGCAGGCCGGCAAGGTGCGCGCCATCGGCACGTCCAACCATTCGGCCGAGCAGGTGTCCGAGGCTTTGGACATTTCGCAGCGCGAGGATCTGGCCGCCTATGCGACGATCCAGCCGCACTACAACCTCTACAGCCGCGACACCTTCGAGGGCGGGTTGCAGGATCTGGCCGTCGAGAAGGGCCTGGGCATCATCACCTATTTCAGCCTGGAGAGCGGCTTCCTGACCGGCAAATACAAGACCGTCGATCAGATCGCCGGGACCAAGCGCGAGGGCATGCTGAAGGACAAGTTCGACGAGCGTGGCGTGCGTATTCTGGCGGTCCTGGACGCCGTGGCGCAGAAGAACGAGGCCACCTCCGCCCAGGTCGCCTTGGCCTGGCTGCTGGCCCAGCCGGGCGTCTCCGCCCCGATCGTCAGCGCCACCTCGACCGAACAACTGGCCGACACGCTGAAGGCGGCGACGCTTAAGCTGTCAGATGAGGATCTGGCGGAACTGACGGAGGCCTCGGCCTACTGATCGCGCAGGATCGGGGTCACCAGACCCCGATCTTCTCCGCCTCGGCGTGGCTGATGGGGTGGTGGGCCTTGGCGTGATCTTCCTCGGCGAGGAAGCGGCTGACTTCCAGTGCGGCCATACAGCCCATGCCGGCGGCGGTCACCGCCTGGCGATAGACGTCGTCCGTCACGTCGCCGGCGGCCCAGACGCCCTCGATCTCGGTCGAGGCCGTGCCGGGCTTCACCCGCAGATAGCCGCCGGCGTTCGTTTCAAGCTGGCCCTTGAACAGTTCCGACGACGGGGCGTGACCGATGGCGATGAAGACGCCGTCGGCGGGGATTTTCCGGGTCGAGCCGTCCTGGACGTTCTTGAGCCGAACGCCGGTGACGTTCTTGGCCATGCCGTCCACAACGCCTACGATCTCCTCGATCGCCGAGTTCCAGATCACCTCCACCTTGGGGTGGGCGAACAGCCGGTCCTGCAGGATCTTCTCGGCGCGGAACTCGTCGCGGCGGTGAACGACCGTGACCTTGGAGGCGAAGTTGGTCAGGAACAGCGCCTCTTCGACGGCGGTGTTGCCGCCGCCGACGACCACGACCTCCTTGCCGCGATAGAAGAAGCCGTCGCAGGTCGCGCAGGCCGAGACGCCGAAGCCCTGATAGGCGGCCTCGCTCTCAAGCCCCAGCCATTTGGCCTGGGCGCCGGTGGAGATAATGACGGTTTCGGCCAGCAACTCCTCGCCGCTGTCCAGCTTCAGGCGGAACGGGCGTTGCGACAGGTCGGCGGAGACCACGATGTCGTGGATGACCTCGGTCCCGACATGCAGGGCCTGGGCCTGCATCTGCTCCATCAGCCACGGGCCCTGGATGGTGTCGGCGAAGCCGGGATAGTTTTCGACGTCAGTGGTGATGGTCAGCTGGCCGCCCGGCTGGATGCCGGCGATGACGACGGGGTTCAGCGAGGCGCGGGCGGCGTAGATGGCGGCGGTCCAGCCGGCGGGACCGGAACCGATGATGGCGACGCGAACGGTACGAGCTTGGGTCATGGCCCCTATTTAGGCGGTGATTCCCGTTTGCGCGATGCTAGTCTCGCCCGACATGAAGGGGAGATGGGGATGACGAACAAGAACGCGGCCTTCCTGCCGATCGGGATCGGTCTGGGCCTGTCGATCGGCGTGGCGCTGGGCGTGGCGTTGGACAACGTTGGCCTGGGTCTCGCTCTGGGCACGGCCATCGGATCAGGGTTCGGCGTGGCTCTGATGGGGGCGGCGAACATGAAGGCCAAAAAGGGCGGCGGATCAGACGGCGGCGCCGTCATGCCGTCATCAGATACGTCCCAGCCCAGCGGCTCTGACTGAAGCGGGGACAGCGGCTGTGACGGCGGCGGCGGGGGTGGCGGCGACTGAAAAGGCCACTCCAGAATTTTTTAGTGCACTTTCGTGCAGATTTTTGCGAACCGCTCTTAGGAAGCCTCTTTATGACGGTCGTCACCATGGGGCGTGACGGCGTCAGGAACGGACGTGGGTTTCGCTATCGGGTCCGCATCGCTTCCAGAACGGCGCGCGCGGCGCGGTCGGTCTCGGCCAGCGGCTCGTAGGTCCAGCCGTCCAGCGCGCCGTCGAACGGACGGGTGGCGCCGCGCGATTGCAGGTCGTCGTGCAGGCGGGCGAACTTGTCGCCGGCCTTCAGCGGGATCATCGGCAGGACATGGACCGGCTTGCCGGTGGAGGCGGCCTCGGCCGCCATATTGGCGCTGTCCTCGGTGACCAGGATGTGGTCGGCGAAATGCAGGAAGCCGAACAGGGGATTTTCGCCTGTCCCATCCCAAATCCAGCCCGGCAGGTCCGAAAGGCGCGCGGTAATGACGGCCTTGGCCGCATCGGGCGTCCGGCGTGAGAAGGTCAGCATCAGTGCGCCGCCGGATGCTCGCACGGCCTCCGCGATCTGGTCGGCCAGGTCGGCCGCATGGGCGGGGGGCAGGTCGAAGGCCTTGGACTTGCCGCCGATCAGCACCGCGATGCGGGGATGGGGCAGGGGGGCGATCCGGTCGGCGAAGGCGGGTGCGGCCTGGGCGATGCGCTGGGGCGTGATGCGGTGCGGCGAGCCGGTGATTTCAAAGACATTGTCGCCCGACAGACCGTCATGGGCGGGGGCGACGATCAGGTCGTAGCGGTCGTTGGCCCAGCGGGGATCCTGGGTCTGAACGACGAAGGTCTTGCCGCCGCTCCAGGCCTTGATGCGGGTCGACAGCGGCAGGGTCGCGCGACCCGTGGCGATCCAAAAATCAGGCCAGGGGGCGGTCAGCGGCGCGGACTCCAACATCGCCGGGGTCTTCAACGCCGACGGCAGGCGGTCGAAGATCGGCCGCCAGCGGATATGTTTGATCGTGATTTCGGCCGGGGTCAGGCGCTGAACGGCCTCGGCGAGACCCAGCGCCTGATTCTCGATGCCGGCGCGGCCGTCGGAGACGACCCAGATGGCCAAGGGATCGGGAGAGAGGGGGCGCGCGGACGCTGCCCCCGCCATCACTGTTACTTCCACTCGACCTTGAGGATCTCGTAGGCCTTCACGCCGCCGGGGGTGTTGACCTCCACGACGTCGCCGACCTCCTTGGAAATCATGGCGCGCGCGATCGGCGAGGCGATCGAGATCTTGCCCTTCTTCACATCGGCTTCGTGTTCGCCGACGATCTGATAGGTGGCCTCTTCCTCGGTGTCTTCGTCCACCACGGTGACCGTGGCGCCGAACTTGACCTGGCTGCCCGACAGTTTGGACACGTCGATGACCTGGGCGCGGCTGATTTTGTCCTCGATCTCGGCGATCTGGCCTTCGATCCAGCCCTGACGCTCCTTGGCGGCATGGTATTCGGCGTTTTCGGACAGGTCGCCGTGCTCACGCGCCTCAGAAATGGCGGCGATCACGCTCGGCCTTTCGACCGACTTCAATTGCTTCAGTTGATCGTCGAGGACGCGGTAGCCCTCGGCCGTCATCGGCACTTTTTCCATTGTGTCGTGATTTTTCTGGTTCGCCCGGAGACTGGAAAGACGCGAGATAAGCACACAAAAGGCCGCGGGGCGGGCGCGGCCGGGCATCAAGACTAGGGTTTCTCGCTCAGCAATTCAAGAGCGTAACGCCCGCCCCGGTTGACCCCTCAGGCGCGGGCCGGCGGTTCGGGCTTGTGGTCACGGCGCAGGACACCCTTTATGAGGCTATAGGCCAGCCAACCCACGGCGGCGAGGCCGGCGAGCATGAAGACGCCCGAAATCAAGGCGGCTCCTGCCGCCATGAAGGCGAGGACGAAGGCGACGGCCGCAGCCAGTCCGGCCACGATCTGAATGGTTTGAAGGCGCATGAGACCTTAACGCCCTCGACCACGGCGGGTTGCGCCGTCGCGATCACGATCCGATCACGCGTAGCTGTAGGGACCGCCGCGTTCGAGCGCGCGCTGATAGGCGGGCCGTGCATGGATGCGGTTCAAAAAGGCCTTTAGGCGAGGCTTGGTCTCGGGGTCGAAGGCGCGGTCGGCGCCCGCCTCGACCGGAAAGCTCATCATGATGTCGGCGGCGGTGAATTGATCGCCCGCGAACCATTCCGAGCGGCCCAGCTCGCTTTCCCAAAAGCCGACATGGGTGCGCAGTTGCGGGTCTACGAAACTGGCGATCGCCTTGTTGGCGACGCCGTGGACGATGGGTTTCAGCAGGGCAGGCGCGCGGCGCGGCAACATGCTGAAGACCAGCTTCAGCAGCAGGGGCGGCATGGCCGACCCCTCGGCATAGTGCAGCCAATAGGTGAAGCGACGGCCGTCCTCGGTTCCCGTCGCCGGACGCAGGCGACTTTGGCCATAGGTATCGAGCAGATATTCGACGATGGCCCCGGTCTCAGCGACCTTGACCGCGCCGTCCTCGATGACAGGCGACTTACCCAGCGGGTGGATCGCCAGCAGTTCTGGGGGCGCCAGCCGGTTTCCGGGGTTTCGTTCGTAGCGAACGACTTCGTAGTCTAGGCCCAGCTCTTCGAGCAGCCACAGGACGCGTTGCGAGCGGCTGTCGTTCAGGTGGTGAACTTTGATCATGGGTCGGCTCCGGGCGGCGAGGCGTGACTATTCGCAACGCCGCCCGAGAAGTCGAGCGGCGATTGCGGCCTCAGCGCGGGCGGCGACCGCTCCAGCGTCCGCGCGGTTGCGGCGCGACCTTGGCCTTGGCGCCTTCGCGGCGGTTGCGCCAGACCTCGTAGGCCAGGGTCGCCAAAGCCAGTTTGCCGGCGTGACGACCGGCGACACGACGGCCGCCCTTGGAGAGCAGCAGGCTGCCGAGGAGGGGAACGAGCTTGTGCAGACGGGACATGAGTGAGTTCCTTTCGTCCCATCAACGCGCGGTGTGCGACCGGGGTTCGCCCTGCGACGACATGAACTGTCAGCGACCGACAGAAGGTTTGGCGCGCGCAATGCGCCAAGCGGTGCTAGCGCTAGGGTATGAGCCAATCCCGCATCGCCGCCTTCTTCACCTCCTTGAGCTTTTTCGTCATCGCGGCCCTGGTCGCCGGCGTCGTCGTCGGCGCCCTGGCGCAAGGGTCGCAGGCCGCCTGGCTGACCGGCGCTCTGGGCGTGGTCGAGAGCCTGGGACAAGTGTGGCTAAACGCCCTGCGCATGACCGTGATTCCGCTGGTGTTCAGCCTGCTGGTGACCGGCATCGTCTCGATCGCCGATGCGGCGGCGACGGGAAGGATCGCGGTGCGGTCGCTGGTGGTGTTCGCCGTCCTGCTGGTCGGGGCGACGCTCTATGCGATCCTGGCGGGGCTGGGCCTGCTGGCGGTCTGGCCGATCGATCCGGGGGCGGGGCGTGGGCTGCTGGCGGGCGTCAGCGCCGAATCCCTGGCGACGGTGGGCGAGGCGGCGCGCACCGACGGCCTGCGCGCCTTCCTGGCCAGTCTTGCGCCGGCCAATGTCATCAAGGCGGCGTCCGACGACGGGGTGCTGGCGGTGGTGGTCTTCGCCGTCGCCTTCGGTTTCGCCGCGACGCGGATCAAGGCCGAGCTGCGACGGCCCCTGGCGGGCTTCTTCGAGGCGGTGGCCGAGACCATGGTGGTCATCGTCCACTGGGTGCTGCTGGCGGCGCCGTTCGGCGTGTTCGCCCTGGCGCTGGGCGTGGGTTTGCGCGCGGGCCTGGGGGTGGCGGGGACGCTGGCCCACTACGTCGCCATCGTCTGCCTCAGCCAGATCGGCCTGATCCTGATCATCTATGTCGTGGCGATCGTGTGGGGGCGGATTTCGCTGGCCCGTTTCGCGCGCGCCGTGGCCCCGGCCCAGGTCGTCGCCGTCTCGACCCAGTCGTCGCTGGCCAGCCTGCCGGTGATGATCGAACGGGCGCGCGACTGGCTGGGCGTGCCGCAGACATCCGCCGGCCTCGTTCTGCCGTTGGCGGTGGCGGTTTTTCGCATCACCAGCCCGGTCGCCAACCTGGCGGTCTGCCTGTACGTGGCGCAGTTGCACGGGGTGGAGCTGGGCCTCGGCGTGCTGATCGCCGGCGGTCTGACGGCCATCGCCGTGTCCATCGCCTCGGTCGGATTGCCAGGTCAGGTCAGCTTCTTCGCCGCCATCGGCCCCATCTGTCTGGCCATGGGCCTGCCGCTGGGCGTGCTGCCGCTGCTGCTGGCGGTCGAGGTCATCCCCGACATCTTCCGCACCGTCGGCAACGTCACCGCCGACCTGGCCGCGACGCGGATCGTGGCGGGCGAGGATGGGGCGGGCGAGGGCGATCGCGCTACAGGATGACCCAGGCGGCGGCGCCCGCCAGCAGGATCAGGTGGAGCAGGACGATCATGCCGAACCGGGTCCTGAACGGCTCCTTGCGCGTCTTGTGGCGCAGGATGTGCTGACCCATCCAGGCGCCCAGCCCGCCGATCAGGCCGAACATCAACAATGTGGATTCTGGCGTGCGCCACAGGCCGGCCTTGGCGCGCCGCTTGTCCCTGGCGAAGGCGAGAAACCCCAGCACTTCGCCGCACAGGATGGCGATCAGGGCGAGGTCGAGATTGGACATCGTCGTGGCTCCGGCGTTCTGCCTAGGGCCGAGCTGCGGCAGCAGCGTCAATCGAAGAGCGTTTGCGTCTGATCCGTCACGAAAATGGTCGTGGGCATCCAACCTGACGTTCTTCGATAGAGTGTGAGCAGCAGAATGACCGGCCCGTTGTTCGTGTCGATTTGGTAGATCACTCGGCAAAGCGTAGGCGTGAGGCAATCAGACTTCGCCAGCGACCAACCCACGATCGAACCGTAGGTTTGGAATATGAAGTTTGTCTGTGCGACAAGATTCTGAACCTCGAGTGCCTTGTTGGCCATCAAGGTATTGGAAAACAAGTCATTGTACGCTTTTGCGGCGTCTCCGGCTTGCAGCGTGCGAAAGAAGCCTTCGACCAAGGGTTTGGCTTCAGCGATAGAGTCCGCAGACATCGGCGTACGTTCGTCGTGCGCGATCGCTGGGGATGCGACTGCGAGCAACGAGGCGGCCGTCAGCATGGCCTTTATCTTCATCTTAATTCGCCCTCACTGCCTCAACCGTAAGATTGTATTGATTTCACGTCTAGGTCGCCAGCCTTGATGGCGCCGATGGCCTGGGCCGCCGCCAGGGCGCCGGCGGTGGTGGTGTAGTAGGGCATCTTCATCATCAGGGCGGTGCGGCGCAGGCTGAAGCTGTCCTGCAGCGACTGCTTGCCCGATGTGGTGTTGAAGACCAGCTGGACCTCGCCGTTCTTCATCGCATCCACGATGTGCGGGCGGCCTTCCAGCACCTTCTTGACCAGCTTCACCTCCAGCCCCTGTTCGACCAGGTAGGCGTGGGTGCCGCCAGTGGCCATCAGGCTGAAACCTTCGGCCAGCAGGGTCTTGGCGGCGTCGACGATGAAGGGCTTGTCCTCATCCTTGACCGAGATGAAGGCGCAGCCCGAGGTCGGCAGTTTGGCGCCGCCGCCGATCTGGGACTTGGCGAAGGCGCGGGCGAAGGCGGGGGCCATGTCGGCCTCTCCCGGCCGCTTGAAGTCCAGGCCCATGACCTCGCCGGTCGAACGCATCTCCGGGCCCAGGACGGTGTCCACCCCGGCGAAACGGGCGAACGGGAAGACCGCTTCCTTGACCGCGATATGGTCGTAGGGCTTGTCCGTCAGACCGAACGATTTCAGCGGCACGCCGGCCATGACCTTGGCGGCGATGGAGGCGATGGGCTGGCCGATGGTCTTGGCCACGAAGGGGGCCGTGCGGCTGGCGCGCGGATTGACCTCCAGCACGAAGATGCGCGGGTTTTCGCTGTGCGGCTCCTCGATGGCGAACTGCACATTCATCAGGCCGCGCACCTTCAAGGCCTTGGCCATTTCGGTGGTCTGGCGCTTCAGCTCGTCCACGATCTCGGGCCGCAGCGAGAAGGGCGGCATGGAGCAGGCGCTGTCGCCCGAGTGGACGCCGGCTTCCTCGATATGTTCCAGCACGCCCGCGACAAAGACCGTCTCGTCGTCGCACAGGGCGTCCACATCGACTTCGGTGGCGCGGTTCAGATAGTGGTCGATCAGGACCGGATCGTCGCCCGAGACGCGCATGGCCTCGTGGACATAGCGGTCCAGCTGCTCGCGGTCGTGGACGATCATCATGCCGCGTCCGCCCAGAACGTAGGAGGGGCGTAGCACGACGGGATAGCCGACCTCTTCGGCCTTCTGCGCGGCTTCCTCGGCCGAACGGGCCAGGCCGTTGGGCGGCTGCCGCAGGCCGATGCCCTCCAGCATCTGCTGGAAGCGTTCGCGATCCTCGGCCAGGTCGATGGAGTCGACGCTGGTGCCCAGGACGGGGATGTCATCCTCTTGCAGGGCGTGTGCCAGTTTCAGCGGGGTCTGGCCGCCGAACTGGACGACGCAGCCGATCAGCTCGCCGTTCGAGCGCTCGACCTCGATCAGCTCCAGCACGTCCTCGGCCGTCAGCGGCTCGAAATACAGGCGGTCGGAGGTGTCGTAGTCGGTCGAGACGGTCTCGGGGTTGCAGTTGACCATGATGCTCTCCACGCCGATCTGGTCGAAGGCGAAGGCCGCGTGGCAGCAGCAGTAGTCGAACTCGATCCCCTGGCCGATCCGGTTTGGACCGCCGCCCAGGATGATGGCCTTCTTTTTGTCCGACGGCTCGGACTCGCACTCGGGGACCTGCCCCAGAGCGCCGGTCTCATAGGTCGAGTACATATAGGCGGTGGCGCTGGCGAACTCGGCGGCGCAGGTGTCGATCCGCTTGAACACCGGGCGGACATTCAGGCCGCGACGGGCGGTCCGGACGGATTTTTCGCTCTGGCCGGTCAGCTGAGCCAGACGGGCGTCGGAGAAGCCCTTGGACTTCAGGCGGCGGAACTCGGTCGGGTCGGTCGGCAAGCCTTTGACTCGCACATGGCCTTCCTCGCGCACAATGTCGGCGATCTGGCGCAGGAACCAGGGTTCGTAGGCGCAGGCGGCGTTGACCTCCTCGACCGTCAGGCCGTGGCGGAAGGCCTGGGCGATGACGCGGATGCGGTCGGGGGTCGGAACGCCCAGGGCGCGTACAACGGCGGCGCGGGCGGTGGCGTCGTCCTCGGCGCCGGCGACGCCTTCGATCTCGACCTCGTCAAAGCCCGACAGGCCGGTCTCAAGCCCGCGCAGGGCCTTCTGCATCGATTCCTGGAAGGTGCGGCCGATGGCCATGACCTCGCCGACCGACTTCATCGAGGTGCCCAGTAGGGGCTCGGATCCCGGATACTTCTCGAAGGCGAAGCGCGGGATCTTGGTGACGACATAGTCGATCGACGGCTCGAACGACGCCGGCGTGACCTGGGTAATGTCGTTGGTCAGTTCGTCCAGGGTGTAGCCGACCGCCAGACGCGCCGCGACCTTGGCGATGGGGAAGCCGGTGGCCTTGGACGCCAGGGCCGACGAGCGCGACACGCGCGGGTTCATCTCGATCACGACCATGCGGCCGTCGGCGGGGTTGATGGCCCACTGGACGTTCGATCCGCCCGTCTCCACGCCGATCTCGCGCAGCACATTGATCGAGCCGGTCCGCATCCGCTGATATTCCTTGTCGGTCAGCGTCAGGGCGGGGGCGACGGTGATCGAGTCGCCCGTATGGACGCCCATCGGATCGACGTTCTCGATCGAGCAGATGATGATGCAGTTGTCCGCCGTGTCGCGGACGACCTCCATCTCGTATTCCTTCCAGCCCAGGACCGACTCCTCGATCAGCACCTCGGTGGTCGGCGACAGGTCCAGGCCGCGCAGGACGATCTCCTCGAACTCCTCGCGGTTGAAGGCGATGCCGCCGCCGGTGCCGGCCAGGGTGAAGGACGGTCGGATGACGGCGGGCAGGCCGACGAACTCCAGCCCCTCCAGCGCCTCTTCCATCGAATGGGCGGCCTTGGAGCGGGGCGATTCCAGGCCCAGCTTGTCCATCGCGTCACGGAACTTCTGGCGATCCTCGGCCTTGTCGATGACCTCGGCCTTGGCGCCGATCATCTCGACGCCGTGCCTGGCCAGGGCGCCGGATTCATGCAGGGCCAGGGCGGTGTTCAGCGCGGTCTGGCCGCCCATGGTGGGCAGCAGGGCATCGGGCTTTTCCTTGATGATGATCTTCTCGACCATCTCGGGCGTGATCGGCTCGATATAGGTGGCGTCGGCCACCTCCGGGTCGGTCATGATGGTGGCGGGGTTCGAGTTGACCAGGATGACCCGGTAGCCTTCCGCCTTCAGCGCCTTGCAGGCCTGGACGCCGGAATAGTCGAACTCGCACGCCTGGCCGATGACGATCGGCCCGGCGCCGATGATGAGGATGGACTTGATGTCTGTGCGCTTGGGCATCGCCAGCTCTTCTTATTGAACGCTAGTGGGTCACGACCGCGCATTCCCAGCCGTCATACTCCAGCTGGAAGGCCGCGGCCCAGGTCTGCATCATGGCCGAGGTCGCCGCAAACGACGCCTCGTCCACCGCCATGGTCGTTTCGAGCACCGTCATGTCGTCGGCGCCGCGCGTCAGAAAGCCGGCGCGCCGGGCGACCTCGTTCAGGTCGCCGTGGTCGCCCTCGCCATAGAAGTAGAACAACGTATGGCGCGGCGTCACGCCGCTGTCGCCCTGTTCGGCCAGCGCCGCGCGCACCATGGCGTCGCGTTCGTCATGACGGATGTCCGAGGCGTCCAAGGGAGTGCGTCGTCCTTCGTTCTCTGTCGTTCTCTGGGCGCGCGAGAAGTCCCCGCAGAGCCTGGCCCTGCGACGCTCACGTCTGCTTGTCGGTTAAGCGGCCCGTTTAGAGAGGGAGGGGCGAGGGGGCAACCGGAAACATTGGCAGCGAGTGCATGATCAAGAGATCAACATGGCAGGGACATAAAGACGCCGCAAAGGACCGGCGCCCTCAAAAGATTATCGAAGTGTCCGCAGGTTTGTGGCCATTATGTTGCGCGATGGACACATTAAGGGCTTGGATCGGGCGATGCAATGGCTCTAGGATTGCCCCCCAAACTCGCGTTCCCCCGCGCGAGTATTAACGCTGCGGCTTGTTCGAAGTTGCTGCGTGATGACTTTGAGAGGTCTTGATTTGACGTATCGTCGTTCTCGTTTGCTGGCCGGCAGCATGCTGTCTGCATTTGGCCTAATGGCGGCGCTTCCCGCCGTTGCTCAACAGGTTCCCGCCGCTGATCAGGAGGCGACGACGGTTGACGAAATCGTCGTGACCGGTTCGCGCATTCCGCGTCCGAATTTGGAGCAACCCACCCCGATTTCGACGGTTTCCCGTGAGACGATCGACAACGCTGGCACACAGAATTTAGGCGATATCCTGGCCCAATTGCCGGCGCTGAGCGCCAACGCCACGGTTCGTGGCAACTCCGACAGCTTCGGCGATGCGGGCGGCTTGAACTTCGCCAACCTTCGCAGCCTCGGCGCCTCGCGTACTCTGACCCTAGTCGACGGAAAGCGTCACGTCGGTGGCGATGCGGGCAGCGCGGCCGTTGATTTGAACGCCATTCCCGCCGCTTTGGTGGACCGTGTCGAAGTCATTACGGGCGGCGCCTCGGCCGTCTACGGTTCGGACGCTGTGACCGGTGTGGTCAACATCATCCTGAAGGACGACTACGAAGGCGGCGAAATGACCGCTCAGTACGGCGGCGCGGAAACTGGCGACGGCAAGGCCTGGTCGGTTAACGGCGTTTATGGTCGCAACTTCCTGGACGGCCGTTTGAACCTTACGGCGACCGCTTTCTACGATCATTCCGACCAAGTGCTGGCGTCAGACATCGACGCCATCAAGAACTGGGGCACAATTCTTAACCCAGACGACACCGGCCCGAACGACGGCATCCCGAACCGCTTCCTGGTTCCCAATGTATTGACCGACTATCTAGACGAGAACGGCGTCATCTTCGACGCTAACACTTCGCAGATCATCAGCGCATTCACTCGCGACGGTCGGCCGGTCGCACAGCAGCCCCGCCTTGGTGAAAACAGCTTCGCTTTCGGGCAGTTCGCCGATTGCGAAACCTGCGCATCACTGGACGACTATGTCGTGCTGGTGCCCAAGACGGATCGCTACGGCGCCAACGTCAGGGGTCGTTTCGACATTACGGACAATGTCACCGCCTATGTAGACGCCAAGTACGTGCGTTCGGAGATTGAAGATTTCGTCCAGCCGTCCTTCACCTTCGGTGAGTACCTGATCGAGCCGGACAACGCCTATATCACGCCCGAGATCGCGACAGTCATCGCCGGTCGCGATGTGACCTTCGGCCGTTTCAACGAAGACATCGGCGTTCGTACCAACGACATCACGCGTGAAACCTATCGCGGTGTGGCGGGTCTGAAAGGCAAGTTCGAGACCGGTCTGGCCGATTTCGGTTGGGATCTGTCTTACAACTACGGTGAGACGCAAAACACCTTCAAGGGCACGGGCAACACCATCCCGGGCAACTATGCTGCCGCTATCGACGCTGTGCGCGCGCCGGATGGCTCCATCCAGTGCCGCGTCAACGTACCTTCGGCTCAAGGCGCAGGCTATCAAGCGCCCGAAGGCATGACTGGCGAAACCTGCGTGCCGTTCAACGTCTTCGGCCGTCAGAACAGCGCAGCGGCAATCGACTATGTCAGCCACGACTCGATCCGCACTCACACCATCACTCAGGAGGTGGTTTCGGGCCTGTTCAACTTCGACACGTCGAAGTTCTTCAACCTGCCGGGCGGCCCGCTGGCCTTCGCCGGGGGCTTCGAGTACCGCAAGGAAACCAGCGAGAATATCAATGACCCGTTCGTGAAATCGGGCCTGTCGGAAACGGCTCCGCAGCCTGACGCCTATGGCGAGTTTGACGTCACCGAAGGCTTCCTGGAGTTCAACGCGCCGTTGCTGGCCGATATGCCGTTCGCCTATCGTCTATCGATCGACGGCGCCTATCGCTACGCCGACTATTCGACCGTCGGCGGTGCAGAGGCATGGAAGGTCGGTGGCGTCTATGCACCGGTTCGCGACATCACCTTCCGCGGAACCTATTCGCGCGCCGTTCGTGCGCCGAACATCACCGAGGCCTTCCTGCCGGCGACGGCGGGCTTCTTCTCGGTTACCGATCCGTGCGACGTCGACAACATTCAATTGGACCCGGATCGCGTCGCGAACTGCGCTGCGGCGGGCGTGCCGGCGGGCTTCAACTCGAACACCAATGCATCGATCGAGGGCGTTTCCAGCGGCAACCCCAATCTGGATGCCGAAGAGGCCGAAAGCTGGACGGCAGGCGTTGTGCTCCAACCGCGGTGGATGCCGGGCTTCAGCTTCACGGCTGACTACTATGACATCCAGATCGACAACGCGATTGCTCTGATCGGTGCTCAGGACATCATCGACAACTGCTATGATGCCAGCGGCGGTCTGGACGGCAGCTTCTGCTCGCTGTTCACGCGCGGCGCCGACGGCAACATCAACTCGGTCTCCACGACCTATGTGAACGCTGCGGCCCTAACGACCAAAGGCTGGGATTTCGAAGTGGCCTACACGAAGAACCTGGAGCAACTGGCTGAGGATCATCCGCAAATGTTCGGCGGCCTGCGCGGTCGTATCACGGCCCAACTGACGGCGAACTATCTCGAAGAACTGAACTTCTTCGCCTTCGCAGATCGTCCTGACGAGATCGATAACAACAAGGGCGAGATCGGCAATCCAGAGTGGTCGTTCAAGTCGCGCGTCGGCTACGTTAACGGCCCGCTGTCCTTGAGCTGGGAAGCCAGCTTCCAGGACGAGGTCGCCAGATTCGAAACTACCCCGACGCCGGGGGTCAGCGGACCGGAGCGCGTCTACCCTTCCTACGTCCGTGCGCAGATGTATCATGACTTCACCGTGCGGTACGCCTTCGACAACGTGCCCTACACGCGCGGCTTCGAGGTGTTCGGCGGTGTCAAGAACGCCTTCGACAAAACCCTGCCTTATGGCTTGAGCGGTAACGGCGAATCTTCCGCTTACGACCTTTATGGTCGTCAGTTCTTCGGCGGCATCCGCGCTCGTTTCTAAGGCGCGAGCCAAGGCTGAAAAAAGAAAGGGCGGCTCGGAAGAGCCGCCCTTTTTCTATGCCGCGATCGTCGTGATCCAGTCGGGAAGTTCGTCGATGCGGGCCAGGGAGACGTAGCGCGGCTCATCTACCGGGGCGTCGGCCAGTTCGTGGGCCCAGGTGATGTGATAGGGGATGTGGACGCCGAAGGCGCCGGCGGAGATGGCGGGCAGGACGTCGGACTTCATGGAATTGCCGGCCATGACGGCCTCGGCCGGGCCCGTGCCGTGGCGGGTGAAGACCCGCTCGTAGGTGGCGCGATCCTTTTCGGAGACGATCTCGACGGCGCTGAACAGGTCGCCCAGACCCGAGGCCGCCAGCTTGCGCTCCTGATCCAGGAGATCGCCTTTGGTGATCAGGACAAGGCGGTATTTTTCGGACAGTTCGGCGACGACCGCATCCACGCCGGGCAGGGTCTCGACCGGGTGGGCCAGCATCTCGCGACCGGCGGCCAAAATCTCGCGCACGACATGGGGCGGGGCGGCGCCGTTCGTCAGCTCCATCGCCGTCTCGATCATCGACAGGGTGAAGCCCTTGATGCCGTAGCCATAGAGACGCAGGTTGCGTTGCTCGGTTTCAGCCAGGCGCGCCTCGATGGTCGCCTCGTCGCCGTGGTCGGCCAGAAGATCGACGAACCGCGCATGGGTCAGGCGGAAGATCGTCTCGTTGTGCCAGAGGGTGTCGTCGGCATCGAGGCCGACCGTGGTGATGCTCATGCCGCGCCCCTATCATGGGACGAAGGCGGAGGGGAGACGCGATGAACGGATCGGCGGTGGTGATCGGGGCGACGGGCGGCATCGGCCGGGCGATGGTCGAGCGAATTGTGGCGGACGGCGCGTTCGAGACGGTGTGGGCCGTGTCGCGCTCAGGCGCGGATTTGGCGGGCGCGCTAGGGTTGGCGGCGGATCTGGAGGATGAGGCCAGTCTGGCGTCCGCCGCCGAACGGATCGGCCAGGGGCCGGCGCCGAGGTTGATCGTCGTGGCGACAGGGGTGCTGCACGACGGACTTCAGCCGGAGCGGTCGTTTCGCCAGTTGGATGCGGAACACCTGTTACGGGACTACAGCGTCAATGCGGTGGGGCCGGCGCTGGCGGCGAAACATCTGCTGCCGCTGATGCCGCGCGACCGACGGGCGGTGTTCGCGGCCCTGTCGGCGCGGGTGGGGTCGATCGCCGACAACCGACTTGGCGGCTGGCACGCCTATCGCGCATCCAAGGCGGCGCTGAACATGATCCTGCGCAATCTGTCGGTCGAGATGGCGCGCAGCCATCCGCAGGCGGTGATCGCCGGTCTGCATCCCGGCACGGTGGCGACGGACCTGAGCGCGCCGTTTCAGAAGGGGGTGGCCGAGGGCAAGCTGTTCACGGCCGACTATTCCGCCGAGCGGCTGCTGTCCGTGCTGTCGAACCTGACCCCGGCCGACAGCGGCGGCGTCTTCGCCTGGGACGGGGTGCGGGTGCCCGAATAGCGCGCAGTCGTGACTTGAGCGAGACGGCCGACTGGCGTCAGATGGTGGTCATGCGTCTGAGCGTTTCCGCCCGGCTTTTCAGCCTTCTGTTGCTCGGCCTGCCGCTGAGCGTTCCGGCCGTGGCCCAACCGATCGATTCGCCGGTTGTCGATCCGGTGGTCGCCACAGCGCCTTCGCGTGACCGCGTGAGGCTGAATCAGCGCGTGTTCGACCGGGTGTGGAGCGAAGTGCGGCGGAGCTATTACGATCCGACCCTGCACGGTGTGGATTGGAACGCCGCGCGGGCGACGTTCCGGCCCCAGGCCCTGGCGGCGAGTGACGAGCGCGGGCTGTACCGCGTCATCAATGCGATGCTGGATCTGCTGGACGACGGTCATGCGGCGGCCAGTCCGCCGGCGGCGGTGCGACGTCAGGAGGCGCAGTTCGCCCGGCGCGCCGTGATGGGCCTGACCCTGATGCGGGGCGAGACGCCGGACGACTGGACCGTCGAACGTGTCCGACCCGGGTCACCGGCCGAGGCGGCGGGGGTGCAGATGGGCTGGGCCCTGAACTCGGTCGACGGCAAGCCCTGGGGACCGGACGTCGAGACCTATGACGGGGTCCCGGTGCAGTTGGTCCTGACCGACGAAGAGGGACAGCGGCGCGAGATCGCCCTGACGCCGCGGGTGATGGAGGCTATCGAGCCGTTCACAGCCGACAAGTCGCGGCCGGGGGTGCTGGTGCTGCGCGTCGAGCAGTTCGACAAAGGCCTGGGCGCCTGGATGGGCAGCGAGTTGGAAGGCCTGCCGCCGGATGTGGACGTGGTGTTGGACCTGCGTGGCAATCCCGGCGGGCGGCTGATGGAGGCGGAATCGGTCCTGACCTGTTTCCTGCCGCGCGATCAGGTCTGGGCGACGCGGACGGGACGCAGCGGTCGGCCGGTGGTGCTGAGGGCGGCGGGCGACTGCGGCGATCGGCGCGATCCCTTGGCCAATGATGTGGCGGTTCTGGTGGATCAGGGCAGCCGCAGCGCCGCCGAACTGACGCCGGCCGCCTTGCAGGAGGCGCGGCGCGGCATCGTCGTGGGCGAGAAGACCGGCGGATCGGTGCTGATCGCCCAAGAGACCAATCTGCCGGACGGCGGGCGGCTGACGCTGAGCCGGGCGGACTTCGTGACCTCGGGCGGGGTTCGGCTGGAGAAGCGGGGGGTCACGCCGGACATCGCCGCGCCGCGCACCGTGGCCCAGCGCCGCGCGGGCGACGACCCGACGCTGGAGGCGGCGATCGCCGCGCTTCGAGCGGAGGAGCGGGCGAGGGCTTCGACCCCCGCCAGCGGCCTCTAGATCAGCAGCATTTGAACCCGCCGGCGCCGCCGAAGCGGCGCTGCTCGTGCAGGCGGAAGAAGGCGGTCTTGTCCAGCGGCGGCTGGTCGGGATGGGTCGCCGCCGCGTGATCGACATAGGCCTGATAATCCGGCTGGCCGATCATGGCGCCGGCCGTGCGCCGAACGCCGCGACCCCACCGCAGGGCGGTGTCGCGGCACAGGCAGAGCAGGTCGTCCTGGACCTCAGGCACGGGCCGCATCCGCCGCCTCGTCAGCCGCCGTCAGTTGGTGGCTTTCCGGATATTCGCGCACCGTCGGGCGGTTGTGCGCATAGGCCTTGCGGCACGCCAGGACGCCATAGACGACCATGGTGACGACCACGAACAGGAAGCCCGCCGTCAGGGTCGAGTTGACGTAGTCGTTGACCACGATGCGGTGCATGTCGCCGATGCTCTTGGCCGGGGCGATCAGTTCGCCGGCGCCCAACGCCTCCTGATACTTGCGGGCGTGGGACAGGAAGCCGATCCGGACGTCCGGGTGGAACAGCTTCTGGAAGCCCGCCGTCAGGGTGCAGATCAGCAGCCAGGTCGCGGGAACGACCATGACCCAGGCGAACTTCTCGCGCTTCATCTTGAACAGGACGACGGTCCCCAGGATCAGGGCGACGGCGGCCAGCATCTGGTTGGCGATGCCGAACAGGGGCCACAGGCTGTTGATGCCGCCCAGCGGATCGACCACGCCGGTATATAGGAAATAGCCCCACAGACCGACCGTCAGGGCCGTGGCGACGACATTGGCGCCCCACGACTTGGTCTCGCGCATCCTGGGCACGGCCACGCCCAGCAGGTCCTGGATCATGAAGCGGCAGACCCGAGTGCCGGCGTCCACGGTGGTCAGGATGAACAGGGCCTCGAACAGGATGGCGAAGTGATACCAGAAGGCCATCATGGCCTTGCCGCCGATCACGCCGGACAGGATGTGCGCCATGCCGACCGCCAAGGTCGGGGCGCCGCCTGCGCGTGACAGGATGGAATGTTCGCCCACGTCGCGGGCCAGCTGCTCAAGCTCTCCAGGCGTGATGTGGAAGCCCCACTGGGCCACGGCGGCGGCGGCGGAGGCCGCATCCTTGCCGATGACGGCCACCGGGCTGTTCATGGCGAAATAGACGGCCGGATCCAGAACCGTGGCGGCGATCAGCGCCATGACGGCGACGAAGCTTTCGCACAGCATGGCGCCATAGCCGATCATCGGGATCTGGGCCTCGTTCTCCAGCAGCTTGGGCGTGGTGCCCGAAGAGATCAGGGCGTGAAAGCCCGACACGGCGCCGCAGGCGATGGTGATGAACAGGAAGGGGAACAGGGCGCCGGCGAAGACCGGGCCGGTGCCGTCGATAAAGGGGGTGACGGCCGGCATCTGCAGATGCGGACGCACGATCAGGATGCCCACGGCCAGGGCCACGATCGCGCCGATCTTCAGGAAGGTCGACAGATAGTCGCGCGGCGCCAGGAGCAGCCACACCGGGATGACCGAGGCGATGAAGCCATAGACCATCATCAGGATCGCCAGGGTCGGGCCGGTCAGGGTGAAGGCCGGACCCCAGAACGGATCGGCCGCGATATGGCCGCCGCCGATGATGGCCAGGATCAGCAGGACGACGCCGATCACCGACACCTCGCCCACGCGGCCCGGCCGCAGGAAGCGGGTGTACAGGCCCATGAAGATGGCGATGGGAATGGTGGCGGCGACGGTAAAGGTGCCCCACGGGCTTTCGGCCAGGGCCTTGACCACAACCAGGGCCAGAACCGCCAGGATGATGACCATGATCATCAGGACGCCGACCTGGGCGATGATGCCGGGGATGTTGCCCATTTCGGTGCGGATCATGTCGCCCAGCGACTTGCCGTCGCGACGCGTGGACATGAACAGGACCATCATGTCCTGAACCGCGCCGGCCAACACGGCGCCGACCAGGATCCACAGGACGCCCGGCAGATAGCCCATCTGGGCGGCCAGCACCGGCCCGACCAGCGGGCCTGCGCCGGCAATGGCGGCGAAGTGGTGGCCGAACAGCACGTTCTTGGGCGTCGGCACATAGTCCAGCCCGTCGTTGCGGCGCATGGCCGGGGTCAGGCGCGCGGGGTTCAGCTGCATGACCTTGTTGGCCAGGTAGCGGCTGTAGAACCGATAGGCGATCGCATAGGTGCAGACGGCGGCGACCACCATCCAGACCGCGCTGATGCTTTCGCCCTGATGCAGGGCGATGATGCCGAGGGACACCGCCCCCAGGATGGCGATGGCGCCGAAGATTATGGGTGTGCTGAGTTTGCCCACGACAGATCCCTCCCGGCCGGCTGACTGCGACCCTCGCGCTTGGTTTGCACCACAATCCCGGACAAGGCCAATCGACTAAAGTCGTAGAAATGAGGGATCAGAAGTCTCCTCCCTGCGGAGCGGGGAGGTGGCGCGGCGCGTCTTCGCGTCGTGACGGAGGGTTTCTGCGACGCTTCACGAGCGCCAATGGGACTGAAGGAACCCCTCCACCGCTTCGCGGTCCCCCTCCCCGCTAGCGGGGAGGAGACGGCGGCGTCAGTTCCGGACGACCTTCACACAGCCTGCAGCTTCACGCGCGCGGTCGCGGGCCTGGTCGACGTCGGCGCCGCGCGCGACAGCCACGCCCATGCGGCGGCGCTCGAAGGCCTCGGGCTTTCCGAACAGACGCAGGTCGGCCGTCGGGACCGACAGGGCTTCCGCGACGCCCTCGAAGGCGATCCCTTGCGCATCCATGCCGCCGTAGATGACGGCGCTGGCGGCGGGCTCGCGCTGGGTCACGTCGACGGGCAGGCCCAGGATGGCGCGGTCGTGCAGCGCGAACTCGCTCATCGTCTGGCTGGCCAGGGTGACCAGACCGGTGTCGTGCGGGCGGGGCGAGACCTCGGAGAACCAGACCTGGTCGCCCTTGACGAACAGTTCGACGCCGAAGACGCCGTAACCGCCCAGGGCCTCTGTGACCTTGGCGGCGATGTCCTGGGAGGCGGCCAGCGCAGCGGGCGTCATGGCCTGCGGCTGCCAGCTCTCGACATAGTCGCCCTTGACCTGGCGGTGGCCGATGGGCGCGCAGAAGTCCGTGCGGGTCGAGCCGTCGGCGTCGCGCGAGCGGACGGTCAGCAGCGTGATCTCGAAGTCGAAGTCGATCCGGCCCTCGACGATGACGCGGGCGCCGGCGACGCGGCCGCTGTCCTGGGCGTAGGTCCAGGCGTCGGCGATTTCATCGGCGCTTTCGACGAAGGATTGCCCTTTGCCCGACGAGGACATGACCGGCTTGACGAAGCAGGGATAGCCGACGGCCTGCGCGCCCGCGGCCAGTTCCTCGGCCGAGCCGGCGAAGGCGTAGGGGCTGGTGGGAAGACCCAACTCTTCGGCGGCCAGTTTGCGGATGCCCTCGCGGTTCATCGTCAGCTGCACGGCGCGGGCGGTCGGGATGACCGTCGCCATGCCGGCGGCCTCGATATCGGCCAGAACTTCGGTGGCGATGGCCTCGATCTCGGGCACGATGAAGTGCGGGGCCTCGGCGAGGATGACGCCGTTCAGCACCTGGGCGTCGGTCATGGGGATGACGTGGCTGCGGTGCGCCACCTGCATGGCCGGCGCGTTGGGATAGCGATCGACGGCGATGACCTCGACGCCGAGCCGCTGAAGCTCGATGGCGACCTCCTTGCCCAGTTCGCCCGAGCCCAGCAGCATCACGCGCACGGCGGTGTCGGAAAGCGGGGTGCCGAGTTTCATGGCGTCAGGCTCCGGTAGCGGGTTCGATCAGGTCCCAGGCGTTGCCGTAGAGGTCTTCGAAAACCACCACCTTGCCATAGGTTTCATGTCGCGGGGTTTCGCGGAAGCGGACGCCGGCGGCAAGCCAGGCGTCGTGGTCGCGCATCAGGTCGTCCGTCTCCAGAAACAGCCAGACCCGGCCGCCGGCCTGGTTTCCGACCTGGGCCTTCTGGGCGTCGGTCGTGGCGCGCGCCAGCAGCAGGCTGGTCTCGCCGCCTTTGGGGGTGACACGCACCCAGCGTTTGCCCCCGCCCCTGTCGGTGTCTTCGCTGAGATCGAAACCCAGCTTGCCGACATAGAAGGCGACGGCCGCGTCATAGTCGTGAACAAGCAGGCTGATCGCGCCGATGCGGCTCATGGCTTCTGCTTTCAAAAAAATCCTCCCCCGTGAAGCGTCGCGCACGGGGGAGTGACCCGGGTTTTACAGCCGCGCCTTGACCGCCGCGACGATGGCGTCCGAGGTGATGCCGAACTTCTCGTACAGAACCTCGGCCGGGGCGGAGGCGCCGAAGCCGGTCATGCCGATGAAGGCGCCGTCCTCGCCGATGAAGCGTTCCCAGCCTTGCTTGATCGCGGCTTCCACGGCGACGCGGACCGTGCCGCGACCGATCACAAAGGCCTGGTAGGCGGCGTCCTGCTGTTCGAACAGTTCGAACGAGGGGACCGAGACGACGCGGGTCGCCACGCCTTCGGCCTCCAAGGTTTCGGCGGCCTTCAGCGCCAGGGCCAATTCCGTGCCGGTGCCGAACAGGGTGGCCTTGGCCTCGCCATTGGCGGCCTTGATCTCATAGGCGCCCTTTGCCGACAGGTTTTCGGTCGCGGCGGCGGTGCGGACGGCCGGGGTCTTCTGGCGCGACAGGGCCAGGGCCGACGGCGCGGTCTTGGTCTGCAGGGCGACCTGCCAGCATTCCATGGCCTCGATGGTATCGGCGGGGCGGAAGACCAGCAGATTCGGAATGGCGCGCAGGGCCGCCAGGTGTTCGACCGGCTGGTGCGTCGGGCCGTCTTCGCCCAGGCCGATCGAATCGTGGGTCAGGACATGGATGGCGCGGACCCCCATCAGGGCGCCCAGGCGGATGGCCGGGCGGCTGTAGTCCGAAAACACCATGAAGGTGCCGCCGTAGGGGATGACCCCGCCGTGCAAGGCCAGGCCGTTCATGGCCGCGGCCATGCCGAACTCGCGGATGCCCCAGTTGACGTAGCGACCTTCATAGGTCGGCGCATCCAGGATCGGCGTGCCCTTGACGAAGGTGTTGTTCGAGCCGGTCAGGTCGGCCGAGCCGCCGACCAGTTCGGGAATGGCGGCGAACAGTTCGTCGAGCGCCGCGCCCGACGACTGGCGCGTCGCCTGGGCCGGCTGGGTCTCGACCAACTCGGCGATCTTGGCGTTCAGGGCGTCGAAGGCGGCCTCGGGCAGGTCGCCCTTCATGGCGCGGGTGAAGTCGGCGGCCTGGGCCGAGGCGGCGAGGCGGGCCTCCCACTTCTTGCGGTCCTTGGCGCCGCGACGGCCGACCTTCTTCCAGGCGTCGGCGATGGTCTGGGGCATTTCGAAGGGTTCGTGATCCCAGGCCAGGCCCAGGCGCGTGGCGGCGATCTCGGCGGCGCCCAGGGCCGCACCGTGCGTCTTGTGGCTGCCTTCCATCGTGGCGGCGCCCTTGCCGATCTTGGTCTTGCAGGCGATCAGGGTCGGCTTGTCCTGACGCATGGCCCACTTCATCGCGCCCTTGATGGCGTTCATGTCGTGACCGTCGATGGCCTTGACCGCCCAGCCGGCGGCCTTGAAGCGGGCCTTCTGGTCGGTCGCATCCGACAGCGAGACCTTGCCGTCGATGGTGATCTCGTTGTCGTCCCACAGAACGTGCAGCTTGTTCAGCTTGTAACGGCCGGCCAGCGCGATGGCCTCCTGCGACACGCCTTCCATCAGGCAGCCGTCGCCGGCGATGACCCAGGTGCGGTGATCGACCAGATCGTCGCCATACTTCGCCGCCAGATGGCGCTCGGCCATGGCGAAACCGACCGAGGTCGCCAGACCTTGGCCCAGCGGGCCGGTGGTGACCTCGACGCCCGGCATGTGGCCGTACTCCGGGTGGCCGGCGGTCTTGGAGCCCCACTGACGGAAGTTAGACAGTTCTTCCTTCGTCGCGCCCTTGTAGCCCGTCAGGTGCAGCAGGGCGTAGATCAGCATCGAGCCGTGGCCGGCCGACAGGATGAAGCGGTCGCGGTCAGCCCAGTCGGGGCGGGAGGCGTCGAACTTCAGGAAGCGGGAAAACAACACCGTGGCGACGTCGGCCATGCCCATCGGCATGCCGGGGTGGCCGGACTTGGCCTTTTCGACGCCGTCCATGGCGAGGACGCGAATGGCGTTCGCCATCTGCTCGGGCGTGGCCTTTGGTGCGGTTTTGGCGTCGGTCACTGTGGAGACCTCTGTTGGGAAGGCGGAAAAAGGGGGCGCGCCCCTTTACCCCGGCGCGTCCTCGGCTTCTATACGGAATCTAAAGGAGCGACCGATGGCAGACGCCACCACGGCCGCACGGGCGCGTATCGACCGCGCCCTGGCCGAACTGGAACGCAAGATTCTGGAGCTGAAGGCGCGGCCCGCCTCGGCGCCCGCGATCGCGGACGACGATCTGTTCGCACCGCGCGCCACAGATCAGCGCGTGGCCGAACTGGAGGCCGCCGGGCGCGAGGCGTCCGAGGCGCTGGGCCGCGCCGCCCAGGCCGTGCGCGAAGTCCTGGCCGAAAGCGAGGCGGGCTGATGGCGACGGTGACGGTCGAGGTCAATGGACGCCCCTATGCGGTGGGCTGCGCCGACGGGCAGGAAGAGCGGGTCCGCATCCTGGCCAAACAGTTCGACAACCAGGTGCGCCAGGTCGCAGGCGACGTGGGCCATGTCGGCGATCTGAGGCTGTTTCTGATGTCGGCGCTGATCCTGGCCGACGAACTGCATGAGGCGAGGCTGAACGCCGGCAAGGCGGGACCTTCGTCAGCGGCCGCCCCAGCGGCGGCTTCGACGGACGGGGTCGCCGAGGCGTTGAACGCCGTCGCCGCGCGGATCGAAAAGATCGCCCAAAACCTCTAGTCGATTATTCGTCTGCGGATGCTGGCGTCGGGGCCGGCGAAGGCCTATCTTGATTGACGGCGGGTCATGCTGCGGCTCACGTCGAAGACAACATATCCTTCTGACCTTAATTCACTCTACGGGATCTGTCCCTGTCCGGGCTCGAGGGCTTGGGCATACGGAGCCCACCTGGCTACCCAGGTCGAGAGGATTTAAACGTTCTTCACGGTTCGCGCGGCGCCGCCACCCTCTCCCTGTGATGTGCTATCGCTCGCCGCGCGGCGGCTCGCTGCATCAGCACGCGTTCGTAGGGGCGGTTCGATGATCCAGGACAAGCACGAACTTCGATCGGCCGCCCGCGCCTTGCGCAAGCGTCTGGCCCAGGCCGATCCGCTGGCCGCCAGCCGGGCGGCGGACCATGCCGATGCGCTTCCCACCGCCCAGGTCGTCGCGCTCTATCGCGCCATGGGGTCGGAGCTGGACACCGACGCCCTGGCCGCGGCGCTGGAAGCGGCAGGCCGGCGGCTGTGCCTGCCGGTCGTGGTCCAGCGCGACGCGCCGATGGCGTTCCGCGCCTGGTCGCCCGGCGAGCCGCTGGAACTGGACGCCGCCGGATGCCCCGCGCCGCTGCCGTTGGCCGAGGTCGTCCTGCCGGACCTGATCCTGACGCCGCTGCTGGCCTTTGACGATCAGGGCGGACGCCTGGGGCAGGGCGGCGGCTATTATGACCGGACCTTCGCCGCGCGACCCGACGCCATCCGCATCGGTTTCGCCTATGCCGGCCAAAGGGTCGAACCGCTGGCGTTGGAGCCTCACGACATTCGACTGCATGGCGTTCTGACCGAGACCGGCTATACGGCTTTCGAATGAGACTTTTCGTATGAGACTGGCATTTTTCGGCGACGTCATCGGCAAGTCCGGTCGTGACGGCATCAGCGATCATCTTCCGGGCCTGAAGCGGGACCTGAAGCTCGACTTCGTGGTCGTGAATGCGGAGAACGCCGCTGGCGGATTCGGCATCACCGAGAACACGGCGGGCGAGCTGTTCATGGCGGGCGCCGACTGCCTGACGCTGGGCAACCACAGCTGGGACCAGCGTGAGGCCCTGACCTATATCGTGCGCGAGCCGCGCCTGATCCGGCCGGCCAACTATCCGCGCCTGATGGATGCGCCGGGCGCCGGGGCCAATCTGTTCGAGACCCATTCGGGGCGCACCGTCCTGGTCATGAATGTGCTAGGCCGGGTGCACATGGACCCGATGGACGATCCGTTCGGGGCGGTGGAGCGCGAACTGGCCGCAGCGCCGCTGGGCGCGGTGGCGGACGCCGTGATCGTGGACATGCACGCCGAGGTCACGTCCGAGAAGATGGCCATGGGCCATTTCTGCGACGGGCGCGCCAGCTTGGTCGTCGGGACCCACACCCATGTGCCCACCGCCGACTGCCAGATCCTGCCGGGCGGCACGGCCTATCAGACCGATGCCGGGGGTTGCTGCGACTACGACAGTGTGATCGGCAACGAAAAGGAAGAGCCGCTTCGCCGCTTCACCACCCGGATTTCCGGCGGCCGCTACATGCCGGCCTCCGGCCCGGCGACGGTATGCGGGGTCTTCGTCGAGACGGACGACCGGACGGGTCTGGCCGTGCGGGTCGAGCCGATCCGGGTCGGCGGGCGGTTGTCTCAGACGATCCCGGTCGTCTGACGCGCCCGGCGACGGTCGATCACGGTCTGACGGACGGCCTTCAGCTCGGCCGCGCGGCGCTCGGGCGTATGGTTCGCCAGCACATAGGCCTGGGCGGATCGCGCCAGAGCCAGCCGCTCCTCGGGCGACGAGATCAGCCGATCCATCGCCGCCGCCAATGTCTTCGGCGTCACCGCATCGACATAGAGGGCGTGCGGCCCGCTGGCTTCGCGCAGGCCGCCGCGGCCGGACGAGATCAGGGCTGCGCCTGCCGCGTGGGCCTCGATCGCCGTCAGGCCGAACGGCTCGTCCCAGACGGACGGCGTCAGGGCGATGGCCGCCGTCTGCATTCGTCGCCGCACTTCGCCCAAGGGCGCGGACTTCAGCACCTCCACCCGGTCGCCATACCTCGCCAACGGCGCGACATGCCGGGCCGCCCAGCGCTCGTGGTCGTCCCAGTCGTTCAGCATCAGCACGGCGCGCCAGTCGGGGTGGGCTTCCAGAACCGCGGGCAGGGCGATGCACAGCACATCGACGCCCTTCTCCGGCATGGCGCGCCCGGCGAAGGCGATGACCGGCTGTCGATCCTCGGGCGACGCCAGCCAGGCGCCGGCGTCGATGGGGTTGGGCACGGCGAACGCCCGGTCGTGCAGATCGGGAAAGGTGCGCACGAAGGCGTCCCGCTCCGCCACGCTGACGAAGACCAGGCCGTCCAGCCGCTCATAGCGCGCCCGATAACGCCAGCGGTCGATGGGGTGGCGGGGCAGGCGCAGGGCGTTGTGGCGATAGAGCAGGTGGGACGTGTCGGGCAGGGCCTGCTGCACCGCCAGCGCCTGTTTCACCTGTTGATGATGTTCGATCACATCGGGCCGAAAGGCGCGCATCCGCTCGATCAGGGTGCGCATGCGGGTGCGCCCCGCCGGCAGGGCGTCCACGGCCGTCGACACGCCGTCGTCCGCGCCCTGACAACAGAAGATGCGAGTCTCGCCGTCCTGATCGACGCCCGCCATCGTCCGCACCACCGTCTCCATAGAGTTCGGCTGGGCTTCGGAGAACAGGCATCCCGGAGGGAGCAGGACGGCGGTGCGCAAAGGTCGCCTCCAGTGGAAAGGTCGGCGCGACCTAAAGACGGTTCGTGGCGGAACAGCGACGGCGCCGCTCGGTCAGCCCTTGCGCCGCGCCCGCAGCCGCAATCGCATGGGGTCGCGGCTGCGCAAGGTGATCTGGTGGACCGGGCGGGGTTCGACCGTGGTCAGGGCTTCGACATCGGCGACGCGAAGGATGGCGGCGAGCGCGATCATCGCCTCCTGCAGGGCGAAGGCGGCGCCGATGCAGACGCGGGGTCCGGCGCTGAAGGGGATGTAGGCGTAGCGATCGATGGCCTTGCGGTTCTCGGGCAGGAAGCGCTCGGGCCGGAAGGCGTCGGGATCGTCCCACAGCAGCTTGTGACGTTGCAAAATCCAGGGCGAGATGATGACGGTGGCGCCGGCCTTGATCGTCTGTCCGCCGATCTCGTCGTCGGCCAGGGCCTTGCGGGCCATGGTCGGAGCGGGCGGAAACAGGCGCATCGTCTCCTCCAGCGCGGCGCGGGTCCAGGGCAGGGCCTCGGCCCATTTGGTATCGGAGGCGTCGAAGGCGTCCGCCTCGGCCTGGAGCCGGGCCAGATACTCGGGCTGGCGCGACAGGAGATGCAGGGTCCAGCCCAGGGCGCGGGCCGTGGTCTCGTGTCCCGCCAGGATGAAGGTCAGGATGTTGGCCGCGACCTCTTCGTCGGTCAGGCCGGGACCGCCGTTCTCATCCTTCGCCAACAGAAGCGCGCTGAGCAGGTCGTCGGGCGGCGCGTCGCCGCTCTCCATCCGGGCGCGGCGGGCCTCGACCAGCCGGGTCACGCGCTGTTCGAAGAAGCGGGCGGAGCGGAAACTGGCCAGGCGACCCAGGCGCGGAGCCCAGTCCGGCGCGCCCAGCACGTCCAGCGGATCGATGCGCGCGCCATTGGCCAGGAACTGGTTCAACGCCCGCTCGAACCCGCGAGCCTCGCCGCCCAGCTCGTCCGAGAACATGGTCGCCGACAGAATGTCGAAGGTGAGGCCCGACATCTCGCTGTCGATATCCAGCACCCGCCCGCGCGCCGACAGCGACCAGGCGGCCACGCGCGCATGACAGACTTCGGCCATCCGGGCGTTCAGGGTCGCCATCTTGGCGGGGGTGAACAGCGGCGCGAGGATACGCCGAGCGCGACGCCAGACCTCGCCCTCGGTCAGCAGCAGGCCCTCAGCCAGCATCGGCCCCAGCACACGACGTTGCAGATCGCCTTTCACATAGTTGGCGGCGTTCTCGGTCAGGACATGACGCACCCCCTCGGGATGGCTGACCACCAGGATTTCGCCAAAGGCCGAGGACCCATGCAGTTGCGGCTCGGTGAAATGCCGCTCGGACCACATCTGGATCGGATCGCGCCAGCTGATCCACAGGAAGGGCAGCAGCGACAGCGGCTTGCCCGCGCGCCGGGGCGGTATCGCAGGGCGGAAGGGTGTCGTTCCGTCGGCCATGCGCAACAGTTAAGCGCTGTGTGCAGCCTTCGAAAGACCTTTAGCGCACTATTGCGCGGTCGGCGCCCAGGCCTTCATCTCGGCGATCTCGCGCGTCTGGGTGTCGACGACGCTCTGGGCCATGCGGCGGATTTCGGGGTCGCGGCTGTCGCGCAGGGCGACCTTGGCCATGGCGACAGCGCCTTCGTGGTGGGCGATCATCTTGGCGACATAGGCCTGCTCGATCGTCTGACCCGAGGCGGCGGCCATCTTCCGGAGCATCTCGGCCTCGGAGGCGGCGAAGGCCCGATCTCCAGGGGTGACGCCGGGCGTAGGGCCGCCCATGGCGTGACCGGCATGACCGGCGGCCTGCATCTGTTCGGTCGTGCGCGCCGCCGCGGCCTGATGGGCGGCCGAGGTGTCGCGCAGCGCCTGCTCCACCGGATCGCCGCCGCCGTCGCAGGCGCTCAGCAAGCCCAGCAGCGCGAGCGGCGCCAAAACGCGGATCATGCGGCGTCGCCCAGCCAACCCGGCATCCAGCCTTCGTGCCATTCGCGCAGGTGGGCGAGGGGGATGCTGAACAGTTCGCCCTTTTCTCCCTTGGAGGCGAAGGCGGTTCCGCCCGCATGACCGACGACCGAAGCGTGCAGACCCGCCTCGCGCGCCTTGGCGATGATGGCGTCGGCGTCCGGCACGGCGACCAGGTAGCGGGCCTGGTCCTCGCCGAACAGGAAGATGTGGGCGTGGGCCGCGCTGGAGGCGTCCAGGGTGACCCCGACGTCGGAGGCCAGCGCCAGATCGGCGGCGGCGCCGATCAGGCCGCCGTCCGAGAGGTCGTGAACCACCGTCAGCTCGCCCGCCTCGATCAAGTCGCGCACGAAGTCGCCGGTCTTCTTTTCGAGCTTCAGATCGACGGGCGGCGGGGCGCCGTCCTCGCGGCCCAGGACCTCGCGCAAATAGATGGACGCGCCCAGTTCGCCCTGGGTCTCGCCGATCAGAACCAGCGCATCGCCCTCGGCCATGGTCGAGAAGCCGGTCACGACGTCGTAGTTGGGCAGCAGACCAACGGCGCCGACGGTCGGGGTCGGCGGAATGGCGACGCCGTTGGTCTCGTTATACAGCGACACGTTTCCGCTCACGACCGGGAAGACCAGTTCGCGGCAGGCCTCGGCCATGCCGTCGATGGCGCGCACGATCTGGCCCATGATCTCCGGGCGCTGCGGGTTGCCGAAGTTCAGATTGTCGGTGATGGCGATGGGGCGCGAACCCACGGCGGTCAGGTTGCGCCAGGCCTCGGCCACCGCCTGCTTGCCGCCCTCATAGGGGTCGTTCTGGACATAGCGGGGGGTGCAGTCCGAGGTGACGGCCAGACCCTTGTCCGTGCCATGCACACGCACCACGCCGGCGTCGGCGCCGGTCGAGGAGTCCTGCAGCGTGTCGGCCATGACGTGGCGGTCGTATTGTTCCCAAATCCACCGCTTGGAGGCCATGTCGGGGCAGGCGACGACCTTCATCACCGCATCGGCCCAATTTTCGGGCGCGGGAATGTCGGCGTGATTCAGCTTGGGCTGAAGCTCCGGCTGAACCCACGGGCGGTCGTACAAGGGCGCGTCGTCGAACAGCGGCGCCAAGGGCACGTCGCAGACGGTTTCGCCGTGATGCTTCAGCACCAGATGGCCGGTGTCGGTGGTCTTGCCGATGATGGCGAAGTCCAGGCCCCACTTCTGGAAGATGCGATAGCCGACATCTTCATAGCCGGGCTTCAGCACCGCCAGCATCCGCTCCTGGCTTTCCGACAGCATCATCTCATAGGCCGTCATGCCGGTTTCGCGCTGCGGCACCTTATCGAGGTTCAGTTCGATGCCGACGCCGCCCTTGCCCGCCATTTCGACGGAGGAGGAGGTCAAGCCCGCCGCGCCCATGTCCTGAATGGCGGCGACGGCGCCCGAGGCCATCAGCTCCAGCGTCGCCTCGATCAGCAGCTTTTCGGCGAAGGGGTCCCCGACCTGAACCGTGGGGCGCTTGGCCTCCGACTCGTCGTCGAATTCGGTCGAGGACATGGTGGCGCCGTGGATGCCGTCGCGGCCGGTCTTGGAGCCGAAATAGACGACGTCATGGCCTGCTTCCGGCGCGGCCGAATAATAGATTTCGTCGGCGCGGGCCAGGCCCACGCACATGGCGTTGACCAGGATGTTGCCGTTGTAACCCTTGTGGAAGTTGGTCTCGCCGGCGACCGTCGGCACGCCGACGCAGTTGCCATAGCCGCCGATGCCGGAGACCACGCCCTTGACCAGGCGCTTGGTCTTCTCATGGCTGGGATCGCCGAAACGCAGGGCGTTCAGCAGGGCCACCGGGCGCGCGCCCATGGTGAAGACGTCGCGCATGATGCCGCCCACGCCCGTCGCCGCACCCTGATAGGGCTCGATGTAGGAGGGGTGGTTGTGGCTCTCCATCTTGAAGATGCAGGCGTCGCCGTCGTCGATGTCGATCACCCCGGCGTTCTCGCCCGGCCCGCAGATGACGCGCTCTCCGGTCGTGGGGAACTTGCCCAGGTGGATCTTTGAGGACTTGTAGGAGCAGTGCTCGGACCACATGACCGAAAAGACGCCCAGCTCGACATGGTTGGGCTCGCGCCCCAGCCGGTCGAGAACGACCTGATATTCATTAGGGGCCAGGCCGTATTCGGCGGCCAGTTCGGCCATCGACTTCTGGGGGGTCTTTTCAGGAGCGCTCATGGGCGGCGCTTCTAGCCGCAGATGGGCCGAATGTCAGCCCGCGCGGCGCAACATCGGGGAACATCGTCCATCGCATGTGGTTGATTGCCCCGACAGCCAAAGGAGCCGCCATGACCGACACGCCCATTGACCCCGCCGCCACCCCCGAGGACGACGATCTGCCCGAGATCGCCGCCGACGACGCCGGCACCTCCGCCCTGGCTGAACGGGCTCAGAAACAGGCCGATGACGCCGAGGAGGGCGAGGCGTGAGCAAACCGCACACCGACCGCATCGTCCCGGCCTCGGGCCAGCAGATGGATCGTTCCAACGATCCTGAAACGACCGCAGAGATGGACGCCGCAGCGCCTGAAGCGGCTCTGACCAGCCGTCGTCAGGGGCTGACCGGCTCGGCCGTCGGGGTCGGCAGCGTCGGCTTCGACGAAACCGGCGCCTTCGACGTGGGCGCCGATGACCACGCGCCTCAGGACGACGCAGTCACCGACAAGCCTTGAGGCTTAGCGAGCCCGTTCGACGCCGGGTCTCAGGCGGAAGGTTAGCAGCAGGCCGCCGATCAGCAGGACGATCGCGCCGGCCAAGGCCGTGAAGGCGACGGCCGGCTTGTCCGCCTGTTCGGCGACGAAGGCGCCCAGAAGACCCCAGGCGGTCGGCAGCGGATAGGCGAGGGTGCGCAGCACGGCGGTCACCGCCAGGGCGACGAGCGTGACGGCGACAATGGCGACGATGGCCCACAGGTCAGGCGACAGGGCGGCGGGCAGGGCGTTGAACGCGGTCGCCGTCGTGATCAGGTTCAACGGCGCAGCCACCGTCAGCCAGCCGGCCAGGGCCGCCAGAGGCCAGACCAGCAGGATGCGTTCGCGATCGAACATCCGCAGCGCGCGGATATGGCCTGATACGGCCAGCATCGGCAGCAACAGCGCGATCAGCGAGGCGAAGATCACGCCCACGCTGGCGGCCTTCAGGTTCAGGGCCGCGACAATGATCCAGAACCCGATGCCGAAGAAGGCGACGGCGGACGGCAGGCCCATTCGGCCCAGCAGCGGACTTTCACCCGTCTGAGGCAGGGCCTGACGGATCGCATAGGCCAGAATGCCGATATAGATCAGGCCCCAGATCGAGAAGGCGTAGCCCGCAACGCGCAGGGTGCTGTTGCCGTCGGCGGCGAACTCGGCCTGGTTCAGACCCAGGCCCGCCAGGTTCTGAACCAGGGGCACGATGATGGCGAAGAGTGCGGCGGCCAAAACGACCAGGCGACGAGTGCGTTGGCGGGGCGTGGGACGGATTATGGAGGACATTCGATTTCCAGTGCGACGCTTGTTCCCGCCTTTACGCCTCGCCACGCCAGAAGGTTCACCGCGAGCGCCAGAAAAGTGAAGCTTGCATTGGCCGCCGGCGGCTTCATCCTGCCCGGCATGACGCTCAAAGCCTCCCTGCCGGCTCTGTTGATCGCGATCGTCGTGGCAGCGGGCCAGGCGTCCGCCCAGACGAGCGGAGCGCCTCTGCCGACCTCAATCCAGACCGCCTGGTCACGCGTTCGCGCGGCCCTGACGCCCCAGCAGCAGGCCAATGAGGTGCGGGGTTTCCTGTCGGCGCTCGCCAACGAGAACCGGCGGCCGACGATCCCGGCGCTGGATGCGCGCGATATCGCCTCGGGCCGCGCCGTGTCGCTCGATGATCCCGCGCTGTTGCAGCGCCCTCAGGCGCATGAGGTCACGGTGACGGTGGACGGTCAGTTCTTAATCTTCCGTCCGCTATCCCGCGCCAGCCTGGAGCCGTTTTTCGGTCGTTAGGAACAATCGGCCCGACCGCATGGTTGTCAGATGCAATCCACACTTAGGAGCCCATCATGGCCGATACCGACAACACCCAGCCCTCGCTCGAAGACGAAGTCGCCGCCAACCGCGCTATCGAACAAGGCCTCGGCGTCGGCGCCCGCGAACTGGCCGCCCAGCGCGATCCGGGCGGCGTGGTCACGCCGGACGAAGCGCCGGATGCGGATGAAGAGACCGCCTGATCGTCAGGGCTTGGCTGCGGCGTTCTCTTCCTTGGTGTCGGCGTCGTTCACCGTCACCTGCGCCAGCCCGTCGTAGGAAAAGACCCGTGACTGCGTGCTGTCGACCCCGCCTACGAAGGTCGCGGTTCCGTAACCGGTGTACGCCGTTGTCGCGCTGGTTCCGATGATGATGGAGTCATATCGCTGGCCCACACGTGACGGATCGCTTGACACCATCACGAAGCGCTCATTGGCGCGTGGTCTGAACAAGATCGAATAGTTCATGCCGCGATACATGAACTCATCGGGCTTGAAGCGGCGGGTTTCGCGACCCTCGGCGTCGAGGATCTTCACGGCCGGCGACAGAACGCGCAAAGGCTCCAGATAAGCCCCTACCGTGAGGGTCTTGTCCTCGCTGTCGGCCGGAATGGCGAACAGAGCATAGGTCGAGGACACGCCGTCAATGGCCGCGCAGAGCGCAGTATGGTCGACGGGCGCCGAGACATAGTGGACAGCCTGTTCCTTGGGAGGAGTCAGGCTGACCGCCTTGGTCAGGTCCACTGCCGTGCAGTCTGTGCGGTCGAACGTCAGCGTGGCGGGCGCGGGCGGGGCCACAGTCACGCAACCGGCCAAGCCCACGACGCCCGCGGCGATAACGGATGCGAAGACGAAACGCATGACGAGCCTAGCGCAGCAGCTGGGCGGCGGTGTCGGCGACCTGATACAGGGCGTCCTGGATGCCCGCCGCCGTGCGCACCGGGTCTTCCAGCAAGGCCTCGCGGTTCTTGAACTCATAGGCAGGGTTCGGCGACAGGGTGATGACGCCAGAGCCCTCGGTGTTCATCATGTTGTAGACGATGCGGTTGTCCATCAGGATCTTGGTCGGATCATTGGCGGCCACCAGGCGAACCTTGGCCCCAACGGACGGCCGGAAGGGTTGGAAAGCGCCGGCCGAGAGATAGCCGTAGTGGGTGACGACGACGTCGATATAGGCGTCCACCGGCCCCTCCGGCGTCGGATAGCTGACCAGGAAATCGCGTTTCCCGCGCGGCGCGTCCGTCTTCTGAACCTTGACCTGATAGCCCTGCGAGCCGAGTCTTTCGGCCAGCCGCGTCTCGAAAAGAGTTTCGCCATCGAAGGACGCCGTCTGCAGCGTGCGATTCAACGCGGCCCGGCGCTCGGCCTGGATGCCGGCGTCGACCAGCGCGCCGATCAGGCCGAAGTTCGAACCCATGGACGCGACTTCGTAGGCGATCGCCTGGTCTTCCGCCGAATCGTCCAGGACGGTGATAGTGCGCACGTTCGAGGCCGCGCGCTCATACGGCGTCGCGACGTAAGGCGTGGCGCATGCGGTGACGAGCATCGCGGATGCGACGACGACGAACTTCTTGATCATTTTGAATTCCCCCAATGCCGGTTGGATGGCGCGGCGCGGGGAGGTTGTCAACGTGGGCGAGCAATGATCGTCCCCTGGCGCTCAGACGCGAAGCGGGGCTGCGTCAAGCGGCCGCATAGATGCTCTGGAACAGGGTCGCGCCGTCGGCGGAGCCCAGTTCGGTTTCGAAGGCGCGGTCCGGGTGGGGCATCATGCCCAAGACGTTCCCGCGCGCGTTCTGGATGCCGGCGATGTCGTTGACCGAGCCGTTGGGGTTGTCGACATAGCGGAAGACCACCTGACCTTCGCCCTCGATCCGTGCCAGGGTTTCGGCGTCGGCGAAGAAGTTTCCGTCGCCGTTGCCCTGGGTCATCGTCACTTCGCGCTGGCCCTGATAGCCTGCGGTGAAGCGGCTCTGACCGTTGGCCACGGTCAGGGCGACGGGCTTGCAGACGTATTTTAGACCCTTGTTGCGCAGCAGGGCGCCGGGCAGCATTCCGGCCTCGCACAGGATCTGGAAGCCGTTGCAGATGCCGACCACGGCGACGCCGTCGTCCGCGGCCTTCTTGACCGCCTGCATCACCGGCGACTGGGCCGCCATGGCGCCGCAGCGCAGATAGTCGCCGTAGGAGAAGCCGCCGGGGATGACGATCAGGTCCAGGCCCTGGGGCAGTTCGGTCTCGGCGTGCCACACCATGGAGACCGGCTCGCCGGTGGAGCGTTCGACGGCGACCTTGCAGTCGCGATCACAGTTGGAACCGGGGAAGACGATGACGGCTGCGCTCATGGCGCGGGCCTTTAGCAGGGTTCTTTCGCCTTGTCAGGCCGTCGTGCGCGCCCGACCGGTCAGCCAGGCGATCATGAATATGACGAAGCCGCCCAGCGAAAGGCCCATGCCGACCCAGCCGGTCGAGGCCCAGCCGTAGCCGGCCGCGATCGCCATCCCGCCTAGCAGCGGGCCGATGGCGTTGGCCGTGTTGAACGCCGAGTGATTCAGCGCCGCCGCCAGGGTCTGGGCATCGCCGGCGACGTCCATCAGCCGCGTCTGCAGGATCGAACCCAGGCCGCCTCCGCCGCCGATCAGGAAGACCACGACCATCACGGCCCATAGGTGAGACGCCGCCAGCGGATAGAGGGCCAACGCCGCCGCGCTCCACAGCAACAGGCCGCCGGCCGCCTTGAACCCCAGATGATCCGCCGCCCAGGCGCCCAGGATATTGCCCAGGAACATGCCGACGCCGAATACGGCGAAGACCCAGGGCAGGACAGCGGGGCTGGCGCCCGTCACCGCCTCAAGCGTCGAGGCCAGATAGGCGTAGACCGCGAACATGCCGCCAAAACCGATGGCGCCGACACCCAGCGTCAGCCAGACCTGGCTGCGCTTCAGGGCGCCCAGTTCGCGCCAAGGGCTGGCGTCGGGATGGGCCGGATCACGCGGCGCGAACAGGGCCACCAGCGCCATGGTCAGAACCGCCAGCATGCCGACGATGGCGAAGGTCCAGCGCCAGCCGTGGGCGTGGCTGATGATGTTGACGACGGGCACCCCCAGAACGGTCCCCACCGTCAGCCCCATCAGGATGGCCGAAACCGCCCGGGTGCGGAAATGCAACGGCACGATCGAGGCCGCGACCAGGGCCGCCACGCCGAAATAGGCCCCGTGCGGCAGGCCGCTGAGGAAGCGGAAGACCAGCATCCAGTGATAGGTTGGAGCCAGGGCGCTGGCCACATTGCCGATGGCGAACAGGGCCATGAAGGCGATCAGCAGCAGCCAGCGTGGGTAGCGTGCGCCTAGCACCGCCAGGATCGGCGCGCCGACCACGACGCCGGCGGCATAGGCGCTGATGACATGCCCGCCGGTCGGTGCATCGACGCCGAGCCCGGCGGCGAAGTCCGGCAGGATGCTCATGGCCGCGAACTCGGTCACGCCGATCGCGAACCCGCCCATGGCCAAGGCGATCAGCACGAGGGCCACCGCCCCGCGCGAGCGGACGGGAAGGGGAGTGTCGAGGGCGGCGTCGGTCATGTTGCGCTGCAAACTAATCAGCGTTCATGACGCCACAAGGGCGACGCCGCCCGGCATCGATCACGCTTTGTTTTCGTAGGTCGCCGTAATCGACGCCTTGGCCAGGGTGTGGAAATGCAGGTTGAAGCCGAACACGGCGCCGGAGTTGTCGGCCGTCACGTCCAGGCTCTCAACGTCCACGGCGAAGACGGTGAAGATGTAGCGGTGCGGGCCGTGACCGGGAGGCGGTGCGGCGCCGCCGAAGCCGGGTTGACCATAGTCGGTGCGGCCCTGGATGGCGCTGTGGGGCAGATGCCCGCCTGGCGAGCCGGCGCCGGCCGGCAGCTCGGTCACATCCGCGGGAATATTGGCCACCGTCCAATGCCAGAAGCCCGAGCCGGTCGGCGCATCGGGATCATAGCAAGTGATCGCATAGCTCTTGGTCCCTTCCGGCGCGCCGGACCAGGAGAGCTGCGGCGAAGTGTTGCCCTTGGCATGAACCTGGGCGTCCGGCAGCACGCCGCCGTCGTGAATATCGGTGGAGGTAAGGGTAAAGGTCATGAGAGCTTCCTTTGCGACGAAGCCAGAACGCACGCCCTGACCAATAGGCTCCGCTTCATCCAAAGGCCGGGTCATAGCGGACGGCGCCGCAGCCTTCGACGGGACCGAAAGCCAGCGCCATGAAATATCCCGCTGGAGCGCCTTCGTAGACGAGACGCTCGTCGGTCCTAAAGCCGAAGCGGCCATAGTAGTCTGGGTCGCCGAATACGACACACCCCGCCGCATCGGCGGCGCGCAGACGGCCCAGGCCTGCGTCGATCAAAGCCTTACCGACGCCGCGAGCTTGTGACCTTGGCGACACCGCGATGGGGCCGAGGCCGTACCAATCGCCCGCGCCATCCCAGGTCACGCGTGAGAAGGCGATGTGGCCGACAAGGATCGTCCACCTCCGCCACCAATGACAGCGAAAGCCGTCCGGTTGTTCGCAACCGTTCGACGATGTCGGATTCTGAGCCGTCGCTGTGGGGATGCCCTTCGAACGCCTGGTCGATCACGGCGCGGATCGCCGCGGCGTCCGAAGCCGCTTCGGGCCTGACAATCACCTCACACAGCCTCGATGCGGTAGCTTTCGATCACCGTATTGGCGAGCAGCTGCTCGCACATCTTCTTGGCTTCGCCTTGCGGGTCCTCGGCGCCGGCGAGGTCGAACTCGATCAGCTTGCCGACGCGGGCGTTGGAGACGCCCGACCAACCAAGTCCCTGCAGCGCGCCTTCCACGGCCTTGCCCTGAACGTCCAGGACGCCCGGCTTGAGGAAGACGTGAACCTTGACCTTGCTTGAAGCGGTTGGGGCCATCAGTGCAGTCCTCCCTGGATGACTGTCGGCATGCCCTTCATGATGCCCAGGCGACGCGCGACTTCGGTATAGCTTTCAATCACATTGCCCAGGTCGCGGCGGAAGCGGTCCTTGTCCAGCTTCTCACCGGTCGAGGCGTCCCACAAGCGGCAGCTGTCGGGGCTGATCTCGTCGGCCAGAAGCACGCGGCTGAAGTCGTTTTCCCACACCCGGCCGAACTCGATCTTGAAGTCCACCAGGGTGATGCCGACGGCGCTGAACAAGCCGGAAAGATAGTCGTTCACCCGCACCGTCATCGCCAGCATGTCGTCCAGCTCCTGGGTCGAGGCCCAGTTAAAGGCGGTGATGTGCTCTTCGGTGACCATCGGGTCGTTGAGTTCATCCTTCTTGTAGTAGAATTCGATGATCGAGCGGGGCAGCGGCGTGCCTTCCTCGATGCCCAGGCGCTGGCTCATCGAGCCGGCGACGATGTTGCGGCACACGACTTCCAGCGGAATGATCTCGACTTCGCGGATCAGCTGTTCGCGCAGGTTCAGCCGCTTGATGAAGTGGTTGGTCACGCCGATGCCGTTCAGGCGCGACATGATGAACTCGCTGATCTGGTTGTTCACCACGCCCTTGCCTTCGAGAACGGCCTTCTTCTGTGCGTTGAAGGCGGTGGCGTCGTCCTTGAAGTACTGGATCAGAGTGCCGGGCTCGGGTCCTTCGTACAGGATCTTGGCCTTGCCTTCGTAGATCTTCTTGCGCTTGCTGTTCATGGTCCGGTCCCGGCTTACGGGCGCCCTCCAGAAACAAAAATCGCGCGGCCATGTGTGGAGGGGGAAGACCCGGTCCTGGCGGCGCGTTTCGGAATCGTTCGGGCAGTCAATCTCGTTCGGGGTCTCCTTAGCCGAAGGCGGCCCTCGATACAAATGAGGATGGCCGGCGGCGCATTCATTGGGGACAGGATGTCCATGCGACGGAAGTCAGGTTGCGTTCGCGGGCGGTCGGTCTATAGACGGCGCTTGCCCCGACGTTACCGGGGTGGACGGAGCTTTGCTGAGCGAAATGACGACCTTCGACGATCGGGAAAAGGCCTTCGAAGCCAAATTCGCCCTCGATCAGGAGCAGGAGTTCAAGGCCATCGCCCGGCGCAACCGGATGCTGGGCCTTTGGGCTGCGGAAAAGATGGGCCTGTCGAGCGAAAGCGCGGACCAGTACGCCGCCGCCGTGGTGCGCGCCGATTTCGAACAGCCGGGAGACGAGGACGTGTTCCGCAAGGTCGCCGGCGACTTCAAGGCCTCGGGCCTGTCGGTGTCGGAGGGCGAGATTCGCTCCAAGATCGACGAGCTGGCCTCAATAGCCCGCGAGCAGATCCGCGCCGGCGAGTAATCGCTTCGGTCTTCGGACTGATCTGAGAATTCGAAAGGGCCGCACCCGGGGGAAAGTGCGGCCCTTTCTTCTTGCCGGGGACGTTGGGGGGATGTCTCACCCGGCGTACTGTGCGTCTCGCGCCCCTGAAGAACACCAGGGCCGAGATTTGGTTTCAGGCGTCGCCGCCTGAAACCAAATATTTTTTACGGCATCAGAACCGTGTCGACGATGTGGACGACGCCGTTCGATTGGCCCACGTCGGCTTGCGTGATCGTGGACTTGCCGCCCTTGGCGTCGGTGATGACCCAGGTATTGTTCGGGCCGGCCGAAACCTTCAGTTCTTCACCTTGAACCGTCTTCAGCGTGGCGGTGCCGCCGTTGGCCTCGGCCTGGGCGGCGATATCGGCGGCCGTCAGGCGACCGGCGACCACATGGTAGGTCAGAATCTTGGTCAGATCAGCCTTCATCGCCGGCTGCATCAGGCTGGTGCGCGTCGCCTCGGGGATCTTGTCGAAGGCGGCGTTGTCAGGGGCGAAGACCGTGAACGGACCCGCGCCTTGCAGGGTGTCGACCAGGCCGGCGGCCTTCACGGCGGCGACCAGGGTCGTCAGGTTGGAGGCCTTGGAGGCGTTGGCGACGATCGTCTCGTTCGGGCTCATGGCCGCGCCGCCCACCATCGGGTCGGTCGCGGGGGCCATGGCGGCGCCGTCGGCCGGGGCCATGGCAGTCGATTCCGCCGGCGTCGTGGCGGCCGGCTCGTTGTTGCCGCAGGCGCCGAGCGCCATCAGCGCGCCGCCGGACACGGCGACGAGCATAAGATTGCGAAGTTTGGTCATGTGTTTCGTTCCCTTTGGGCCGCTCTCAAGGCGGTAACGGGAACGTTACGCGCGACACCGCACAATGGATGCATGCCGCGCGACAAGACATCGCAGCTTCACCATTCAGTTTTCGCGCGCACTTCTAAGCTGCTTTGCAGCAAGAGACCTATCGTTCGATCAGATCAGTCAACGAATTCCAGATGTTCGCCTTGCCTGCCAGTGGAATCGCATGAGCCGGGCTGGATGAAGGCAGGTCGATAAGGCCAACCCCTGCGACGTCGCCGATAATGCGCCGTCCCAGCTTGGCCGCCAGCTTTCCGTTGAAGGCGACCGCCCTCAGCCGCGGCAAGCCGCCGATCAGTCCGCGCAGATCGGCGGCCTCCGGCGAGCGGATCGCCGCATCCAGACTGCCCGACCGTTCCGCCGACGCAATCACATCCCACAGCCCCACGCCGCGCGCCTTCAATCGATCCAGCCGCTGCTCATAGGGTTGTGTCGCCAGGTCTTCACCCAGCACCCCGCTGATCAGCGGCCAGAAGGCGTTGCGCGGATGGGCGTAGTACTGCGCCGCCTTCAACGAGGCGTCGCCAGGCAAACTGCCCAGGATCAGCAGCCGGGTTTCCGTATCGACGACGGGTGCGAACCCCAGCCTGCGATCGCCGGTATGGTCCGTCACTTGACCGGCGGGTCGTCGCGCAGCCAGCCGGTGATCGAGCGGCGCTTGCCGCCGGCGTAGGCGGCGACTGGTGCGACAGAATGCTGGCGGGGCGTTTTGAACACCGTCCAGACGTTGAAACCCGGCTTGAAGCCGCGCTCGATATCGCCGTTGGCGTCGTGAAACAGCAACTGGCCGCCCCAGTCCGGCCGCCAATCGCGAGACAGGCCCAAAGTATAGGCCGCCCGTCGTTCGCCGACGCCCGTGTCGTCGTGCTGGGTCAGGAAGTCGCCGGATCGGAACCAGGTGGCTTGCGCGTCGATTTTGGTCACGCTCGCTTCGCCGGTCACGGCCTTGGCGAATGTGGTGAAGGGCGTGTCGTTGAAGAACTGCACAAGGGCGTGCGTCGCATGGCCTTCGTCCTTGCCCGTCAGCAAGGTCGTGATGATCGGATAAGCCAGATAGATGAAAGAGAAGCCGTCGCGACCCTCCGCCAGCGCGCGCTGCATCTGTGCCCCGATCGCATCGCGGCCCATGACCTGCATCTCTTGCGGCGACAGCAGCTTACCGCCTTCCGGCGTCTTCAAGGACAGATGCCAAGACGTGTCGTGTTCGAGCGCGAGCTCAAGCCATTCGGCGCTTGCGGCGTCCAACAGATCGGGAACCTGCACCATGCCGTCGCGCGCATAGGCCGCCGCATAATCGCGGGGATCGAGCCGGGGATTGAGCCGGATCGTGCGCTCGCTCATGGGGTCAGTCTCCGAACACCCGCTTGAACACCACGTCCACGTTCTTGGTGTGGTAGCCGAGGTCGAACAGGGCCTCGAGCTGGTCGGCGGGCAGGGTGACGCGGTCGTCGGCCTTCAGGAAATCCAGGAAGGCGCCTTCGCCGCGCCAGACCTTCATGGCGTTTTCCTGAACGGCGGCATAGGCGTCTTCGCGCGACACGCCGGCCTGGGTCAGGGCCAGCATGACCCGTTGCGAGTGCACCAGACCGCCCAGGCGGTCGATGTTCTTCTGCATATTCTCTGGGTAGACGTTCAGCCGCTCGACCACATTGGCCAGACGGTGCAGGGCGAAGTCCAGGTGGATGGTGGCGTCCGGGCCGATGCCGCGCTCGACCGACGAGTGGCTGATGTCCCGCTCATGCCACAGGGCGACGTTCTCCATGGCGGGCGTCACGGCCGAGCGGACCAGACGGGCCAGGCCGGTCAGGTTCTCGGTCAGGATCGGATTGCGCTTGTGCGGCATGGCCGACGAGCCCTTCTGACCCTTGTCGAAGAATTCCTCGGCTTCGAGGACTTCGGTGCGTTGCAGGTGGCGGATCTCGACGGCGAGGCGCTCGACCGAGCTGGCGACGACGCCCAGGGCGGCGAAGAAGGCGGCATGACGGTCGCGCGGGATGACCTGGGTCGAGACCGGCTCGACGGTCAGGCCCATCTGGTCGGCCACGTACTGTTCGACGGCCGGGTCGACATTGGCGAAGGTGCCGACGGCGCCCGAAATGGCGCAGGTGGCGATCTCTTCCTTGGCGGTGATCAGGCGGCGTTTGGCGCGCTGGAATTCGGCGTGATAGCCGGCCAGCTTCAGGCCGAAGGTGACGGGTTCGGCGTGGATGCCGTGCGAACGGCCCACGGTCGGGGTGTATTTATGCTCCTTGGCGCGGGTCTCCAGCGCGGCCAGAACCCGGTCGACGCCCTCGATCAGCAGGTCCGAAGACCGCGCCAGCTGAACCGCGAAACAGGTGTCCAGCACGTCCGAAGAGGTCATGCCCTGGTGCAGGAAGCGCGCTTCCTCGCCGACGATCTCGGCGACGTGCGTCAGGAAGGCGATGACGTCGTGTTTTGTGGTGCGTTCGATCTCGTCGATGCGGTCGGCGTCGAAGGTCGCATCCTTGCCCTTGGCCCAGATGGCGTCGGCCGATTCCTTGGGGATCACGCCCAGTTCGGCCATCTTCGTGGCGGCGTGGGCCTCGATCTCGAACCAGATCTTGTACTTGGTTTCCTGGGACCAGATGGCGGCGGCGACGGGGCGGGAGTAGCGCGTGATCATGGGCGGGTCGTGTCGGTCGTGGGCGGCGCGGAGTCAAGGTTTGCGGGACGGCGCGGTTGACTTTGCCGGCCGTTGTCCCAGATTCAGCGCGCTTTCAGGAGGACGACCTCCCCCACATGGGACTAACGCCGGGACGACCCGACGCCATGCAGGGAGAATGTCATGGCCTGGGTATTCCTTCTTTTCGCCGGTCTGCTCGAAGTCGTCTGGGCGTTCCTGATGAAGGCGTCGGCCGGCTTCACGCGACCGTGGCCGACGGTGGGGATGATCGTCTTCATGATCGGCTCTTTCGGTCTGCTGTCGCTGGCGATGAAGACCCTGCCGCTGGGCACGGCCTACGCCATCTGGACCGGCATTGGCGCGGTCGGCGCGTTTGTGGTGGGCGCGGTCTTTTTGGGCGAGCCGCTGACGCCGCTCAGGATCGCGGGCGTCGCCCTGGTCGCATCGGGCCTGGTTGTGCTGAAGCTGGCGGCGAGCCATTGATGGCGGCGACAGGAGACGCGTGATGGAACTGGTGATCGGCGACAAGGCCTATTCGACGTGGTCGCTGCGGCCGTGGCTGGTGCTGAAACATTGCGGCGCGGCCTTCGACGAGATCGTCGTGCCGCTGAACCAGCCCGACACCGATCAGCGCATCCGTGAGCATTCGCCGTCCGGTCTCGTCCCTGTGCTTAAGGTCGAAGGGGAGGTGATCTGGGATTCGATGGCCATCGCCGTCTGGGCGGCCGAACGCTATCCGCAAGCCCGCCTCTGGCCTTCGGACGCCCATGCGCGCTGGCTGGCGCGTTCGGCGGCGTGCGAGATGCATGGCGGCTTTACCGCCTTGCGCACGGCCTGTTCCACCGGCCCTGATCACTGGATGGTCGGCCCCAGCCGGGCGCCCGCGCCGGACCATCCGGGACTGGCCAAGGATTTGCGCCGGATCGTCGAACTGTGGCGGAGCCTGCGTGAGCGGTTCGGCGCGGGCGGCCCCTATCTGTTCGGCGACTGGTCCGTGCCGGACGCCTTCTTCACGCCGGTCGCCGCCCGCATCCGCCATTTCCAGCTGGACCTCTCAGTGCACGGAGACGACGGCACGGCCCGGGCCTATGCCGAGACCTTGCTCGCTCATCCGCATTTTCTTGAGTGGGAAGCCGACGCGCTGGGCTTAACACACGGCAACCATCCCGGCTGACGCCGTATTAAGCGGACGCTGTTATTTCGACGGGGATGACGAGCCCGGTCCTGCCCAGCCCTCCGACCCAAGTCGCTGCGCGCGGCCTCAATCCCGTCATGGCCTATGGGCTAGCGGCGCTGGTCGGGGCGGCCTTTTGGGCCAGCCTGCTGTTCGCGGTCTTCTGAGAGGTTAGCGCACGCCGGCGACCGGCGTCGTTTCGGCGATCAGGACCGGCTCGGCCTGCGGCGGCGGGGCGACGTAATCCAGCGCCATCGGCACGGCGCGCGCGCCTGACGCGACGGCGTCCAGCGTTTTCAGCGGGCCGCCGAACAGCCGCTGATAGATCCAGTAGCTAGCCATGACCTTTTCGACGTAGTCGCGCGCCTGGGGCACGTCGATCGTTTCGATCAGCAGCAGGGGATCGGCGTCCGCGCCCAACTTCCTGACCGCCGCTAGCATCGGCCCAGGCCCGGCGTTGTAGGAGGCCACGGCCCGCAGCAGATCGCCCTGGAAAGCCGCAAGGGCCAGCATCTTGTTGATGTAGGCCTGGCCCAGACGCATGTTGACCGCCGGAACCAGCAGCTTGGTCGGGTCCGAGATGAAGGTGCGATCGCCGGTCATCTCGGCCGCCGTCGTCGGCATGACCTGCATCAGCCCATAGGCGCCGACGCTGGAGCGGGCGTTGGGATTGAAGTCGGTTTCCTTGCGCGCCAGGGCGTAGACCAGCGCCCGCTCGATGACGAAGCCGCCTTCGGGCGTAAGGTCCGGGATGGGATAGCGCGTCGCGTCGATGCGCGTGGCGTCGCCGTTGTTGACTGGCAGGATGGCGCGCGCCAGGGCCGTCCACATCTTGGCCGCATCGCCGACGGCGGTGCGCAGCCCGGACCGCAGCTCGGTCTCGGCGTCGGCGTTGCGCCCGACCTCATAGAAGGCGACGGTGCGTTTGGCGCGGGCGTCGGCCTGAACGAAGGCTTCCAGGGCGGTCGGTTCGACGGCGGCGCTCTGGGGCACATAGGCGGCGCGGCGCAGGCGGGGCTCGGCCTCGTAGGGGCGGGGCCCCATGTTCTCGATCGTCGGCTCTTCTCCCAGCTGACGCAGGGCGATCTGACCATAGAAGGTGGCGGGCCACTGAGCCGACAGGCGCAGATAGTCGGTCACGCGATCCTGACGACCCGACTGGGCGGCGGCGCGCGCGGTCCAGAAGGCGGCGCCGGCGCGGACCCAGGCATCCTCGGTCGGATCGTTGGCGACGCGTTCGAAGGCGGCGAAGGATTCGTGGAACTGGCCCAGACGCCATTCCGCCAGGCCGACCGTCCACCAGTCGCCGATCTGGCGACCCAGGGCCGAGGCGCCGGTCAGGTCGTCGTTGTTGTAGGCGACGCGCGCCGCCTTGGCCGGATCGGTGACGCCGCCGTCGCCGGACACGGCGCTGACCAGACTGTTCCAGGTGCGGCCCAGCACGCCGCCGGGACGCACCGGCTCGGGCGCGCCGTCGGGGCGACGACGCAGCGCCAGCGTATAGACCCGGTCCGCGCACGGCAGATCCGAATAGGTCTCAAGCCAGGCCGTCAGCTCTTCGTAGGTGGCGACATGATCGGGATGGAACAGGCTTTCGAACTCGACCTGACCCAGCAGCACGCGGTCCTGCGCCTGCCGGGCCGCCATGCGGGCCGTCTCGATGTCGCCGCGTCGCAGGGCGTCGAAGGCGGTGGTGTAGGAGATTCTGTCGGCCGAACTCAGCGCGGTGGGACGTCCGGAACCGGCCCCGGCTCCGGCCTCGGCGGTTGACCCGTAGGGCGTCTCGGCGGTCGCGGCCGTCGTGGCGGCGCAGAACGCAAGGACGATCGTCGACGCGAGGATCGCGCGGCGGAACAGAAACATAAGCGGCGGCCCCCTCGTTGGCGACGCGCGTAAGATACAGGCGCGTGTATGGCGATCGGTCGTCAGCATGCGAACATGCCGCGATTAGCCTTGTTCTTCAACCGAGTCCGTTTCAAGGCGAACGGCCAGCGAAAGCAGGTCGCTCCACACCTGTCGTTTCGCTTGTGGCTGACGCAGCAGAAAGGCGGGATGCAGGGTCGGCATGACGGGCGCCGACACCGCTCCCTCCAGCAGGCGCCATTCCTTCCAGACGCCGCGCAGCTTCATGATGCCTTCCTCGGCGCCGAGCACCGACTTGGCCGAGGCTGCGCCCAGCAGCAGCACGGCCTTGGGCTTCAGCAGGGCGAAGGCGCGCTCGACGAAGGGTGCGCACACCGCCTGTTCCTGCGGGCTGGGGGTGCGGTTGCCGGGAGGGCGCCAGAAGACCGTGTTGGTGATGAACACCTTGTCGGTCAGGCCCGCCGCCGCCAGCATCCGGTCCAGCAACTGCCCGGCCTTGCCGACGAAGGGCTGGCCCGCCCGGTCCTCATCCCCGCCTGGACCTTCGCCGATAATCAGGACCGAGGCGTTGGGGTTGCCGCGTCCGAACACCGATTGCGTCGCGCCCATGCCGCGCAGCGGACAGCCCTCGAACGCCGCGACCGCTGCCGCCAGATCCTGAAGCGTCGCGGCGCCGGCGGCCAGCCGCCGCGCCTCGGCCAGGGCGTCATCGGCGTTGACGCCGGCCAGGGGCATGACGACCGAGGCCGTCGCCCTCTGCACCGCCTTGACGGCCGGCGGCGGGGCGATGTGGGTGTGATCGACGGGCGCATCGCCATAGCAGGCGTCGACCCCCGCATCCCGCCAGAAGGCGAGCAGGCTTTCGACTGCAGCGATGTCATGGGGTTGCGCGTTCATGTCTCGAACCACCGATAAGCCTTGACCGCCCTCGCGTCACCTTCCGATAAGCGGCATAACCACACAGATAACCGGGATTCAGGGGAAACCATGGCCGAAGACGCCATCGAAGGCGGCGCGGAAAACGCCCGTCAGGACGCCATCATCGACAATCTGCCGCCGCTGGAGGCGCTGAACGGCGTCGAGCGCGAGATCATGGAATATGACGTCGTGATCGTCGGCGGCGGCCCGGCCGGCCTGTCGGCGGCCATCCGCCTGAAGCAGCGCGCGGAAAAGGACGGCAAGGAAATCACCGTCGCCGTTCTGGAAAAGGCGGCGGAGGTCGGCGGTCATATCCTGTCGGGCGCGGTCATCGATCCCAAGGCGCTGAACGAGCTGTTCCCCGACTGGAAGGAACGCGGCGCGCCGCTGGAGACGCCGGTCACCAAGGACAAGTTCCTGCTTCTGGGTCCGCAAGGGTCTGCGTCGCTGCCGATGCCGCTGATGCCGCCCTTCATGCACAATCACGGCTGCTACATCGCTTCGCTGGGCAACGTCACGCGCTGGCTGGGCGAGCAGGCCGAGGCCCTGGGCGTCGAGGTCTATCCCGGCATGGCCGCCAGCCACGTCGTCTGGGAAGAAGAGACGGGTCAGGTGAAGGGCGTCGTCGCCGGCGTCTTCGGCATCGACCGCGAGGGCAAACCGACCGGCGATTTCCAGCCCGGCATTGAACTGCACGGAAAATACGTCTTCATCGCCGAGGGCGTGCGCGGCTCCCTGGCCAAGACCATCATCGCCAAGCACAAGCTTCAGGACGGCAAGTCGCCCCAGAAATACGGCATCGGCCTGAAAGAGCTGTGGCAGGTGCCGGCCGACAAGCATCAGCCCGGCCTGGCCCAGCACACGACCGGCTGGCCGCTCGATGAACACACCGGCGGCGGCAGCTTCCTGTATCACTTCGGCGATCGCTACGTGGCCGTCGGCTATGTGGTTCACCTGAACTACAAGAACCCGTTCCTGTCGCCGTTCGACGAGTTCCAGCGCTTCAAGCACCACCCCGAGATCGCCCAGCACCTGGAGGGCGGAACACGCATCTCCTACGGCGCGCGCGCCATCACCGAGGGCGGCCTGCAGTCGATCCCGAAGCTGAGCTTCCCCGGCGGCGTGCTGATCGGCTGTTCGGCCGGCTTCGTGAACGTGCCCCGCATCAAGGGCAGCCATAATGCGATGAAGACCGGCATGCTGGCCGCCGACGCTGCTTACGACGCTGTTCAGGCCGGGCGCGCGGGCGATGAACTGGTCGAATACCAGACCGCCTTTGAAAAGAGCTGGGTCTATAAGGAGCTGTCGGTCGTCCGCAACGCCAAGCCCCTGCTGTCCAAGTTCGGCACCACGCTGGGCGGGGCGCTGGGCATGTTCGACATGTGGTGCCGCACCCTGTTCGGCGGTCTGTCGCCGATCCCGACGCTGAAGCACGAAAAGACCGACGCCGCCTCGACCGGTCTGGCCGCCGACCACAAGGCGATCGCCTATCCGAAGCCGGACGGCAAGCTGTCGTTCGACAAGCTGTCGTCGGTGTTCATCTCCAACACCAACCACGCCGAGGACCAGCCGGCCCACCTGAAGCTGCTGGATCCGTCGATCCCGATCCGCGTCAACCTGCCCAAATACGGCGAGCCGGCGCGGCTTTACTGCCCGGCAGGCGTGTATGAGGTCGTCTATGGCGACGAGGCGGCCAAGGCCGATCCGCGCTTCGTCATCAACGCCCAGAATTGCGTCCACTGCAAAACCTGCGACATCAAGGATCCGTCGCAGAACATCGTCTGGACCACGCCCGAGGGCGGCGGCGGTCCCAACTATCCGAACATGTGACTGAAGGGGGCAGGGGCGGTGTTCCGCCCTTGCCCGCCGCTGCAAAAGCGTGAAGGGTCCGGGCATGATCGCCTCCCGTTCTCGTCTGTTCGCCGCCTCCCTGACCGTCCTCGCCGTGGCGCTTTCCGGCCACGCCTCGGCTCAGGAAACGACCCCGCCCGCCCCGACGCCGGACACCCATCCGCCGGCCGTCATCCTGGAGCCGGGCCAGACGGCGCCGGGCCAGGCCACACCAGGTCAGGCGCCGACCGAGGCCGCGCCCGATCCTCACATCATCATCACCGATACGCCCGCGACGCCGGCGATCCCGGCCGTCTGGGCGCCGATCCCGACGAACGCCGAGGGCCGCAGCGCCTATGGCCTGTATCTGGCGGGCAAGCTGGCCCTGATGCAGGGCGAGGGGGCGACCGGCTCGGACTATCTGGCCCAGGCGGAACGGCTGACGCCGGAACAGCCGCGCGTGCGCGAACAGGCTTTCACCTCCGCCCTGCTGACCGGCGATCTGGACGTGGCGGCCGCCCTGGCCCCGACCGATGCGACCGCGTCTCCCGCGTTCGTCGAGGGCGGACGGCTGGTGCGTCTGGTCCAGCATTTCGTGCGCGGAGACGCCAGGACGCCGAACGCCGAACTGGCCCGTCAGCCCGTCGGCGCCCCGCACGCCCGCGTCGGTCTTCTGGTCGCGCCGTGGATCGCGGCTGCGGCTGGCGACTGGACCCGGGCGCTTCAGCCGGTCCCGACCGCCGGAGATCCCCTGACCCTGGCCTTCGCCCGCATCAATCGCGCCGCCCTGCTGGAGAAGCGCCGCGACTATGCCGAGGCCGAGGTGGAGCTGAAGGCCGCTTCCGAGGTCGCCGGCGTCGGCGCCCTGTTCAAACGCCCCTATGGCGAGTTTCTGGAACGGCGCGGTCGCCGCGACGACGCCGTCGCTCTGTATGAAGCCGCCATGGCGGTGCAACCCGTCGATCCAGGTGTGGCCCGCGCGCTGCAACGGCTGAAAGACGGCGGCCGCCCGCCTGCCTTGCCCGACTTCCGCGAAGGCGCCGCCCAGGGCTTGATTACAGCCGCCGCCCAGGCTTCGGCCGAGCGCGGCAACGAATTCGCCGCCGTCTATCTGCGCCTCGCCCAGAACCTGCACGACGATGACGAGACGGAATATCAGCTGGCCCAGGTGCTCTCGCGCGCCGGTCTGAAATCCGCCGCCCGCAACGCCCTGTCGCGGGTCGGGACCGCCGATCCAAAACTCTATGCCGCCGCCCGCGCCCAGTTGGCCGTGGCGCTGGAAGAAGACGGCCAGTCGCAGGAGGCGCTCACCGAGCTACGCCGCGCTGCGGCCGCCAGCCCCGACGATCGGCAGATCGCCTTGGTGCTGGCGGGTCAGCTGATGCAGCTGAAACAGCATGACGAGGCGCTGGCGTTGCTGGACGGGCCGCTTTTGAACACCGCTGATCAGGGCGCCAGCGTTCACTTCCTGCGCGGCGCCGCCTATGAGGCGCTGGGTCGTGTTCCCGAGGCCGAGGCCGAACTGTGGGCCGCGCTTCAGACCGCACCGAACGACGCCGACATGCTGAACTACCTCGGCTATCTTTGGGTCGATAAGGGGCTGCGGGTTCAGGAAGGCGCCGAGATGATCGCCCGCGCCCATGCGCTGGAGCCCGACAACGGCAACATCCAGGATTCGCTGGGCTGGGCGCAGTTCAAACAGGGCCAGTACGAAACGGCTGTCAACACGCTGGAAGAGGCTGTCGACAAGGAGCCGTCCAACGCCGAGATCAACGATCACCTCGGCGACGCCTACTGGAAGGTCGGCCGTCAACGCGAAGCCGTCTGGCTGTGGAACCGCGTCCTGGTGCTGGAGCCCGAACCCGAACGTCGGGCCAAGGTCGAACGCAAGATCGCCAATGGGCTGGACAGCGCGCCGAGCGCCCAAGGCGTCGCGCAATAGGTCATGCCCGCCCTGACCGCCTTGGCGCCGGCCAAAATCAATCTGTTCCTGCATGTCGGCGCGGTGGACGCCGACGGCTATCATCCGCTGTCCAGCCTAGTCGCGTTCGCCGATGTCGGGGATCGCGTGTCGGTCGAGCAGGCGGATTGCCTGTCGCTGACGGTCAACGGGCCTTTCGGCGCCGGGCTGGGCGCGACGGACGACAATCTGATCCTGCGCGCGCTGCGCCGACTGGGCGACGCCTGCGATATCGGAGCGCCGAAACTGAAGGTCACGCTGAACAAGCGCCTGCCCATCGCGGCGGGGCTGGGCGGCGGGTCGTCCGATGCGGGCGCAGCGCTGAAGCTCGCGCGCGACGTCCTGGCGCTCGATCTCGACGACCACGCGCTTGAGGCGGTCGCGGGCGTCGTCGGCGCGGACGGGCCGATGTGTCTGCGGATGCGCACGGCCTGGGCCGAGGGGAGGGGAGACGTGCTGACGGACGAGCCCCGGCTGGCGCCGCTGCCGGCCGTGCTGTTCAACCCCGGCGTCCCCTCGCCGACCGGCGCCGTCTATCGCGCCTATGATGCAGGGCCGGTGCGGGCCGCCGACAGACCCTCGCCTCCACACGAGTGGTCCATCGGCGCTGTCATCGACTGGCTGTCGGCGCAGCGCAACGATCTTGAAGCGCCTGCGCTGGCGCTGACGCCGGCGATCGGCGCAGCCCTGTCGGCGGTGGCGGCGACCGATCAGGTCGCTCTGACCCGCATGTCTGGCTCAGGCGCGACGGTGTTCGGTTTGTATCCCAGCGACGACGCGGCCCAATCCGCTGCGCGCGCTCTGTCCGCTGCACATCCCGAGGGCTGGGTCAAAGCAACACAGCTGTCCGTACAGCAACGCTGAAGCTTTGTGGCCGAATACCGGCGATCAGGCTGCGAAACCGGCGATTTCGCCCAGGTCTCGCCCAGATCATCACAAACGTTACGCATTGTTTCGAAATCTCGGAACCAGATCACGGCGTTCTGATTTGAGTCGGCAGTTCCGATGTCTGGAACGGGTCGCCGTCTCCCCCGTGGCGATCCTCAAACAGGAAAAAGGAAATCGCCATGCTTCGCGCAAAACTGCTTGCCGCCACCGCCGTCGTCAGCCTGATGGCCGCCCCCGCGTTCGCCCAGGACATGACTGCTCCGGCGACCACGACGACGCCCGCCCCGGCGACCATGCCGCAAAACGATCCGGCCACGCCGGCCATGCCGCAGACGCCGGCGCCTACGGCTGAAGCCGCCGCCACCACGACCACGACTGCAGAAGCGACCACGCCCGTCGCCGGTGAAACCGTTGTCGACAAGCTGAAGGCCAGCGGTCAGTTCACCACCCTGCTGGCCGCGCTGGACGCCGCCCAGCTGACCGACACCCTGGCCAGCCGCCCGGCCATCTCGATCTTCGCCCCGACCGACGCCGCCTTCGCCGCCGTGCCCGAGGCAGAGCGTACGCGTCTGATGGACCCGGCCAACGCCGCCGAACTGCGCCAGCTGCTGCTGTATCACGTCATCGTGGCCGACGTGACGCCCGACCAGATCATGGGCAAGAAGGGCGGCGTGGAGACGGCCGCCGAGAGCCAGGTCCTGCTGGACGGCACGGGTTCGGCCATCAAGGCTGACGGCGCGACCGTCGTCAGCGCCGAGCTGGACGCCTCGAACGGCGCCATCTTCCCGATCGACAAGGTCCTGAACCCGGCGAACTCCATGGCCGCCATGGGCGATGAAGAGGCCGCCGCGCCCGCCGAGGCCGCCGCTCCTGCCGCTGAGGCGACCCCGGCTGCTGAAGCGACCCCGGCCCCGACCGCGCCGAACGGCCAGCCCGCCGCGATGACGACGACCACGTCCTCGTCGCCGGTCGTTAACCCGACCGATGGTCAGGTCGACACTCCCGCCACCCCGCCGGTCGATGCGGCTGATCCCGCCGCCGACGGCGCGGCCGAGGCCAAGCCGACCCCGAACTGATCAGGGTCATCCACGCGCTCGCTCGGTAGCGTGTTGAAGCGGAAGGCGGCGGGCCCTATGGTCCGCCGTCTTTTTTGCAGCCCCTCCCCACGAGCCCGATTTGACCACCTCGACCGAGCCGCTTGCGTTTCAGGACCTGATCCTGACGCTCCACCGCTATTGGGGCGAGCAGGGCTGCGCCATCCTCCAGCCCTATGACATTGAGGTCGGGGCCGGCACGCTGCATCCCGCCACCGTCCTGCGCGCCCTCGGTTCCAAGCCGTGGAAGGCCGCCTATGTGCAGCCCAGCCGCCGCCCCGGCGACGGCCGCTATGGCGAAAACCCCAACCGCCTCCAACACTATTACCAATACCAGGTTCTGCTCAAACCGAACCCGGCTGACCTTCAGGAACTCTATCTCGGATCGCTGGCGGCCATCGGCATCGATCCGAAACTGCACGACATCCGCTTCGTCGAGGACGACTGGGAAAATCCCACCGTCGGCGCCTGGGGCCTGGGCTGGGAGGTTTGGTGCGACGGGATGGAGGTGACGCAGTTCACCTATTTCCAGGGCGTTGGCGGCATAGAGGTCGATGTGGTGTCGGGCGAGCTGACCTACGGGCTGGAGCGTCTGGCCATGTACGTGCAGGGCGTGGACAACGTCTATGATCTGAAGTTCACCAAGGAGGGGCTGACCTACGGCGAGGTCTTCCTGGAGAACGAGCGCCAGCAGTCGGAAGCCAACTTCCACGGCTATGACGTCGACGGTCTGAAGCGCCGGTTCGAGGATATGGTGGGCGAGGTCCAGCGCCTGCTGGACATGCGCGGGCCGCAGGATCAGCCGCTGGTCCTGCCCGCCTATGACCAGGTGCTGAAGGCCAGCCACCTGTTCAACCTGATGGACGCCCGCGGCGCCATCGCCGTCGCCGAACGCCAGAGCTACATCGGCCGCATCCGCGAACTCTGCAAAGCCTGCGCTCTCGCTTACGTCGAACAAGAGCGGAAAACGGCGTGAGCGTTGATCATTCTTCTGAGCTCGTGAGCGGCAGTATGGCGTTTTCGAACCGCCTGCTGCGTTTGACAGCTGGACTCAGTCAGCGTGGGCCAGTGTGGCAGATGAATCCGCAGCCTGTGACCTTGAATGGTCGAGCGCCTAGCATCATCCACGCCAGCTTCGAGTCCCTTGTCCAATCGCATAACGGCACGCTCGGTAGCCTTTGGGAGAACGAGCATGGTCTGAACGGCGAGTTCTACTTTGAACCTGCCTATTTTGATTTGCTGCAGCAGGCCGCGCTTTCGGCGGCAGACCTTGAACTCACCGTGATCTTCGGCGCACGCGACCAACAGGTCGAGACGCTGATGTTAACGCTCCAACACAAGACCGCCTGATGCCCCAGCTGCTTCTCGAAATCTTCTCCGAAGAAATCCCCGCCCGGATGCAGCAGGGCGCCGCGCGCGACCTTCAGCGGATGGTCTCCGACCGGCTGAAGGTCGCCGGCCTGACGTGGGACGCGCTGACGACCTATGCCGGTCCGCGCCGCCTGACTTTAGTGATCGACGGCTTGCCCACGGCCACGCCGGACCGTGAGGAAGAGGTCAAGGGCCCGCGCGCCTCGGCCCCGGAACAGGCGCTGGAAGGCTTTCTGCGCAAGACCGGCCTGACGCGCGATCAACTGACCGAGCGCGACGGCGTCCTGTTCGCCGTCCTGTCGTCCAAGGGGCGCGCCACGACCGATCTGGTCGCCGAGACGGTGGATCAGGTCATCCGCACCTTCCCCTGGCCCAAGTCGATGCGCTGGGGTTCCGGCACCCTGCGCTGGGTGCGTCCGATCAAGCGCATCCTGTGCCTCTTCGATGGCAAGGTGGTCCCGTTCGAGATCGACGGGATTCAGAGTGACGCGATCACCGAGGGCCACCGCTTCCTGGGTTCCGGCGAGCTGCTGCGCGTCAGCGACTTCGTCGACTACCGCACCCAACTGGAAAAGAACTTCGTCCTGCTGGACGTCGCCGATCGCAAGTTGCGGATACTGAAACAGGCCAAGGCCGCCTGCGCCGCACGCGGCCTCGCCCTGGTCGATGACGACGGCCTGCTGGACGAGGTGGCGGGTCTGGCGGAATGGCCGACCCCGATCCTGGGCGACATGGACCCGCAGTTCCTGGCCCTGCCGCCGGAAGTCGTGCGCCTGTCGATGAAGGTGCACCAGAAGTATTTCGCCGTCCGCGATCCGTCCAAGGATGGCCTGGCCCCCAACTTCCTGGTGGTCGCAAACGTCGAGGCGACCGACGGGGGCAAGGCCCTGGCCGCCGGCAACAGCCGGGTTCTGTCCGCCCGCCTGAACGACGCCCGCTTCTTCTGGGAAGAAGACCAGAAGGTCGGCTTCGACGCCTGGAACGCCAAACTGTCCGGCGTCACCTTCCACGCCAAACTGGGCACCCTGGCCGAGCGCATCGAGCGCATCGCCGCCCTGGCGCGCGAGATCGCACCGCTGGTCGGCGCCGACGCCGACGAGGCCGAAACCGCCGCCCGCCTGTCCAAGGCCGATCTGCTGTCGGGCATGGTCAGCGAATTCCCGGAACTGCAGGGGATCATGGGCGGCTATTACGCCCGCCTCGCCGGCCATTCCGACGCGATCGCCGACGCCGTGCGCGACCACTACAAGCCCCAAGGCCCCGCCGACACGGTCCCGACCGCACCGGTCACGGTCGCCGTCGCCCTGGCCGACAAGCTGGACACCCTGGTCGGCTTCTTCGCCATCGACGAAAAGCCCACGGGCTCAAAGGATCCGTTCGCGCTGCGGAGAGCGGCGCTGGGCGTGATCCGGTTGCTGCTGGAGAATCAAACGCGACTGTCTTTGGTTGATCTTCAGCCGGCGATGATACGTGGCTACCCTAGCGGCTTGGCTGGTGACGCTGCGATAGCGGGACTTCATGGTCTCATCCCTTTCTTCGCCGACCGCCTGACCGTCCTCCTGCGCGACCAAGGCCAGCGCCACGATCTCGTCGCCGCCGTCTTCGCCCTAGGCGACGACGACCTCGTCCGCATCGTGCGTCGGGTGGAAGCCTTGGCCGCCTTCCTCGCCACGGACGACGGCGCCAATCTGCTGGCCGGCTACAAGCGCGCCTCCAACATCCTCCGCGCCGAGGAGAAGAAGGGGCCGCTGCCCACCGGCATGGTCCAGACCGGCCTCCCGAACCAGCCCGAGGCCGAGACCACCCTGGCCTTCGCCGTCGGCGCCGCGCGCACCGCCGTCGAGGCCGCGCTGGAGACCGAGGACTTCGCCGCCGCCATGACGGCCCTGGCGCGCCTGCGCGCGCCCGTGGACCGCTTCTTCGACGACGTTCTGGTCAACTCCGACGTCCCCGCCGAACGCGAAAACCGCCTGAAACTGCTGGGCCAGGTCCGCGATGTCATGGGCCAGGTCGCCGACTTCGGCCAGATCGCGGGGTAGGGGCCGCATTGTCTCCTCCCCACTTGTGGGGAGGGGGACCGCGTAGCGGTGGAGGGGCTCTTGACGTCACACGGCTGCGATGTGGCGAAGAACCCCTCCGTCACGGCGCAAGCACGCCGCGCCACCTCCCCATTTCATGGGGATGAGATAAGGTGGTTCAGCTTCGGATTCGGTGTCTCGCCCTGTCGGCGATGAAATCGAGCACTTCACCTAGGTCCGTTCGCACCTGTTCGGCGGGGACGCGGATGACCGCAATGCCCTGGGTCGCAAGCCAGCGTGTGCGACGGGCGTCATGTTCGCCTCGGCCTTCATGGCTTTCGCCATCCACCTCGACGGCCAGCATCGCCTCGGCGCAATAGAAGTCCAGCACATAGACGCCCGCCGGATGCTGACGGCGGAATTTGAGCCCATTCAGCGCGCGGCGGCGGAGGTGGACCCACAGTCGGGCTTCGGGCGGGGTCAGGGCGCGGCGCAGGATGCGGGCGCGCGAGACGGAGCCTTCATGCGTCAAGAGCCCCTCCACCGCTTCGCGGTCCCCCTCCCCATTGCATGGGGAGGAGACGATAACGTCAAGGTTGTGCGCACGTCGCATGGAAACCGCCCACCCCCTCACGCATTGTTACATCCGCAATGGTCAAGGCCGCTCACACGCGCTAGATCATGCTGCATGTGCGAGCGGGGCCAACCCGCCGGACGATCCGAAAAGCTCAGGGACTGCATGATGACTCAGTGGGTGTACGGCTTCGGCGGAGGCTCCGCCGACGGCGACGCGTCGATGAAGAACCTTCTCGGCGGCAAGGGCGCCAATCTGGCGGAAATGTCGTCGCTGGGTCTGCCGGTTCCTCCGGGCTTCACCGTCACCACCGAGGTCTGCACCCACTATTACGCCAACAACGAGACCTATCCGACCGATCTGGACGCCCAGGTCCAGGCCGCCTTGGCCAAGGTCGAGGGCGTGGTCGGCAAGACCTTCGGCGATGTCGATAACCCGCTGCTGGTGTCGGTGCGGTCGGGCGCGCGGGCGTCCATGCCGGGCATGATGGACACGGTGCTGAACCTGGGTCTGAACGACCAGACGGTCGAGGGTCTGGCCAAGCTGTCGGGCGATCGTCGCTTCGCCTTCGACAGCTATCGTCGCTTCATCACCATGTATTCCAACGTGGTTCTGGGCCTCAGCCACGACGATTTCGAAGAGGTGCTGGACCAGCACAAGGATCGCCTGGGCGTTTCGGTCGACACCGACCTGACCGCCGCCGACTGGGAGAAGGTGGTCGCCGACTACAAGGCCGTGGTCGAGCGTGAACTGGGTCACGCCTTCCCGCAGGATCCCAAGGACCAGCTGTGGGGCGCCGTGGGCGCCGTGTTCGAAAGCTGGATGAACGACCGGGCGAAATTCTATCGCCGCATGCACGACATCCCCGAAAGCTGGGGCACGGCGGTCAACGTCCAGTCGATGGTGTTCGGCAATATGGGCGAGACGTCGGCGACCGGCGTGGCCTTCACCCGCAACCCCTCGACCGGCGAGGCGCGCCTGTACGGCGAGTTCCTGATCAACGCCCAAGGCGAAGACGTCGTCGCCGGCATCCGCACCCCGCAGTCCCTGACCAAGATCGGCCGCGAGGAGATGGGCGAGACCGCCCCCTCGATGGAAGAGGCCATGCCCGAGGTGTTCGCCCAGTTCGTCGACGTCGTCGGCAAGCTGGAAAGCCACTACCGCGACATGCAGGACATCGAGTTCACGGTCGAACAGGGCCGCCTATGGATGCTGCAGACGCGCAACGGCAAACGCACGGCCAAGTCGGCGCTGAAGGTCGCTGTCGATCTGGCCGCCGAGGGCGTGATCTCTCAGGAAGAGGCCATCAGTCGTGTCGAGCCGTCGGCGCTGGACCAACTGCTGCACCCGACGCTGGACCCCGATGCGGCGCGCACCGTGGTCGCCGCCGGCCTGCCGGCCTCGCCCGGCGCTGCGACCGGCAAGATCGTCTTCGACGCCGACGAGGCCGAGCGCATGTCGGGTCTGGGCGAAGCGGTCATCCTGGTGCGCGAAGAGACCAGCCCCGAGGATATTCACGGCATGCATGCGGCCCGCGGCATCGTCACCGCCCGCGGCGGCATGACCAGCCACGCCGCCGTCGTCGCGCGCGGCATGGGCCGGGCCTGCGTCTCCGGCGCCGGCGAGATCCATATCGACGAGGCCAAGGGCGTGTTCACCGCGCGCGGCCGCACCTTCAAGGCCGGCGAGGTCATCACCATCGACGGCTCCAAGGGCGAGGTGCTGGACGGCGCCGTGCCGATGATCGAGCCCGAACTGACCGGCGACTTCCAGACCCTGATGGGGTGGGCCGACAAGGTGCGCCGCCTGAAGGTTCGCGCCAACGCCGAGACCCCGCTGGACGCCAAGACCGCGCGCGGCTTCGGCGCCGAGGGCATCGGCCTGTGCCGCACCGAGCATATGTTCTTCGACGACACCCGGATCGCCGCCGTGCGCGAGATGATCCTGGCCGACGACGAGAAGGGCCGTCGCGCGGCCTTGGCCAAGATCGCGCCGTTCCAGAAGTCGGACTTCGTCGAACTGTTCGAGATCATGGCCGGCCTGCCGGTGACGGTGCGCCTGCTGGACCCGCCGCTGCACGAGTTCATTCCCCACACCGAGGAAGACATCGACGCCCTGGCCGCCTCGTCCGGCATCGACGCCGAGAAGCTGAAGCGTCGCGCCAAGGAGCTGCACGAGACCAACCCCATGCTGGGCCACCGCGGCTGCCGGCTTGGCGTCGCCTATCCCGAAATCTACGAGATGCAGGTCCGCGCCATCATCGAGGCGGCGCTGGAGGTCAAGCAGAAGTCGGGCGCCGCGCCCCTGCCGGAGATCATGCACCCGCTGGTCGCCCTGGGCCTGGAGATGAAATATCTGCGCGAGCTGACCGACCGCACGGCCAAGGCGGTGTTCGAGGAAACGGGCCAGAGCCTCGACTATCTGGTAGGCACGATGATCGAACTGCCGCGCGCCGCCATTCGCGCCGGCGACCTGGCCGAATATGCCCAGTTCTTCAGCTTCGGCACCAATGACCTGACCCAGACGACGTTCGGCATTTCGCGTGACGACTCCGGCCGGTTCCTGCAGGCCTATCTGGACAAGGGCATCTTCGAGACCGATCCCTTCGTGCGTCTGGACCAGGACGGCGTGGGCGGCCTGATCGAGATCGCCGCCGAGCGCGGGCGCAAGGTTCGGCCCGAGGTCAAGCTGGGCATCTGCGGCGAGCATGGCGGCGACCCGTCGTCGATCGCCTTCTGCGAACAGGCCGGGCTGGATTACGTCTCCTGCTCGCCCTACCGCGTGCCGATCGCCCGTCTGGCGGCGGCCCAGGCCGCGCTGAACGTGGAGCGTGAGAAGGACCGCTAGGCCTTCTCACCAGGACGAACCCAAGAAGGGCGGTCTCGGTCGAGGCCGCCCTTTTTGCTGCGGCGCCACAAAGTCGCCGATCTTGACGGAACGCCGTATGTGTCCCGGCGCCCACAGGCATTCGTCGTGTTTTCGTACCTCTGGAACAGATGAGGCGCTGACCTATTTAAGCACTCGCTGGATGGGGCAGATGATCGGTCTGGTCATCACATCTAGGAGTTAATAAGAAACAATGCGTAACATTCTTCTCGCTGCTGTCGCCGTTTCCGCCATCGCCGCCCCGGCCTTTGCTCAAACCAATCCTGAGCCGCGCGGTTACGGCTCGCTGGGCTACACTCATCTTGAAGGTGACAATGCAACGACGGGCGCTGTCACCGGTCGTCTTGGCGTCAACCTCAACCGTTACATCGCTGTGGAAACCGAAGCCTCGGTCGGCGTGAAGCATGACGACTTCACCGTCGCGGGCGTCGATGGCGAGATCAAGCACGAGTGGGACGCCGCTGGTTACGTGGTCGGCAAGGTGCCGGTCTCTGACAAGCTGGAACTGTTCGCACGCGGCGGCTACGGCCACACCGAGCTGAAGCAGAAGTTCCCCGGCGCCAACACCGACGTGGGCGGCGACAGCTGGAACTACGGCGCCGGCGCCAACTACTACCTGGACGGCGTCAACGGCGTGCGCGCCGACTGGACCCGTCGCGACTACCGCGACAACGGTGGTGAAGCCGACGCCTATTCGGTCAGCTACATCCGTCGCTTCTGATCTAATCGATCAGTCCTAACGACGAAGGCGCGCTCCGCAGGGAGCGCGCCTTTTTCGTTCAGGAGAGTGAAATCAGCCGAAGTCGCCGGCCAGCGCCCAGCGCTGCGAGCCTTCGCCGAATGGGCGAACGAACCAGTCGCGATAGTATTCGAAGGTCTCGATGATCTTTTGGCGAAGATCGGGCGGGTTGACCGCCTCGCCGCGCTGGCGCTTCATCGCCGCCACGCAATCCACCACCATGTTCTGGTGCGCCGAGCCACCCATGCTCTTCAACACGGTGGCGATATCATGAGCCAAGCTTTCCAGGACCTGCTTGGGCGTCTTGTGAGCCATCTGGGACATCCCCTGTTCTCGACAGGAGAATGGGTGACAAAAAGTCGTGAAAGATTCAAGCGTGGCCGGGCGAGAATCATCATGGATGCGAATTAACCTGACATAACGCGGGTCGCGCGATTTGGTTCTCGCAAGGGAGAAAACCATGACGAATTTCGATCCGGCGGTCGCGACGGCCCAGTGGCTGGCGACCTTGTCACCCCAGGAAACGGCCCGCGCCATCGCCTATACCCACGGTTCGCACTGGCTGATCCTGTGGAGTTTCCTGGTCTCGGCCCTGGTCGCCTGGATCATCGTGCGCACCGGCCTGCTGGTCGCGATCCGCAGCCGGATCGAACGTCGCCGTCGTCGGCCGATCCTGGCCAGTTTCGCCGTCGCCCTGGTCTATTCGGCCATGAGTTGGGCGCTGACGCTGCCGTGGGCGATCTATCAGGGCTGGTGGCGAGAGAAACAGTATGGACTGACCAGCCAGGCGTTTGGCGGCTGGCTGAGCGAGGCCGTGATCGGCGCGGCCATCTCGATGGTGGCGACCGCGCTGCTGCTGGTGGCGATCTATGCCCTGATCCGGCGCACGCGTCGGTTCTGGTGGGCCTGGGCGGCCGGCGTGACAGCGGCCTTCATCGTCATCGGCCTGGTGCTCGCACCCCTGGTGATCGAACCGATCTTCAACACCTATACGCCCGCGCCGAACGGGCCGGTGCGCGACGCCGTCGTGACCCTGGCCAAACAGACCGGCACGCCTTCGGACAAAATCTTCATCTACGACGGCTCCAAACAGTCCGACCGCTACACCGCCAATGTCTCGGGCCTGTTCGGCACGGCGCGGGTGGCGATGAGCGACACCATGTTCAAACAGGGCGCGGATCTGGCCGAGGTGCGCGGCGTGGTCGGCCATGAGATGGGCCACTATGTCCGGGCGCACATTCTCTGGACCGTCGGCATTCTGGTCCTGTTGTCGGTGCTGGCCTTCTGGCTGACCGACCGGCTGTATCCCGTGGCGCATCGTCTTTTGAGGGCGGATCGCGTGGGCGACATCTCCGACCCTGCCGGCCTGCCGGTCCTGGCTTTGTTGCTGGCCTTCCTGGGCGTGCTGGGCACCCCCGTCTTCGCCACCATGACCCGCACGATGGAGGAGGACGCCGACCACTTCTCGCTGGTTCACGCCAATGAACCGGACGGTCTGTCCAAGGCCCTGATCAAGACCGCCGAATACCGTGCCCCGTCGCCATCGGCGATCGAGGAGTTCCTGTTCTACGACCACCCCAGCGTGGAGAACCGCATTCGCCGCGCCATGGAATGGAAGGCGACGCATCCGCCACGCGACGGGGCCGAGCAACCGACGCGCCCGTAAGGCATTGAAGGCTTCGCCATTCCAAGCGGAGCCTTCGCCCCATGATCGACCTCTATCGCGGCCTCGGCCTTGGCGTTCCGGCCCTGATGGACGTCGCGCCCTTGATCGCGCGGGTCGTGGTCGGAGGAATGTTTTTCCTGTCCGGCTTCTACAAGCTGTTCACCCCGGCCCAGGCCGAGAAGATGAGCAAGACGATGGTCGAGGCCGGCATCGCCGCCCCTCGCCAGACCGCGAACTTCGTTTCGGTGTGCGAGTTCGCCTTTGGCGCCCTGCTCATCATGGGCCTGTTCACCAGCCTGGCGGCCTTGGTGCTGCTGATCATCAGCCTGGTCGCCCTGGTGACCGTGGCGTCAAAGTCGGTGGAGGGGACCAGCCTCGGCTATCGCCTCTCCAGCTATTTCGACCTGCCCGAGACCTTGCTGATGGTCATCCTGATCTGGCTGATCGCCAATGGACCGGGGCTGTGGAGCCTGGACTTCGTCCTGTTCCTGCCCCGGCTTTAGGGCTTCAGGCGGCGCGCTTCCTGACGAACACCGTCCCGGCCGAATAGCCGGCGCCGAAGCTGCAGATCAGGCCCGTATCGCCCGCCTCGAACCCGTCGTTGTGCAGGTGGAAGGCGATGATCGACCCGGCCGAGGAGGTGTTGGCGTATTCGTCCAGGATGATGACGTTCTCATCCGCCGAGGGTTCGCGACCCAGCACCTTCTTGCCGATCATCGTGTTCATGTTGATGTTGGCCTGGTGCAGCCAAAGCCGCTTTAGCTCGTGCGGATCCAGGCCCAGTTCGCCGGCGTGATCCACGATCATGTCCGACACCATCGGCACCACGTCGCGGAAGACCTTGCGGCCCTGCTGGATGAACAGCTTGTCGTTCTGGACGCTGTCGTCGGCTTCGGGGCTGTCCAGATGTGCGGTGTCGCGCGCGTTGCGGTTCAAGAAGCCGAAGTTGTTGCGGATGTTGTTGGAGAAGGTCGTCTTCAGCCGCGTGCCCAGGACGTCCCAGCCGCCCGGTCCCGCCGTATCCGACGACTCCACGATCACCGCCGTCGCCACATCGCCGAAGATGAAATGGCTGTCGCGATCGGTGAAGTTCAGGTGGGCCGAACAGACCTCCGGATTGACCATCAGCACCGCCTTGACCGAGCCGCCGGCGATGAAGTCCGCCGCCGTCTTGATGCCGAAGGTCGCCGAGCTGCACGCCACATTCATGTCGAAGGCGAAGCCCTCGATGCCCAGGGCCTGCTGAACCTCGATCGCCATGGCCGGATAGGCGCGCTGCATGTTCGAGGCGGCGCAAAGGACGGCTCCGATCTCGCTGACCGGCTTGCCCCACGCCTCGATCGCTTGACGCGCCGCCTTGACCGCCATCTCGGCCAGGATCGAGATTTCGTCGTTTGAGCGTTCGGCCAGGTTCGGCGCCATCCGCTCGGGGTCGATGATCCCGGCCTTGTCCAGCACGAACCGGCTCTTGATGCCCGACGCCTTCTCGATGAACTCGGGCGAGGAGTGCGACTTGGCCTCCAGCTCGCCGGCCTCGATCTGGGCGGCGTGGCGGGCGTTCCAGCCGTCGGCCCAGGTGTTGTAGCTGTCGACCAGTTCGGCGTTGGAGACCGATTGTTCGGGGGTGAAGAGGCCGGTTGAGGCGATGACGGCGTGGGTCACTTTGGTTTTTGTTCCTATCGCTCGGCCCTTGGGGCCTCGCTGCTTGAGGACAGTCCGTTTCCTATCAGAACGCGTCAATAGGACGGCGGCGACCTGCGGTCGAGACTGGCGATGATCCCGGCGGCCCAGCGCTGCACCTGACCGCGCGGCGCCTTGGGCGTGGGCTGGTCGCGCGCGGCGATCAGCCGGTCCACCAGATCCTCGGCCTCGCAGGGCCAGCCCTCGGGCGTGACATACAGGGGATAGGCGATCAGGGCGGCGTGGACCAGGTGATCGACGCCGGCGCGGCGGCTGCGGCGCTCAAACGTCAGCCGGTCGTCGGTCAGTCCCCATCCGGCATAGAAGGGCCGGCCATAGACCGACACCGCCTTGCCCCGCATCAGGGCCTCGAAGCCCGTCAGGGAGGTCAGGGTCGCCACCCGGCGACAGGCGTTCAGACAGTCCACGATATCCAGCCCGTCGCCCACGGCGTCGACCGAAGCCATGGCCCCGGCGTCCAACCGCCCCGGCCGGTTGCCCGCCAGCACATCGGGGTGATTGCGATAGACCAGGAAGGCGTCCGGATGATCGCGCCGCGCCGCCTCCACCAGGGCCGAATTGGTGTTAAGATCCGGCGCACAGCCCAGCAGGATCGACTTGTCGTTCTCGACCTGGCCGACGACCAGCAGGATGTCGCGATCAACGGGCCAGTCCGTCGGCGCCTGACCCCTCAGATTGTATTTCGACAGACCGGCATCGACCACGCGCGTCCGCAGGGCGGCGGCCCGCGCCAACTGCATCGGCGACAGGTCCGAGGTCTCGATCAGGGTCTCCAGCCGCGAGGGCCGCGACGGATCATAATAGACCCCCTGATCGTCCAGGGCGACCGACAGGGCGCCGACGAAATCGGACCCCAGGCCCCGCGAACGGATGAAGCCGTCCTCCATCCGCACGGTCGGGCCGCTAAAAGCCGCCGCCGCCTGACGCGTCGCCTCGCTCTCCTTGCCCGCCCACCAAATCAGCCGCCCATCGGTCGCCTTCGCGTGGGCGGCGGAGCGCGACGGCGACATGAAATATCGCATCGACGCCTTGGGCGAGTTCAGCAGGCGACGCACCGGCGGACGCTTGGCCGGCGCGAACCCCACCGCCGACCACGAACCCGCCAGTCGGTCGGCCCGGTCGCGCAGGGCGATCAGCCGCTCCAGCGCCTGTTCGGCCTCGCACCTGTCGCCCGTCACCGGATCGACATAGCGGCTGTAGGCGATTAGGGCGGCCGCCGCGACTTGTTCGATCGACCGCGCGACGTCGCGCCGTCCCGTCTGGACCGCATCGGTCGTCAGGCCCCAGCCGGAATAGAAGGGCGCCCCGAAACACCGCACCGGCAGCCCGCGTAACAGGGCCTCGAACCCCAGGGCCGAGGTCACGCAATAGACCGCATCCACCGCCGCCAGAAGGTCGGCGGCCCGTACATCCGTATCGACCAGGGTGACGCCGGCCAGGTCCGTCACGCAGCCGCGCTTCTTGCCCGCCGCTACCGCCGGGTGGCGTTTGACGATCAGCTGGGCATCCGGTTCGTCGCGCCGGGCGGCGGCGATCATCTCGTCAAAGCTCTGAGCCGTGGCGAGGCCACAGGCGATCGACGCGTCGCCGAACGTCTGGTCCACGATCAGCACACGCCGGCCGGGCTTCAGCAGGCCCGAATCCAGCGGCCCGCCCATATTGGTCTTGGACACGCCCGACGCCACGATCCGGTCAATCAGCCCGCGCGCCCGCGCGATCATGGCCGCATCGCACCACTCGTCGGCCGTCTGGATCAGTTGCTCCAGCCGGCTGACCCGCGTCGCATCATAATAGACGCCCAGATCGTCGACGATCAGGCTGAGGCTCGTCGCACCCGCCTCACCGATGCCGACCGAACGCAAAAACCCGTCCTCCAGCGCCACATAGGCCCGCCCGTTCCTCTCGGCCCACCGTCGCCCCGCCGCCGCCGTCGGTTTCATCCCCCAGCCCAGCACCGCCTGCACGTCCTCCCCCGGCAGGCGACGCAGGTCGTAGTCGGCCAGAAACACGTCCAGGAAAGGCACCTTCAGCACGCCGGGCGCACAGACCCAGGCCGGGATTTTCGAAGGCGTGTCGGAGGGTAGGGGCAAGGCGGGTCCGCTGAGGTTCGACGCGAGCTTTACGGCGGTTGCGTCAGCGCGACTAGGCCCGATCCGCCCGCGCCAGCAAGGCCTTCGCCTGCTCCAGATGCAGCCGTTCGACCATCGCCCCGTTCACGCGGATCGCGCCCCGCCCCTCGGCGTCAGGCGCGTCGAAGGCGGCGACGATCGCTTGCGCATCGGCGATCTCGGCATCGGACGGCGAGAAGGCGGCGTTGGCGGCCGCGATCTGCGACGGGTGGATCAGGCTCTTGCCGTCGAACCCGTACAGTCGCCCCTGTAGTGCCTCGGCCGCCAGGCCTTCGGCATCCTCGATCCGGTTGAACACCCCGTCGATGGCCAGCAAGCCATTGGCCCGCGCGGCGGCGACCAACATCGCCAGCCACGGCTTGAACGGCTCGCGATCCGGCGACGCCCCGGTCCCCAGCGCCTTGGCCAGGTCGTTGACCCCCAGCATCAGCCCGTCCAGCGCCCCGTCCGCCGTCGCGATGTCGGCCAGGGCCATCAGCGCGCGCGGCGTCTCGATCATGGCCCACAGGGCGCAGCCCCTGGCCAGGCCGGCGGACAGGGCGTGCACGGCCTCGGGCGTCTCGACCTTGGGCGCAACGACCAGCGTGGCCCCCGACGCCTTCATCGCCGCCAGGTCGTCCAGCCCCCAGTCGGTGTCCAGCCCATTGATCCGCACGCCAAGGCGCGGCCCGAACCCGCCAGCCCGAACCGCCGCGACGGCGGCGTCGCGGGCGTCAGCCTTGGCCTCGGGCACCACGGCGTCTTCCAGGTCCAGCACGGCGACATCGCAATCCAGCGTCCGCGCCTTCTCGATCGCCCGCGCGTTGGAGGCGGGCAGATAAAGGACGCTGCGGACCCGGTCGCTGCGCATCAGACGCGGCCTGTCACGGGCACCAGGGCGCCGGTCATGGCTCGGCTCTCGGGCGAGGCCAGGAACAGGATCACCGCCGCCAGATCGGCCGGCGCGACCCAGGCCGTCGGGTCGGCGTCGGGCATGTCCTTGCGGTTCGTCGGCGTGTCGATGATGGAGGGCAGGACGGCGTTGACCGTCACGTTTGTCGTCTTCAGCTCCTCGGCCAGCGCCTGGGTCAGGGCGTGGACTCCGGCCTTGGCCGCGCCGTATGCCCCCATGCCCGCGCCGGCCTTCAGCGCGGCGGCCGAGCCGACATTGACGATCCGACCCTCGGGCGAGGCCTTCAGCGCATCCAGCGCCGCGCGACTGGCGTTGACGGCGGTCGTGACGTTCAGCGCATGCATTCGGTCCCAGGCCGGTTCCGCATCGTCGGTCGTCTGCCAGACGAAGCCGCCGGCGATGTTCAGCAGGGCGTCCAGCCGCCCGAACCGCGCGATCACGGCGTCGACGGCCTTCTGCGCCTGGCCGGAGTCCGTCAGATCGACCCCGCCGACCTCCAGCACGCCGTCGGGCACGGTATGGCCCTCGGCATGGTCGATGACCGCGACCTGCCAGCCGGCTTTCAGCGCCGCCTCCAGCACCGCCCGGCCCAGGACGCCGTGTCCGCCCGTGATTGCGACTGTTCGCTGCGTCATCCGATCCTCCATGTCGCCGGGGACCATAGAGCCGGCTGCGGCCGGATCAACCGGCCCCGATCAAGCGTCGGCGAACACCTTCGCCATCAACCGCTCCAGCGCCTCCTGATCGTCCGTATCGAAGGCGGCCGGCGTCGTCGCATCCACGTCGAACACCGCGATCAGCGCGCCCGAAGCGTCGCGCACGGGCACCACGATCTCGCTGGCCGAACGGCTGTCGCAGGCGATGTGGCCGGGGAAGACATGCACGTCCTCGACCAACTGGGTCTGGCCCGTGGCCGCCGCCGCGCCGCATACTCCGCGCCCGAACGCAATGCGCAGGCACCCCAGCGTGCCCTGATAGGGCCCGACCACCAGCTCGTCCGCCTTGTCCGGCGCCACGACATAGAAGCCGGTCCAGAAATAGTGCTCGAACGCATCCGCCAGCATCGACGCCACCGTCGCCATTCGCGCCGTTACATTCGGCTCGCCGTCCAGCACAGCCAGGACTTCCGCCTCGACCTCCAGATAGCGCGCCGCCTTGTCGGCGGGACGATCGTTGCGGGCGACATAGGCCATGGAAAACCTCCGGAGCGGGACAGGCTGGCGATATAGGCGAGCGCTTGCCCGAAGGGGAGGGGCGCCGTCATTCGCCGCCGCTTCGCCGGGAACGCTTCCATGCGCGGCCGTGTTGGCGCTGGGAGACAACGACGGAGGCTCCCGTGACATCCACCCCTTCACGATCGCTCAGCCTGATCGCCGCCCTGATGCTGTCGGCCGCCGCGGCCGCCTGCGGTCAAGACGCCGGCGCGCCTGGGCCCGCTGACGCGACGCAGGCCCCCGCGCCTTCCGCGCCAGAGCCGACAGCACCGCCTCCGGAACCGGCGAAGATCAACACGAACCCTGCGGTCTCGTCGTCAGCGTCAGCGACGCCGGCGGCCTCGCGCAAGTCCTGTTATCTCTCGGTCGACGGCAAGGTTCTGCTCGACGAGCCGTGCCTCGTCTATCCGTTCGGCGACGGCGGCTATACGATGAACGCCTGGTCCGAGGGCAAGCCCAAGAACTCCCATTTCGCCGTCGTCGTCCTCATGGCCGACGGCTCGGCCGACGCCACCTGGAACGCCGACCCCGACGACAACAAGGCCGGCGATCGCCTGGGGACCGTGCGCCTGGACGGCGACTGCTGGATCAACGACCGCGCGCGCATCTGCGTGCGGTAATCACGCGCCACGCCACCTGCCGAAGGCGCGCCCGGCGCCTCAAGCTTGAGCGCAAGGGATTGGTTTATCCCAAACAATCCGGCTGGGACGAAACGTCCCAAGGCTAAAATGTGGTTGACGACAACGCGAAACACCTTCGATTTGTGCGTCGGAGTTGCGTCGCGGGGGCGCAGTAGTGTCGTCGGCCGCAGGCCGCAGGGGGTAGGTTTTGAGTTTCAGTTTCAAGGGCGGTCTGCTGGCCGCAGCGGCGGGCGTCGCGATCATGGTGGGCACGACGGCGGCGGCGCAGACCGCTCCGGCGCCCACGGCCCCGGCCGGCGGCTTTTACATGGCCAACGGCACGCGCACGACGAACTATCAAACGGCCATCGCGTCCTGGCGCGCGGACAGCCAGTTCGCGGTCGATTATTCCAAGGGCTTCTTGGGGCTGGAACACGCCTACGCCATGGGCCTGAGCGGGCGCGGACAGACCGTGGGGGTCAATGACGCCGGCGTTTACATGGCCCACCCCCTGTTCGGATCGGCGGGCAAGGTGACAGGCCTGCGCAGCCAGGCGGTCGCCGGCTATGGCAACGACGGCATGATCAATCCGCGTCGCCAGTGGGAAGGTCACGGCACCCACGTGTCCGGCACCATCGCCGGCGATCGCGTGGCGGGCCAGCCGATGTTCGGCAACGCCTTCAACGCCAAGCTTTACGCCGCCACCGCCAACTTCTCGGCCGGTGACTTCCTTTGGTACAAGGACGCGATCATCGACGGAAAGATCGTCGCCACCCAGAACCAGAACATCGTCGACCTGGCCAATACCGGCCAGGTGCGCATCATCAACAACAGCTGGGGCAGCGGCAACTCCCTGCCGTTCAACGCCTCGCTGCCGACCGTGCTGGCGTCGTTCAATCGCAACTACGGCGACTTCTACAAACCGGTTTTGGACAAGGACGTTCTGGTCGTCTTCTCGGCCGGCAACGGCTATGGCGTCCACGCCGGGATCGATGCGGCCGCACCGCTGAATGATCCGCGCCTGCGCTCCAACTGGCTGTCGGTCGCCAACTATTCCAGCTTCACCGCCGCCGACCCCTCGACCAGCTTCTGCGGTCAGACGGCGACCTGGTGCGTCGCTGGACCGGGTTCGGCCGTCGTCTCGTCGGTGCCCGCTTATACGATGGACCGGGCGGGCATCCTGGCCCTCTATCCGCGCGCCAACTACGCCAGCCTGTATTCCGCGACTACGGTTACCGCCCTTCAAACCGCGTCGGTGAACCAGTTCATCGGCGTTCTAAACGCCTATTTGGCCGCTCGCGCCGCTGGTGGCCCGACCTACAATGAAGACGCATGGCGCCGCGAAGTCGGACGTCAGGCGGCCGCCATCACCTTGGTTTCGGGGGCGCGGCTGGGTGATCCGGACGGCTTCACCTCCGTTCTGGCAGGGCTACTGACCTCGACCAACAACATGGCGCTGCTGACCCCGGCCTTCTCCGGCGCGGTTTTGCAGTACGCCAATGACGAGCTTCAGCGCGTGCTGAACCAGTACATCAAATATACGGGCGGCGGTTATGCGGCCTATACCGGCACGTCGATGGCGGCGCCGAACATCTCGGGCTTCGCGGCCCTGCTGATGGAAAACTTCCCCGAATATTCGACGGCGCTGATCTCGGACATTCTGGTATCCAGCTCCAAGGATCTGGACACGCCCGGCGTCGATCTGCGCTCGGGCTGGGGGGCGCCGCAGATGGACGTGGCCCTGCGCGGACCGACGGCGCTGCGCGACACCCGCGACGTCACCGTCGCCGTGGGCACGGTTGATATCTGGAGCAACAATATCGGCGATGCGCGCGACCGCTATTCGGCCGAGGTCAAGGCCAGCTTCGGCAATGACATCGGCGGTCTGGTCAAGAAGGGCGGCGGTCAGCTGATCCTGACGGGCGCCAACGACTACAGCGGCCCGACCCGGGTCGAGGGCGGCCTTCTGACGGTCAACGGCAGCCTGCTGCGATCCAGCGCCACCGTCGGCGGCGTCGGCATGATCGGCGGCACCGGTCGTCTGGCGAACCTGACGGCGGAAAGCGGCGGCGTGGTGTCGCCCGGCGACGGCGTCAATCCGTTCGGAACCCTGACGGTCGCCGGCAACCTGAACTTCAAGCCGGGCTCCTTCCTGTGGATTCGCTCCAGCGTGAACGGCGCGGCCTATTCTCGCCTGAACGTGGGCGGCACGACCAAGATCGACGGCGGCCAGGTGATCCTGAAGGCCGACAATGGTGAATGGAATCTGCGCACGCGGATGAACATCATCAACTCGACCGGTGCGGTGACGGGCACGTTCAGCGGCGCCCAGAGCGATCTGGCCTTCCTGGCCCCGGTGCTGACCTATTCGACCAACGGCGTGGTCCTGACGGTGCGGCGCAACGACGTGACCGTGGCTTCGCTGGGCCGCACGGACAATCAGCAGTCGGTCGGCGGCGCGCTGGATGTCATGATCAACAACACCGCGACCGGGACCAATCGCGATCTGTCGCTGGAAAACACCCTGCTGGACGCCAGCGTGCCTGCGGTTCAGGGCGCGCTCAGCGGCCTGACGGGCGAGGTCCACGCCACCCTGGGCGGCCTGGCTGTTTCGGATGCCCGCGTCATCCGCGACGCCATGTCCGAGCGCGGACGCAGCCAGGGCGGCGCGGCCACCTACGTCGGCAACGGCGTGTCGGTCTGGGGCAGCGGCGTCTTCGGCAACGGCCGGGGCTCGGCGCATGACGGCCTCGCGGGCTTCCGCAACGAAGCCTCCGGCTATCTGGTCGGGGCCGAAAAGGCGTTGGCAAACGACGTCCATGTCGGCGTGGCGCTGGGCGAAACCCGCTCGGAACTCCGCTCGCCGCGTCTCAGCTCGACCGGCCGGGTCACCAGCGAGCAGATCGGCGTCTATGGCGGCGCCGGCGTCGGCGACTTCCAGCTCCGCGTCGGCGGATCGTGGGCCAGCGCCGATGTCCGCACGGATCGTACGGCCCAGCTGAACGCCTTCACCAACGCCCTGGTCGGCGACTACGACGGCGACGTCTGGCAGGCCTATGGCGAGGTGGCGTGGAGCCGCGCTGTGGGCGGCACGATGTTCGAGCCCTACGCCGGCTACAGCCACGTCGAATACGACGCCGACGTCGTTGAGACGGGCGGCGACGCCGCGCTGTCGGGCAATGTGAAGCAAAAGGCCGATCTGCTGACCGCCGGCTTCCGCACCCGCACCGTGCTGGCGGGTGGCGAGGGGCGTGCGCGTCTGTCGGCCGTGACCCACCTGGCCTATACCCACGACCTGAACGGGGACGGGCCGGTCTTCGACGCCGCCTTCGCCGACGGTCCGCGCTTCCTGATCGATGGAGCCAATCCTGGCGACGACGTGATCTCGGGCGGCCTGGGCTTCAACATCCAGGCGACCGAACGCACCGCGATCGAGCTGGGCTATACCGGCCTCTATAAGGACGAGTATCGCGATAACCGCATCTATGGCCGGTTCAGCGTCAAGTTCTGATCTGACCGCAGGATAAGACGGCGGCGGCCCCGATCTTCGATCGGGGCCGTTGCTGTTTGGGCCTAGTTCGTCTGGGCGGACAGGGCGTCGTTGTCCTGGGTAAACGGTCGATCCCGCTCGGCCGTGCGGTTTTCGATCCAGACACCCCTGCGTCCCGTCACCCGCTCCACCGCCTCCATGGTGCCGCGAATGAAGGCGGCCGGGCTTTCCGCTTCATTGGAGCGTCGAACGGGTATCGCCGGATCGCCCTCCAGCAGGGTCGAGGCATAGACGTTCAACTGGTGCCCCCGACGCCGCCCATCGCGATAGGGAAACAGGCACAGTGTGTAGTGCTGCTCGATCCGCGCCTGCACAGACTGAACCGCCTCGGCGCGCCAACTCGCGCCCGTGCACACCACCGTTCGCGGCGCGCTCAGCCACCCGGCCGGCGCGCGTGTCGCCGGCCCTTGCAAGCCAAAGGCGCTCTGCGCTGTCGGATCGACCAGGCTGAAGCGCCCGGGCGACCGCGGCGCATCGGCCATGCTCAGCTGACGATAGGTCACTTGCATCGGCTGGCGATCGAGATGGCGCTGGAGGGCTTGCGCAATTTCACGACCGCTGCGCAACGTCTGGAAATCCACAATCGCATAGGCTTGATCGATGCTGTGCCGATCGGCCTGCTCGGACTGAGCCTGAGCGCCCGACGCCTGACCCAGCGCAATCAGCGCCACAAGCTCCACAGACCGTAAAGAGATCGCCATAGGCCATCACGTTCACGACCGACTGATCTGTCAAGGTCGCGCGATATGGGTGTGGTAGGCCCGGAGGGACTCGAACCCCCAACCAGACCGTTATGAGCGGTCGGCTCTAACCATTGAGCTACAGGCCCCCAAGGCGCGCCTCGGCGGTAGGGGTTTCGCCTAGCAGGCGCGGGCGCGGCTTGCCAAGCGGGGGCGGTCAAGAAGACGGCCTTTCGGCGATTTCACGAAGATGAACGGAAACTGCCAAGGGGGTGCGGGCGTTGGTTCAGGCGAGAACGGCCAAGGTCGTTGCAACGGATCGGCGAGCGCGCCGGTCCTGGATCGCTTACGGAGAAGACTGCATGACCCGCACCCTGGCCGCCGCTCCCTTGAAGACGGTTTCGCTGAAGACCGTCGCTTTCGGCGGCGCCGTCGCCGCCGCCGCCTTCCTGGCCGCCGCCACGCCGCGCGCCATGGCTCAGACCGCTGAACCCTCGATGGGAGCCATGCACATGATGCAGCCCGCGCCGTCGCTGAACCTGTCGGCCTATGGCGAGGTCAAGGCCGCGCCGGACATGGCCACCATCACCTTCGGCGTTCAGACTGAGGCCGTCACGGCTCAGCAAGCCATGCGCGACAATGCTGCGCAGATGACGCGCGTCGTCGCCGCCCTGCGCCGCGCGGGCGTGGCCGAACGCGACATCCAGACGTCGGGTCTGAACCTGTCGGCGCAATACGACTACGTCCAGAACGAACCGCCCAAGCTGCGCGGCTATCAGGCGGTCAACCGCGTGACGGTGGTCATCAATGACCTGAGCAAGGTCGGCACGACGGCCGACGCCGTGGTCGCCGCCGGCGTCAACCAGATCGACGGCATCAGCTTCGGCCTGAAGGATCCGACCGCCGCCGAAAACCAGGCGCGCCAGCTGGCCGTGCGCAACCTGCAGGCCAAGGCCCAACTGTACGCCCAGTCGTTGAACGTCCAACTGTCGGGCATCCGCAACCTGACCGAGGGCGGCGGCTATGCGCCCCAGCCGCCGATGCCGATGTTCGCTGCCCGCGCCGTGTCGATGGACCGGGCCGAAAGCACCCCGGTTTCCGCCGGCGAACTGACGGTGCGGATCGACATCACGGGCGTCTACGACATCGCCCGCTGATCGCATCGACCGGATGAAGAAAAGGCCCGCCGTCGCCGGCGGGCCTTTTTGCATTCTGGGAAGTAAAGCGTCTTAGCCGGCGGTCTTGATCACATTGGCGTCGTCCAGCAGGACCACGTTCGGGTTCCACTGGCGCGCCTCTTCCTGCGGCAACTGGCCGTAGGTGACCACGATCACCTTGTCGTTCTTCTGCACCAGTCGGGCAGCGGCGCCGTTGACGCCGATGACCTTGGAGCCGCGCGGCGCCTCGATCGCATAGGTGGTGAAGCGCGCGCCGTTGGTGATGTTCAGCACATCGACCTGCTCGTGCGGATAGATGCCGGCGGCGTCCAGCAGGTCCATGTCGATGGCGATCGATCCCTCGTAATCGAGATCGGCCTGGGTCACCGTGGCGCGGTGCAGCTTCGACTTCATCAGGGTGACCAGCATCGAGCGGTCTCCAGCAAGAAAAACGCGGGGCGCAGGCCCTCGCTCACAGGCGGCTCATATAGGGATTTCCGGCCCCCGCATCAATCCGCACGCTGCGCCGCAGCAATCGGGTGCGGATGCGAACGCTAGGGCCCAGACTCAACCAGCCTGGAACTGCCACTCGTGCCGCAGGAGACCCATGATAGCCGTATCCCACCGCTCGCCCTCCACCAATGCGGAGGACCGGCGAACGCCTTCGGCCTTGAATCCGAGCTTCTCGTAGGCGCTGATGGCCAGCGTATTCCAAGTGTAGACGTTAAGCTCCACCCTCTCAATCTCCGGCCGGGAGAAAGCCTTCTGAAGGACGGGGCGCAACATGGGAACGGCTAGTCCGCGGCCGCGAGCGCGAGGAGCAACTGCAACACGCGATAGACGGGCATTCCCGTTGCGCCAATCGAAGCTTAACTGCGCATGACCAACAAGCACGCCCTCATGCTCCGCCATCCAGCACAGCCGGCTCGGCGGGACTATGTCGGCTTCGGCTGTCATGAGCCGTAGCTGCTCGTCGGCAAGCGGGAACGATAGGAAGGGACCGCCCCATTGCACCACGTCCGCCTGGCTCATGAACCAACTGGACAGGATCTGAAAGTGCTCCGGAGCGAAAGGAACAAGGTGAGGCATAGCGAGACCATAGCCGAATGCCCTCGGCCTGCTAGATAGAACTCTCATCCAGAACGTCAGGGCGGCGAGCGTCACACCTGATAGGTAGTTCCTGGCGAGCTTGTCTTAGCGTGTGGCGACGCGGCGGTAGTCCTTCAGTCTGCGCTTTAGCCCCCTTTTACCGCCAAGGGCTGCACGTTGCGCCTTCACATAGGTGCTATCGATGCTGGTGCTGCGCGTCACCGCGCCAGCGTCGACGAGAGCGTCCAGCAGTTTAACCACCTGTTGAACCGATTATAGATCGTGGTCGCCGGCCCATATTCGACAGGGCAGTCGAACCAACGGCAACCGACCTTCAGAACGTGCAAGGTGCCGTAGACGACGCGCCGGTCGTCTACCCGCTCCGCTCCCGACTGGTTCCTGGTCAGGTGCGGCTCCACCGCCGCCCACGCCTCGTCCGACAGCCAGAACAATGCCATGCGTAACATCGATCGGCCCCCGCCCCACAACGCTGGATCAGAAAACCCGGCGCGCCCCAACTTGCTAATCGAGTTTGGACCCTAGGTGATCCGACGAATTGCACGCACGTCATTTGACGACGGCCTGCGTCCCCCTATGCTGGCGACGCCATTTTCGGCCTGCGAGCGCGCGTTTTCCTTCCAATGAAGCAATTCTTCCTGACGGTCCTTGGTGTCTTCACCGGGCTGATCCTGTTCGTCGTCGTCATTCCCGTGGTGCTGCTGACGGTCGCCGTCGCCTCGTCGTCCAAGCCGACGACGCCGGCGACCACCGTGCTGGAGCTGGACCTGCGCGGCGGCGTCAGCGACCAGCCGTCGTCCAATCCGTTCGCGGCCTTCGGCAGTTCCGGCCTGGCCCTGACGGACGTGGTCGACGGCCTGCATCAGGCCCAGAGCGACAGCAGCGTCAAGGCTCTGCTGATCCGCCTGCCGGAAAGCGGCATGACGCCCGCCACCGCCGACGAACTGCGCCAGGCCATCCACCGCTTCCGCAACGCAGGCAAGCCGGTCATCGCCCACAGCCAGGGCTTCGCCCCGTCGGGCGCGGTGATGTCCACCTATATGGTCGGGGCCTCGGCGTCGGAGCTGTGGATGCAGAACACCGCCGGCTTCCAGGCCGCGGGCTTCTCGGCCGACAGCCTGTTCCTGGGCCGCGCCTTCCAGAAATACGGTGTCAAACCCGAGTTCGAACAGCGCTACGAGTACAAGAACGCCGTCAACGAATACACCCAGAGCGACTACACCGGCCCGCACCGCGAGGCGATGACGGCCTGGATGACGTCGATCTACGACACCGCCCTGGCCAACGCGGCCAAGGATCGCAAGACGACGGCCCCGGCGCTGAAGACGGTGATCGAGGCCGGCCCCTATTCGGCCGAGCAGGCGCTCAGCAACCGGCTGATTGACAAGGTGGGCCAGGTCGAAGAGGCTGAGATCGCCATCAAGACCCGCGCCGGCAAGGGCGCCGAGATCGTCGAGTTCGGCAAATACGCCAGCCAGAAGGGCGAGCGCACGGGTTCGGGCAAGAACGCCATCGCCATCGTTGGCGGGGAGGGGGCCATCGTCACCGGGCGCGGCGGCGGCGCCAGCTTCGGCGGCGGCTCGTCCATCCATTCCGACGACACGGCCGAGGCCATCTACGACGCGATCGAGGACAAGAGCGTCAAGGCGATCGTCTTCCGCGTCTCATCGCCGGGCGGTTCGCCTGAAGCGTCCGAGCAGATCCTGGCCGCCGTGCGCGCGGCGCGGGCGGCGGGCAAGCCGGTGGTGGTGTCCATGGGCGCCTATGCGGCCTCGGGCGGTTACTGGATCAGTTCCGAGGCTGACTGGATCGTGGCCCAGCCCACGACCCTGACCGGCTCGATCGGCGTGTTCGGCGGCAAGTTCGTGCTGGCTGATGCGCTGGGCCGGTTCGGCGTCGACATGCGTGAGCTGACGGTGGGCGGGGAATACGCCGACGCCTTCTCGCCGACTCAAGAGTTCACCCCCCAGCAGCGCGCGGCCTTCGCCGGTTCGATGGACCGGATCTACGACGACTTCATCGCCCGTGTGGCGACGGGCCGCAAACTGTCGCCGGACCGGGTGCGCGAAATCGCCAAGGGGCGCGTCTGGACCGGCGCCCAGGCCCTGCCGCTGGGTCTCGTCGACCAGCTTGGCGGCATGACCGAGGCGGTGAACAAGGCCCGCCAACTGGCCAAGATCCCCGACAACGAGCCCGTCCGCTTCAAGCATTTCCCCAAGCAGCAGTCGCCGTTCGAGGCCCTGTCGGCAATGTTCGGCGTCCAGACCGAGGCCGCCAAGGCCCTGGTCATGCTGGGCGGCGTCATGGCCGATCCCCAGGCCCAGGCCGTGATGCGCCGGATCGACAGCGACCGCATGCGCAGCCAGGGCGCGGTGGTTCTGGCCGACCAGCCGATCTTTTGACGGACCGCGACGCACGCGACCGTGCGTCGCGGTCCATTGACCGCAGGCCCCGATGGACCGACATTGCGTGTCAGGCGTTCCCCGGATCGCCTGAAAGGATGATCCATGTTCCAGCCTGAACGTCTCGCCGCCATCGGCCATGCCGCCCGCCGCCGTCCCAACGGCCTGGTGGCGTCCGTCATGTGGGTCGCCGGCATGATCGCCGCCGTCTGCGCCATGGCGGTCGGCGCCGTCCTCGCCGTCTTCACCGCTGCGGCCGTGGCGGTCATCGCCCTGTTCGCCGGCGTTCTGGTCTTTCTGGTCGGTCTGGTCATGCGCACCCGCCGCAACATCGCGCCGCGTCGCCGCAACAGCGATCCCGACCTGATCGAGGCCCACAAGGTGGACGGCGCCTGGGTCGCCTATGGCTGGGAGCGCAACGGCCGCTGAGCCGACGCCGCCCATGACGTCCTACATCGACGCGCCTTCGCCCAACTTCGACGCGCGCCGTGCGCCGCCGGACATGCTGGTGTTGCACTACACCGGCATGCAGACCGGCGAGGCTGCTCTTGCCCGCCTGCGAGACCCGGAGGCCAAGGTTTCGGCCCACTATCTGGTCGAGGAAGACGGCCGCGTCTTCCAACTGGTGCCCGAGGAACGTCGCGCCTGGCACGCCGGTCGCGGCGTCTGGCAGGGCGAGGACGACTGCAACGCCGCCTCCATTGGCATCGAGATCGTCAATCCGGGCCATGAGTTCGGCTATCGCGCCTTCCCCGAAGCCCAGATCGCGGCCGTCATCGCCCTGATTTCCGACATTCGCAGCCGCTGGACGATCGCCGACAACCGCATCATCGCCCATTCCGACCTGGCGCCGGATCGCAAGGAAGACCCGGGCGAGCTCTTCCCCTGGAAGCGTCTGGCCGAGGCCGGGCACGGCCTGTGGTTCGAACCGGCCGCCGAGCGCGTGCAGGCCCTGGGCGGCCTGTTGCAGAAGGGCGATCAGGGCATCGGCCCGATGGTGCTCAGCGCCGGCCTGCATCGGCTGGGTTACGGCCTGAAAGCCGGCGGCGACTACGACGCCGCCGTGGAAACCGCCGTGCGCGCCTTCCAGCGTCATTGGCGCCCGACCCGCGTCGACGGCGTCGCCGACGGCGAAACCCGCGCCCGCCTGGTCGGCCTGCTCCAGCTGGCCAGCGCCGAGAGCGTCACGGGCGTATTGAATTGACGTTCGCGCCGCTAACGCGCATCTAGCGCGCGCCAGACGGCTGGGCGGTCGCGGCGGACTTCGCGTCCGTCGAGGAAAGTCCGGGCTCCACGGTGAAAAGGCGGCGGATAACTTCCGCCCGGGGTGACCCGAGGGATAGCGCCACAGAAAGCAAACCTCCGGCCTTGCGAGGCCGGTAAGGGTGAAAGGGTGGGGTAAGAGCCCACCGCGGACCTGGCAACAGGGACGGCATGGCAAGCCCCGCCTGGAGCAAGACCAAATAGGGACATCGCGCGGGCTCGCTCGCGGGGCTCACCGCCTCAGATGTCCGGGTAGGTCGCGAGAACCGATCAGCAATGGTCGGTCCAGAGGAATGATCGTCGCCGATCCGGGCCTCGGCTTCGGAGCGGAACAAAACCCGGCTTACAGGCCGTCTGGCATTTTTCTTGGCCTACCGCGCTTTGCGCTGCTTGAGGCCGGCTTTTTTCTCCGGGCCTATCGCCCTTCGGCCTGCTTGTGGCCCGTTAGCGGGCTTCCCGCCCGCCCAGCCGGTGATGGCTCGCGTGATGTTTCGGTCCGCGTTGGGATTATCCCCGCATTTCAGCGTTCTGGCGGCGGTCCCGCGTGCTGGCGAGCGTTAACCTATTGTCTGGCAATGGAAGGTTAGAACGGCTCACAGCCTGTGAATACTTCGTTTGTTCCGTGTATGTTCCAGCTGTTCGAGCGTGCTTAAGTCGTCACACGTCAAAACATGGTTAAATCTTGGCTTCGATCCCATTGAGGCCCATTTCATCCCATGCTATCCCAGCTTCATGATTTGGGGCTGAGAGGCGGGCGCGGCGGGCGTTCGTCAGGGCATCTAGGGACGGGCCGAAGGGCTCGATTGGACAGGGCGTGTTTCTCTCGACCTATGAGAAGCAGCTGGACGGCAAGCGCCGTCTCCTCATCCCCAACGATTTCCGCACGACCGAAAACGGCGCCGCTGGCGGCGTGTTCATCTTCCCTTCGATCGAGGCCGACTGTCTGGAAGCGGGCGGCGACCGCCTGTTCGCCGTCTATGCCGAGATGATCGAAGCCCTGCCGTTCGGCTCCGAGGAGCGTTCGGCGCTGGAGTGGCAGGTGATGGGCGAGCAGGTGCGCCTGGCCTACGATTCCGGCGGTCGGATCACCTTGCCTGAGGCGCTGTGCGCCGAGGCGGGTTTGGGCGACACCGTCGTCATCGTCGGCCTGAACGATCGTTTCCAGATCTGGTCGCGCGAGAAATGGGCGGCGCGCCGCGCCGAACAGCGCGCCTTGGCCAAGGCCGGCATGGCCCAGATCGGCGCCCTGAAGCTGGCGGCCCAGATGAAGCTGGCGGGAGGCGGATCGTGACCGACGTTCTGCCCGGCGCTCCCCACGCCCCCGTCCTGTTGGCCGAGGTGATCGAGGCCCTGGCGCCCGCGCCCGGCGATGTCGTGATCGACGCCACCTTCGGCGCCGGCGGCTATACCCGCGCCATCCTGAAGACCGGCGCCCAGGTCGTCGCACTGGATCGCGACCCGACGGTTCAGCCGCACGCCGACGCCGTCGCCAGCGACTTCCCCGGCCAGTTCCAACTGATCCGCACCCCCTTCTCGGGTCTGGCCCAGGCCTTCGCCGACAGCGGCAAGGCGAAGCTGGACGGCGCGGTCTTCGACATCGGCGTCTCGTCGATGCAGCTGGATCAGGCCGAGCGCGGCTTCTCCTTCATGCGCGACGGTCCGCTGGACATGCGCATGTCCGATGAGGGTGCGACCGCGGCCGACATCGTCAACACCTGGGACCACGGTCCCCTGGCGCACATCTTCAAACTGTATGGCGAGGAGCGCCAGTCGGGTCGCGTCGCCACCGCCATCCTGCGTCGTCGCGCCGAACAGCCGTTCACTCGCACCCTGGATCTGGCCGAGGTGGTCGAAAAGGCCCTGGGCGGCCGTCGCGGCGCGCCCATCCATCCGGCGACCCGCGTGTTCCAAGCCCTGCGCATCGCGGTCAATGACGAACTGGGCGAGCTGGAACGCGGTCTGGAGGCGGCCGAGGCGACGCTCGCCCCCGGCGGGCGTCTAGCCGTCGTCACCTTCCATTCGCTGGAAGATCGCATCGTCAAGGCCTTCCTGACCGAGCGCACGGGCAACAGCCCGGCCGGTTCGCGTCATGCGCCGATGGCCGTCGATCCGCGCAAGCCCAGCTTCACGCTGCAGTTCAAGGGCGCGCGCGAGGCGGGCGACGAAGAGCGTTCCACCAACCCCCGCGCCCGCTCGGCCAAGCTGCGCGCCGCCGTGCGCACCGACGCCCCGGCCTGGGGTCGGATCGATGGGAGAGCAGCGGCATGACCACGGCGCCCTTCTTCACCTATTCCCGCACCGCCCTTCAGCGTCTGTTCGACTGGAAGGTGCGCGGCGTGCGCTGGGTCGAGATCATCGGCGTGGCCCTGGTCGCGATCATGATCGTCTCGGTCTATGCCGCCAAGGCCGCCGCGGCGCGCGAAAGCAGCCGCATCGCTCAGATCGAACAGGACATCCGCGAGAACGGCCAGCGCGTCCGCCTGCTTCGCGCCGAGGTCGCCCGCCTGGAGCAGCCCGCGCGTCTGGAAAGCCTGTCGCGCCAGATCGGCATGGCGCCCGTCGCCGTCGCCCGTCAGGCCAAGGAAGGTCAGCTGACCGCCCTGAAGCCCGTCCCCGCTCAACCCGCCGCGCCCGCAGCAGAGGCCGCGCCGGCGCCCGCCGCCGTCGCCGATGACGCGCCGGTCCCCACGCCTTCGCCGGAGCCGGTGCAATGAGCGTTCAGGACCATCGCTACCACCGTCCCGCGCCGGGCGCCGATTTCCAGGAACGACTGCAAGGCCGCCTGTCGCCCTTCTGGCGCTGGCTGACCGAACTGGTCTGGCGGCTGGAGCATGGCTTCGAGCGCGCCCGCGCCGACGCCCGCCCGGAAGAGGACACCCGCGTCCGCATCTTCCTGATCCTGATCGTCTTTTCCTGCGTCTTCGGCGGCCTGGCCATCGGCGCGTCGTACAAGGCCCTGTTCGCCCCGGCCAACGGCCTGGGACGCGGCGTCAATCCGAACGCCCTGGTGCGCGGCGACCTGACGGACCGCAATGGCGAGCTGTTGGCCACCAACATTGTTCACTACGGCCTCTACATCGACCCGGCCGAGATCTGGGATCGCGACCTGGCCTATCGCCAGATCCGCCGCGCCCTGCCGCGCATCTCGGCCGAGCGTCTCAAGAAGGTGCTGGGCGGCGACCGTCGTCTGATCGCCCTGACCGGCCTGACGCCCCAGGAAAAGGCCGCCGTCCACGACCTGGCGCTGGGCGGCGTCACCTTCGAGCCCGAAGACCGCCGCGCCTATCCGCTGGGAACCTCGGCCGTCCATCTGATCGGCGACGCCGACACGGGCGGGCAGGGCGTCTCGGGCGCCGAACTGGCCTTCAACGACGAGATCCGCGCGGCGGGTCAGCGCGGCGAGGCCTTCCCCCTGTCCATCGACCTGCGCGTCCAGGGCGTGCTGGAAAACGAACTGGCCGCCGCCGCGATCAAGAACCAGGCCAAGGGCGCCGTCGGCATCGTCACCGACGTCCAGACCGGCGAGGTGCTGGGCATGGCGTCCTGGCCGACCTTCAACTCGGCCGATCGCGGCGCAGCGCCCGACGGCGCCACCCTGAACCGCGCGGTTTCGGGCCACTACGAGATGGGCTCGGTGTTCAAGACCTTCACCGTCGCCGCCGGCCTCGACACCGGCCGGGCCGACATGAACACCCTGTTCGACGCCTCCCAGGCCTTCCAGATCGGCGATCGCAAGATCAAGGACTTCCACGCTCAGAACCGGGTGATGACCCTGGAAGAGGTCTATCTGCACTCTTCCAACATCGGCACGTCACAACTGGCGGTGCAGATGGGCCCCAACACCATGCGGGACTATTTCCGCCGCCTGGGCCTGCTGGACGCGGCCAAGATCGAGCTGAAGGAATCGGCCAGGCCCGTCGTGCCGCGTCGCTGGGACAACTCGACCCTGGCGTCGCTGTCCTTCGGCTATGGCATCATGATCACCCCGGCCCAGATGGTTCAGGCCATGGGCGCCCTGACCAACGGCGGTCGGATGATCCCGCTGTCGCTGCGCAAGGGCGGCGCCCGCAACGTTCAGCCGCAACAGGTCGTGACCGAAGAGACCTCGCGCGCCATTCTCGACCTGCTGCGTCGCAACGTGGTCAAGGGTTCGGGCGGCTTCGCCGACGCGCCGGGCCTGCGGGTCGGCGGCAAGACCGGCTCGGCCAACAAACTGGTCGGCGGTCGCTATGACCCCAGCCACGCCTTGGGCTCCTTCGCGGCGGTCTTCCCCGTCGACGGCCCGCTGAACGGCAAGCGCTACGCCATCCTGATCGTGATGGACGAGCCGGGGACCTATCCCAAGACCGGCGCCTATGTCGCTGCGCCGGCCGTGCACAATATTGCCGACCGCATCGCCGGCTTCCTGGGCGTCGAACGTCGCGACGACCGCTGGCGCACGGCCTCGGGCGAGAAGATCCCGCAGTATCAGGACGTGGCGGGGGACGGGCTTTGAGCGCGCTTCACCTGTCCGACCTGCTGCGCCGCGACGTGTCCTCGGACCCCGTCATCACCGGCGTCACCGCCGACAGCCGCAAGGTCTCGCCCGGCGCTCTGTTCGTCGCCCTGCCGGGCACGGCCGCCGACGGCCGCGCCTTCATCCCCCAGGCCCTGGCGCAAGGGGCCGCTGCAGTTCTGGCGCCGACCGACACGCCGGATGGCGCGGCGCCCGTTCTGGTCACCTCGGGCGACGTGCGTCGGGCCTACGCCATCGCCGCGCGCGGCTTCTACGGCGCCCAGCCCAAGACCTGCGTCGCCGTGACCGGCACCAACGGCAAGACCTCGGTCGCCACCTTCTGCCGCCAGATCTGGGCGGGGATCGGCCACAAGTCCGCCAGCATGGGCACGCTGGGCGTCATCGGCCAGAAGGGCGCCAAGACCTACGCCCTGACCGGCCCCGGCCTGACCAGCCCCGACGCCGCCGAGGCCGCGCGCCTGATGGCCGAATTGGCCGCCAAGGAGGTGACGCACGTCGCGCTGGAGGCCTCGTCCCACGGCATCGACCAACGCCGCCTCGACGGGGTTGCTCTAAAGGCCGCCGCCTTCACCAACCTGACCCAGGACCATCTCGATTATCACGGCACCATGGCGGACTACCGCGCCGCAAAGATGCGCCTGTTCGAGACCCTGCTGCCGCGCGGCCGCACCGCCGTGCTGAACGCCGATTCCGACGCCTATTCCGTCTTCGCCTCCGCCTCGATCATGGCGGGTCTGGGCGTCATGGGCGTGGGCGAGCGCGGTCGCGACCTGACCCTGATCGGCCGTCGCGCGACGCCCGAGGGTCAGCGTCTGACGATCGACGTGCGCGGCGACATCCGCGAAATCCTGCTGCCCCTGGCCGGCGCGTTTCAGGCGTCCAACGCCCTTGTGGCGGCCGGTCTGTGCATCGCCGCCGGCGATCCCGCCGACGCCGTCATCGGCGCGCTGGAAGGCCTGACCGGCGCGCAAGGCCGCCTGCAACGCATCGACGGCGGCCAGGAAGGCCGGGGCGAGGTCTATGTCGACTACGCCCATACCCCCGACGGGCTCGAGACGGTTCTGAACGCGCTGCGTCCCCACGCGACCGGCCGCCTGATCGTCGTCTTCGGCGCCGGCGGCGATCGCGATCGCGGCAAACGCCCCCTGATGGGCGAGATCGCCGGGCGTCTGGCCGACATCGCCATCGTCACCGACGACAATCCGCGATCCGAAGACGCCGCCGCCATCCGCGCCCAGGTCCGCGCCGGCTGCCCGGACGGGATCGAGATCGGCGACCGCCGCGCCGCCATTGAGGCCGCCGTCGAAATGATGCGTGACGGGGATGTGGTGGTCATCGCCGGAAAAGGGCATGAACAGGGTCAGATCGTCGCGGGCGTGACCCACCCCTTCGACGACGCCACTGTCGCGTCCGAGGCCCTGTCTCTCTATGCCTGAACACTCCGCCCGCCCGCTCTGGTCGGCCGCCGAAGTCGCCGCCGCCACGGGCGGCGTGCTGCAGGGCGATGATCGCCCGATCACGGGCCTGACCTACAACAGCCGCGAGATCGTCCCCGGCGACCTGTTTCTGGCGCTGAAGGGCGAACGCGACGGACATCAGTTCGCCAGCGGCGCCTTCGCATCGGGCGCCGCGGCCGCCCTGGTCGAACATCCGGTCGAGGGCGGCCCTTGCGTCGTCGTGCCCGATACCTTGCGTGGCCTCGAAGCCCTGGGCGTCGCCGCCCGCGAGCGCGCGCCCCATGCGAAGCGCGGCGCCGTGACCGGCAGCGTCGGCAAGACCAGCGTCACCCAGGCGATCAAGGCGGGCCTCGACCTCGCCGGTCCCGCTCACGGCTCGATCAAGAGCTACAACAACCACATCGGCGTGCCCCTGACCCTGGCCCGGATGCCGGTCGAGACCCGGCGCGCCGTGTTCGAGATCGGCATGAATGCGCCGGGCGAGATCGCGCCCCTGTCGCGCTTCGTCGCCCCCCACGCCGCCTGCGTCACCACGGTCGGTCCGGTCCATATCGAGGCCTTCGCGGACGGCGAGGCCGGGGTCGCGCGTGAAAAGGCGACCATCTTCCAGGGTCTGGTCCCCGGCGGCGCGGCGGTGGCGAACGGCGACGTCGCTTTCTCGGCCGTCCTCTGCGACGCGGCCAAGGCGGTCGGCGCGCGCCTGCTGACGTTCGGATCCGACGCCGGCCATGACGCCCGTCTGCTGGACTTCCGGCCGGACGCCGAGGGCGCGGCGGTCGCCGCCGAACTGTTCGGGCGACGCATCGACTATCGCCTGGCCCAGTCCGGCGCCCACTGGGGCCTGAACAGCCTGTGCGTCCTCTTGATGCTCGACGCGCTGGACGTGCCGCTGGAGACGGGGCTCGAAGCCCTCGCCGGGTTCCAGCCTCTGGCCGGACGCGGCCAGACCCGCACGGTCACGACGCCGGACGGCGCCTTCACCCTGATCGACGAAAGCTACAACGCCAATCCGCTGTCCATGGCCGCCGGGTTCAAGACCCTGGGCGCGCGCTCGACCTCGGGCCGCCGCGTGGTCGTGCTGACCGACATGCTGGAACTGGGCGAGCAGAGCCGCGTCCTGCATGAAGGCCTCGCTGGCCCCATCGACGCCGCCGGCCTCGACCTTGTCCACGCCGCCGGCCCGGAGATGCGTTGGCTCTACGACGCGCTTCCGGTCTCGCGACGCGGCGTCTGGCGCGCGACGGCGGCGGAACTGGCGGCCGAGGCGGCCCTGCTGGTGGCGCCCGGCGACATCGTCATGGTCAAGGGCTCGAACGGCTCCAAGGCCTCGTTGGTGGCCAAGGCGCTGGCGGACCTGAACGGCGCCGAAGGGGTCCCCTCAAGCAGTGACGCCCCGCGGGCATCGCGGTAGGGAAGAAACATGTTTTACCTGCTCTATCTCTACTACGCCGACGTGGCGCACCAGTATCCGCTGCTGAACCTGGTTCAGTACCAGACGGTGCGCGTGGCCCTCGCCATGGCTACCGCCATGATCGTCGCCGTCGCCATGGGCAGCCGCTTCATCAACTGGATCCGCGCCAAACAGGGCCGGGGCCAGCCGATCCGCGACGACGGCCCGGTGTCCCACCTGTCCAAGGTCGGCACCCCGACCATGGGCGGTCTGATGATCCTGGCCGGCATCGGCGTGGCGGTGCTGCTCTGGGGCGACCTGACCAATCCCTACATCTGGATCGTCAGCTTCGTGACGGCGGCCTTCGGCGTGCTGGGCTTCATCGACGACTACGCCAAGGTGACCAAACAGACCTCGGCCGGCCTGACGTCCAAACAGAAACTCCTGGCCCAGACCGTCGTCGCCGTCGTCGCCGGCATTTTGACCGTGCTGTGGATGACCGTCTCGCCGACCTCGCCGGGGCTCGAGACGTCTATCGCCTTTCCCTTCTTCAAGGCCGTGTTGCTGAACATCGGCTGGTTCTATGTGGCGTTTGCGGCCTTCACCATCGTCGGCTTCTCCAATGCGGTGAACCTGACCGACGGTCTGGACGGACTGGCGACCGTGCCGGTGATGATGGCGGCGGGCGCGTTCGGCGTGATCAGTTACCTCGCCGGCAACTTCGTCTTCGCCCAATATCTTCAGGTCCACCACGTGCCTGGCGCGGGCGAACTGGCCATCTTCTGCGCGGCCATGATCGGCGGCGGCGCGGGCTTCCTGTGGTACAACGCCCCCCCGGCCAAGATCTTCATGGGCGACACCGGCTCGCTGGCTCTAGGCGGGGCGCTCGGCGCCATCGCCGTCACCACCAAGCACGAACTGGTCCTGGGCATCGTCGGCGGCCTGTTCGTCATGGAGGCCGCCTCGGTCATGATCCAGGTCGGCTATTACAAGCTGACCAAGAAGCGCATCTTCCTGATGGCGCCGGTCCACCACCATTTCGAAAAGATGGGCTGGCCGGAATCCACCGTCGTCATCCGATTCTGGATCATCGCCGGCGCCCTGGCCCTGCTCGGCCTCTCCACGCTGAAGCTGCGCTGATCCGATGATCTCCGTTCCCGGCTTTGAAGGCAGGCGGGTCGCGGTCTTTGGCCTGGGACGTTCGGGGATCACGGCCGCGCGCGCCCTTCAGGCCGGGGGCGCGACCCCGATCCTTTGGGACGACGGCGAGGCCGGCCGGGCGCAGGCGATAGGCGAGGGCTTCACGGTCGAGGATCTGGCCGCCGCCGACTGGTCCGACTTCGCCGCCCTGGTCCTGTCGCCCGGCGCGCCCCTGACCCATCCCAGGCCGCACTGGACCGTGGACCTGGCCCGCGCGGCCGGCGTGCCCGTCCTCGGCGACATCGAACTGTTCGCCCGAGCCCTGGCCGCCCGACCGAAGGATCAGCGGCCGCGCGTCGTCGCCATCACCGGCACCAACGGTAAGTCCACGACGACCGCCCTGATCGGCTGGGTGCTGAAGTCGGCGGGCCTGACGGTCCACGTCGGCGGCAATATCGGCGTCGGCGTCCTCGCCTTGCCCGAGCCGACGCCCGACGCCGTCTATGTCATCGAGGTCTCCAGCTACCAGCTGGACCTGACCACGACCTTCGCCCCCGATGTCGCCATCCTGACCAACATCAGCCCCGACCACCTGGACCGCCACGGCGGCATGGACGGCTATGTCGCGGCGAAGGCGCGCATCTTCGCAGGGCAGGGGGCAGACGGCGTGGCCTTGGTCGGCGTGGACGATACCTGGGGGCAGGGGATTGCGTCCCGACTTTCCCAACGTGTGATCGCTATCTCGTCCAATCCTTCTCCCCTTGGGGGAGAAGGTGGCTCGCGGAGCGAGACGGATGAGGGGTTTGTCGGACCCTCGTCGGCTGGCGGCCAGCCGGAGGATACAGCCCCCTCATCCGAGCGGCTCCGCCGCCCACCTTCTCCCCCGAGGGGAGAAGGCTACGTGGCGCTGCCCGGCGCTGTTCTGAAGGACGGCCAAATCATCGCCGACCTCACCGCCGCCCGTTCCCTTCCCGGCCGCCACAACGCCCAGAACGCCGCCTTCGCCTATGCGACCGCCCGCGCTCTGGGTGTCACCCACGACGCCGCCGTCGCCGGCCTGCTGTCCTTCCCCGGCCTGGCCCATCGCATGGAGGCGGTCGGCCGCCTGGGCTCCGTGCGCTTCATCAACGATTCCAAGGCCACCAACGCCGACGCCGCGCGTCAGGCCCTGGCCTCCTACCGTTCCGTCTTCTGGATCGCCGGCGGCGTGCCCAAGGCCGGCGGCATCGCGGACCTCGCCGACCTCTTCCCCCGCATCGCCAAGGCCTATCTGATCGGGGACGCGGCCCCGGCCTTCGCCGCCACCTTGGCTGACACGCCTCACGTCATCGCCCGCACCCTCGACGACGCCGTGGCCGCCGCCGCCGCCGATGCGGCCTTTGCCGGCGGCGACCAGATCGTCCTCCTGTCCCCCGCCTGCGCCAGCTTCGATCAGTTCAAGGACTTCGAGGCGCGCGGCGAGGCCTTCCGCGCCGCCGTTCTGGCTCTCGGCGCCGTCCCGGAAACCGCGTCATGAGCGCTCCCTACACCCCCGCCTTTTCCCGCAACGACCAAAGCCATGTGGCCCAGTGGTTCTGGACCGTGGATCGAGGCTTACTGGGCGCGGCGCTCGCGCTGATGGGGCTTGGCGTCGCGCTCAGCTTCGCCTCCAGCCCCGCCGCCATCCTGGCCGATGAGTCGATCACCGACCCCTTCCACTATTCCTGGCGGATGATGGTCTTTTCGGGCGTGGGGCTCAGCATCATGCTGACGACCTCGCTGATGTCGCCGCGCGGCGTGCGACGCATCGCGGTCCTGGCCCTGTTCGGCGCCATCGTCGTGATGATGGCCTTGCCCTTCATCGGCGACACGGTGAAGGGGGCCGCCCGCTGGGTGAACTTCGGCCCCTTCAGCCTGCAACCGTCCGAGTTCGCCAAGCCCGGCCTGATCGTCTTCGCCGCCTGGATGTTCGCCGAGGCGCAAAAGGGGCAGGGGGTGCCCGGCGTGACTATCGCTTTCGGCTTCTACGCCCTGACCGTCTCCCTGCTCTTGATCCAGCCCGATATCGGCCAGACGCTTTTGATCACCACCACCTTCATGGCCGTCTTCTTCATGGCGGGCGTGCCGTTCAAATGGATGGCGGTTCTGGCCAGCCTGGGCATGGCGGGGCTGGTGTCGCTGTATTTCGTCTTCGGACACATGCGCGACCGCCTCAGCCGCTTCTTCTCGCCCGAGACGACCGACACCCACCAGATCGACAGCGCCTCCGAGGCCATCCGCGCCGGCGGCCTGCTGGGTCGGGGCATCGGCGAGGGCGTGATGAAGCGTCGCGTGCCCGACCTGCACACCGACTTCATCTATTCCGTCGGCGCCGAGGAGTTCGGCCTGATCCTCAGCCTGATCATGATCGGCCTCTACGCCTTCATCGTCATTCGCGGCATGCGCCGGGCCATGAAGCTGACCGATCCGTTCGAACAGACGGCGGCGGCGGGCCTGTTCATGCTGATCGGGCTACAGGCCTGCATCAACGTCGCGGTGAACCTGAACCTGATCCCGACCAAGGGCATGACCCTGCCCTTCATCAGCTATGGCGGCTCCTCCATGCTGGCCATGGGCCTGACCATGGGCTTTGCGCTCGCCCTGACCCGACGCCGCCCCGGCGCCTACGAACCCGGCGCCAGCCTGACCCTGGGGCGGCGGTTGCTTTGACGTCGTCATCCTCCGGCGCGAAGCGAGATCGGGGGACCCAGCGGCGCGCGCGAGCGCGAAACTGTCGCGGACTAAGCAAGTCGAACATCTCGTGGCGGACGCATCGCCTCCGGCGCCGCTGGGTCCCCCGATCTCGCTCCGCTCGTCGGAGGATGACGAAAGAACGAGGCATACAACGCATTTGGAAAGCGGCGCCCCAGCAATATCAAACGCCTAGAGCCGACCAGCGACCGTCTCCTGCCCACGCCGTAAAACCGTGCGATCCTGTCGCCGCCCCATTCCTCGCCGCGCCATTCCCCGCCGACATTAGACAGATTAGACGAATTAGACGGTGTTTTTGCCTGCCCACCGTCTGAACTTCAGACTATTCAGACCCTCTTTTTCGGAGCCTCGCCCATGACCCAGCTCTGCGTCGTCGCCGCCGGCGGCACCGGCGGCCATATGTTCCCGGCCGAGGCCCTGGCGCGCGAGATGGCGGCGCGCGGCTGGCGCGTGGTGCTGGCGACTGATCACCGGGGCGAACAATACGCCCACGCCTTCCCCGCCGAGGAACGGCTGGCGCTGGACGCCGCCACCGGCTCCGGCCCCCTGGGTCTGATCAAGGCCGGCGTCGCCATCTTCAAGGGCGTGGTCCAGGCGCGAACGGCCTTCGACCGGCTGGGCGCCGACATCGTCGTCGGCTTCGGCGGCTATCCGTCCGCCCCGGCCCTGGTCGCCGCCGTCACGTCCCAGCGACCGACGGTGATCCATGAACAGAACGCGGTCCTGGGCCGCACCAATCGCATCCTGGCCCCCTATGTCGGTCAGGTCGCCTCGTCCTTCCCGACGCTGGAACGCGCGCCGGCCAAGGTCCAGGGCCGCTCCCACGTCGTCGGCTCGCCGGTGCGGTCCGAGATCCGCGCCCTGTTCGACCGCCCCTATGTCGCGCCCGCCGCCGACGGCCCGATCCATCTGCTGGTCACCGGCGGCAGCCAGGGCGCCCGCATCCTTTCCGAGACCACGCCCCGCGCCCTGGCCGCCCTGCCCGAGGCCCTGCGCCGCCGCCTTAAGGTGCAGCAGCAGTCCCGCCCCGAGACGCTGGAGACCGCGCGCCAGATCTATCTGGAGGCGGGGATCGAGGCCGAGGTCGCCCCCTTCTTCCGCGACATGGCTGACCGACTGTCCAGGGCGCACCTGGTCGTCGGCCGCTCCGGCGCCTCGACCTGCGCCGAACTGGCGGTCGCGGCCCTGCCGTCCGTCCTCATCCCGCTAAAGATCGCCACCGACGACCACCAGCGCCTGAACGCCAAGGCCCTGACCGATGCGGGCGCGGCCGAGGTCATTCTGGAAGACGACCTGACCGTCGATCGCCTGGCTTCGACCCTGACCGGCGTCCTGTCCGATCCGGCGCGCCTGTCGGCCATGTCCGCCGCCGCCCGCAGCGTCGCCATCCCCGACGCCGCTCAACGCCTGGCCGACCTCGTCGAGGCGACGGCTCAACCGCAAAGGCCTTGACGCGTTAGGAAGCTCATGCCTCCCGAGATCATCGCCGTCACCCGCCAGATCCGCGCCCTGTGGCATCGGTTTGACTGGCTGCCCGAATGGGCGGTCATCGGCCTGGTGCTGCTGGTCTTCGTCGGCGGCGGCTGGCTGACGCACAAGATCGCCTTCGCCATCCTGCGTCGCGTCGTTCGCAACAAGGATCTCTTCTGGCGCGGCGTGGTAGAGCGCGCGCGGGTCAAGCTGCGCGTTCTGATCATCATCATCGGCATCGGCATCGGCGTGACCGTCTCGCCGATGGATCCCGGCCCGTCCGAGGATATCCGCAGCGCCCTGCTGTTCCTGTTCATCCTGACCCTCGGCTGGATGGCCTCGGGCGTGCTCGACATGTGGTCGGTCATGCACCTCAAGCGGTACAATATCGCCGTCGAGGACAATCTGCTGGCCAGGAAGCACCTGACCCAGACCCGCATCCTGCAACGGGTCGCCAAGGTCGTGCTGTTCATCGTCACCGTGGGCCTGGCCCTGATGACCATCGCCGGCTTCCGTCAGTGGGGCGTCAGCCTTCTGGCCTCGGCCGGCGTGGTCGGCATCATCGCCGGTCTGGCGCTTCAGCCGATCCTGACGAACATGGTCGCCGGCATCCAGATCGCCCTGACCCAGCCCATTCGCCTGGACGACGCCGTCATCGTCGAGAACGAGTGGGGCAATGTCGAGGAGATCACCTCGACCTATGTGGTGGTCAAGCTGTGGGACTGGCGCCGGATGGTGCTGCCCCTGTCCTACTTCATCACCAAGCCGTTCCAGAACTGGACGCGCGAGAACGCCCGCCTGATCGGCGTCGCCTTCTTCTACGTCGATTACGAAGCGCCCATCGACCGGCTGCGCACCGCCTTCGAGGGCATCGTCAAGGCGTCCAAACACTGGGACGGCGACGTGCAGGTGATGCAGGTCACCGACATCACCGAACGCGTGCTTCAGGTGCGCTGCCTGGCCAGCGCCCGCTCGGCCCCGGTCGCCTTCGACCTGCGCTGCGAGATCCGCGAGAAGCTGATGGCCTTCATGCGCGATGAATGCCGCGAGGCCCTGCCGCGCGACCGCATCGAATGGCCGCAAGGGTCGGACAAGCCCGCCGAGGGGGTCGTCAGTCCGCCAGCGCCCTTTGTCCCTGGCTGATGGCCTGCTCCAGCGTCAGCGCCTGGGTGGGCCGGTCGGCCCCGCAGGCGATGGCCAGCAGCTCGGCCGCATCCCCGCCCGGCGCGGCGTCGTAGGCGGGGGCGGGGTCCGGGGTCGCCGGCCCTTCCGTCCCGTCCGCTTTCAAGGAGGAGAAGTCCAACCGATCCGCCGTCCTCGCCCGACAGTCGAACGCCCACCGCGACCAGCCCCCGACATAGGTCACATCTCCGACCTTGAACCCCGCCTCGGTCACCTGCAGCTCCCGCATTCGCGCCATGTCGCCCTCGCGTTCGATCGAGGCGGCGTCGGCATAGATGGCGAACCGCCCCACGCCGGTCGGGACCAGCTGAGGATCAGCGAGCGCGAGCAGCAGGGCGATCATGCGACCAGGGTCTCCGCCTGTTTCAGGTCCACGCTGACCAGTTGGCTCATGCCGCGCTCGGGCATGGTGACGCCATACAGCCGGTCCATCCGGCTCATGGTGACGGGGTTGTGGGTGATGACGATGAAGCGGGTGTCGGTGCGGCTGCGCATCTCGTGCAGCATCCGGCAGAAGCGGTCCACGTTGGCGTCGTCCAGCGGCGCGTCCACCTCGTCCAGGACGCAGACCGGCGCGGGGTTGGCCAGGAAGACGCCGAAGATCAGGGCCGCCGCCGTCAGCGCCTGTTCGCCGCCGCTCATCAGGCTCATGACCGACAACCGCTTGCCGGGCGGGCAGGCGTAGATTTCCAGCCCCGCTTCCAGCGGGTCGTCGCTCTCGACCAGCTTCAGCTCCGCCTGCCCCCCGCCGAACAAGGCCTCGAACAGGGTCTTGAAGTTGGCGTTGATCACGTCGAACGCCGCCACCAGCCGCTCGCGGCCCTCGGCGTTCAGCTCGTCGATGCCGTCGCGCAGCTTGGCGATCGCCTGGGTCAGGTCGATCCGTTCCGACTTCATGCTGTTCAGCCGCTCGCCGTATTCGACCGCCTCGTCCTCGGCGCGCAGGTTGACGGCCCCCAGGGCCTCGCGTTCGCGCTCAAGGCCGTAGAGCAGGCTTTCGGCCCCGGCGGCGTCGGGCGGCCGGGCGATGGCGTCGTCGGTCAGCTTCTGACCCAGCTCCTGCGGCGACATCTGCGCCGTCTCGCGCAGGGTGGCTTCGGCCTCGGTCAGCTTCTCGGCGGCGGCCTCGGCGCGGGCGGCCAGGCCGGCGCGAGCCTCGCGGGCCTGCGACGCGGCGGTCTCGGCGGCGCGCGATGCGCGGTCGGCCTCGGTCGCCTGGGTCTCCGCGACGGCCATGGCGTCCGACGCCGCCTGTTTCCTCTGTTCGGCGGCGACCAGGGTGTCCAGCAGCTTGCCGCGCTGTTCGGCGAAGCCCTGAGGCGCGACCTCGGCCTGCTTCAGCAGGGCGGCCGTCCGGTCTGCGTCCTTGGCCAGGGCGGCGACGCGGCTGGCGCTGTCCTTGGCCCTGGTCACCCAGCCTTCGCGCGCGCGGGTCAGGCTGCCCAGCCGCTGCTCGCGGCCCTGACGATCGCGGGCCTCGGCGTCGCGGTCCGACCGGGCGGTCTGGGCGGCGGTGCGGGCGGCGTCGGCCATGGCGCGGGCGGCCGTCAGTTCGTCGCGTAGGCCGGCGATCGTCTCGGACGGGGCGTCGGGAGTCTGGGCGGCGTCCAGCGCGGCTTGCGCCTCGGCTGCGTCGGCCGCCAGCCGGGTTACGGTGTCGTCCAGCGCCTGGGCGCGCGCCTCGCGGCGGGCCTGCTCGCGGGCCAGGGTCTCGAGGCGGTCACGAGCGGCGGTCACGGCCTTGTCGGCGGCGAAGGGCTTCAGGCGCGCGGCCTTGACCGCCTCCTCGGCGGCGCGGAAGGCTTCCGTCGCCGTCTTCTGGGCCGCCTGCGCCTGATCCAGCGCCGGTCTGCCCTTGTCGATCTCGGCCTCCAGCTCGGCCAGACGTGTGCGCTGTGCCAGCCGCACGGCGGCCGGGCGCGGCGCCTCGGCGCGGCTGACGAACCCGTCCCAGCGATAGAGATCGCCCTCGACCGTCACCAGGCGGGCGCCGGGCGGCAGGGCCTGAGCCAGCCGGGCCGCCTCGGCCTTCGGCACCACGCCGCAAAGAGCGAGGCGCGCGGTCAGCTGTTCCGGGGCTTGGACATGGTCGGACAGGAGCGTGATCCCGGCGGGCCAGGACGGGGAGGGCGCCTCCGCCCCGCCCCAGTAGGCGGCGGCCTTGGCGTCCAGCGCCGCGTCCAGATCGTCGCCCAAGGCAGCGGCGAGGGCGGCCTCGAACCCCTTGTCGGCCCGCACCTTGTCCAGAGCGGGGGGATGGTCGCGCTTGCCGTTGACCAGCAGTTGGGCCAGGCCGCGCGCCTCGGTCTGGAGCCGGCCCAACCGGTCCTCTGCGGCGCGGGCGGCGGTGCGGGCCTCCTGTTCGGCGCGGGCCAGATCGCCGCGCGTGGCCTCAGCCGCCTCGACGGCGTCGCGCGCAGCGCTAAGGTCGGCCTGCGCCGCTTCCAGCGCCTGGCGGGCGGTTTCCAGCTCGGGCGTTTCCAGCGGCCCCAAAGCCTCGCGTTCGCGTCGGGCCTGATCGTGCTGGGCGGTGACGCGGGTCAGTCGCGCCTCGGCGTCGCGCTTGCGGGCCGTCTCGGCGTTGGCGCGGGCCTCGACGGCGGCTAGCATCCCCGCCAGCCGTTCGACCTCGCCGTCGGCGGCCTTGCGGGCGTCCTCGGCGGCGGCCAGAGCCTTGTCCAGTTCGGGGCCGCGTTCGGGGGCGGCGGCGATCTCGGCCTTCAGCCGGGTCAGTTCATGGTCCAGCCGCTCCAGCTCGCGCCGGGCGTCGGCGGCCATGCCCTCCTCGCGCGCTGCGTCGGCGGCGATGCGGGCGGCCTCGGCCTTCAGGCGATCCACTTCCGCGCGGGCCGCCTGTTCGGCCATGTCCAGCCGATCGCGCTCCAGGCTGGCGCGGTGCAGCAGGGCGGAGGCGACGGCGTCCTCCTCCCGCGCGGGCTTCAGGGCTTCCTGGGCGGACAGGGCGGCCGTCTGGGCGGCGGCGGCGGCGGTCGTGGTTTCGGCGACAGCGACGTCGGCCTCGCGCAGTTCGGCGGCGGCGGCCTCTGCGGCCAGACGCGCGTCGTTCCAGCGCACATAGAGCAGGGCGGCCTGAAGGGCGCGGATCTCGGCCGAGATCTTCTTGTATTTCTCGGCCTGGCGGGCTTCGCGCTTCAGCCGGTTCAGCGCCGTCTCCAGCTCACGGCCGATGTCATCCAGCCGGTCCAGATTGGTCTCGGCGGCCTTGAGGCGCAGCTCGGCCTCGTGCCGACGGGTGTGCAGACCGGCGACGCCGCCCGCCTCTTCCAAAATGCGGCGGCGGTTCTGCGGCTTGGCTGCGATCAGTTCCGAGATCTGGCCCTGACGCACCAGGGCGGGGGAGTTGGCGCCGGTCGAGGCGTCGGCGAACAGCAGCTGGACGTCGCGCGCCCGCACCTCCTTGCCGTTGATGCGATAGGTCGAGCCCTGGCCCCGGTCGATGCGGCGCGACACCTCCAGCACGGGGCTGTCGGTGAAGGGCTGGGGCGCGCGGCGAGCCGCGTTGTCGATGGTCAGGCTGACTTCGGCGTGGCTGCGCGGAGGACGCCCGGCGGCCCCGGCGAAGATCACATCGTCCATGCCCTGACCGCGCATGGCCTTGGCCGAGTTGGCCCCCATGACCCAGCGCAGGCTTTCAAGGACGTTGGACTTGCCGCAGCCGTTGGGGCCGACGACGCCGGTCAGGCCGGATTCGATGTGCACCTCCGCCGGATCGACGAACGACTTGAAGCCGACGAGCCGGAGGCGCTGGAACTGCATCGTCCCGACGGACTACCGAAGCAGCGGATCGACGGCGGCCGACAGGGCCTCCAGCGAATGCTCCATCACCATCGTCCCGTTGACGAAGAAGGTGGGCGTGCCGGTGACGCCTGCGGCGCGCGCGCCTTCGATCTGAGCGTCGAGGGCCGTACGGATGGTCGGGCCGTTCAGGCAGGCTTCGATCTGCTCGCGGGTCTTGCCGCTGGCGGCGATGCCGGCCGCGAACCAGGGCTGGGCGCCGGTGGTCTGCAGGTTGGCCTGATCGCGCATGAAGACGGCCGCCACGTCGAAATAGCGTTCGGGTGCGGCGCACAGGGCGACCGCAGCTGCGGCGGCGGCGACATTGGCGGGCGGGGTCGGCAGGTTGCGGTGAACCAGCCGGACCTTGCCGGTGTCGATGTATTTGGCCTTGAAGGCCGGCAGCACGGTGTTGTGGAAGTCCGCGCAGTGCGAGCAGGTGAAGGACGCGTATTCGATCACCGTCACCGGCGCATTCGCCCGACCCAGGATATGATCCTGAGCCGTGACGGGCGGGGGCGCATCGGCGGCGAGCGCCGGCGTCGCCAAACCGCCGGACAGGGCGGCGAGGGCGAAACCGGCGGCGATGAAGGCGCGTCGCATCATCTGATTAGGCCTCGGTTACTTGGCCAGGGCCGCGTCGATGGCGGTGGACAGGTCGGCCAGGCTGGCGCCTTCGCCGCCGGGCGAGATGACCTGCGTCTCATTGACATAGAAGGCGGGGGTGCCGGTCACGCCCTGGGCGCGGGCGGCCTGAACGCGCTTCTCCATGGCGGCGACGGCGTCCTTGTCGGTGACGCAGTCGTTGAACTGCTGCTCGGACAGGCCGGCGGCCTGGGCGGTGCGCAGCAGCCAATCGCGCGGCGAGGACGTCAGCATCTCCTGCTGGGTCGCCATCAACTGGTGAACGACGTCGAAATACTTGTCCGGACCGGCGCAGCGCGCGACCAGGAAGCCGGCGGTGGCGGCATCGACCGGCGGGGTCGGCAGTTCGCGGAAGACGTAGCGGACCTTGTTGGTGTCGACGTATTTGGCCTTGAACGCCGGCCAGGTGTTCTTCTGCCACAGGGCGCAGTGGGGGCAGGTGACCGAGGCGTATTCGACCACAGTGACCTTGGCGCCCTCGGGCGCGCCCAGACCCATGTCGCCCTCGGCCGCACCCTTGGCGCCGCCGCCGCAGGCCGCCAGAGCCATGGTCGCCAGTGCGGCGCCGGTGATGGCCGCACGACGGCTCATGCGGGCGAAGCGGGATTCAGTGTCGGCCATGAAGGTTCCTCGGATCGGATCGTTGGCGATGGTCGCGCGATTCCCCGGGAATGGCGCAACCCTGAACTAGTCTGGAACAGGTGCGGCGAAGTTTTGTCAACAGCGCCTTATCCGCGCGCCCAGGCCCGATCGATCGCCGGCGCGGGGATGAAACTTTGCGGTCTGTCCTGGCGCGGCGGCGGATCGCTTAGGCCCTGCTGGATGAAGCGCATCGCCGACAGCAGGCCGGAACGCGAGAAGGGCTTGGGGATCACGCCATGCGCGCCCAGGAAGTCCTCGGGGATCATCTTAGGGTTGGCCGTTAAAAAGACGACGGCGGTGGACGGCCAGCGGTCCTTGATCAGGCGACACACGTCCAGACCGCTGGAATCGTCGGCCAGCTGGATGTCGACGAAGGCGATGTCGGGCGGCGTGTCGAGCGACAGCGACTCCACCTCGCTCAGGGACATGGCCTCGCCGACCAGCCGGTGGCCTTCGTCCTCAAGCATCGCCTCGAGGTCCATCACAAGCAGGGCCTCGTCCTCGACGACCAGGATGTCGAAGTGGGGCCCGGCCGCGCGCAACTAGCCGCTCACGGGAAATTCGACGACCGCGCGTGTTCCGGGGTCTGCCGGAAGCCACAGCGTCTTGCCGCCGATCTGCTTTGAAAGACGACCGATCAAGGTCTTGCCCAATCCCTGATGCGCGGCGCCGGGAATGCCGGGGCCGTCGTCTTGAACAACGACCTGGCCGCCTTGTTCCGTCTTCTTGGCCGAGACGATCAATCGGCCGCCGCGATCATCGGCGAAGGCGTGCTTGATCGCATTGGTCAGCAGTTCGTTGATGATCAGGCCGATCGACGAGGCGTGGGTCGAAGGGATGAACATCGGCTCGACATCGACGGAGACCTCGATGTCGCTGCGTCCGGTTGATCCAATCACATCGGCGACCAGGGTGTTGGTGAAGGCGCCGACATCGAACTGTGTGACGTCCTCGGACTGATAGAGCTTGCGGTGAACGGTCGCCAGGGCGTCCACCCGCTCCAGCATGGAATCCAGGGTCGCGGTCAGGGCGGGATCGGACAGGGAGCGCGACTGCAGCCGCAGCAGCGATCCGATCATGGTCAGGTTGTTCTTGACCCGGTGATCGACCTCATGAAGCAGCAGGGTCTTGGCGGTCAGGGCTTCCTGCAGGTCGGCGGTGCGGGCGGCGACCTCGCGCTCGACGACGGCCTTCTGCTTTTCGACCAGAACCTGGGCCTCGACGCGTTCGGTGACGTTCAGTTGCGAGGCGAAGAAATACTCGATCTCGCCCTCGGCGTTACGCACGGGGCTGATGAACAGGGCGTTCCAGAAGGTGCTGCCGTCCTTGCGATAGTTCAGCAGATCGATGTGGATGTCTTCGCCGGCCTCGATCGCCTCGCGGATCTTGGCCACGGCCACCTTGTCGGACTTGGGTCCCTGCAGGAAACGGCAGTTCTGGCCGACGATCTCATCGCGCTCATAGCCGGTCAGATCCTGGAAGGCCTTGTTGACGAAGACGATCGGATTGTCGGGCAGGCGCGGATTGGTGATGACCATTGGCATGCGTGTGCCGCGCACGGCGGCGGCGAACGGGTCGCCGCGACCGATCTCGTGTTCGACAAGATCGGTAAGTCGCCAGTCGTCTTGTTGCTTCATCGGGCTCGGAATCCAGGCGCGCGACCGGGATATGCCGTGCGGAGTTCTAATCTTTCCCGTCCTACCTACAGCAGGCGACAAGACCTGCCAACCGAGGCGCAGGGGTCAGTCGCTGTCGATGTCGGAGCGCGACAGGGCGACGCGGCCGAGGCGCGCCAGGGCGGCGCGTAGATCGTCGGGGGCTGCGGCGATGGAGGCGGCGAGGTCGGCCTCGGTCTGGGCGGGGAGGGGCGGCGGCTTGGCGCTGCGTTTGGGACGGGCGGCGGCTTCCTTCAAAGGGGCGACCGGACCCTGGGCGATGCGCAGCCGATCCACCGTCCCGGCGCCCAGGAACAGGTTGACGCGGGCCAAGATGTCCTCGGACTGGTGCTGGATCAACAGGGCGGCGGCGCCGGCGACGCGCAGCTCCAGCACGCCAGGTGAACCGCCCTTGCCCTTGGTCAGTTTCTGCGGGCGTGTGACGCGGGCCAGGCGATCGCCGACGATCTCGCGCCAGCGAGGCTCCAGCGCACCGGCCCCGCGTCCGAACTGCTCGTCCAGCTTCTTGATCAGGGGCGTCAGCGCCTTGCCCGCGCGCGGCGCCGGTCGGGGGACCGGACGGGTGCGGCGGCGAGACAGGATCTCGCGGACCTCGGCGTCTGTGGGCAGGGTGCGGCGCATGGGTCTATATAGCCCGACCGATGCCTGACGTCTCTCCCGACATAGACCTGATCCGCTCCCGGCTGCTGGCCTGGTACGACGCCCATGCGCGCAGCCTGCCGTGGCGAGCCGCCGTCGGCGCGCCGCGGACCGAGCCGTACCGTGTCTGGCTGTCGGAGGTCATGCTTCAGCAGACGACCGTGCCGCATGCGACGCCGTATTTCCACGCCTTCACCACGCGCTGGCCGACGGTCTCGGACCTGGCGGCGGCCGAGGATGCGGAGGTGATGGGGGCCTGGGCGGGGCTGGGCTACTATGCGCGTGCCCGCAATCTGCTGGCCTGCGCGCGGGCGGTGGCGGGCGAGCATGACGGCGTGTTCCCGGACACCGAGGCGGCGCTGCTCGCGCTGCCGGGCGTGGGCGCCTATACGGCCGCAGCCGTCGCCTCCATCGCCTTCGACCGGGCGGCCAATGTCGTGGACGGCAATGTCGAGCGGGTCATGGCGCGTCTGTTCGCGGTCGAGACGCCGGTCCCCGCCGCCCGGCCCGAGCTGAGGCGGTTGGCCGGTCTTTTCGTCACCGACGAGCGGCCCGGAGACTGGGCGCAGGCGTTGATGGACCTGGGCGCGACGGTTTGCCGGCCCAAGTCGCCGTCGTGCGGGACCTGTCCAGTAGCCACCGAATGCCTGGGTCTGGCCACGGGCGACCCGGCCCGGTTCCCGATGAAGACGAAGAAGGCGGAGCGGCCGCATCGGCGGGGCATCGCCTATGTGCTGGTTGACGACCAGGGGCGTGTCGCGGTCGAGACGCGACCCGAAAAGGGGCTGCTGGGCGGAATGCTGGGCCTGCCGACCAGCGACTGGGCGACGGGCGAGCCCTCAGCAGCGGCGCCGACCGAAGCCGACTGGCGCGAGGCGGGGACGGTGGAGCACGTCTTCACCCACTTTAACCTGACGCTGACGGTGATGACCGCGCGCGTCGATGCGGGCGGTCCCTATCGCTGGATGCCGATCGAGGCGGCGCGGGCCGCCCTGCCGACGGTCTTCGCCAAGGCGCTGGACCGAGCGAGCGCGCCTGATCTGTTCGGCTGAATCTTACCGCAACGTGCGGATCGAAACCTTGCCCCGCTTGTGATGCGGGATGACCACCGCGCGACCGTCGGCGTGCTGGATGTTCAGATCCACGACGGCGCCGCCGACTTCCAGGCCGGTGATCTTCAGACGATCCAGACCGGCCGGCAGGACCGGATCGGCCAGATCGACCGTCTCGGTCCAGGCGTCGATCGACAGGCCCAGCGTCGCCTGAAGCATCAGGAAGACCGATCCCGCCGCCCAGGCCTGAGGCAGACAGGCGACTGGATAGGCGATGGGCGGCTCGCCCGGCTCACGCGGGAAGCCGCAGAACAGTTCGGGCAGCCGCAGGTGGAAGTGGGCGGCGGCAGCGTAGATCTCGGCCAGGATTTCCGCGACCGCATCGCGCTCGCCGTAAGCCGCCATGCCGGCGGCGGCCATGGCGGTGTCGTGCGGCCAGACCGAGCCGTTGTGATAGCTCATCGGATTGAAGCGGGCCTGTCCAACCTCCAGCGTGCGGATGCCCCAGCCGGTGCGGAACTCGGCGGTCAGCAGGCGTTTTGTGACGCGCCGCGCACGTTCCAGCGACGGCAGGCCGGTGAACAGCAGGTGCCCGGCGTTGGAGGCGATGGCGCGACATTGCTGGCCGTCGCCGTCGAGGGCCACGGCGTAGAAGCCCTCGTCCTCCATCCAGAACTTTTCCTCGACCAGCGAGCGGACCTGCTCGGCGCGCATCCGCCATTCGGTCGTGCGGTCGTCGTGCAGGCGCTCGCCCAGATCGCCCAGCGCCTTCCAGGCGGCGAAGGCGTAGCCCTGAACCTCCAAAAGCGCGATCGGACCCTTGGGGAAGCGACCGTCGGCGTGGAAGATGCTGTCTTCGGAATCCTTCCAGCCCTGGTTGGATAGGCCGGTGTCGGCGCCGCGCTGATAGTCGATCAGGCCGTCATTGTTGCTGTCGCCATAGTCGCGCATCCAGTCGGCGGCCGCGATCAGATTGGGCCAGAGCTTGCGGATCAGATCCAGATCGCCGGTGCGGTTGGCGTAGGCGCCGGCCAAGGCCACGAACAGGCAGGTGGTGTCGACCCCGCCATAGTAGAGGCCGAACGGCACCTCGTGCAGGGCGCTCATCTCGCCGCCGCGGGTCTCGTGCATGATCTTGCCGGGCTGGCTGTCCCGATAGAGCGAGGTCTCGGTCGCCTGGCGCGAGGCCAGATAGGTCAGCACGCCCTTGGCCAGCGACGGATCCAGCCACAGCATTTGCCAGGCCGAGATGATGCCGTCGCGACCGAACGGGGTCGAGAACCACGGCGTGCCTGCATAGGGATAGGGTCCGGTCGGCAGGTCTGTGGTCAACAGCGCCATGTCGGCGCGCGACTGGTCCAGCCAGTCGTTGAAGCGCGGGCTGCGCGGGCCGCGCACCGAGGCGCCGCGCCGGCGTTTGGCGCGCATGGCCAGGCGGGCCTGGATGGCGTTCTGGCGCCAGCGATCGGCGTCCGGCGTCTCGCAGGCATCGACGCCGCATTCGATGAACAGATCCAGCGAGCGGCCCTTGGGTAGGCTGAACATGAACTCGGCGCGTTGATGTGTCAGGCGCGCGGGCGGTTCGGAAAAGGCGATGCAGCTGGACCGGTCCACGTCGTCCAGGCCGGTGTAGCGGAAGGTGACGCGGCGGCCATCGGTGGTCGGCGTGTGTATGGTCCCACGCTTGGCTCGCGGCGTGCCGCGCACCTGGAAGATATCGAAGAAGTCCGCGCCGAAATCGAAGGCCAGCGGCAGCAGGATGTCCTCAACCCCGTGGTTGACCATGCGGATGCGCTCGAACATCCGCCGGTTCCACAGAAACCGCCGGCGCTCGATATGCAGGACCCCGGCCGGAGCTGACCGGCCCCCCATCGGGGGCAGGGGACGGTTGGTGGTGTGGCAGGAGAAGAAGACGTTGTCCTGGCTGACGCCGGACGACAGGCGTGACGGCTTCAGCAGGCCGACGGTCATGGCCCAGCGCGACAGGACGCGGGTGTCGCCCGCGAACAGGCCGTCGGCGCCGCCCTTCATATCGCCCCATCCGTCGGCGACCAGGAAGGTATCGCCTTCCTTCAGCGCCATCAGCTGCTCGAGACCCGTGGCCTCGACCGATTCACCGGCGGTCAGTTGAGTGGAATAGGCGTCGTCCATGCGGTCTCTTCCCCGTCGTTGTGAGGCCTTGGCCGAACGTGTCGCACCCGAATGCGGCGCTCAGGGGCCGCTTGCAGACTTTAATGGGCGAGTCGCCGACGGGTTCAGGCGAACCTGTGCTTTTTCATCGCTAAACGGCCCGAGACAATTACTTGATCAGCCGTACGACGCCGATGGAGCGCGCGATCTCACGGAATGCGGCCTCTAGGGCTGCGCTGTCCTCGGCCAGGAAGGCGTGGTCGGAATCGGTCGCGCAGGTCCTGAGCAGATTGCGTCCGTTTTGCGTGGGAACGTTGAGGCCCACGGTGAAGACCTCGATCTTGCTCGACTTGGCGTAGGTGCAGATCGAATCGAGATCGGAATCCGTCGCCGCCAGCTCATTGGGTTTGACCGTGGCGACGTGCGCGCCGTCGGACGAGCGGTAGCGCAGGGTGTTCACACCGTCGGTCATAAGCACCAGTATTTTGCGCGGCGTGCGGTTTGCGGGATCGTAGGCCCCGGCTTCCTGGAACGGCGCGGTGGGCGACAGCAGATTGATGCCCCAGATCAGGCCGGATGGAATGTGCGTCTCGGGCTTGTAGCCGCCGACATTGATGACAAGGTTTTTGATCGCGTTCAGGACGCTGGATTTGCTCTTGGACAGGGGGCTGACCGCATTCAGGCAACTCTGGCCTGTCGTCAGGAAACCCTTGTAGGGCGTCGCTGGCGACTGGTCGTTCAACCGCGTTGTGCCGACATTGCGTGAGTAGACGCAGCCGAACCACTTGTAGCTGACGTTGCAAGCATAGGGCGGGACGGTGACCGTCTTGACCACCTGATCCTTGTAGCAGGTGCCGATCTCGCTGACGCCGTCGCGCACGGTGGTGCAAGGATAGGGCGTGCCGCCGCTGTAGGTCGTCTTGGTCGTACAGGTGCGCTCCTGAACGTAGTCGTCGGGCACGGAAATCCACGGGGCCTTGCGATTGGCAATCCCGACATTGACGTAGTCCGCATAAGGCACGACGCCGATCGAGACCTCATCGCTTTCGGTCGCCATCAACTCGTTGACCAGCAAACTGGCCGAGGTCTTCAGCGCATCGATCCGCTTGATCGACCGACTGTCCTTTTCACTCATGGACCAGGTGTTATCGAGCACCAGAACGGTCTCGATCTTTTGCGCCACGCCACGCGTCGCCTCGGACAGGGCGTTGATGTCGAACTGTTTGACGCCGGCCAGACCCGCGAAGATGGGTTTGACCCCGCCCTTGAAGGTCACCCTGACGATTTTGCCATCGACATATTGGGTGCCGGTCTTCCAGCCGTCGATCAATTGGCCGGTCTTCAGATTGGCCTCCAGATAGGGACCGCTGACCGCTTCCAGCTCCTTGACCGTCTGGGCGCGGGACGCCGCAGCGCCCAACGCTGCTGCATCGAGGGCTTCCTGCACTTGGTTCCTGACCGAGACATAGCGATTGATGTCGATGGCCAGGCCGACCATCAGTGTCAGGCCCATGGCGGACAGGGCGAAGAAGGTCGCAATGTTGCCTGCGGTATTCCGGCGCAGATGCGCCAGCCGCCTCATCGCTGTCCATTGCATAGTGGTCGCCCCGATTTGGGACGACCGTAATGGATAAGCTTAACTTTTGGGTGAACGCCGTTACCAACTCAAGATTGCAACGATGTCCCGACTGAGCTGGTTTTAGGCGGTGGCGGCGAAGCTGCGCTCTTCACGCGGACGCAGCGGGGTGACCACGTCATCCAGCGCAGCCTCTGCGAACGGACGGCGCGCCAGCAGGTCGCCGTAGACGTCTAAGTAACGACGCGCCATGGCGGTGGCGGAAAACCGCAGATCGAAGCGCGCGCGGATGGCCTCGCGGTCCAGCAGATGCGCGCGTCCGGCGGCGGCGATGGCCTGTTCCATAGTGTCGACCAGGAAGCCGGTAGCGCCGTCCTCGATTACCTCTGGCGTCGAGCCGCAGCGGAAGGCGATCACCGGGGTGCCGCAGGCCATGGCCTCGATCATCACCAGACCGAACGGCTCCGGCCAGTCGATGGGGAAGAGCAGGGCTTCGGCGCCGCCGAGGAAGGCGGACTTCTGATGGTCGCCTATCTCCCCGATGAACTCGATCAGCGGATTGCCCTCGACCAGCGGGCGGATCGTCTCCTCCCAATAACGTTTGTCGGCGGCGTCCACCTTTGCAGCCATCTTCAGGCGCTTGCCCAGTTTGGTGGCGATCTCGATGGCGCGGTCGGGGCGCTTCTCGGGCGAGATGCGACCCAAGAAGGCCAGATAGCCCTCCGACATTGGCGAGAAGATGTATTGTTCGCCGGGCATGCCGTGATGAACGGTAGCCTTCCAGTTGGCGAAATGCAGCGGCTTGCGCTGATCGTCGGAGATGGAGACCAGTCCGAACTCGCTCCAGCGCGCATAGACGCCGGGCAGGTCCTTCATGTCCAGGCGGCCGTGCAGGGTCGTCAAAGTCTTGTCCGCATATTTCTGGAACAGCGGGAAGTGGACCATGTCGGTGTGAAAGTGGATCACGTCGAACTCGTCGGCGCGGTCCAGCACTTCGCCCAGCATCGACAGGTGGGCGGCGAGGTCGGATTTCAGCGGCGCCGGATCCAAACGGATGGCCTGGTCACGCACGGGCACCAGACGGGCCTTGGTCTGGGCATCGGCGCTGGCGAACAGGGTCACGTCATGACCCAGATCGACCAGGGCGTCGGTCAGATGCGCCACCACACGCTCCGTGCCGCCGTACAGCTTAGGAGGCACGGCCTCATACAGAGGGGTGATCTGCGCGATTTTCATGATGATGTGCTCCGACACCGCATCCTGGCGGGCCGTTGACATCAATGGTCTCGCAACTGCGAAGTTCCGTCGCAGCTGATGAATTTTCACATAGGTTTCGCGGGGTTACAGCGACGCTGACCCATATTGAGTGTGCGAAATCGTACGTATTGGCGACGCATTGCCAGCTAAGTGATTGATGTGGCTCGTGCGATGCGCGGTCGCAGCGGCTCACATCGCGGCGCGAACCTCAGAGCGCAGGGCGTCGATGGACTTCAAGCCCTGGTCGGTCTTGAAGCGCCAATAGGTCCAGCCGTTGCAGGCCGGCGCATTCTCCAGCAGCGCGCCCAGTTTGTGGATCGAGCCGCTGAGCGAGCCGTGAACCAGCGAACCGTCCGCGCGAACCCGCGCCTCGCGCTCGCCCTTGGGGCAATACAGGCGGTCGCCGGGTTGCAGCAGGCCGGCCTCGACCAGGGCGCCGAACGGCACCTTGGGCTCGGCGCGCTTGGAGCCTGTGACCATCAGATCTTCGGGGCGGGCAGGGATGACCGAAGCGATGCGGGTTTGGGCGACCTCGGCATAGGTCTCGTCACGCTCGATGCCGATGTAGTGGCGGCCGAGGCGTTTTGCGGCGGCGCCGGTGGTGCCGGTGCCGAAGAAGGGGTCCAGGATCACGTCGCCGGGGCGCGTCGCCGACAGCAGGACGCGGTGCAGCAGAGCTTCGGGTTTCTGGGTCGGGTGGGCCTTCTTGCCGTCGGCGTCCTTGATTCGCTCCTCGCCCGTGCACAGAGCGAAGGTCCAGTCCGAGCGCATCTGGGTGTCTTCGTTGAAGGCCTTCAGCGCGTCATAGTTGAAGGTGTAGCGCTTCTGATCCCGCGACTTGGCGGCCCAGATCAGGGTCTCATGGGCGTTGGTGAACCGGGTGCCCTTGAAGTTCGGCATCGGGTTGGACTTGCGCCAGATGATGTCGTTCAGCACCCAGAAGCCCAGATCCTGGATCGCCGATCCCAGGCGGAAGACGTTATGGTAGCTGCCGATCACCCAGATCGAGCCCTCGGGCTTCAGGACGCGGCGGCATTCCGCCAGCCAGGCGCGGGTGAAGGCGTCATAGTCGGCGAAGCTGGCGAACTTGTCCCAGTCGTCGTCGACCGCATCGACCTTGGAATTGTCCGGGCGCAGCAGGTCGCCGCCCAGCTGCAGATTATAGGGCGGATCGGCGAAGACCATATCCACCGAGGCGTCGGGCAGGCTTTTCAGCACTTCGATGCAATCGCCACGGTGAATGACGTCGGTCTTAAGCTCGGACATGGAACGCGGCCCCGCAACAGTGAGACCGCTATGGTGAATCCTTGTGGTTAAGGTGGATTAAACGCCAGGGTCAGCCGGACGCATATTGCAGTCCGACCGCACCATCCACAGCCTTCTCGGGCCAGCGTGTTCCGGATTTGTTCTATTCATGCTCTAACCGTTTGCGGCGGTCGGCGGCGTGATGGAGGATCAGATGAACGACGGAATCCTGGCCCATATGATGGCCGAACTGGATGCGGAACTGGCGCGGGCGGAGCCGTCCTTGCCCGCTCATCCCGAACATACGCGCCAAACGGAGATCATGCGCGCCCTGGCCCTGGGGTTGGGAAACTTCGAGCGGATGCGGGCGCACGACGTGCATCTGCTTGCCGCCAGCCTGTCGCCGCGATCGGCCTGATCCGGCGTCAGGGCTTGCGCTTGAAGGTGTCGCCGATCTCAGCGGCGTCCGGACCGTCCGGCCCCGCGCTTTGGCGCTCGGCCTGACCGACCGCCTTCGTCGCCTTGTCGGAGGTCAGGGCGTCCGGCTTGCCGGCCGGATCGGCGCCGTTCTCTTCACGACCCTTGGTCTGTTCGCGGTCCATGGTGCTCTCCCTTGCTGGGAGAGGTAGCGCGATGCAGAGCGGCGTGTTCCGTCAGCCGGCCGTATTCACCTTCGCCACCACCGACATGCCCGGGGCCAGACGCTCGGCGGCGGGCTGGTTCGGGTCGATGCGGATGCGGACCGGGATGCGCTGGGCCACCTTGGTGAAGTTGCCGGTGGCGTTGTCGGGACGGATGACGCTGAACTCCGACCCGGCGGCGGGGGCGATCCTTTCGACATGGCCGCGCAGGGTCTGGCCGCGCAGGGCGTCGACGGTGATCTCGACCGGCTGGCCGACGCGGATATTCCTCATCTGCGTCTCCTTCATATTGGCCGTGACCCAGACCACGTCCGGCACCAGACCCATCAGTTGGGTCCCCGCGGTCACATACTGGCCCTGGCGCACGCCGATCTCGCCGAGGCGACCGGCGCGGGGGGCGACGATGCGGGTGTTGGCCAAGTCGATCTGGGCCAGGCGCACGGCGGCCTGGGCGTTCTCGACGGCGGCGGCCAGGCTGTCGCGGCCGACGACGGCGGAGGTGACCCCGGTCTGGGCGATGCCTTCGGCGGCGCGGGCCTGGGCGACCTGGGCCTGGGCGCTGCGCAGGGCGGCTTCGGCGACGTCCACATTGGCCTGGGCGACCCAGCCGCCGGCCTTCAGGGTGCGGGCGCGGTTGGCGTCAGCCTGAGCCCGTGTCAGCGTGGCTTCGGCGGCGGCGATGGAGGCGCGCTGCTGGGCCACCGATCCGCGCGCCGACGCCTGGGTCTGGGCCGAGTTGGACAGGGCCGCCTGGGCCGAATGCAGGCTGGCCTCAGCCTGCTCCAGCCGCTGGCGATAGATGCGGTCGTCCACCTGGGCTAGCAGCTGCCCCTTTTGGACGGTCTGGAAGTCCTGGACCGGCACGGCCGTGACATAGCCGTTCACCTGCGGGCTGATGATCGTCACCTGGCCGCGCACATAGGCGTTGTCGGTACGCTGGATCGCGCCTCGGAAGGGCGGCAGCTGCCAAGCGTACAGCACCATCAGAACGCCCAGCAGGGCGACCCCGGCGGCGATGACGGTCCACATGACGTTCTTCTTCGGCGCGGGCGGAGCGGCGGCGGGCGCCTGCGGGGCGGCGGGAGCGGAAGAGGCGTGGGCGGGCGGGGTAGGGGCAGTCTGGGCGGCGTCGGTCATTGTGGGTCTCGGTTCAGTCTGCGGCGGCGACGGCGGCGCTTTGGACCGCAGCGTCTGCATTGTTGGTCTTGGCGTCGCGGCGCGCCTTCCAGCGCGGCCGCAGGTGGGTGACGGTCACCCAGGCGGAGCCCAGGGCCGCGATCACGGCGATGACCAGAAAGACGTCGTTGTAGGCCAGCACATTGGCCTGCTGCGTCACCTGTCGGCCCAGCAGGACGGCGCCTTCGGCGTTCGCCAGTGCGGGGTCCGTTATTGTCGAGGCATAGGCTCCCGATAGTTGGCGCAGCCGCAAGGCGACCTGCGGATCCAGCGCCGAAATCCCGGCCGCCAGCTGGTTGGAATGATATTTCTCGCGGATGATCTGAAGCGTTCCGGTCAGGGCGGAACCTGCCAGACCGCCGACGTTCTGAAGCACGCTGAACATGACGATGAAGCTAATCAGGTTCTGCTTGCCTTGGGTCAGCACCTTGACGATGCCGATCATCAGCGCCGGGCCGATGAACATGGCCGAGGCGAAGGCGATCAGGGCCTGGCTGAAATACAGCTGCGCCGGGCGCGTCAGCACGGTCGAATGGCTGTCGATCCAGGCGCCGACGGCGATCAGCGCCAGGGCGATGGCGATCGGCTTGTTCAGCTTCTCCATGTTCAGGGTGAAGGCGCTGACCAGGGTGCCGGCGATCATCGACAGCAGGATGACGACGAACAGGCCGTGAAGCTGATCCGGTCCCAGGCCGACGACGGTCAGGAAGCCCACCGCGCCGGAGGTCTGTTCCGACAGCACGATGCGGATCAGCAGGATCGCCCCGAACAGGCGCAGCAAGTCCGGTCCCGTCAGCCAGCGGGTGTTGATCAGCGGGTTCTTGCGATTGTGCTCGACCAGGAAGGCGGCGGTCAGCAGGATGATGGACCCGATCAGGGCCCAGCCGATCCAGGCGGCCTGCGTCCACCAAACGATCCGCCCCAGGCCCAGCGAAGCGCACAGCAGGGCCACCCCCGGCGCGAACAGGGCGAAGGTCAAAAAGTCCAGCCGGTCGAACACCCGCAGCCGCTCGGACGGCGGCAGCTTGACCACCTGCACCGCGCCCCAGGCGACCAGGCACAGGCCCAGCTCGAACAGATAGAAGGCGCGCCAGTCCCCCAGCTGCAGCAGGCCGGGCATGACGAGGCGCGAAATCGGCACGGCGAAACTGGCCAGGCCGATGCCGATGATCAGCCCTTTGAGCCTATGCGCCGCCGGAAAGGCTTGGATGATATAAAGAAAGCCCAGGCTGGAAAGACCCGCGCCCGCCATGCCGGCGATGGCCCGGACCAGCAGGGTCGATTGATAGTTGTCGACGAACAGGTGGGCGGCGCAGACCAGCACGAAGGCGCCCAGGAAGATCTGGGTGAACAGGCGCAGGCCGTACTGCATCCGGAACTTGACCAGGATCAGGTTCATGCAGGCGTTGGTCATGACGAAGACGACCGGCAGCCAGGCGGCCTCGGTGATCGTGATCCCCAGCGAGCCTTGCAGGTTCTGGATATTGGCGGTGACGGCGGCGTTGCCGAGCGATCCGACCATGGCGACCAGCAGGCCGGTCAGGGCGTACTGGATTCGCATCGGCCAGGAGTGATCGGGCGTGGCGGGCGAGCCGGGCATCATCGGCCGCTCGTGCGGCTTCAGCGTCTCGACATACTGTTCCCAGGGCAGGTGCCAGTTGTTGCGGGCCATCAGCGCGGCCCTCCGCGCGGTCTCAGGCCGTCAAGAACAAGCGCGCGGGTGCGCAGCGATACAGCCTGGCGCTCGGCTTCGTCTGCGCCCTGAAAACCGGCGCCCAGCAGGGTGGCGATCAGACGGATGTCCATCGGCCGCAGATCCTCCCTCACCAGGCCGGCGGCCTGGGCCCGCTTCAGCGGTGCGGCGCCCGCCTCCATCAAGCTCTGCCGCAACGGTGTAAGCGCATCTGGCGACCGCACGTTCCGCACGACGCCGGCCAGTCCCGCATTGCGCACCATGTCCTCGGCCAGCCGGTCCAGAAACCAAAAGAAAGCCTGTGGATCATCGCCCTGTTCGGCGGTGCGTCGACCCAGGTCCGCGACGTCGGCCTCCAGAACCGCCAGAGCCAGTTCCGTCCGGTCGGAGAAGTGCCGATACAGGGTGCCGCGCCCCACCCCGGCCCGCTCGGCGATCAGATCCAGCGGCGCGTCCAGCCCCTGGTCGGCGAAGACCGCGCGCGCGGCCTCCAGCACCGCCGCTCGGTTCAGAGCGGCGTCCTTGCGGACAGGTTTTTCGGCAGGGCGCGTCATGGTGAGGCGCGTAAATGGACACGACTGTCCGTTTTACAAGGGGCGGCTAGAGCGCTTTTTCCAGCACCATGAAATCCAGCTCGGGCCGGGGCGGATCGACGGGGAAGGGGCGGGTTTCGCCGGTGGGGGCGTAACCGCGTCGCTCGTACCAGGCGATCAGTTCGGCCCGTCGGTGGATGACCGTCATCTCCATGCGGCGCGCGCCGAAACGCGCGACCGCTTCGCTTTCGGCGGCCGCGAGCAGACGACGGCCGAGGCCGGACGCCTGCAAGGTCGGCTCGACGGTCAGCATGCCGAGATAGGCCAGGTCGTCGCCGGCGCGGGCGACCTGGACGCAGCCGATCAGCGCGTTCTCGCGATGGGCCAGCAGGATGACCCGGTCAGGATCGCCGATCAGGGCCGACAGCTCCGACGCGCTGGTGCGATCATCGAACAGCAGGTCGGCCTCATGCGTCCAGCCGGCCTTGGCGGTGTCGCCGCGATAGGCGCGCTCGATCAAGGGATGCAGCGCGGCGACGTCGTCGGACGTCGCCGCGCGTATGGCGATCGGCGTCACCGGCTGACGCCCAGCTCCGCCAGCAGATGATCCATCCCATAGACATCGCGCAGGGCCACGGTGACGGCCTGGGTGGTGACGATCACGCTGCGGTTCGTGTTGCGGTCGTAGCCGTAGGCGTTGCGCTGGGTCAGGACGGTGGAATCGAAGTTGGCCCCGATGATCTCGCCTCGGGCGTTGACCGCGGGCGAGCCGGACGAACCGCCGATCGTGTCGGTCGAGACGGCCATGTCCATCACCGCGTTCGGATCGATCCGGTCCTTGGCGGCCATCAGCTTGGGCGCGACCTTGAACGGCTCGGCCCCCGTCGCGCGGTCCCACAGGCCGGCGAAGGTGGTGAAGGCGCCGAAGCGCTGGCCCGGCACGTCGGAGCCTTCGACCTTGCCATAGGTCAGGCGCAGGGTGCCGGTGGCGTCGGGATAGACGGCGTCGCCATAGGCGGCGAAGCGGGCGGCGGCCAGCTGTTCGGAGGCGCGGTCGGTCGGGGCCTTGACCTTGTTCTCCCATTCCGTGCGGACGGCGCGGGCGTCGGCGTCGATCGACAGCACATATTGGATCATCGGATCGTCCGATGCCTGAACCGCCGCCAGACCGCCGGTCCACAGGGCGCGACGCACGGCCGGATCGGCCAGCTTAGTGCCGGCGACGACGCGGGCCGACAGCGCTTCAGGGCTTTCCTTGCCCAGCAGGGTGCGGACATGGGGGCTGTCGACCGTCAGCCATTCGCGCGTCTTGGACAGCCACCATTCCAGCCGGATCTGCTCCAGCGCGGGATAGGTGGGCCGCTCGGCGAACAGGCTGGATTCGACGCCCGGCAGGCGGCTGTCGGCGAACTCGGCCAGACGCTGATCCGACGGCTTGGCCCGCTCCTGCGCGCCGCGCACGATGGCCTTGGCCCACTGGAACAGCTGCGATCCGCCCGCGACCGAGGTGGTGCCCAGGCCCGTGCCGCCTTCCAGCAGGGCGGTCGGCGCATAGAGTTCGCGCGCGATGGGCTGGACTGCTTCCAGCGCACCCCAGGGATCGGGACCATTGCCGTTGGCGGCGGCGTAGCGTTGCATGAAATCGACCTCGGCCGCCGCCTTGGCCTGGATGAACTGGGCGTCGGTCAGGGCGCGCATCCGGCCAAGACCGCGCTTGTAGGTGTTCTCCACGCCCACGATCGGATCCATGGCGATGAAAGCCTGATCCTCGCCCTCTTCGGAATAGCGGATCAGACGACCGCGCAGCTCCGAGGCGATCAGCTGATCCAGCGGCAGGACCACGTCGCGGATTGTCGCCAGCTGGTCCATCGTCAGCAGCCGCTGGGTCGCGCCGGGATTGCCGGTGATGAAGACGGCCTCGCCCTCGGTGGGCTTGTCGGCGTTCCAGGCGAAGTGGATGGGCGTCTCGACCGGCTTGCCGTCCTCATACAGACGGATGAAGGCGGCATCGATGGCGAAGCGGGGGAAGGAGAAGTTGTCCAGATCGCCGCCGAAGGTGGCGGCGCGGTCTTCCGGCGCCCAGGCCAGGCGCACATCGCTGTATTTGCGGTATTTGTAGAGTTTGAACTGGCCGCCCCGGTACAGGCTGACGACCTGGCAGCGGATTTTGGGATCGTTCCCGCAAGCTTCGGTCTCGATCCGGCCGGCCTCGGCCTCGCGCGCCTGGGTGAAGGTCTGGCCCTCAAGCCCTTCGCCGGCCTTGTGCATCCGCTCGGTGACGTCGGAGATGTCGGTCAGGATCTCGGCCGTGGCGCCGGGGCATTTGCGCTCTTCCTCGCGCGTCCTGGGCGTAAAGCCCGTCTCGCCGTACTGCTGTTGCGGCGTGGACAGGTTGGCCACGCAGGTGGCGACGCAGTGGTTGTTGGTCATGACCAAGCCTTGGCCCGACACCACGCCCGCCGAACAGCCGCCGAACTTTACCGACGACAGCCGCACCCGATCCAGGAAGGCCTGGTCGATATTCGTGCCCAGCGTCTGGTTGGCGCGGGCGATGGGGAAGTTGTCGTAGGTCCACATGCCTTCCTCGGCGCTGGCCGAGCTGGCGGCGGCGAAAGCGAGAACGGCGGCGGAGGCGAGGAGAAGAGGGCGCATTGAAAACTCCTGATCCTTCTCCCCTCGGGGGAGAAGGTGAGCCCAAAGGGCTCGGATGAGGGGGCTCTGTCCGCATTCAAAATGGAAAAAGGGGGCCTGGGTCAACCAGCCCCCTCATCCGTCTCGCTTGCGCGAGCCACCTTCTCCCCCGAGGGGAGAAGGATTTTCAGCTTAGCGACGCACGCCCAGTTCGCGCAGCAGGCGCGGCTGGTTGTAGACGGTGCGCAGGGCCTCGGTGATGGCGGCGGTCGAGACCGTCACCGTGCGGTTCAGCTCGGGGTCGTAACCGAAGCTGCCGCCCAGTGAGTGGATGTTGCCGTCGAAGGCGGCGCCGATGACTTCGCCCTTGGCGTTGATCACGGGCGAGCCCGAGTTGCCGCCGATGATGTCGTTGGTCGAGACGAAATCATAGACGGTCGATTTGTTGACCTTGCCCTCGGCCGCCAGCCAGTCCTCGGCCGCGTTGAAGGGCTCGGCGCCGGTGTTGCGCTCATACAGGCCGCCGATCTGGGTGAAGGGTTCGACGGTCACGCCACGATAGGTCCAGCCCTTCACCTGGCCGTAGGACAGGCGCAGCGAGAAGGTCGCGTCGGGGTACAGGTTAGTGCCGTAAACCGCGAACCGGGCCTGGGCGATCTTTTCGCCGGCGCGGCTGGTCGGGCCGGACACGGCCGATTCCCACTGGGTGCGCACGGCCTGGGCCGCATCGTCATTGGCCAGGACGAACTGGATCAGCGGATCGCCCGAGGCGGCCAGTTGCTCCGGCGTCATGGCCAGGGCCTGGGCGCGGAAGGCGGGATCGGCCAGACGCGTGCCGTCTACCAGACGCTCCGCGATCTGCTCGGGGCTTTCCTTGCCCAGCAGCGCCTTAACGTTCGCATTGTCGACCGTCAGATATTCGCGGGTCTTGGACAGCCAGAAGTCGAGATAGATCTTCTCCAGGTCGTTCGAGATCGGCGTCTCGGTCGCCAGGCGACGGCCCAGCGAGGCGATGTCGGCGTCCGAATAGCCGGCGCGGCGTTCAGCGACGGGCTTGGCGCGTTCCTTGGAGGCGCGGACGATGGCCTTGGCGTAGCTGTACAGCGACGAACGCTGACCGGCCGCCGATTCCAGCTGGCGATAGGGCAGATACAGGTCGCGTTGGGCGGTCGAGGCGCGTTCCAGATCGGCCCACGGATCGCCGATGCGCTGGGCCAGGGCCGGGTCGGCGGCGACGCGCTCGCGCAGCTCCTGCTCTTCACGGCGCTTGGTGGCCATGAAGGCCGGATCGGTCAGGGCGCCTTGCTGGCCGTAGTTGACCTTGAAGCCGTTCTCCAGGCCGAAGATCGGATCGACCGAGACGCGCTTGGCCTCTTCGTTGGTGGTCGAATACTCCAGCAGGCGACCGCGCAGTTCGGAGGTCTGGATCAGGCTGATGGGCAGTTGCTGGTCGCGCAGGGTTTCCAGCTGGGCCACGGTCAGCAGGCGCTGGGTCGAGCCGGGGTTGCCGGCGACGAAGGTGACGTCGCCTTCCTTGGGCGCATTGGCGTTCCAGGTCAGGTGGTTCGGCGTGGCGACCGGCTTGCCGTCCTCGTAGATGCGCAGGAAGCCGGCATCCAGGGCGTAGCGCGGGAAGTTGAAGTTGTCCGGGTCGCCGCCGAAGAAGGCCGCCTGGAACTCGGGCGCGAAGACCAGGCGCACGTCGTCATACTTGCGGAACTTGTAGAGCTTGTACTGGCCGCCGCGGTAGAAGCTGATGACCTGGCAGGTCAGCTTCTGATCGTCGCCGCAGGTCTCCTTCTGGATTTTGTCGATCTCGGCGGCGCGGGCCTGGACGAAGGCGGCGCCCTCAAGACCGGCGCCGGCGCCGGTCACGCGGTCGGTGACGTCGACGATGTCGGTCAGGATCTCGGCCGTCTGGCCGGGGCACTTCTTCTCTTCCTCGCGGGTGGCGGGCATCCAGCCGTTCTTGACGTAGTCGTTCTGGGCCGTGGACAGGTCCTGAACGCACGACACGACGCAGTGGTGGTTGGTCAGCACCAGGCCTTCGTTCGACACCAGCGAGGCCGAGCAGCCCTGCAGGCGGACGGCGGCGTTGCGCACGCGATCCAGCCAGGCCTGATCGATGTTGGTGCCGTACTTCTCGTTCACCGTGGCGATGGGGAAGTTGTCGAAGGTCCACATGCCCTCGTCGGCGCGCGCGGAGGTCGCAGGCGCGGACAGGACGGCGGTGGCGGCGCCGAGCGCGGCCAGAGAGGCGGTGAGACGAAGCGAGGGCAAGGACATGAAGGCGTGTTTCCCAGAGCGTGGGACGGCCTGTCCCATCTGTTATGTTGTAACTAGCGCCGACGAAGGGCGGGCGCCAAGAGGCTGTAAGGCCCTTAATCCCCTGATTTCGAACCCGCAATGACAAGGGTTCACAAGCCTTACCCCGATTTAACTTGGCGGTGAGGGGGCGCACGGTCAGATAGGCGCAAGTACCGGGGGTTTATCGACGACAATGTCGCTTGCGCTATCAACACTGCTGTTCGAGTGGCGTCGCTATATGGCGGCGGTCATGGCCCTGGCCCTGTCCGGGCTTCTGGTCCTGGCGATGACCGGCGTCTTCATCGGCATCGGCAAGGGATTCACTGCCACCATCGAACGGTCGAACGCCGACATCTTCATCATGCAGCCCGGCGCCAAGAGCCTGATCGGCGGGCCGTCGGGCGTGCCGCGCCGATTCATCCCCCTGGCCTACAATCACCCCGAGGTGGTCGAGGTCATGCCTCTGGACGGCGCCGGCGGAACCTTCCAGAACATCAAGAACGTCGATCCGACCAAGAGCCAGGCGGACAATGCGTCGCAGGGCGCGCCGCGTCAGAAGTTCGTCCAGGCCAGCATCATCGACACCCGTCCTGGCTCGGTGACCATCCCGACCGACTATTCGCAGGAACTGGTCGATGCGTTGCGCCAACCCTACACCGTGGCGGTCGACGAGACGGCCCTGACGACCCTGGGCGTGAAGCTGGGCGACAAGGCCCTGTATAACGGCCAGACCGTCACCGTCGTCGGCGTGACGCGCGGCTATCCCAATATGATGCAGCCGGGCGTGGTCATGTCGCGCGACACCCTGCGGATGCTGGGCCAGGCCGACACGGGTCCGCGCGTCGGTCCGCTGATGGTCAAGCTGCGTGATCCGGCCCGCGCGCCCATCGTGGTGGCCCAGCTGAACGCCATGGGCGCCGGTCAGTGGAAGGCCTGGACCAAGCAGCAACTGGCCGACGCCAACGCCGGCGCCATGTTCGAGGAAGGCATCCTGGTCATCATCATCGGCGGCTGCGTCGTCTTGGGGATCATCATCGGCGTGGCCATCACCTGGCAGACCCTGCGCGGCGCCATCATGGCCAACATCAAGGAGTTCGCCTCTCTGCGGGCCCTGGGCGTCAGCATGGGGTCGTTGCGTCGGATCGTGGTCGAGCTGAGCTTCTGGGTCGGCGTCGTCGGCGTCATCGCGGCCATTGTCCTGACCTGGCTGGTGTCGCTGCTGGCGATGATGGGGGCGGTGATCATCGCCTTGCCGCTGTCGCTGCTGATCATCGTCGGCATCGGCCTGATCGCCATCGCCATGGTGTCCGGCCTGCTGTCGCTGGGCATCCTCAAGAACAGCCAACCGGCGGACCTGCTGCGATGAACGTTCATACAAAGGTTCACGGCAAGCACGGCGACTTCGCCATCGAGGCCAAAAGCCTGGTCAAGCGGTTCAAGTCCGGCAAGACCTGGGTGGATGTGCTGAAAGGCGTCGATTTCGATGCGCGGCATGGCGACCTGACCATGGTCATGGGTCCTTCCGGCTCGGGCAAGTCCACCCTGATCGCAGCCCTGTCGGGCCTGCTGAAGCCTGAAGAGGGCCGGGTGGACGCGTTGGACGTCGACGATCTGTGGAAGCTGTCCTCGGGCCGGATCGATAAATTCCGCCTGGATAACTGCGGCTTCATCTTCCAGGGCTTCAACCTGTTTCCCGCGCTGACGGCGCTTCAGCAGGTCGAGACGGTGCTGAAGTTTCAGGGGCTGACTGCGGGCCAGGCCAAGAAGCGCGCCACGATCGCCCTTGAAGAGGTCGGCCTGGGCCACCGTCTGCACCAGCGGCCGGCGGCTTTGTCGGGTGGTGAAAAGCAGCGCGTCGCCATCGCCCGCGCTCTGGCCAAGGACCCGAAGATCCTGTTCGCCGACGAACCCACCTCCGCCCTGGACGGCGAGAACGGCCAGGTGGTCATCAAGCTGCTGCGCCGCGCCGCCACCGAACACGGCGCCGCCGTCATCTGCGTGACCCATGATCCACGCCTGGAGGCCTGGGCCGACCGGGTCATCCACATCGAGGACGGCAAAATCCTGGACGACCAGCGCCGCATCCCCGATCCGAACGCCATCCTGGCGTCCCACTAACCGACACGACGATTTCCCTTAGGACGACACGCCAATGCCCGGCTTTCTGAAGAAAAAACGCACCTGGATCGGCCTGCTGCTGGTGATCGTGCTGGCGGTCGGCTTCATGCTGTTCCAGTCCGCCGCCAAGACCAAGAAGGCCGAGCAGGAGAAGGCGGCGGCGACCAAGGTCGACAGCCCCTATGCCGCCATCGCCAACGGCAAGGTCGACGTCGAGGGCGGCATCATCCAGATCGCGGCGCGTCGCGGCGGCATCGTCCGTGATGTTCTGGTTCAGGAAGGCGATCGCGTCGTCGCCGGTCAGATCCTGGCCCGTCAGGAAGACGACGAGGCGCGTCTGGCGGTTCAGGCCGCCGCCGCCGCCGTCAGCCAGGCCGAAAGCCAACTGGCCCAGATCCGCGTGGACATCCGCACCGCCCAGCGCGAGCAGGAGCGTCTGCAACGCCTCGTCGCCACCAACTTCGTCGCCGCCCAGCGCATGGACCAGGCCCAAGACGCCATCGCCACCGCCCAGGCCCGCCTGGGGTCGCAGGTCGCCGCCGTCCAGACCGCGCGCGCTCAGCTGGATCAGGCCCGCTACAATCAGGAACTGACGGTCATCCGCGCCCCGACCAACGGCCGGATCGTGCGCCGTTACGCCAACCCCGGCGCCGGCGCCTCGACCCTGAACGTCTCTAATATGTTCGATCTGGAACCCGACGCGCCGCGCATCGTCCGCGCCGAGGTGGTCGAGAGCGACCTGCCGAACCTGACCGACGGCCAGGCCGTCGAGATCAGCCCTGAGGGCGACGCCAGCAAGGTCTATATCGGCGCCGTCATGCGTCGGGCCGCCGTGTTCGGCGCGCGCAAACTGGCCTCTGACGACCCCTCGCAGCGCAGCGACGAGCGGGTGGTGGAAGTGGTCGCCTCGGCCGGCGATGCGCCCCTGCTGATCGGACAGCGGGTGCTGGTCAAGTTCATGAAGCCGGGCGAGACCGCCGGGGCCAAACGCGCGGTCGCCGCCGGCGTCGGGCCCAGCGAGGCCATGAAGACGAAATAGGACGGCGGATCAGCGGCCGGTGAAGTCGCCCGGCCGCTTTTCCAGCACGGCGGCGACGCCTTCCTGATGGTCCTCGGTCAGGTGGGCCAGCGCCTGCATCGCCGCCGACATCTCCAGCATCTGGTCGAAGGTGGTGTCGCGACCCTGACGCAGCAGGGTCTTGGCCATGCGCAGGGCCTGGGGCGGCTGGGCCGCGACCTGGGCGGCGACAGCCAGGGCCTCGGTCATGAGGTCCTCATGCGCGACCACGCGGTTGACCAGCCCCCATTCGGCCGCCGTCGCGGCATCGATGGAGCGGGCCGTGAACAGCAGCTCGGCGGCGCGGGCGTAACCGATGTTGCGCGGCAGCAGCCAGGACCCGCCGTCGCCTGGAATGATGCCCAGCTTCAGGAAAGGCACGCCGAAGCTGGCGCGCTCAGACGCGATGCGGATGTCCCCGAGCCCCGCGATATCGCAGCCCAGCCCCATCGCCGGCCCGTTGACGGCGGCGATCAGCGGAACCTCCAGCCCATACAGAGACCGCACGATCCGGTGGACGACGCGGCGATAGCGTTCGCGGATGGCGGCGCCCGAGCCCTCGAACAGGTCGCGCCCGTCCCGCATCGCCGTCAGATCGCCGCCGGCCGAGAACGCCCGCCCGGCGCCGGTCAGGACCACGCAGCGGATCGACGGATCAGCATTGACCCGCTCGCACGCCGCCGCGACCTCGTCGCCGTCCCCCAGATCGGGCAGGGCGTTCAGCCGCGCCTCGCGATCCAGCGTCCAGATCAGGATCGCGCCCCGCTTCTCTTCGGTGATCAGGCCCATGCATCGTCTCCGTTTTCACGTCCGTCATCGACCGCCAACGCCGCGTCAGGCAAGCCCGGAATTGCAAAAGCCCCGGCGGGACCGGGGCTTCTTCAGGCTGAGGGCCGAGCGGGCCGTCAACGTTTCTTGATCGTGTAGGGTACGAAGTTGGACGGATGGCTGACCACCCGGCCCGAGTTCGACGGCATATGCCGACTGTTGACCAGCATCCCGCCCCAAAGGGCGAAGGACATCATGGCGTGTTGGAGGTTACGCTCCTTATCGTTCATCTTGGCGTCTCCTTTCGCAGAACGATGAAAAGAGACGCGTCGTACCAATGGGATTCCACCGTCAGTCGTTTCGCGTCATCAGCCAATATAAGACAGTTTCGTGAATTTGCAACTTTATTCGTCAGGAGTCGGAGTGATTTTCGCCACTGTGTCACAATGAGCGCGACGACCCCGAGCCGGCCCGGACCGCCCAAGGCCATCGCCACGCCCTGCGTCATGGTGTGCGCGGTCGATGGCGAGAGCGGCCTGTGTCTGGGCTGTTTTCGCACGCTGAAGGAGATCGCCGGCTGGCGGGCGCTGAGCGACGCCGAGCGCGCGGCGGTCATGGCCGACCTGCCGTCGCGCCGCAGTCAGATCGATCCGGTCAAGCTGGGCTAGCGCGGTTCGCGGCTTAAGCTTTCGTCAGCCACGTCGTTTCACCCCATCCCAACGCCGCGCCTTTAGGACAGAGGCATGGTTCGCATCGATACCCAGTCTGTCGTGGTCCTCGGCTTCGCGCTCATGGCGTCGTTCGGCACGGCGCTGACGATCCGCCATCTGGAAGGCGACGGCATGGCCCAGGCGGCGACGCCCGTGGTCGAGGCGGCGGTGGGCGCCTCCGGAACCGACGCCCAGGTGGTCAAGGGCGCGGACGGCCACTACTGGGCCGAGGCCAATATCGACGGCAAGGCGGTGCGGGTGCTGGTGGACACCGGCGCCAGCGTGGTCGCCCTGACGCGCGCCGACGCCCTGCGGTTGGGCGTCGATCCCGAGCCCGAAGCGTTCACCGGCAAGGTCCAGACCGCATCGGGCGTCGTGCGCGCGGCGCCGGTCCAGCTGAAGACGATCTCGGTCGCGGGCGCGCGGGTGGACCGGGTCGAGGCCCTGGTGGTGGAGCAGGGGCTGGAATACTCCCTGCTGGGCATGAGCTATCTGGGCCGGCTTTCCGCCTTTTCCGCCACGCCGGCCGGGCTGACGCTGCGGCCCTAAAGGTCGCGCATCTGGCGACGGGCTTCGCTGAAATACTGCCAGCCGGTCCACAGGGTGATGATGGCGGCGAACCAGATCAGGAAGATGGCGAAGGATTCGAACGCCGGCTGCCAGGCCAGCGGCGATCCGTCGTCGTTCTGCAGGCCCAGGGCGCCCCACAGCAGGGTCAGCTGAAGCGCGGCGAGCGCCACCATCTGCACCGTGGTCTTCCATTTGGCGGCCAGGGTGACGGGCAGTTCGATGCGGCCGGCCATCGTCTCGCGCAGGGCGGAGACGGCGAATTCGCGGAACAGGATCAGGCCGCAGGGCAGGGCGATGCCGGGCAGGGATCCCGAGGCAAGGACGCCCAGGATGGCCCCGGTCACCAACACCTTGTCGGCGATGGGATCCAGAATGGCGCCCCAGCGCGTGGTCGCGTTCCAGCGCCGGGCCAGATAGCCGTCGACCCAGTCGGTCGAGGCGGCGATGACGAAGATCCAGAACGCCCAGACGCTGAACTTCCCTTGCGTTTCCGGCGACAGCCAGGCCTCCAGAGCCCCGGGGGCGGCCCCGGCCATCATGGCGAACATCACCACACCGGCCGCCAGACGCAGCCCGGTCAGGATGTTGGGGATGGGGTTGGCGCGGTGGGCGGAGGTCATCGTCATGTCCGTTGCAACGCGCCGGGTGTGGCACGGTTCGCCGCTCAATCCAACGGTTCGAACCGGGGCTTGTCGGTCAGGGCCGTCAGCGCGCCCTCGGCGATGCCGAAGTGCAGGCCGCTGAGCTGAAGTTCGCCCTTGGCTTCGCGCTCGGCGATCCAGGGGAAGGTGCGCAAGTTCCGGATTGACAGCCGCACGATGGCTTCTTCGGCCGCGCGCTCCAGTTGGTCGGGGGCGACGGTTTCGGCGACATGCTGGACGACGGGCGTCCCTTGCGCGATCCAGGGGGCGACGAAGTCGGCGACGATTTCAGGGGCGCCGTTGATCATGGCGTTGACCCCGCCGCAGTGGGCGTGGCCCATGACCACGATCCGCTTGACGCCCAGCACCTTGACCCCGAACTCCAGCGCCGCCGACACGCCGTGCAGCTTGCCGTCCGGCTCATAGGGCGGGACCAGGTTGGCGACGTTGCGCACGACGAACAGTTCGCCCGGCTTGGCGTCGAAGATCAGGGCCGGATCGGCGCGGCTGTCGGAACAGGCCACGATCAGGGTGTGCGGCTTCTGGCCCTTGGTCGCCAGGGTTTCGTACTCGGCGCGGGCCGTCGGCCAGTGCTCGGCGCGGAAGCGGCGATAGCCGGCGGTCAGTTCGTCTTCGATGTCGCTCATGGTCGGTGTCTTAGCTCCGGCTCAGCTTTTACGGAAGAAGGCGTGGATGCGTTCGGCGAGGGGCTGATTGATGCCGTCAACCTTGACCAAATCGGCCAGGGAGGCGCGGCTGACGCCCTTGGCCGAGCCGAAGGCGTGCAGCAGGGCCTTCTTGCGGCCGGGGCCGACGCCTTCAATCTCGTCCAGCGGATTCTTCTTGATGTCCATAGAGCGGCGCTTGGCGTGGGCGCCGTTGGCGAAGCGGTGGGCCTCGTCGCGCAGCCGCTGTAGGTAGTAAAGGGCTGGCGACTTCAGCGGCAGCATGAAGGGCGCCTTGCCGGGCATGAAGAACTTCTCCATGCCGGCGTCGCGATCGGGCCCCTTGGCCACGCCGACGACGGTGATGTCATCCAGTCCGCCCAGGTCGGCCATGACCGCCAGCACCTCGGCCAACTGTCCCGCGCCGCCGTCGATCAGCAGCAGGTCGGGGCGGACGACGTCTTCGCCCTCTTCCTCGTCCTTGACCAGGCGTGAGAAGCGACGACGCATCACCTCGCGCATCATGCCGTAGTCGTCGCCGGGCGTCAGATCCTCGCCCCGGATGTTGAACTTGCGATACTGCGACTTCTGGAAGCCTTCGGGGCCGGCGACGACCATGCCGCCCACCGCGTTCGTTCCTTGAATGTGGGCGTTGTCGTAGATTTCGATCCGTTCGGGGCGGCTCTCCAGCCCGAAGGCCTCGCACACCTCGTCCAGGATCTTGCCCTGCGCCGAGCTTTCGGCCAGGCGACGGCCCAGGGCCTCGCGCGCATTGGTCAGGGCGTGGTCGACCAGCGCCAGCTTCTCGCCGCGCATCGGGCGGACGATCTCGACCTTGCGATCCGCCTTCATCGAGAAGGCCTCTTCCAGCAGTTCCAGCTCGTGCGGGCGCACGTTGGACAGGATCAGGCGCGGGATCGGCTTGTCCTCGTAGAACTGGCCCAGGAAGGCGGCCAGGATCTCGGGATCGGTGTCGGTCTTGTCCACGCGCGGGAAATAGGCGCGGCCGCCCCAGTTCTGGCCGGCGCGATAGAAGAAGACCTGGACGCAGGCCTGGCCCCCGTCGGAATGCAGGGCGAAGACGTCGCCTTCGGCTACGCTGTCGGCGCTGACCGAGTTCTCCATCGATATGGCCGACAGGGCGCGGATGCGGTCGCGCACGCGGGCGGCCTGTTCGAAGTCCATCTCGTCGGACGCCGCCTGCATCTCCTTGGACAGGCGGCCGATGACGGCGCGGGACTTGCCGCGCAGGAACTGTTCGGCCTCGGTGACCAGTTCGCCGTAGTCCTCAAGGCTGATCAGGCCGGTGCACGGCGCCGAACAGCGCTTGATCTGGTGCAGCATGCAGGGGCGGGTGCGGGTCTCATAGACGCTGTCGGAACAGGAGCGCAGCAGGAAGGCCTTCTGCAGGGTGTTCAGCGTGCGGTTGACCGCCCAGGTCGAGGCGAAGGGGCCGAAATAGTCGCCGGGCGTCGTGTGGGCGCCGCGATGCTTTCTGACCTGGGGCGCGCGGTGGTCGCGGCGGATCATCAGTTCGGCGAAGGACTTGTCGTCGCGCAGCACCACGTTGAAGCGGGGCTTCAGCTTCTTGATGAAGTTGGATTCCAGCAGCAGGGCTTCGGTCTCGGTGGCGGTGACCACCAGCTCCATCGACCGGGTCTGCGACACCATCAGGCCGATGCGCTGGGTGTGAAAACGCCCCTGCGCATACTGGATGATGCGCTTCTTCAGCGACTTGGCCTTGCCGACGTACAGGCACGACCCATCCTCGCCATACATGCGATAGACGCCCGGCTTATCCGGCGCCCGGCGCGCCTCGTCGGCGATCAGGGCGGCGGCTTTCAGTTGGGAATCAGGCGTCTCCTCGGTCATCGCGCCCGATATAGGGTCAAGAGCGCCGGACCAGAAGGACGCCGGCCAGAACAAGCCCCACCCCGGCGACGCGGCCGATGTTCAGCGGCTGGCGCGGCACGCCCAGCGCCCCGAAATGATCCAGCGCCAGGCTGAGCAGCAACTGGCCCCCGACCATCAGGGTGATGGTCATGGCCACGCCCAGGCGCGGCACGCCCCAAGCGGCCGCGACCACGAAACAGGCGCCGTAGGCCCCGCCCAGCCAGGCGTACCAGGGCAGCGCCCGCGTCGCGGCCATGTCCGGCCGGGTGTGCAGGATGGCCGCCAATATCCCCAGCACCGTCGTGCCGACCGCAAACGAGATGAAGGCCGCGTTGACCGGCGAGGCCACGGCGGTCGCCAGCTTGGCGTTGGTCGGCGCCTGAAGCGCGGTGGCGCCGCCGGCCAGGATGACGACGAGAATGGCGAGCAGGGACGGGTTCATGGCCCTTGGCTAGCATGGCGCTCGCCGATTGTTACCCCCGGATGAAGCGGGCGGCGCGTTCGCCTTCGGGATCGCCGGCGACGCCGAAGTCGCGTTTGATGGTCATGTGGCTGTCGTCCGGTGCGGCGACGACCTCTGCGCGGCCGCCGACCCGGATCAGAGCCTCAGCCAGGCCGCGACTCTGGGTCGTTGAATCCTGCCGCCGGGCGACGTGGAAGATGAGGAAGGGCGGGTAGGTTACGCCGGGGCGGATAAGCAGAGTAGGCGACAAGGCGGCGGCCTGATCGCCGAAGGCCTGATCATAGGTTCGGCCCAGCCACTGGTCGACCGGGCCGGTCCCGCGTGGCGCCGTGGCGTCATAGCCGGCCCCGTCCAGCAGGATCACCCCCGCCAGATCCGACGGCTTCGCCCCAACTGCGCCGAGGTATTCGGGATCGATTCCGATCAGCGCGGCCAGATGGGCCCCGGCCGAATGGCCCAGCAGATAGATCGGCCGTCCGGGCAGGCGGCGCTTCAGATCGGCGACGGCGGCGGCGACATCCAAGGCCGACTCGCGCGCGCTGACGGCGGGCGCCAGCCGATAGCTGGTCGAGGCCAGAGTAAAGCCGTGGCGCTGAGCATAGTCAGGCAGGGCGGCGACATTGGTCCGTTCGCCCCGTGACCAGCCGCCGCCGTGGACGAACATCAGGATCGGTCCCGTCCCTCTGTCCGCATAGAGGTCATAGGCCTGAAGCGGGTCGGGACCGAAGGTGAAGGTGTGGGCGGGCGCGACAGCCGGTCCGGTGGGCGCCATGCGACGCTGTCGACGATCGCTGCGGGTCTGGGCGAGGGCGTGGGCGGGAAGGGTGGCGCTGACGGCCAGGCCGATAAGGGCCAGGCGACGCGAGAGAGGCATAGTGCGATCCTTCCGAACAGGCTTGACCATTCTAAAACGCAGCCACGGGTGGTTTCCGTCTCACCAATCCGGATCGATCGGGGCGCCGTCGAAGATTTCGGCCAAACGCGCGCGACAGCCACGGTTCACGTCGTCGGGCAGGGCGGAGGGCGAGAACCAGCCGATCTCGGCGATCTCGCCGTGACTGGTGCGCTCGCCTACATCGAAGGCGTCGATGCGGAAGACGGCGACGTGATCGCCGGGAAAGAAGCGCTCGTTTGAATGGATCGAGATCAGGCGCGGCGCCCCGCGCGTGACCAGACCGGCCTCTTCACGCAGTTCGCGCACCACGGCGGCGTGCGTGGTTTCGCCCCGATCCACCCCGCCGCCCGGCAGCCACCAGCCCTTGAGATAGGTGTGCCGCACCATCAGCACCCGCCCGCGCGCATCCACCGCCACCGCCCGCACGCCCAACGTCTTGCCCCGCGTCATCCGCGACCAGGCGAAGAAGAGGGGGCGGGTGAAGGGTTCGACGTGAATGCGCCAGGTCATTGGTGGGTCAACACTGTGGAAATTCGACGTGTTTGAGCACTAGCGTATCCATCTGGGGTCTCAAACGACCTCATAAAATCGATCTGTTATAACGTCGCAATCCGAAGTGTGTCTTATGCGTGGCAATATTGGCACGGCGTGACGCTGTTTTATGACGGCGTTGTAATAATCGTGGCGAATACGGCGCGTCTGCTTAGGCTCCCTTTCACACACCCGCCCTGGGTGTGCGCCGGGGGCCATCGGCATGGGGATGTCGATCGGTCGTCGGGCTCTTTTCAAGGAGGGGTTCGTTTTGAATAGTCGCAGTATCCGTCAACGCCTTTTGGCCAGCACCGTCGTAGGCGGCGCCTTGCTGGCCGCGATTCCCGTCATGTCGCTGGTCGCCCTGCCAAGCGTGGCGCACGCGCAGTCTCAGACGGGCGCGCTTCGCATTTCCATCCAGGCGGGTGGTCAGCCCGTGGCTGGCGCAACGGTGACCGTTAATTCTTCCGTCAGTTTGGTGACGCGAAGCGGAGTGACGGACTCTGCCGGTTTCGTGCGCCTTTCGGGCCTGGATCCTGCAATCAACTACTCCGTCAATGTCGTCGCGCCGGGCTATGATGCCTTCACTGCGAACAATGTCGCCGTTGTCAGCGGTCAAGAGCGCTCTCTCGGTTATGTCCTTAAAGGGGGCGACGTCTCGACCCTGGGCGATATCGTCGTGACCGGCACGTCGCTGGCCTCGGTGGACGTCACCTCTGCGACGGTTGGAACGACGTTGACCCTCGGCGTGGTCGAGTCGCTGCCGACGGGGCGCAGCTATCAAAGCTATCTGCAACTGGTTCCCGGCGTTAAGCCCTCAAGCGGCGGCAACCCGTCCTCGCGCTCCGGCATCAACTATTCGGACATCGGCGGTGCGACCGGCACTTCGACCGATAACGTCTACTATCTGGACGGCGTCGACGTGACCGACCCGTCGACCGGGACGTTCGGAACCAACTTCAACTCGGAAATCATTCAGGAACAACAGGTCATCGTCAGCGGCGTGCCCGCCGAATATGCTGGTGGGTCCGGTCTGATCTCGCGCGTCGTCACCAAGTCCGGCGGCAACGAGTTCCACGGTTCGCTAAACTACTACTTCCAGAACGATGGATTGGTGGCCAAGGACGAGCATACCACTTCGGGCGGTTTCTCTACCTATGACACAGCCGCGACCCTGGGCGGGCCGATCATCCGCGATCGTCTGTGGTTCTATGGTTCGTACCAGAAGAAGCACCGTGAAGATGAGGTTCTGGACGTCAACAGCGGCAATGTGCTGCGCACCGTCACCAATGACGGCGAATACACCTTCGGCAAGCTGACCTGGCAGATCACGGACGACGACCGTCTGACGGCCAGCTATTTCGATGATCCGACCAGCATCAGCGGCTCCAACTCGTCCGCCACCCTGAATAACCGGGATCGGGCACAGGAGCAGGGCGGCAAGAACTATAAGGTAGAATACGGCCGGACGTGGGGCGACCTACAACTGGGCGCCTACTGGTTCCGTCACGAAGGCGAGGTTACGACGACAGCAGCGGACCAGTCCGTCGCCGACACGGTCACCTTCCGGAACGCGGCCGGATCGACCTTGGCTCAGCGCCAGCTTGGCGGCGTGGGGCAGAACGTGGAGACGCATCGCAACCGCGACGAGTTCGGCCTGAACTTCGAATACTATCTCGACACCGCTTTTGGCAGCCACACCTTCAAAGGCGGCTATATCAACACCGAGAACGTGTATGAGGAAGACAGTACCGTCCCAGGCGGCGTGACCTATCAGTCGCTGGCCCCGATCTATTCTGGCACGACCTATCTCGATTACACGACAGCCAGCGGCGCGAACGCATGGACTGGTCGTGCGATCGTGCAGGCCGACAATGCGCGGGTTCTGGCCGCCATTCAGGGGAACGCCACGGCGCGTGCGGCGGTCGATACCAACCTGGACGGCACTGTCACCCAGGCTGAGTTGAACGCCTATCGCTTCACCAATACGGCCGGCGCGCCCTACGGCAACGTCAACGTCTATCGGGCCCTGCGCACCATCAGCGCGCCGTATTCCGTCAAGAGCGAAGGTCAGAGCCTGTATCTGCAGGACACCTGGACCCTCAACCAACTGACCGTCAATGCTGGCGTTCGGGCCGAGAAGTGGGAGCATTTCGCCTCCGACGGCTCCAAGACGGCGACCTTCGACTGGGAATATGCGCCGCGTCTGAGTGTCGTCTATGACGTGCTCGGAGACGGTCGTTCGAAGGTGTTCGGTTTCGCGGGCCGCTATTACGATCCCATCCGTAACAACATGTCGGACTTCGCAGGCGCCCTGACCGGTCCGGTCGATGAAGAGCAGATCAACATCAACGGCACCTGGGTCACCTTCCGCACCCGTGGCGGCGCGACCACGCCGGACGCCCTGTTCTCGCCAGCGACCAAGACGCCTTACACCGATGAGTTCATGCTGGGCGCATCGACCACCTTGGGCTCCAGCGTTGGCCTGACCGCGACGGTCACGCGTCGTGAGACGCGCGACATTCTGGAAGACTTCGATCTGACGCTGTATTCCGACCCGACGCTGACGGCCGCCACTGCGCCCTTCGGTTACGCCTATCCGGGATCGTTCTACTATCTGCCGTATTCGTACTTCGGCTACGCGTCCAAGCCGAACTCGAACTACGTCATCGGCACGCTGCCGGGCGGAGAGCGCAACTACACCGGCTTCGAAGTCACGGTCACCAAGTTCAAGACCGACAACTGGCAGGGGCAGGCGTCCTACACGTACAACAAAGCCGAAGGGAATTCGAACTCCGACTCCAACGCCGACTTCCAGGGCGACTGGATCGCGCTCGACCCCCGCGCGCCCAATATGTACGGACCGCAACCCGGCAACATCGAACACCAGTTCAAGGCGTATGCCTCGTACGACTTTAACTTCGGTCTTCAGGTGTCGGGCGTCTTCAACTGGAACAGCGGCGCGCTCTATACGCCGGCGCAGTTGATCAGCGGTCGCTATCTGCCGCTGATGGACAACGGCTCGACGTCGGGCGGTGTGCAGGACACCTTCGTGCTGCCGAACAACGTCGGTTCGGCGACGGGTCCGTCGTATTACACCTTCGACATGCGCTTCCGTTATCAGCGGCCGCTGCCGATCGGAAACGCCGAACTGTTCCTGGACATCTTCAACATCCTGGACAACCAGGCCGCCACCGCCGAGCAGAAGCTGGTCGCGGGCAGCGGTCAGTACGCCTTCGGTGAAGCCAATGCGTGGGTTCAACCGCGTCGTGCCTATCTGGGTGTTCGCTACACCTTCTGATGGATGTCGGAGCGGGCGTCGCGGCTTGCCGTCGACGCCCGGCCTGACTTCAAACCTCACCTGCGGCGGCCGGAAGCGTTCCGGCCGCCTTTTCTTTTGCGTCGCGCGTTGCCACGAAGATCGCGTCTGCCCGTCGACCCGCTTGAACCCCGCCCCATCCCGCTCTAAGCCAGGACCCACAACAGGAGCATTCCATGCTGGCTCTCGGCATCATCTTCGGCTTCATCGCCGTTCTGGCGGCGTTCAACGTGTTCGAGTTCGGTCGGGTTGACTGAGGCGGCTGCTCGCTCTGAGCGGGGCGTCGCCCTGGTCACGGGCGGGGCGCGGCGGATCGGGCGGGCCATCTGTCTGAAGCTGGCCCAGGCCGGTTTCGACGTGGCGATCCATCATCATGCGTCGGGCGACGACGCCCGGACTTTGGCCGACGAGATCGCGGGTCTGGGGCGGCGCGCGTGCCTGTTGCAGGCGGACCTGACGGACGAGGCCAGGGTGCGGGCGCTGATCCCTGCGGCGGTCGAGGCGCTGGGGCCGGTCAGCGTGCTGGTCAACAACGCCTCGGTGTTCGAGGACGACCGGATCGGCGAACTGACGCGCGACAGCTGGGACCTGCATATCGAGACCAATCTGAGGGCGCCGATCGTGTTGGCCGAGGCGTTCGCCGCCCAGGCTGTCGAGGGCGCCATCGTCAATCTGCTGGACCAGAAGGTGCTGAAGCCGGATCCGCGCTTCTTCTCCTACAGCCTGTCGCGCAACGGCCTGTGGTGGGCGACCCAGACGCTGGCCCAGGCGCTGGCGCCGGGCATCCGGGTCAATGGGGTGGGGCCGGGGCCGACCCTGCCGTCCATCCACCAGACGCCCGAAGAGTTCGCCGCCGAGGCGCGCGCCACCCTGCTGGAAACGCCCGGCAGCCCCGAGGCGGTGGCCGAGGCGGTGCTGTGGCTGATTGACGCCCGGATGGTCACGGGCCAGATGATCGCCGTCGACGGGGGCCAGCATCTGGCCTGGCGCACCCCCGACATCCAGGAGTAGCGCGTGGTTTCCTCTCCTCTGGCGACGCCGGTTGCGGCGGACGATGCGCTGCGTTTCGAGCGGCTGAGCGTGTTCGTGCGCGGGCTGGAGGTCGAGGCCGGGATCGGGGTCTATGACCACGAGCAGGGGCGGCTGCAGCGGCTGGTGATCGATGTGACGCTGGAGCTGGCGCCGCGTCCGATCGAACGGCTGGGCGACACCATCAACTATGAGACCGTGGCCGACGCCGCGCGCGCCATCGCCGCCGAGGGGCATGTGGGGCTGGTCGAGACCTTCGCCGAACGGCTGGCGCGGGCGTGCCTGGAGGACGGCCGCGTGCAGCGGGCCACGGTGCGGATCGAAAAGCCGGGCGCCCTGGCGGCGGTCGCGGCGCCGGGCTGCGAGATCGTACTGGGACGGTAAGGGTTTCCGCTCTTTCGTCATCCTCCGGCAAGCCGCTTGCGGCGCAGACCGGGGGACCCAGCGGCGCCGAAGGCGATGGGTCCGCTGGACAAATGCTTCGAGCAGAGTATCCGCGACAGGTTCGCGCTCTCGCGCGCCGCTGGGTCCCCCGGTTCCGCTTCGCGGTCCGGAGGATGACGAAAGCTAGGTTGCGTCCGAACGGCCCGACCGCCATTGTCGTCGGCAGATTCCAGCCGGGCGTCCGGCGTGACAGAAGCGTTGTTCATGGCCGAACCCGGCGATCCGAAAGACCCAGCAGCGCCCCGCGATCACGACCACGATCATGACGCCGAGGTCGGCTTTGTCTCGCCCGCGTCGCTGGCGGGCCGTGCGCGCGAGCGGCAACCGGAGCCGTTTCCCACAGACGAGCGTGAACCGGACCTCTTCGACCCACCCGAGCCCGGGCCCTTCGACCGGTCTGGCCCGACGACCCGGCCGACGGCGCCGTTTCCGCCCCGGTCCGAGCCGAAGCCCGTCGAGGCCGAGTCGGCGCCGGCCGTGCGCGCGGTGCGCCAGCGTCTGACGGCAGAGACCGCCCCCAAACTTCAGGATTCGGGTCGTGAAGGACCGGTCGTGCCGATGCGGCTGTATGCGGTCTATGTGCTGATCCTGCTGGCGGTGCCGACTCTGGGCGTGTCGTGCCTGGTGGCCCTGCTGGCGGTGATGCGGCGTGATGGGTCGACGGATCCGCTGGAGCACAGCCACGCCCTCTATCAGCAGCGCACCATCGTGGGCGCGGTCGGGGCGGCGGTCGTCGGGGCTCTTCTGATCGTGGTCAACATCGGCGTGCTGGTGCTGTTCGCCCTGGCGATCTGGGTTCTGGCGCGCGGCGCGTTCGGGGTGCTGAAACTGAAGAGCGGGCAGGCCGTTCCTCACCCCCGCAGCCTGCTGTTCTGAAAGATCGAAGATGACGAACGAACCCAATTTCATCGCCGGGCAGCCTTCGGAGGGCAAGGTCGGAGCGCTGATCGCCTGGGCCCTGTTCATCCTGTCGATCCCCAGCGCCAATGTGCTGGTTCTGATCGGGCTGGTGGTGTCCTATGTCACGCGCGGGACGGCGACGGGCGTGGCGCGCCAGCATATCGAGGCGCAGATCCGGCTGTTCTGGTCAGTCTTCTGGTGGACCATCGCGGCCTGGGTCGGGATCTTCGTCAGCGCCCTGGCGTCGGTCGTGCTGATCGGCATTCCGTTCCTGCTGCTGTTCCTGCTGGTCTGGTTCCTGCTGAGCGTCTGGTTCACGGTCAAGAGCGTGATCGGCCTGCTAAGCCTGCTGAACGACAAGCCGATCTGAAACTCGGAACGTCCCGACGGCCTTGGCTGTTGATCCGTCAAAGGAGAACCCGATGGGACAGTTCAAGGACGTCGAAGGCGACAACCGGTTCGAACAGGCGTTCGACGACGACAAGGGCGCGGGCCGGGTCTGGGCCGACTATGCCGTCAAGGGCGATGCGCGGATCATCCTGCATGTCGAAGCCGAGCCGTCGCTGCGCGGATCAGGCGCGGCGGGGCGGTTCATGCAGTCCCTGGCCGATCATGCGCGCCAGACGGGGCTGAAGCTATTCCCCCGTTGCAGCTATGCCGTCGCCTGGCACAAGCGGCATCCGGATTACGACGACGTGCTGGCCTAGGCGATGCCGCCGCCCTGTGATCGCAGGGCGGCGGTTTCGGTTCAACCGCCGGCGTAGCCGCCGATGATCGGAAGAATCTCACCGGTGATGAAGCTGGACATCTGAGGCGAGGCCAAGAAGACGTAGGCGGGCGCGATCTCTTCGGGCTGGGCCGGGCGTTTCATCACCGTGTCGGCGCCGAACTTCGAGGTCGCCTCGGCATCCTTGTCGGCGGGGTTCAGCGGGGTCCAGACCGGGCCGGGCGCGACGACGTTCACGCGAATGCCGCGCGGCGCCAGATGCGTGCCCAGCGAACGGGCGTAGGCGTGGATGCCGCCCTTGGTCAGCGAATAGTCGAGCAGATCCTTGTTGCCCATCAGACCAGTGACCGAGCCGGTCATGACGATGGCGCCGCCGGCCTTCATGTGCGGGACCGCCGCCTTGGTCATGTTGAAATAGCCGTAGAGGTTGGTTTTCAGCGTGCGGTCGAAATGCTCGTACGTCAGGTCCTCGAAGGCGGGGACGTGCTCCTGGAAGGCGGCGTTCGGGACCAGGACGTCCAGCCGGCCGAAGGCGTCGAGCGTGGCCTTGACCGCCATCTCGGCGAAAGCGGGGTCCGAAACATCGCCCTTCAGCACCACGGCGCGGCGACCCTCGGCCTCGACAGCGGCCTTGGTGGTTTCGGCGTCGGCGTCTTCGTCCAGATGGCAGATGACGACGTCGCAGCCCTCGCGCGCGAACAGGACGGCGACCGAACGGCCGATGCCGGAATCCGCGCCGGTGATCAGGGCGGCGAACCCGTCCAGCTTGCCCGATCCCTTCCAGAAGGGGGCGTCGTACAGAGGCGCGGGATCCAGAGCTGCCTCGTCGCCCGGCTTGGTCTGATGCTGTTTGGGGAAGGGCGGTTCGGGGTAGGAGCGGGCGCCGGCCTGCATCGCGCCGGACGGTTTGTCATCGCCGGACGCCTTGTCCCTGGCGTCGATGTCGCGCTGGATGGCGCGTTCCTGATCGGCGATGTCTTCGGCGCGCGCGTGGGTCCGGTCGTCCATGGATGTCGTCTCCTGAAGATGGGGTCTTCAGGAAAGCGGACGGGCGGGCGGGTCGTTCCGACGGCCCCGCTTCGGTTTTCAGCCCACGCGGTGGACGATGGTCTTGATGGTCTCGGCCTTGGTCGGCAGATCGGCGGCAAGGCGCGAGGCGATCTCGCGCGCGCCGACCGGATAGGCGTCGCCGCCGTCCGCGATGGCCTTGGCCTTGGCGGCCGCCTCCAGCAACAGCTTTTCCAGACCTTCGATCTCTTCCAGCGCCAGGGCATGGGCTTCGAGCTGGAGGCGTTTGACGCGATCGGCGGTGGTTTCAGGCGCTTTCATCAGGTCGTAGATCTCGGCCTCGGCCGCGACGAGCCGCAGGTCAGGCTTGGCGTCGGAACCGGTGGATTTGGCCATGGAATCACGTCTCCCCGCAAAGGTCAGGGAGATAGAGTGCGGCCGATTGGCGTTTTCGTCGAGCGCCGCCGTAGCGGTTGTGGCGGCACTGTGGCCGCCACGCATCGGTGGATTACCGCTCGGGCGCGCGGGCCGGGACCATCGCAGGCGCAGCGACGGGGGCCAGGACGCCGCCGGCGACCGCACGCAGCGGCGAGCGCGGCGTGTGCAGGACGGCCGGCGAGACGCTGACGCCGTCCTGAACCGGGGTGACCAGATAGCCCTTGGCCGCCAGCTTGTCGCCCGAGCGGACGCGCGAGGTCCAGACGGTGATCGGCGCGGCCAGCAGCAGCGGAAGGACGATCGGAGCGAACCAGGTGGCCAGGTCGGGACGAACGGCCAGCGGGACCAGGAAGCCGACGCCGGCGATCATCTGCCAGCGCATGGCGCGGAAAGCGTCCGACCAGGCCAGGCCGTCGGCCTCGCGCTGCTGGGTCGACCAGCCGGTGTCGTGGCCCGAAACGATCTGGATGAAGGCCTTGGTGTTGGCGACCATCAGGATGGGGGCCAGGATGGCCGACAGGGCGATCTCGGCCGCCATGCCCTTGGCGATGGCGCGACGGCCGCCGAAGGCGCGCAACTCGGCCGGACGGCTGAGGACCAGGGCGGCGCCCATGAACTTGGGACCGATCAGCAGCACGCCGGACAGGAAGGAGGCCAGCATGAAGGGCGTGAACTGGGGGTTCAGGATGTAGAAGAAGCTGGTCCAGTCAACCGGATAGAACATCTGGATGAACAGGCCGACCACCAGCGACGCCAGCCACAGGGGCGACGACAGATAGGCCATGCAGCCCATCAGCAGCTGAAGGCGGCTCATCGGCGACAGGCCCTTGGCCGTGATCAGGCCCAGGTGCTGGAGGTTGCCCTGGAACCAGCGGTGGTCGCGGCGGATGAAGTCGGTGATCGACGGCGGGGTCTCTTCCCACGATCCGTCCAGCGAGGCGGTGACGTGGACGGCCCAGCCGGCGCGGCGCATCAGGGCGGCCTCGACGACGTCGTGGCTCATGATGTGACCGCCGAAGGGCTTCCTGCCCTTCAGGTGCGGCAGGCCGCAGCAGGCGGCGAAGGCGCGCGTGCGGATGATGGCGTTGTGGCCCCAGTAGCTGGATTCCGAACCGGTCCAGTAGGCCAGGCCGGCCGCGGCGACGCGGCCGTACAGGCGCACCGAATACTGCGACACGCGCGCGAAGATGGTGCGGGCCTTGATGATGACCGGTGCGGTCTGGATCAGGCCGACGCCGGGATTGCGCTCCATGGCGTCGACCATGCGCAGCAGGGTCTCGCCGGCCATGGTGCTGTCGGCGTCCAGGACGATCATGTTCTCATAGGCGCCGCCGAAACGACGGACCCATTCGGCCAGGTTGCCGGCCTTGCGCTCGGCGTTGTCGGTGCGGCGACGGTAGAAGGCCTTGGAGTTGGCGGCCATGCGGACCGCCTGGAAGACCGAACGCTCGGCGGCGGCGGCGTCTTCCTTGGTCGAATCGCTGAGCACGAAGATGTCGAAGGCCGACGAGGCGCCCAGACGCGCCAGGCAGGAATCGATCTGGGACAGGCGCGCGAAGGACGAACGGGCGTCCTCGTTGTACAGCGGCATCAGCAGGGCCGTGCGAGTCCGCGGCATCGGCGGATGCGGCGAGAAGGCGAGGTCCGCCTGATCCTTGCCGCGCAGCATGACGAACAGGCCCATCAGGCCACTGACGAACCAGCAGGAGATGGCGGTGATCAGGACCATGAACAGGCTGAAGGCCAGGATCTCGGTGCCGTCCCAACCCTTGCGGGCATAGAGGTAGAAGGGGGTGATGGCGGACAGGCCGGTCAGGACGATGGTGCCGGCCAGCAGGGCCAGGCGACGCGTCGCGACCGTGCGCGGGGAGGTCGCGGGCGTTACGTCGGCGACGGCGTCGGGCGCAGACAGGGACTGGACCGGCATGGCCAGAGGCGCCTCGTCGGGCAGCCACGACCAGCTAGGCGTTTGCGCGCCGTGGATCGTCGTCTCGATTTCAGCCTTTTCGACAGGCCGGATCGCCAGCTTGTTCATGCCGCTCTGGACGCCCCCGAGTGAACCGGATGTCGTCCCGAGGGCTGGGGACGACGCGGAGTGCTGCACTGCAACACGACCTGCATAATCGATCACATTCGCGCGATTTTCAATCACGCAATGTTGATGAAACCAAAAAATGTGGGGGTGAGGTCAGGCCGGAACGTCGAACGGGGCGGCAGCCGGGCGACCCTGCGGCGACTCCGTGGCGACCGACAGCAGTTTACGATCCAGGACCCAGGCTGCAACCCCCACCCAGCAGACCAGGACGATGGCGTAGAGCCGCTCCCACCAGCCGACGTTGGCGTCATTGACCGTGCCGGGGAAGACGAGGTGCTTGGTCAGGACCGTCAGGATCGCCATAACGACGAAGGTGACGACGAGGAAGAGCTTCAGGCGCGGCACGTCCCGGCGTTTGGCCAGCCCCCACAGCAGCAGCATCGGCGCCAGCTGGATGCCCAGGGCCAGATTGATGATCATGTGGCGCGGATCGGGCCAGGGCCACAGCGTCGAGGCCGACATGCCGCCGCCGGCCAGGATGAAGACGATGGCGATGACCCAGGCCGCGACCCGCGCGCCGGTCAGGGCGTAGATGGCCAGGCCGAAGCCGATCCCCGCCAGCCCGGCCATGACGCCGGCGACGAAAACCCCGCCGTTGAAGATGATCGGCGCCTCGGCCGTCGCCCCGCCCAGTTCGCTCAGATACTGGGTCGCATTGTTGAAGCCGGGGTAGGCCAGGATGGCCACGGCGACCACCGTCAGGGCCAGAAGCGGGGCTGCGACGCCCACGCCCAGCAGACGACGACGGCGGTGATAGCGAAGCTGCGGCTTCAGCAGGGCGTGAAGGTCCAGCGGCCAGGGCCGGCCGTCCAGCGGCTTCAGCCCCCACAACGGGCGAATGGCCGGTATGCGACGCACGACCTCATAGATCGCCAGACTGCCGACGAAGGTGACGGCGATCAGGGACAGCAGTTCGACCGGCGCGAGAAGGTTCGCCGGGCGGATGATCCAGACGGCCGCGACCAGCACCGTCTGGTGCGCCAGATAGAGGGGGAAGGTCGCCTGGGTCAGATAGTTGAGCGCAGGGCCGCCCCGGTCGCGCAGATGGCGATAGCCGAAGCCCAGGATGGCGACGATCACCGCCCATTGGTCGATGCCGTACACGGCGGCCTTGGGCACGCCCCAGAAGGCCCGCGCGCCGGGATGCCAGACCTGGACCATCAGGATCGGCAGGGCGACGGCCGCCAGGGCCAGGGCGATCCAGCGATAGCGCTCCATCGTGCGCCACAGGCTCTCACGCCCCACGATGCTGAAGCCGAACAGGAAGGCGACCAGCGACAGGGCGTGGTTGTACCAGTCGTTGTGCAGGGTGTTGGTCAGGCCGAACCAGGGAAAGAGCAGCCAGCGGATGGCGAACAGATAGAGGATCGGCAGGATCAGCAGACGCGAGCCGGTCAGCGCCTTTTCCAGCCCGTTCCCCAGTCGGTCGATCAGACCGGGCTGGCGCCACAGCACCACGGCGACCAGGCTGTAGACGGCGATATAGACGATGAACCACAGATGGTTGACCGGCACGCCGTCGGCGAGGCCGCTCCAGCCGAACTCATGGCCCAGCCAGGCGACGAAGCCGGCGACGCCGCCGGGCCAGCCGCCCTTGTCCATCGACTCGATCCAGGACTGGATCGGCACCAGAACCAGGGCGCCGAAGATCAGGGGCGGGACCAGCCGCTCGAACCGGGCGCGAGCGACCTCGCGCGGGGTGCGCCGGAACGTCATGAACCGCAGGGCGGCGCCGGACACCAGAAACAGCAGGGTCAGCCGCCAGGGATTGGTGACCAGGATCGCCTCGCGCATCCACTCGAAGGTGTGGGCGCTGTGGATGTGCCAGTCATAGACCCCGTAAACCAGGCCCACATGATACAGGATCAGCAGGCCGAAGGCGCCGACCCGGATCCAGTCGAGATCGTAACGGCGCTGGGTCGGGGAAGCGGACGGGTTCACGGCCGCGTCTATGATCCGCGTCTGCGCATCAGGCAAGACGCCGGATGGACGCGGGGCGCCGCCAGCCCCGCATCCGGTTAAACGGACTAGACCGTCTCCGTCAGGCCCAAGGCCTTGAGCGTCGCTGTGATCGAGGCCTCCTGTTCGGCGCGGTACAGGGCCATCTCGTCCTGGACCGGGCGGCCCAGCGCCTGTTCGAAATCGGCCTTGGCGGGATCGACGGCATAGGCGGTTTCGCGGGCCTCCGAGCCCAGGTTGGACTGGAAGATGCCCGCGGCGCTGACGGGCAGGAAGTCTTCGTAGGTGATGGGTTCGGCGACCACGTGGCCCGCCGCGATCAAGGCGTCCAGATCGGCGGTCTCGGTGCGGGCGGCGAGACCCTCAGGCGTCGCGCGATAACGGAACCAGGCGAGGTCCGCGCGGCGCAGGGCGTCCCAGTCGTCGGGCAGGGCGGAGAAGTCCTTCTTCGCCAGCGCCGCGTCATACAGGGCGCGACCGGTAGGGGTCAGGGCGCAGCCGCGCTGTTCGATTTCGCCGAAGCGGGCGGTGTGGGCGCCCGCCGTGGGGCCGTCGGCGCCGGGGAAGGTGATCGCCTCCTGCAACGCCTTGAAGCTGGTCTGGCGCAACAGGATCGGGCAGGCGCGGGCGGGCGGGCCCTCGATGGTTTCTTTGGGCGAAATACCGCGTGCGGGCATGGCGGCCTGGGCCGCGTCGATATCCAGCGTGCGCGGCGTCAGGTGGTTGATGTGCGGCCCCTTGAAGCTGACCACATCGGCGATCAGACGGTGGGCGGCGACCAGGCGTTCGTAGGTCTCGGCGCTGACGGTCGCCTGGGCGTGCCAGCGGAAGGTCTCCAGCAGTTCAGACACGAACCGATCGGCCTGAGCCTCGTCCAGACCGCCGGCGACCTGCGCCGTCTCGATCAGTTCACGCGCGCCGGGGGTGAAGATGTCGCGGCGGGCCAGGGTCTCGGCCGCCTCCGCGCGCAAGGCTTCGTCCTCGATCAGCTCCAGCCGCAGCAGCGAGGTGAAGACCCGGAACGGATTGCGCGCGAGCGCGGCCGGATCGACGGGGCGGAAGGCGGTCGAATGGACCGGCACCCCGGCGGGGGCCAGGTTGTAGTAGCTGACCGGCTCCATCCCCATCACCGCAAAGGCGCGCGCGATCATGGCCAGTTCGTCGGCCGTGCCGACGCGGATGGCGCCGTGGCGTTCCTCGGACAGACGCGCCAGTTCGCCGGACGCCGCCAGCCGGTCTGCACCGCCGGCATCGGCTTTCAACGTCTGCGCATTGATGTCCGCCACCAGCGTCAGCAGGTCGCCGTATTGCGGCACCTCGGCCCGGTACATGGCGGACAGGGCGGCCGAAAACCGGCTGCGGATCTCGTCAGGATGGACGAAGGCGGACATGAGCGCTCCCATTTTTCGCCGATCCATAGGCCGACTGGCCGCCGGTTGAAACCCGGCGGCCGTCGCAAGGATCAGGCGTCGACGCCGACCCCGATCGGGCAGACCACGCCGGTCCCGCCGATGCCGCAGTATCCGGCTGGGTTCTTGGCCAGATAGCCCTGGTGATAACCCTCGGCGTAGAAATAGTCGCCCGCCGGCTGGATCTCGGTGGTGATCGTCCCGCGCCCGGCCTGGGTCAGGGCGGCCTGATAGGCGTCGCGCGAGGCTTCCGCCTCCGCCTGCTGCTCGGCGTTCAGCGTGTAGATGGCCGAGCGATAGGTGGTGCCGATGTCGTTGCCCTGGCGCATGCCCTGGGTCGGGTCGTGGTTCTCCCAGAAGGTCTTCAGCAGTTCGGCGTAGGTGATGACGCTCGGGTCGAACACGACCTTGACCACCTCGGCATGACCCGTCCGGCCGGTGCAGGTTTCCTCATAGGTTGGGTTGGGCGTGATCCCGCCGGAATAGCCGGCCGACGTCACCCACACGCCCGGCAACTGCCAGAAGATGCGCTCCACGCCCCAGAAGCAGCCCATGCCGAAGATGGCGGTCTGGAAGCCGTCGGGATAGGGCCCCTTCAGCGGATGGCCGCTGACATAGTGGTTCACATCGGTGTCCAGCGGCTCGGCGCGGCCGGGCAGGGCGGTCTCGGGCGTGGGCATTTCGGCGGTCTTCTTGAACAGCATTTGCGGCTCCCTCATCGGAAAATGGCGTTGAAGTCCATATGGGGATGCGAGAGGCGCTTGCCGAGGGGGCGAGTGTGTTCTATCAGGCCCGCCTCCCGCCGGATCGACCTCCGGCGGCGCGCAAGACGCAGCGTGAAACGGACAGGTGGCGGAGTGGTCGATCGCGCACGCTTGGAAAGCGTGTGTAGGTGAAAGCCTACCGAGGGTTCGAATCCCTCTCTGTCCGCCACACCCCCTCAGCAAGAGGCTAAAAAGCAAGAAGAATTCAGAATAGGCAGCTTCTCGCCCAACATTGTGCCCAACATATTAGATCGACATAGGCAGGAACTTCTCGGCATAAAAGCAGACGCTCAGCGGGACACCTGCCTTGATTCGATAGACGCGCTGACCGCTAATCAGCACGGGCAGTTTGGTGTTCATGTCGCTGAACAACACCACGGCGGCTTCATATTCGACCGACTTTGACGCCATCGGGAGTTCGCCCGCCTTGACGGCAGCGTTCTTGCCGTAGGCTTTGGTGAGCGTTTCCAGAAGTTCACGTTTGTATTCGGTGTCGAGATTGCCTGCCAGTTGGTCGCCTTTGGATTCGATAGCGACCAGTCGTTCACTGGCATCATCGCGCAAGGCTGCGAACACGAAGTCGGGATAGACGTTGCCGCGACGCCAGCCGCGAAGCGCGTAGCTGCCCTTGTCCGTGCCGTTGCGGTGCCACCATTTGATTACGGCTTCCGCGTCGAGATAGACGGCAACCTGCTTTTCGTCGTCGTTCAGGTCGCTGGCGTAGACGGGCAAAAACAGGCTGCGTTCCAGTGCGCCGCCACTCTTGCTTGGCACTTGGGGCACGGTTTCCGGCGCGCTTGTCCAAATGTGATCCGGCGCGGTCCAATCGCCAGCATCACCACGAACCCGGAATTCGATATGGCCAGAAGCCAGACGTTCGCCAAATACGGTGGCGGCTTGCGGCGGCTTGGGCATTCTTAGGCAAGGTGTCGGCAAAGGCGTCAGCATCGAACTTCGCCCATTCAATCGCCGGGAACAGGTCGCTTTCCGCATCAAGCAAGCGTGCGTTCTGCCCCTGTTCGATCCACAGCACTTGCGGCAAGGCAATGTCGGTCGTGCGCAAGGCATCGCGCCGGTTTAGCTTGCGCTTGCTGACGGTGCTGCCGCCCGTGTCCTTCAGCACCACGTCCTGCACAAGATCGCTCATGCCATCGTTGGGCAGCCCTTGCTTGATCGCCCCGACCACCGCCGCCGTTTCGGCGCGGTGCGTGAACACATAGGATTCGTCGAGTTCGGCAACGCCGGTGCGGATTGCGTGCGGCTGGCGCAAGATTCGCCCGACAAGCTGTGTCATCGCGCTTTCATTGTCCGATGCCGCCAAGGAGCACAGCACATAGGCAAAGGGGCAATCCCAGCCTTCGGCCAGCGCCGCCTTGGTGATGATGACGCGCACCCGGCAGGACGGTTTCAGCAAGTCCCGGTTTTCGGGCTTGTCCAGGTCGTTCACTTCAGACGTTTTCAGGGCAATTTCGGCTTCGTCGAGGCCAGCCGCGACCAGCCACGCCTTCACATCGTCGGCATGAATAAAGCCAGCGTCGCGCTGTTCCGCCCCGGTTCGTTCGGCCTGCACCAACAGGATTGGCCGGATATAGTGCCCGCCATCGCCGCGATAGGCTTTCGCCGTCACGTCCAGAGCATTCAGCTTGGCCAAGGATGCCTGAAGCGTCGCCGTCCAATCGCTGCCCGCCATGGGCACGATGTTGAGCGGCATCTTTAACATGCCTTCGCGTTCCAGTTCGCGCCCGGAAATTTCGACCAGCACGTTGGCTTTGCGTTCCGGCGTAGCTTCACGGGTCGCCGTGGCGGCACGGGCTGCCACGTCTTTGGGCGTCGCGCTCAGTTCCAGCACGAACAGCGGGTTGAAGCCGTAGAGCGTGCGGAACGCCAGATCAGAAACGGCCCTATGCCCTTCGTCCATCACAACCACGGGCCGGATGATGCGCAGAGCATTGCCCACCGAATCTTTGACCATCGGCCAAGCCGGTCCACCGTCTGCTAGGTCGTAGATGGACAGGTTCGGAATGGCGTCTTTCAGCGCCTTGTGCGCCGCTTGCTCGCCTTCGGCCGGCGTGAACCCATGCACGTCGCCACGGTCGCCAAAGAGTTTCAGTTGATCCTCTTGGCGTCTCACAGCCGATTGGAGCATCAGCACCATGACGCACAGATTGGCGTCCACATCCGCGCGATTGAGCGGGTCGCCTTTTTCCATGATTCGCACGCGACCAGCCGCCGCGCGGTCCAGCGTTTGCCGGTAAGCATGTTGGCGGTCTTTCAGCGCCTTGAGCGTTTGGGCGTAGATCGCTTCATTGGGCACGATCCACAGCACGAAGCCCGTATTCTTGGCGAGATACCGCCTGAATATCCGCGATAGCGCCGCACACGCGAGATAGGTTTTCCCCCTGCTAATGGCGCTAACGGCGCTAATCCGCCGTCCGGTCTGGCAGGAATAGCAGGCTTAGCGGGCCAGCCGGAATTGTTGTCGCTCATGGGACCAGTCTTCAAACTTCCTTGCGTGGCTTGCCGTCAACAACTGTGTTGGGCGGCAAGCGTTCGACCCAGCCGCTTTCGTCCAAGACTGTGACAGCAGCGCGCGCGGCCTTCGCCTCACGCAGTTCTGACGGGCCGAATTGATAGATCGTCGCGAGATGCAGGACGGGGTTCGGCTGGCCCTGCCACCAGTTCAGCAACCGTTGCGCCGTGCGCAGTTCGCGCGAAACCGTCGCCCCGCCGTTCAGCCGCAACATTTCATTGGCGTAATAGGTGGCGAGCGTGACGCCGGATTGCATGGCGATGGCGAGAATCTCCATCGCGTCGGCATTGCTATACAGGGTCAACACCGCCGCCAGCCGCCCGGCATGTTCGGCCAGTTTAGCCCCGAATGCGCGGATCGTCGATAATCCGCCGTCCGGCGCGATGGCCCGTTCGCATTCATCGTGGAACTTGATCCAGACCGCCTTGGCGTCGAGATGCAGCCGCATGGGTGGCGGGTCCAAGGCGTCGGGCATATCGGGCCGCGTGACGAACGAGCGTTTGAGCAAATGGGCCAGCCGGTTGTTATAGTCGGTCAGCACTGGATCCGTGCTCATGGCGGGTTCCTGATAGAACCGGATTCCCGCCGTGCTATTCGGTGCGACGATGAGCATCCGGGCCAACAGGCCGATGCCGTCAAACATGGTGGTGGTCGCCCGACATGACGGGATTGAGGAAGGTCCCGTTCCCCAGATCGGCCATCCGCTGGCCCTCGATCCCGCGACGCCATTTCATGGACGCCCATTCCCGACCCAGGGGCGCGGCCTCCTCGTTCGTCTGGGCGAAGGTTGAACGCACGGGCAGAGCCGCGGCGGCGACGCCTCCCAAGAGACCGGTCAGAGCGGCGCGGCGGTCGACGGGGTTCATGGGCGGTCCAGTTGTTGTTGTCATTGGAGCGGCAAGCGACGCCTAGGATTGCGCGAAATGACACCGATGGACAGAGTGGGATGTCGGATTAGTCTTTTTTGCGATCTGCTGGCGGGGAATGGACGCGTGGGCATGCGCCGTCAGATCATTCGCAACGGTGTGGGTCTTCTCGCTTCCGCACGAACGCTATCTCGGCCGCAGGAGCTTCGGATCCGTGCGATGAGAGTCTGGCCGCGCGCCACAGAAATCACGACCCGACACTTCAGCCTTTTCGGCCAAATAGGACTGCTTTGAACGCCCGGTGGGAGTCGTGGCCGATACGTCGCCTGATCTGCGACGGCGCCATATTATGTGGGCAAAGGTCGCTCCTAAGCCGCCAGAGCCGACGCAGATGACGCCAGCCATTCCAGTTCATCGCCGTAGGGATGGCAGTGGGCTAGGACGCGAGTTTCGCCGGTGGGCCAGGCCGTCAGGCGCAGCTCGACGTGGCTGCGGTCTCGGGTCCATTCGAAGCTGATCCAAAGCAGCGGGTGGTCGGCGTCGGCGCGGCGGCCGGCCGTCGAGAGGAGCGCCGTGATCTGGCGCCGGTCGTCGTCGCTCAGATATTGCAGCACCATGGTGTGCATGACGACGCGGCAGCGCCCGACCGCCTGCGGCTCGGCCAGCCGGTCGGCCAGCCAGGGCACGGCGTCGCCTTGATCGATGCGCGGAGGGTGATCGGCGGCGATGCGCAGGGCGTTCTCGAGGCGTCGGGTGCGCGCCGGTTGGTCAGCCCAGGCGAAGGCCAGCAGACGTTCGCGATGCGCCGGGTCTGCGGCGTTCAGCGGATTCAGATCGACGCCGCGCGCCGCCGCGATGGAGACCGGGACGACCTTGGGCGATGGACCCTGCCACAGGGGCTCGATCTGCACGTCCGAGAAAGGATCGCCGGCTGACGCCGACCCCAGAGCATAGGCGTAGCGATCCAGATTCAGGTTCAGGCCGCAGCTGGACCCGAGCTCGAGCAACTCGAAGGGCATGGCGCGATCCAGAGGGGCGGCCATCAGCGCGCTCATCAGCGCGGCGGCGCGCGCCACTTCGTTCGTCTGTGGCGGATGCAGGATCCAGTCGGCGATGTATCGATCGTTCCGGGCCAGGGCGTCGGCCACGGCCGCGTCGAAGTCGGTGTGTTCGCGACGATAGAGGCTGGTCAACGCGTAGGACCGACCCGCGCGCGCCAGGGCGTGCAGGGCGCCATTCAAGCGCAGGGCAAGGGCTGCCGCAGCCTGATCTCCCGGCCAGTCATAAAGCCGTGCGGCGGTGAGCGGCGCGTGCGAAAGCTGCCGGCTCGCGGCCTCGAGAACGCCGGCGACCAAGGGCGAACCCATGGCGCGGCAGCGGTCGGCCTGGGCCGCGAGTTCCTGGGTGAAACGGTCGGCGACGGGGCAGATCATCCAGTCACCGATGGCATCGTCGCGCATTCCGAATAAAACGAACTGTTACTTATCTGTCCCGGCGTGAAGCAGTATTCGCCCGGAAGTTGCAGCCCGGCGTTGCTTGAAGCGGCGACGGGAGGGGTGACTTACCTATGATCACCTCGCTTAACAGCGCGTGAATCGCACGAAGTTCAGGTCCGTTCGATGTAAACGGCCGGGCGTCGCCAGCTTAACTATCTTTTTAGTCGTTCTGTCATAGGGGGGGATAGTCACCTGCAAAAACAGGGTGTTTTGCGTAGCTCGAACACGGATCGGGCTGTGCGCAGTGGCGTCAGCTGAGTAATTGGCTGCCCCTAGGTAAGTATAAGTGCGTAACGGGGGCGAGCTCATGATGTCGAAGATGCGAATTCCGAGGAAGCTGCGGCTTTCCTTCACCCTGATCTGCGTCTCGGCGGCGGTCATGATGGCGGTGTTCTTCGCCACGATCATGATGATCCGCGCGTCCATCGAGAGCAACAATCTCAGCCGCACGATCGAGGCGCAGGCGATGTCGCTGGAAACCGCGATCCTGCGTCAGAACAGCCAGTTCCGGGGCTTTCTGGTCACCGGCGACGAGACCTATCTGAAATCCTACTACGAAGGGCGCGACGAGTTCGACAAGGTCGTCGTCGAGCTGAAGGGCCAGCTGGGCGACGCCGAAAAGCAGGCGCTGCTTGAAAAATCGCGCCTGGCCACCCTGGCCTGGAGGGCCGATTGGGGCGATCGCATGATCGCCGAGGTTCGCGCCGGCAAGCGCGAGCAGGCCCAGCAAGAGGTGCGCGACGCGGGCAAGAAGGTGCTGGTCAGCGACGCCGTCCTGCCTCTGCGTGACCTGCGCGAGGCCGAAGCCGCCGTCACCGAGAAGAATCTGGAACGTCAGCAGGCTGCGATCGTCACCGCGATCATCGCCCTGATCGTCGGCGGCATCGCTTTGATCACGATCGCCATGGTGCTGTCGGCCATGCTCAGCCGCATGATCGCGCGCCCGATCACGGTCCTGACCGAGGCCATGGGGCAACTGGCCAAGGGCGACAATGACATCGTCGTCGACGCCAGCCATGCCGACGAACTGGGCGACATGGCGCGCGCGGTTCTGGTGTTCCGGGACACCGCGCTGGCCAAGGCCGAGGCCGAACGGGCCAAGGCGGCCGCCGATCTGGCCAAGGACGCCGCCGAGCGCGAGAAGATCGTCGCCGACGCCGCGCAACGGCACGTCGTCGAGGAGCTGGACACAGCGCTGGAAGCTCTGGCCGCCGGCGATCTGACCCACACCATTCGCACGCCGTTCGCCCCGGAGTATGAGCGTCTGCGCACGGCCTTCAACGTGGCGGTGCAGGGTCTGGAAGAGAGCCTGGCCAGCGTCGCTGGGTCGGCACAGAGCGTTCGCCTGGGCGCCACCCAGATCTGCTCGGCGTCCGAAACCCTGTCGTTGCGAACCGAACAACAGGCGTCTAGCCTGCAGCAGACCACCACCGCCACCAACCATGTCACCGACATGGTCGGCGACACGGCGCGCAGCGCGGCCAACGCCCGCAACGCCATCACCCTGGCCAATGGCGACGCCGCGGACGGTCGTGCGATCGTCGAAGAAGCGATCGTCGCCATGGACGCCATCAAGGCCGGATCGCAAGAGATCGGCGAGATCATCAACATGATCGACGCCATCGCCTTGCAGACCAATCTTCTGGCCTTGAACGCCGGCGTCGAGGCCGCGCGAGCGGGCGATGCGGGACGCGGTTTTGCCGTGGTCGCCGGCGAGGTGCGCGAATTGGCCAAGCGCACCGTCGACGCCGCCAAGGATATCAAGCAGCTGATCAGCAAGTCGTCGGACGAGGTGCGGCTGGGCGTCGATCGCGTCGGTGAAACCAGCGAGATGCTGGCGCGCGTCGTGGCCAAGATCGGCGACGCCAACACCCTGATCGTGGACATCGCGCACGGGGCGCAGGTCCAGTCGGAAAACCTGAAGCAGGTCAACAGCGCCGTTGGCAGCATGGACCGCATGACCCAGCAGAACGCCGCCATGGCGGAAGAGGCGACGGCGGCGGCGCGCATCCTGGCGACCGAAGCCGACGAGCTGGCGACCCTGGTTTCCAGGTTCCGGCTGAATGCAACGACCTCGGCCGCACCGGCGCCTCGCCGGGACACCGCGTCCGCTCCCAGGTCGGCGCCCAAAGTCATCCGCACGGTCGGTGCGCTCGCCCTGTCAAGCGAAGCGGCCGATGACGACTGGAACGCGTTCTAAGATATCGATCCAGTTGAGTGTAGAAGAAATCGGCGCAACAATACGAACTTCGTAAGCGTCGTTATGTCAGTATTAATCCGTAGTCTGGCATTATAAATCATCAAACACTTCCGTGTTTTATTGATAACAGCCATGCAAGAAACTGCATGGAAGAATTTCCGAACGAAAATCAGTTGTCCAGTCTCTGTACTGCCGGACAACGCTTTGGAGGCTTCCTTGAAATCCCTGTACCTCACGGCCGCGTTTGCGCCGCTTATCCTCGCCATGCCTGCTCATGCGCAGACGCAACCTGCGCCGCAGCACCAGACGGCCTGGGAGGCCAGCCGGACGCGGGCCAATGACGACGTGATCGTGACGGGCGTGGCCAAGGCGCGCGACAGGCTGGACAGCGCGACTTCCACCAGCTCGATCAACGATGTCGAGATCGCCAAGATCGGGGCCTTCGCGATCAACGATCTGTTCCGCACCATCCCCGGCATCCGCGCCGAGGCCAGCACGGGCGAGACCAACGGCAACTATACAATCCGTGGCCTGCCGATGGTCAGCACCGGTGCAAAGTATCTGCAGTTCCAGGAAGACGGTCTGCCAGTTCTGGAGTTCGGCGACATCCTGGCCCTGACGTCCGACTACTTCATGCGGTACGACTTCAACGTCGGCCAGATCGAGTCCATCCGGGGCGGGTCGTCCTCGACCTTCGCCTCGAACGCGCCGGGCGGCGTGATCAACCTGATCTCGCAGACGGGTGAGGTCGAAGGCGGCTCGGTCCAGGTGTCTTCGGGCCTGGATTACGACACCTATCGCGGCGACTTCAGCTATGGTGGTCACCTGAGCGACACCGTGCGCTTCCACGTCGGCGGCTTCTATCGCGAGGGTGAAGGCCCGCGCGACGCCGGCTTCACGGGCAACAAGGGCGGCCAGATCAAGGCGAACATCACCAAGACCTTCGACGGCGGCTTCGTGCGTCTGTACGGCAAGATCCTGGACGACACCGTCATCGCCTATGGGCCGACGCCTCTGCTGGTGTCCGGCACGAACGACGATCCCAACTATGGCGACGTTCCGAACTTCTCGATGACGCGCGACACCCTGACGTCGCGCAACACTACGGTCTTCCCGCTGCTGGACGGCGACAACAACCTGAAGCGCGTCAATCTGCAGGACGGCAATCAGGTTCAGGTGCGCGCGCTGGGCTTCCAGACCCGCTTCAACCTGCACGGCTGGACGATTTCCGAGCATATGCGCTACGCGCAGCAGTCGGGTGACCAGTCGTTCAACTATCCGCTGGCCGTGGTGCCCGCGGCCCAGGCGCCGCTGGCGTTCGGCCGTCGTCCCGGAACCCTGGCTTACGCGACGGGACCGCGCGCCGGTCAGGCGATCACAAGCCCGACGACCCTGAACGGCAACGGCCTGCTGGCCTATTCGACCCTGGTCCACACCGACATCGACAGCCTGGACAACTTCACCAACGACCTGCGCGCCAACCGCGTCTGGAAGATCGGTGGCGGCGACCTGACGACCACCGTTGGCGTCTACTCGGCCCAGCAGGATCTGAAGTTCGATCGTCAGTACATTCCCTTCCTTCAGGACGTCGTGGGCGGCGGAAACTCGGCCCTGGTCGATATCGTCAATACGAATGGCACGCCCCGCACGCAGGACGGCGTCGTCAACTTCTTCGGTCCCTCGGGCGCCGGGTCCAACTCGCGCACCGATGTGACGTACAAGGTGCTGGCGCCCTACGCCTCGCTGAACTACCGGCTGGGCAAGCTGGCGCTGGGCGGGTCGATCCGTTTCGACAGCGGCGACGTCAGCGGCCGCACGGTCGCCAACGGCCTCACCGACGTCCGCACCATCGACGTGGACAACGACGGCGTCATCTCGGAAGCGGAGCGCACCTTCGCCTTTGCGCCGGCCGCCAGCGCCACTCCGGTCGACTACGACTACGACTATGTTTCGTATTCGCTCAGCGCCAACTACCGCGTCTCGGACAGCTTCTCGACCTTCGCCCGCTACAGCGAGGGCGCGCGCGCCGCAGCGGATAAAATCCTGCGTTCGCCGGCTATCAGCAATGTCGACGGCGACCTGCTGCAGGCCGACGCGGCCTATGATCCGGTGAACCAGGCCGAAATCGGCATGAAGTACCGGGCCAACGGCCTGTTCGCCAACGTCACGGGCTTCTGGGCCGAGGTCAGCGAGACCAATCAGCAGATTCGCGCGGATGCCGGCGGCGTCACCCGTCTGGTTCTGGTCCAGCGCAGCTACGAGGCCAAGGGCGCCGAGTTCGAGGCCGGCGTGCGTCACGGTCCGTTCAGCCTGACCGGCAGCGCCACCGTCACCAGCGCCGAGATCACCAAGGCCGAGGACGCGGCCCTGGTCGGCAACTCGCCGCGCCGTCAGGCCGACCTGATCTTCCAGGTCATGCCGCAATACGAGACGGACCTGTTCACGGTGGGCGCCAGCGTCGTCGGCACGACCGAGAGCTATACGCAGGACGTCAACCAGCTGAAGATGCCGGGCTACGCGACCGTCAACGCCTTCGTCCAGGTGCGCCCCATCGACCGCGTAGTGCTGTCGGTGACCGCCAACAACCTGTTCGACGAAACCGCCCTAACGGAAGTGTCGGCCGACAGCCTGCCCGCCAGCGGCGTGGTCCTGGCCCAGGCGCTGCCTGGACGCACCGTCACCGCGGCCGTGCGCTTCTACTTCTGATGCAAGGCAGGCTTCCGGGCGTTAGCCCGGAAGCCTGTTCCGTCAGAGCCTATATCCAGTGACAGCGAGCGGCGTTGTTCAGAAGCCGAGCGGATTCGAAGATCAGGTGATCGGCGGACAGGGGTTTGGGGATGACGACGTCGGCGCCGGCGCGTGAGGCCAAGTCGCGATGGTTGGACGAGGCGTTGGCCGTCAGCATGGCGATCGGGAGCCTGTTGATCTCGCGCTGCTGTTCGCCTCTGCGGATGCTGCGGATGGCCTCGACGCCGTCCATGATCGGCATCTGCATGTCCATCATGATTAGGTCGTAGGCGTGCGCCGACCACAGATCGACGGCTTCCTGGCCGTTTTCGGCGACATCGATATGACAGCCGAAGCCGCCGAGAAGCGCCTGGACGACCTGCTGGTTGACGAGATTGTCCTCCGCCAAGAGGATCCGCGCGCCATAGAGTCGATCCAGCGCCTCCACATGGCTCTCGCTTTCGCGGGTGATCTCGCCGCTGGGACCCATCGGCAATTCGAGAACGAAGAGCGTTCCCCGACCGGGCTTTGAACGCACCCTGAGGCCGCCGCTCATCAGCTCCGCCAGACGACGACTGATGGAGAGGCCAAGACCCGTGCCGCCGAACCGCCGCGAGATGGAATCGTCGGCCTGGCTGAACGGCGAGAACAGCAGTTTGGCCGTCGATCGGTCAAAGCCCATGCCGGTATCGGCGACGCGGATGCGAAGACGCCTGGACGGCTTCGAGTAGCGCGCATCGACCAGCACCTGGCCGGCTGCAGTGAACTTGATGGCGTTGGAGACCAGGTTCAGCACGATCTGACGCAGGCGGGCCCCGTCGCCCATGAGATGGGCTGGAAGACCGTCGAACCGGGAGATCAGCTCAAGTCCCTTTTCGCTGGCCAGCGGCCGCATCAGATCGACCGCGCCGGAGATGGTGTCGGACGGCGCAAAGGGTTCGTCGACAAGGTTCATCTCGCCGGCCTGGATTCTGGACAGGTCCAGCACATCGTCCAGGATGCGCCTCAGCGTCTCGCCGGACTTGATGATCAGATCGACCTTCTGGCGCGCGTCGTCGGGCAGATCGGCGCCTGACAGGGACTGCGCCAGGCCCAGGACGCCGTTCAACGGCGTGCGGACCTCATGGCTCATGGTCGCGAGGAAGGTGTCGCGCAGCGCCGCGGCGCGTTCCGCGACCAGCCGCGCTTCCGAAAGGGCCTCCAGAGCCAGCACATGTTCGGTCACCTCGAAACGGATGGCCGTGTAGGACGCCGGACCCTCGGGACCGCTGAGCGCCGGCACGATGGTCGTATCGACCCAATAGAGGCTGCCGTCCTTGCGGCGGTTCCGCAACGTGCCGGTCCACACCTTGCCGCTGCGGATCGTGCGATACAGATCCTGGAAGAAGGCCTTGGAATGCAGGCCGGAGTTCACGATCCGATGGGTCGAGCCGATCAATTCTTCTCGGCTGTAACCGCTGACCGCCACGAACTTCTCGTTGCAGTCGGTGATGACCCCATGGCGATCGGTCGTCACCAGGATAGCGGCGACTTCGAGGGCTCTTCGAAGTTCAGCATCGGGCGCGCCTCCCATGCTCATCCCCAGCGATCGGGTCGCCGTGACTGGGTGGGCGGGATGTCTTCTGACCGACGCCATCGGCTCTTTCCGGTTGTTGCCTCGCCACCTTGTTTCCAAAGGCTTGCTTGGCAATCTAGGATTGCGCCGGTACGAAATCATTTCCTTCTGGATGCGCTGTTAGGAGTTCGGTAGCCCTAAGGGTTGACCTCCGTCTATCTTGCAGGTTGCGGCCAATCCTGTCACACCAGACTTATGGGTGTTCGGGGGACGATGGACGAGTTCACCGTGCGGGCGTTCGATGATCCCGCGATGGCGTTGTATGCGCTCGACACCGCCTTGCTCGAACTCGATCGCCAGCTTGATCGCGTCCTGCGCGCCGATGGTCAAAGCAATGCCGCCGTCCGCGCCTTGAGCCTGATCGCCGGCGAGGGCCGTCGCGGCGTCAAACAATGCGCTCTCGGGTCGACGCTTCAGGCGGCGCCGGCCTCGCTGTCGCGTCTGGTCGATCATCTGGTTCGCGCCGATCTGGTCAAGCGTTCGCCCCATCCGAACGACCGGCGCGTCACCATGCTGGAAATCACCGAGGCAGGCCGCGCTGTTCTGGACGATCGGCGGTCGCAATACGGGCGTCTTGCCGGACTGTTGACCAGCGAGGGTCTGAAGACCGCCGCCCAGCTGATCCCGCTGCTGCAGGCCATGGCGAAGGACGTCGGTCACGCCGCGACCTGACGCCAGACCGGCGCAAACAATGCTTCCGCTGTGAAACAGTCTACAGGCTGAAAAGACTTCAACCGGCTTTTAGATCGAACCTCGTCCAACTTACCGCCATGCAAGGGGGCCGTCATGTCGGACGCAATGAATCTGGACCAAAGACTTCGCTTCTTGAAGCTGGACAAGGCCGCGAGGTCCCGTCTTGCTGACGCCAGACCCGTCATCGAGGCGGCGCTTCAGCCCAGCCTTGAAGCCTTTTACGCCCAGGTTCGTGCGACGCCGGACGTGGCCCGCTTCTTCGGTGCGGAAAGCCAGATCGCTGGAGCCAAGGACGCCCAGGCGCGACACTGGGGCCTGATCGCCTCGGGCGCCTTTGATCCGGCCTATGTCGAGGGCGTGCGCCGCATCGGCCAGACCCACGCCCGGATAGGGCTGGAGCCGCGCTGGTACATCGGCGGCTACGCTCTGGTCCTGGAAGGGCTGATCGAGGCGATCATCACATCCCACGCCAAGACGCGGTCGCTGTTTTCAAAGCGCGACGACGGCAAGGCCTTGGCGGCGACGCTGGCCAGTGTGGTCAAGGCCGCCATGCTCGACATGGATTTCGTCATTTCGCTGTATTTGGAAGCCTCCGAGGCCAAGCGCCTGGAGGCGGACCAGAAGCGTGCCGAGGCCGAGGCCGAACAGACGCGGGTGGTGGAGGACACGGCGGCGGCTCTGGCGGCTCTGGCGCAGGGCGACCTTCGGACTCGCATCGCGTCGGACTTCACCGGCGGCTACGCGCGGCTGAAGACCGACTTCAACACCGCCATGCAGCGTCTGGACGACGCCATGGCCGAGATCGCCGGCAATACGGGCGCCATGCAACTGGGCGCCGCCGAAATCAGCGAAGCCGCCGACGACCTGTCGCGGCGCACCGAGCATCAGGCGGCGACGCTGGAGGAAACGGCGGCCGCGCTGGACGAGATCACCGCCACGGTGAAGCGGGCGGCCGAAGGCGCCAGTCGCGCCGCCGCGGTCGTCGAAACCTCGCGTCAATCCGCCGAGCAGTCGCGCGAGGTGGTCAGCCGCGCCGTCGAGGCCATGACCGCGATCGAACAGTCGTCGTCTCAGATCAATCAGATCATCGGCGTCATCGACGAGATCGCCTTCCAGACCAACCTTCTGGCCTTGAATGCGGGCGTCGAGGCCGCGCGCGCAGGCGACGCCGGGCGAGGATTCGCCGTGGTGGCCTCCGAGGTTCGAGCCCTGGCGCAGCGCTCCGCCGAGGCGGCCAAGGAGATCAAGTCGCTGATCACCACCTCGTCCGTCCAGGTGAAGTCCGGCGTCACCCTGGTCGCAGAAACGGGCGAGGCGCTGTCGTCCATCGTCAAGCGCGTCGCCGAAATCGACGAGCTGATGAACGAGATTACGGCCTCGACGCGCGAGCAATCGACGGCGCTGGAAGAGGTCAACACCGCCGTCAACCAGATGGACCAGGTGACCCAGCAGAACGCCGCCATGGTCGAACAGTCGACGGCGGCCAGCCACAGCCTGACCTCTGAAAGCCGTCAGCTGTCGGATCTGGTCCAGCGCTTCAGCCTGACGCGCGAAACCGCGCTCAGCAGCCGAGCCCTCGCCGCGCCGGCGCCGCGCAAGCCGAGCGCGCCTCGGCCCATGCGTCCGGCCGTCCTGCGATCCTCCGGCTCGGCCGCCCTGGCCGTCGTGGAGGAGGCGGACACGGCCGGCTGGGAGGAGTTCTGACAATGAGCCAAGGAAGCGCAAGCTACCGGATGACCCTGGCCTGCGGGCGGCTTTTGATGCTCGACGAGATCAATGCGCTGACGTCGCGCTGGAACGAAGCCCTGGCCGCCAGCCAGACCGACGAACAGACCTTCCAGACCATATCCAATGCTTGGCGCGACATGGGCGCCTTCATCAGCCGCGCCGTCTTTCAAAACGCCGCCGACGTCCGCCGACTATCGCTCGAACACCGCTGCCAAAGCGCCGGCAATGACAACGGCTGACTGACGGAGCTGCCTACTCGGCTGCGACCAAAACAGCTGGTCGGCGTGACATCAGCATGATCATCAGCAGACCAAGGGCGGACGCGCCGGCGCCGGCCAGAGCGACGGCTGGGTAGCCGAGGCCGCCGGCGATGACGGCGCCGCCCAGAGCGGCCCCGATGGCGTTGCCGAGATTGAAGGCGCCGATGTTGACAGCCGAAGCCAGGTTCGGGGCGTCACGCGCTGCATCCATCACACGAACCTGAAGCGGCGGCACGAGCGCGAAGCTGGCGATGCCCCAAAGGAAGATGAGAACGGCGCTTACGCTGGCGAACGGCATGGCAACGGCGAAGGTCAGCAGGACCAGCGACAGGCCAGCGAGGGTGACAATCAGCGTGCGATCGACGGAACGGTCAGCAAACTTGCCGCCGATCCAGTTGCCGACGGTCAGGCCAAGCCCATAGAGGACGAGCATCGCGGTGATGAAACCCAGCGACGCGCCGGTCTGTTCGCGTAGGATCGGCGTGATGTAGGTGAAGACGGTGAACATGGCGCTGGAACCGATAACTGTCAGGGCCAAGGCCGACAGGACGCGTCTGCGGCCAAGCACGCGCAGTTCAGCCAACATGTCGCCGGCGGCAGGTGCGGCGGCTTTCGGCAGGGTCAGGGCGAGGGCCGCCATCACCATGACGCCGATCATCGCAATGCCCCAGAAGCTGGCCCGCCAGCCCAAGGTTTCCCCGGCCCAGGTGGCCAGAGGCACGCCCAAGACATTGGCGATGGTCAAGCCCATGAACATGGCAGCCACCGCCCCGGCCTTGCGGTCCGGCGGCACCAGCCCGGCGGCGACGATGGCGCCGACGCCAAAGAAGGCGCCATGGTTCAGCGACGTGATGATCCGCGCGATCATCAGCAGGGCGTAGTTGTCAGCCAGCGCAGACAGCGCATTGCCAATCGTGAAGATGCCGGCGAGCCCGATGAGCAGGGCGCGGCGCGGAACACGGCCCGTGGCCAGGGTCATCAAGGGCGCGCCCAGGACGACGCCCAGAGCGTAGGCGCTGATCAGCAGACCGGCCGATGGAATAGAGACGCCCAGATCGGTCGCGATGACGGGCAACAGCCCCATCGGGGCGAACTCGGTCACGCCGATACCGAACGCGCCGGCGGCGAGCGCCAGCAGGGGAGGGTTGAGTTTCATAGGATGGAAATCCGCAGACCAATAAGACTTGCGCACAGATGGACGCGGTCGTGCCCAGCGGTTAGGCCTTTCGGAAGCGAAGGATTTTTGAAATGCACGCAAAGGCGCCGTCAGCGGGCGCGGATCGCGCCCGCGACATGGAGGTGTTCGCGGCTGTGGCTGCGGCCGGCAGCTTTTCAGCGGCCGGTCGGGTTCTTGGGCTGACGCCATCGGCGGTAAGCCGAACGATCGATCGGATCGAGGCGCGACTGGGTGTGCGGCTCGTCCTGCGGACAACCCGCGCCTTGACGTTGACGGTCGAGGGCCAGGCCTATCTGAGCGCCGCACGGAGAATTGTCGCCGACCTGGATGAGGCCGAGCAGTCCATCTCGGACCAGGGCGCGCCGCAGGGACGCCTAAGGGTCAGCGCATCCCTGGCGCACGGTCGGCAGGTGGTCGTGCCGCTGATCGGCGCGTTCGTGGCGCGCTACCCGCAAATCCTCGTCGATATCAATCTGACGGATACGGTCGTGGATGTCGCGGCCGGACAGGCCGATGTCGCCATTCGCTTCGGACCGCTGCTGGACAGTCCGCTGACGGCGCGACGGCTGGGTGAGACAGGGCGAACGATCGTGGCGTCGCCAGCCTATCTCGCGCGTCGCGGCGTGCCGCACGTGCCAGAGGACCTGCACCAACATGACTGTCTGAACTTCAACTTCCGAAGGTTGGAGCCCGTGTGGCCTTTCCGACGGGACGGTCGTGACTATGCGCTCACGGTTCGCGGCCCCGTGGAAGCAAACAATGGCGAGAGCCTGACGCAGCTTGCGCTGGCCGGCGTCGGCGTAACGCGCGTGGGCAACTTCAGCGTCGCCGACGCCATCGCGAAGGGAGAGCTCGTGCCGCTGCTCGAGGATTTCAATCCTGGTGATCGTGAGCCCATCCATGCCGTCTTTGTCGGCGGCGCGAGCGTGCCCGCTCGCATCCGGGTATTCGTCGACTTCTTGGTCGATCAGTTGCGGCCACGGTCGGTTACAACAGACACGGCCGAAGTCGCCCCCAGTGCTGGAACGGGGTGATCGCGGCAATTCGTCGTAGAAATGAACCCTGCGGAACCGTCACAGCTGGCTTGGCTTTTCCCTTTCACGGGGATCAGGAGATCCGGCAAGGGGCGAGGGTGCAGGTTTGAGTTGGATGCCGTATTGCGGACCCGCGCCAGCCTTTGGCGAGTGGCGCTGGAATCTTGATCCGATCTTGCTGGCCATCCTCGTTGCAGCCGCGGGCCTGGTCGTGTGGCGGCTGGAAGGGCGGCGGCGCGGTTATGGCCTAGCGGCGGTCGCGGTATTGGCCGTTGGATTTGTGTCCCCCCTGTGCGCCCTCAGTTCGGCGCTGTTCTCGGCGCGGACGGTGCATCATGTGCTGTTGGTCGGCCTCGCCGCGCCCTTGCTGGCGGCCGCAATGCCCATGAGACGTTACGGGTCGCTGATCCTGGCGACGGCGGTGCAGGCGGTGGTGTTCTGGGCCTGGCACGCGCCTGACGCCTATGGCGCCGCCCTGTCGAACGATGCGGTCTATTGGGTGATGCAGATCAGTCTGCTGGCGAGCGCCGTCTGGTTCTGGTGCGCGGCGCGGTCGGCGTCTGCGCCGGCGGCGGTCATCGCCCTGTTGGCGGCCATGCTGGCGATGGGGTTGCTCGGGGCGGTGCTGACCTTTGCGGGGCAGGCGGTCTATGCGCCCCATGCCTATTCGACCTTGGCCTGGGGCCTGACGCCGCTTGAGGATCAGCAGGCGGCCGGGCTGATCATGTGGGCGCCGGCGGCGGCGCTGTATCTGTTCGCGGCCCTGTGGCGGCTGGGGCGGATGATCGGCCCCGACGCCGAGGCGCATCCGGCATGATCGAAAGACTGTTCAGGCAGCTGCTGGAATGGGCGGCGGGTCACCACGACGAGGGTCGCTATTCGCCCGTCGGCATCGGCTTTCATTGGGTGATGGCGGGGCTGGTGATCTTCCAGCTCGGTTGGGGTTGGTGGATGGGGCGCCAGCCGGTGGGCGGCGCCATGATGGCCGCCTACGACCTGCATTTCGCGATCGGCGTGCTGATGCTGATCCTGGTGATCGGCCGGCTGTCGTGGCGTTTGCTGGCGCCCGACCTGATCAACGATGCGGACAAGCCGGGTTGGGAGAGCATGGCCGCCCATGTGACCCACTATGTCTTCTATATCTGCCTGTTCGGCCTGCCGCTGTCGGGCTGGGCCATGATTTCGGCGACGGATCGGACACGTCAGCTGGAGACGTTGGGCTTCATCAAATGGCCGCTGCTGCCGCTGCAGGATCTGTCCAACACCCAGCTATGGGCGATCGAGGCGGCGGCGGAATGGATGCACTGGGGACTGGTCGTCACCCTGCTGCTGATGATCCCGATCCACGCCGGCGCCGCGCTCAAGCACCATCTGATCGATAGGGACGACGTGTTTCACGCGATGCTGCCGGTCGTGCCGCAGCTTCGACCGAAGCGGACCCGGTGGCAGCGGCGCTGGCGCGCGCTGGAGAAGCGGGTTGCGTCGACAGCCAGGACGCTATGGCGCGGGCTTCTGGGTCCGAAAGCGATTTGACGGCGGCGGCCATGACGCCGCGCGGGTCGTTGCGGCGTTTACCCGCTTTCCAGCGGTCGATCTGTTCCAGCGTGTAGGCGGCGGGCTGACCGGCGATCTGAGGATTGCCGCCTTGGCCCGAGCCTTGCCCCCGGTCGCCGTGACACGAGGCGCAGGCGACGATGCCGCGCGAAGGGTCGCCGTTCAGATAGATGGCGGGCGCAGGCGCCATCGACGCGGGCGTTTGCGTCGGCGGCGCGGGCAGGGCGGCGTAGTAGGCGGCGACCTCGCGTCGGCCCTGTTGGTCCAAGGCCTTGGCGATGCGGGTCATGGCGTCGTCGGGACGCAGGCCCGATGCATAGTCTTCCAACTGCTTTTGCAGATAGCCGGCGTCCAGACCCGCCAGGCGAGGGGCGGCGACCCCGTCCCCGCCGCCGTCCAGGCCGTGACAGGTAAAGCAGGCGTTTGCCGCCCCGCCCGCGCCGCCGCTCATCGCGATGACCTGACCATTCGCCGTGAAGGTGCGATCCGTCTGGCCCGGCGTGGAGTCGCAGGCGGCCAGGCCGGTCAGCAGAGCAAGGACGGAAAGGGAGGCGCGCACGGCGGTGCAACACCTGCTTATGGCGAAGGTTCCTTGTGGCGATGCGCCGAGGCTCCATGTCGCAGTCGGGAACCTCCGTCCGACAAGAGGATTGCTCTGGCGAAGCTTTGGGGGGCGGATGGGTTTTCGGACAACGGGCGAGGTGATGGGACGACGGGCGGCGGCCTGTGCGCTGGCGCTCGCCCTGTGCGCCTGCGTGGACAAGTCCGACCTGCCCCGGCCGGTGGTTCAGGCCGATCCGGCCGCCGGACTGGCCGTGATCAGAGAGGTCGGTTGCGCCGCCTGTCACCGGATACCCGGCGTCGCCTGGCCCGAGGGCCGGTCCGGCTCGAACCTTGCGGGGTTTGGCGCGCGTCCCCTGATCGCCGGACGTCTGCCGAACCAGCCCGATACCCTGATCCGCTGGCTGATCGACGCGCCGTCGATGGATCCCGGAACCGCCATGCCGCCCATGCCCCTGACGCAAGACCAAGCCCGCGACGTCGCGGCCTATCTGTATACGCTCGATGAAGACTGACGCCCCTCCCGGAATCGCCGGCTGGCCGCCGCCCGTGCTGGATCCGGCCGGGCCGTTCGCCGGACCGATCCAGACCGTCGCCTGGGTGCTGTTCATCATGGCGGCGGTGGTGATGGTCGTTGTGGCCGTGGCGCTCGGCATCGCCCTGTTCGGGCCGCGCAAGTGGAAGCGGCGGGTCGGCGGCGAGCGAATGATCTGGATTGCGGGACTGGTCTTCCCGGTGGTCGTTCTGACCGGACTGCTGGTCTATGGGCTGACCACGACCGCGCGGGTGGCCGATGCGCCCAAGCCCGGCGAAATGCGGGTGCGCGTTACCGGCGAAATGTGGTGGTGGCGCGTCGCCTATCTGGACGGTCAGGGGCGAGAAATCGTCCAGGACGCCAACGAGGTCCACATCCCGGCCGGCCAGCCTGTCGTGTTCGAGCTGGAAAGCGCGGACGTGATCCACAGCTTCTGGGTGCCGCGCCTGGGCGGAAAGACCGACATGATCCCCGGCCGCCGCAACTTCATGCGGCTGCAAGCCGATGCGCCTGGGACCTACGGCGGCCAATGCGCCGAATACTGCGGCGGTCCTCACGCCCTAATGGGGCTGGTGGTCGTGGCCCATGCGCCGGACGACTATGTCGCCTGGTTGGCGCGTCAGTCGCGGCCGGCCGCCGTCGTGCCCTCGGCCCAGGGGCCGCTCGCCTTGATCGACCAGGGGCGTAACGTCTTCGCCGCCTCGGGCTGCGCCGCCTGTCACACCATTCGCGGGACCGAGGCGAACGGTCTGGCGGGACCGGACCTGACCCACGTCGGCTCTCGCCAGACGCTGGGCGCCGGCATCCTGCCGAACAATCAGGGGACGATGGCCGGCTGGATTTCGGACAGCCAGAGCCTGAAGCCCGGCAATCGGATGCCGTCCTATGCGGTCCTGTCGGGCCAGGACGTGCGCGCCGTCGCCGCCTATCTGGAAAGTCTGAAATGAGTTCGGAAACCGGGTTCGATCCCGAACTCTACAAACGCTTCCCCACCACCGAAGCCCGGCCCGAGGGCGAGCTGGAGCAGCTCGACGAGGTCTGGTGCGGCCCGCGGCGGCCGTGGGAGTGGATCACGGCGATCAACAACAACTACATCGGCGTCTATTACGTCGGCGCGGCCATGCTGTTCTTCGTGCTGGCGGGCGTGCTGGCGCTGTTGATGCGCACGCAGCTGGCCCTGCCGATGACGGGCTTCCTGGCGCAGGAAACCTACAACCAAATCTTCACCATGCACGGCACGGTGATGATGTTCCTGTTCGCCGTGCCCGCAGTCGAGGCGCTGGGCGTGCTGTTGCTGCCGCAGATGCTGGGGGCGCGCGATCTGCCGTTCCCGAGGCTGAGCGCCTATGCCTTCTGGGCCTATCTGGTCGGGGGGCTGTGCTTCTTCGCCTCGTTGTTCTTCGGCCTAGCGCCGAACGGGGGCTGGTTCATGTATCCGCCCCTGACGTCGATGACCTATTCGCCGGGGATCAACGCCGACTTCTGGCTCCTGGGCATCGGTTTCATCGAGATTTCGGCCATCGCCGGCGCCATCGAGATTATCGTCGGGGTGCTGAAGACGCGCGCGCCGGGCATGACGTTGGACAAGTTGCCGATCTTCGCCTGGGCCATGCTGATCTTCGCCTGCATGATCATCATCGCCTTCCCGTCGATCATTCTGTCGACCCTGCTGCTGGAGCTGGAACGCGCGCTGGGCTGGCCCTTCTTCGATGCGGCCAAGGGCGGCGACCCCATGCTGTGGCAACACCTTTTCTGGTTCTTCGGCCACCCCGAGGTCTACATCATCTTCCTGCCGGCGGCGGGGGCGATGTCGACCCTGATCCCGGCTGTCGCCCAGACCAAGCTGGTCGGTTATCGGCTGGTAGTCCTGGCCATGCTGGCGACCGGCTTCATCAGCTTCGGCGTCTGGGCGCACCACATGTTCACCACGGGCATGCCGCAGATCTCGATCAACTATTTCAGCGCCGCCTCCATGGCCGTCAGCGTGCCGGCGGGGGTGCAGGTCTTTGCCTGGATCGCCACCCTGGCGGCGGGCAAGATGCGGTTCAACACGCCCGGCCTGTTCGCAGTCGGGGGACTGGTGATCTTTGTCATGGGCGGGCTGACCGGGGTGATGGTCGCCATGGTGCCGTTCGACTGGCAGGCCCACGACAGCTACTTCATCGTCGCCCACCTGCATTACGTCCTGATTGGCGGGATGGTCTTCCCGCTCTTCGCGGCCATCTACTACTGGACGCCGATGTCCAGCAGCCGGGCGCTGAGCGAGCGGTGGGGCAAGTGGATCTTCTGGCTAATGTTCGTCGGTCACAACGTGACCTTCATGCCCATGCACCTGACCGGGCTGATGGGCATGCCGCGCCGGGTCTATACCTATCTGCCGGATCGGGGCTGGGACCTGCCCAATATGATCTCGACCGTCGGCTCCTTCATGTTCGGCCTGGCGGTGGTGTTGTGGATGATCGACATGATCCGCAACTTCCGGCCCTTCGGAGAGAAGGACGCGGGCAATGTCTTTGGCGGGCCGGGGTTGGAGTGGCTACCCGCCGGCCGATACTCGCTGCGGTCCGTCCCGGTGATCAAGAGCCTTTATCCGGTGTGGGACCAGCCGAATCTGGCGCGCGACGTCGAGGCCGGCCGCTACTTTCTGCCCGGCGCGCCGCGCGGGCAGCGCGAGACCATGATCACCAGTCCGATCAACGCCGAGCCCCAATATCTCCAGCGGATGCCCCGGCCGTCCAGCTGGTACGTCTGGGGGGCGATATTCACCGCCGGCTTCTTTTTGATCCTGACGATCCAGGCCTATGTCGCCTCCTTGGTTAGCGGCGTGCTGGCCGTCTACTGCATCCTCAAATGGTGCTGGGGACTGGATCGCCCCAGCGGTCCAGCGACGGTGGATGTCGGCGGCGGCGTTCGACTGCCGACCTATGTGTCCGGCCCCAGCAGCCACGGCTGGTGGGCGATGGTCATCACCCTGATCGTGTCGGGCATGGTCGCGATCATGGCCTGCTTCTCCTACGTCTTCCTGTGGAGCCGCCGACCGGACCTTTGGCAGGCGCCGCCCGAGATCGGCTCCCTGCCTTTGACCCTGAGTTTGCTGGCGGCCGCCGGACTCGGCGCCTGGGCTTCGCAAGGCGCGCTGAAGCTGGACCGGCCGCGCAGCGCCGGCATCGCCTCTGTCCTGATGCTGGTCGCCACCCTGGCGGCGGGCGGCGCCTTTGCGGCCGAGGCCTCGGCCTGGTGGAACTCGGGCCTGCGTCCCGACGTCTCCAGCCAGGGCGCGACCGTCTATGCGCTGTTGGCCTGGCAGGGGACATTCGTCGGCATTTCGTTGTTGATGGGACCGTTCGTCCTGCTGCGCTGGCTTTGCGGCCTGGTGTCGCCGCGCTATCCGGCGACGTTCGAAGTGGTCGCCCTGTTCGTGGCCTTCACGGCGGTTCAGGGCGTGGCGACGAGCCTTCTGATCCGCCTGTTCCCGGGCGTCGGCGCATGAGGTTCTGGCTGCTGATGCTGGGCGGCCTCCTGATCTGGGCCGCCCATTTCCTGGGCCTGTATCTGCTATCCAGCGCCGCCGACGTGGCGCGTGGCGACGCCGGCGCCTGGAACATTTCCGGGCTAATTTTCAGTGCCCTCTGTCTGGCAGCTATTGGCGGCCTATGTTGGAAGTGCCTGATCGCCTTGCGTGCAAAGCCGGAAGCGACACGGTCCTTCGGCTTGCGCCTGGCGATCGCCGGGGGCCTGCTCGGTGCAATCGGAGTTGTGTTTCAAACTCTGGTGCTCGTTGTCAGTGGTAGAATTTGAAGGTGATTGTGCGGCCTGATCTCTACCGACAATCAGGCCGCATAGTATTTTCTGTAGGCCCGGTAATCATAGTCGGCCTGGCCATAACTTAGGCCCGACTCCGCCCGGACATCGACCTGGCTCAGGGTGACGCCGAGGGGGCGGGCGCCGGATTGATGCAGGATGCGCAAGGCGGCGGCGACGGCGCGCGCGGGGGTCTTTCGCCAGCGGGCGAGCAGGACGACGCTGTCGGCCTTGGCCGCCAGGATACGGGCGTCGGCGAGGACCAGGACGGGCGCGGTGTCGATGACGATCAGGTCGAAGGCCTGACGCAGTTCGTCGAGCAGGGCAGTCATCGGCGGGGCGCCGAACAGGTCATCGGCCGACAGGCCTGATCCCGACAGGGGCAAGACCTGTGCGCCAGAGGCCGGGTCCAGCACCAGGACGTTTCGCCAGGCCGCTGCGCCATGCAGGACCTCGGCCAGGCCATGGTCGGGGTGCAGGCCCAGCATTCGCGTCACGCCGCGCCGACGTGGGTCGCCGTCGATCAACAGAACCCGTCCGCCGGAGCGCGCGGCGACGCGGGCCAGACAGACAGCTGTGGTGGTCTTGCCTTCGCCGGGCAGGGCGGAGGTGACGGCGACGATGCGCGCCGACGGCTCGCCCACGACGCTGACGATGGGGGTGATTGACGTGCGCAGCGCCCGGAAAGCCTCGGCGAAGACCGACAGGGGGCGTTGGACGACGAGATCGATCGGGTGCAACGTCTGATCCTCCGCCGTCGCCACCGATGAGGCGAGGGGAACGGCGCCGACGGCGCCGACGCCCAGCCTGCGCTCGATGTCATCGGGGCCGCTGAGGCCTGTCTGCATGGCATTGGCGATGATGACGGCGCCGGTTCCCGCCGCCGCGCCGAGCATCAGGCCGAGTGCAAGGCTGATCATCAGGTTCGGCGCGCTTTGCGTCGTCGGGGGCGTGGCGCGCGAGACGATGCGGGCGTCGGCCTGTTCGACGCCGGTCTGGGCGCTGGTCTCGCGATAGCGATCCAGGAAGGCGCGGTAGATGGCGCGGGCGGCCTCGGCCTCGCCCTCCAGTTCGCGCAGACGCACCGAGGCGGCGTTGTTCTCGGCCAGGGCGCCGCGCGCGGCGTCCAGGCTGGACTGGACCGAGGCGGCGCGTTGGCGGGCGACCTGGGCTTGGGCGTCCAGGTTCGAGACGACACGGCGGATCTCGGCCTGGATCTGGGCGTCGATGTCGGACAACTCCTGACGAGCGCGGATCATGTCGGGGTGTAGCGGGCCATAACGGACCGACAGGTCCGCGACGCGGGTGCTGATCGCCGCGCGCTGGGCGCGAAGATTCTGGACGACGGGAGAGGACAGGGCCTCGCCGACATCGTCGCCGTTGGAGCCGGCCGCCATCTGGGCGCGGGCGGTGCGCAGGCGGGCGTCCTGTTCGGCCTGCTGTGCGCGGGCGGACGCGAGTTGCTGGTTGTAGGCCGAGATCTCCTGCTCCGTCAGTGTGGCGCCCTGGGCGCTGAGCAGGCCGTTTTCGATCCGGTAGGCGGAGACGGCGGCGTCGGCGGCCTCGACCTGGCGGCGCAGGTCTTCCAGCCGAGCGCCCAGGAAGGTGTTGGCCTGGGCGTTGGCGTCGAACTTGGCGGTCAGTTGAGACTGGAGATAGGCGTCGGCGAAGGCGTTGGCGATGCGGGCCGCCTTGGTCGGGTCTTCGGAGGTAAAGCTGATCGCCATCGAATAGGTCAGGCCGACGCGGCGCACGGTCAGGCGCCGACGGACGGCGTCGATCACCTGTTGGCGCTCGATCTCAGCATCGGTCGACGCAGGCGTGGCGCGCGACAGGTGTTGGGTGAGGGGCGAGGATCGCAGGCGAGCGTTGAACTCGGGATCGCGGATCAGACCCAGCGTCTGCACGACCTGGGCGGCAAGCTGGGGTGACTTCAGAACCTCGACCTCGGTGTCCACGATGGCCGCCTCGGCGTCGAGCGCCGACAGTACGGCCTGTCCCGCCACGACCTGTTCCTTGCGCGTATTGATCTGGAGGCTGGCGGTCGCGGTATAGACCGGCGGCTGGCCCAGCATCAAAGCCAGAACGATCAGACAGACGACCGCTGCGACAGCGGTGAACAGACCGAGACGACGGCGGAAGGCGGCGATCAAGGCATGGAGGTCGATGGCGTCGTCCGCCGGCTGGCCGAGACCGCCGATCGCGGGGTCGTGGTGGGTCATCGCGCCATCGAACGGTGATCGTCCCGCCAAGTGTTGCGATGATGCCTTCAGGTTGTCAATCTTCGCGCTGAGGCCGTGCGCTCAGAACTGCGAGACGATAGAGATGGATAGGCGCGTCGAGCGATATGTGCGCTCCGCAGCCGCGCCGGACAAGGATTGGTCGAGATAGGTCAGACCGGCGGTCAGGCCGTAGCGACGGTCGAGGCGATAGATGGCGCTGAAGCTGGCGGCAAGGCGGGTGTCGGTGCGGTCGAGGCCATTGTAGTCGTCTTCGCTCCACGCCGTTTCCGCCGTCAGGATCAGGTTGCGCAGCAGTTCGTGATCCATGCTGATCGACAGGTCGGTCCGCAGGGCGCCGGCAGAGCCGATCACGCCGGTGTCCTCGACGCTGCGCGCGGCGGTGGCGGTCAGGGTCGTCAGTTGCGTCGGAAACCACGACAGGCGCGCACGACCGCTGAAGCCGTCGAGATCGCCATAGGCTGTATCCTGGAAATCCTGGCGGATGTATCCAGCGGCGACCTCGCCTCGGATCAGCGCGCTTAACTCGAAGTCCACGCCAGCGAGGGCTTCGTGGCCCGACGAGGATCGTTCCGGCGACCCTGCCACCGTGCGATAGTCGCGATCATCGCGGGCGACCTGGACGAACAGGGCCGTCGCGGGAGAGAGGGCGTGGTCGACGCGGCCGGTTAGCCGGGCGACGGTGCGATCCCGGTCGTCCTGTTCGATGACGGCGCCGGCGTCGCTCAATCCATCTCGGTAATCGTAGCGAAGAACGGCGGCCTTGGCCGACAGCCGCAATCGACCCCGCGTGCGCGTCGCCGCGAGCGAGGCGGAGGCCAGATCGAAGGTGATCGGGCGGCGAGCAACGGGGCCGGCCCCGGCGGCGGTGCGGGCCTCGTGGTCGTGGGCATAGTCGGCGGCCAAGTTGATGTCGACGCCACGAACGATGTCGAGACGGCCGGCGCCGCCCAGGCTCCAGTCGGTCGTGTTCTCGCTGTCGAAGTCGAGGTTGCGGTCGATCTCGGCGCGGGCGTGGGTTTCAAGCGCGTGGCGCGACCAGTTCGATCGGATAAGGACCTCAGGCGTCACGCGCAATGTGGTTGCAGGCTGACGGTTGTCTTCGGCCGCAAAGACATTGTCGTCATGAACGACGCCCGACTGAAGCCGGGGAAAGGCCGTGAAGCCGCCGGCCCGTATGCCGAGCGGGTCATAGGCGGGTTGCGGCCGATCACGCACGGCGACCGCGTGGTTGCGAACGAAGAGGTCGATTTGTGCGTCCTGAGGCGAGCGCAAAGCCTGGGCCGAGGCGTCGGTTGCGCCGAACAGCATCAGGGCGACGCCCGCCGACAGGATTTCGCGTCGCATCGGCCCCCCAGCCTTCGTGCGTCAGCCGTTCTCGTATTGACGCCACCAGGCGACGAACTTTTCCAGTCCGAACTTCAGCGGGATTCTGGGCTGGTAACCGCACAGGGCGTTCAACTTTGAAATGTCGGCATAGGTGGCGGTGACGTCGCCGGGCTGCATCGGCCGCATGATCTTGTTCGCGCTGACGCCCAACGCGGTTTCCAGCGTGGAGATCATCTCCATCAGGCCGACGGGCTGGCTGTCGCCGATGTTGTAGACCTCATGGGCGCCCCGCGCGGGGGGACGGTCCAGAACGGCGACCACGCCGTCGACGATGTCGTCGATATAGGTGAAGTCGCGCGCCATCTTGCCTTCGCCATAGACCTCGATTGGCTCGCCGAGCACGATCTTCTGGGTGAAGCTGAAATAGGCCATGTCGGGCCGGCCCCAGGGGCCATAGACGGTGAAGAACCGCAGGCCCGATTGCGGAAAGCCATAAAGCTTGGCGTAGCTCTGGCTCATCAGTTCGCACGAGCGTTTGGTCGCGGCGTAGAGCGAGACAGGATTGACCGTCGGGTCGTCTTCTCGAAAGCCCGAACCTTCCAGCGGCCGGTCGCCGTAGACCGAACTGGACGAGGCATAGACCAGATGGGTCACGTCGTTGTGCCGCGCGGCCTCCAGCATCGACAGATGGCCGGCCAGGTTGGACCGCTCATAGGCGAAGGGGTTTTCGAGCGAATAGCGGACCCCGGCCTGGGCCGCGAGGTGGACGATCCGCTTGACCCCGGCATCCGCGACCAGCGCGCGCATCTGCGCGTGGTCGGCGATATCGGCGCGGACCATCTTGAAGCCGTCTCGCCCTTCCAGGCGGGCGGCGCGGGCGGCCTTCAGGCGCGGATCATAGTATTCGTTGAAGACATCGACGCCGATCACCTGCTCGCCCCGGTCCAGCAGACGCTCGGTGACGTGCATGCCGATGAAGCCGGCCGCGCCCGTGACGAGGATCGGCGCGCCCATCAGCCGCGCCCGATGCCCATGTAGCGGAAGCCGCGATGCTTCATGTCCTCGGGCCGATAGATGTTGCGCAGATCGACCAGGACCGGCTGTTTCATCAGCAGCTTGATGCGGTCCAGATCCAGGGCGCGGAACTGATCCCATTCGGTGACGAGGACGACGGCGTCGGCGCCGACGACGGCGTCATAGGCGCTGTCCTTCATCTGGATGTCCGGCAACAGCTTGGCGGCCTCATGCATGCCTTCGGGATCGAAGGCCTGGACGGTCGCGCCGGCGGCGATCAGGGCAGGCGCGATGTCCAGCGACGGGGCGTCACGCATGTCGTCGGTGTTGGGCTTGAACGTCAGGCCCAGGAGGGCGATCGTCTTGCCCTGGACGCTCGTGCCCAGGGTCGCGGCGACGCGGTCGGCCATGGCCTTCTTGCGGGCGTCGTTGACCTCGACCGTGGCCTCGATCAGCTTTGTCGGGGCCCCATATTGCTGGGCGGTGCGGACCAGGGCGATCGTGTCCTTGGGGAAGCACGAGCCGCCATAGCCCGGTCCGGCGTGCAGGAATTTCGAGCCGATGCGCTTGTCCAGGCCGATGCCGCGTGCGACCTGCTGAACGTCGGCGCCGACGGCTTCGCACAGGTCGGCCATCTCGTTGATGAAGGTGATCTTCATCGCCAGGAAGGCGTTGGCGGCGTATTTGATCAGCTCGGACGTGCGACGGCCCACGAACAGCAGCGGGCTCTCGTTCAGGTTCAGCGGACGGTAAAGTTCGCTCATGACCTTCTGCGCGCGGCCGCCGGCGTCGCCGGTTATGTCGTCGATGCCGATGACCACGCGGTCGGGACGTTTGAAGTCGCCGATGGCGGCGCCTTCACGCAGGAACTCGGGGTTGGAGACGACGGCGAAGTCGGCGTTCGGATTGGTCTTCTTGATGATGGCTTCGACTTCGTCGCCCGTGCCGACCGGAACGGTCGATTTGGTGACGACGACCGTGAAGCCTTCGATCAGGCCGGCGATTTCTTCAGCGGCGGCGTGGACGTAGGACAGGTCGGCATGACCGTCGCCGCGCCGCGTCGGCGTGCCCACAGCGATGAAGACGGCGTCGGCCCGGCGAATGGCCTCGGCGCCGTCCAGGGTGAAGAACAGTCGGCCTTCGCGCACATTGGCGGCGACCAGATCATCCAGCCCCGGCTCATAGATCGGGATTTCGCCCCGCTCCAGCCGCTCGATCTTGGACGGGTCCTTGTCGATGCAGGTGACGACATGGCCGAAGTCGGCGAAACAGGCGCCGGAAACCAGGCCCACATAGCCCGTCCCAATCATCGCTACGCGCATCGAAATCCCTCATCAGCCGCGAGCCGACCTTTAGCGGTGCGGTGCGCCCGGGGACAATGGCTTTTGGTTTCGCGGTGCAACGGGTCTGCAGCCGACGCCATCCAGCGTCGGCTGCAGGATCAGAGCTAGAGGACGCCGATCATCGAGGCGACCAGCGGGTGACGGACGATGTCGCGCTCGGCCAGACGCACCACGGCGATGTCGGGTACGGCCTCCAGTCGCGCCGAGATGTCCGACAGGCCCGAGATGCCGGGCAGCAGGTCCGACTGCTGCGGGTCGCCCGTCACCACCATGGTCGAATGCCAGCCCAGGCGTGTCAGCAGCATCTTGAGCTGGACGTAGGTGCAGTTCTGCGCCTCGTCGACGACGATGAAGGCGTTATTCAACGTGCGGCCGCGCATATAGCCGACCGGGGCGATCTCGATCAGACCTTCGGCCATCAGCGCCTTGACCCGCTTCATCGACAGACGATCGGAGAGGGCGTCGTAGAGCGGACGCAGATAGGGGGCCAGCTTGTCTTCCATGTCGCCGGGCAGGAAGCCGATGGATTCGCCGGCCTCGACAGCAGGTCGGCTGAGGACGATGCGGCCGACCTTGCCCGCCTCCAGCGCCTCGACCGCCTTGGCGACGGCGAGGTAGGTCTTGCCGGTGCCCGCAGGACCCAGCGCCATGATCAGGTTGTGGTGGTCGATGGCCTCCATCAGCTCGCCCTGGCCCTCGGACTTGGGCTTCAGCGTCTTCAGATAGCCCTGGTCGCGGTCATCGTTCGAAGGATAGGGCGACCAACCCGATCGTTCATTGTGGGGCGCGTGAAGCCGACGAACTTTCGACTCCTCCATGAAATCACGCGAATCCAGGATTCCGTGTTCACGCGTTTGACGCTTGGTTGCAGCACGCTTGGTCATGGACGCCTCCAGGGCATGAAAAAAGGCGGACCCGAACGGGCGCCGCCTTGGATGGTCTTGGGGAGGAAGAGGTCGCGGCCTGCACAGCAGCGGCCTGGATCGACAGCAGGGCCGTCCGCAACGGGGTGCGCCCGCCGCCGAACAACCGAACCAGGATCCCAACGCGCCACGCGAAAGCCCCGACTTGATGACCGGATCGGGCTTGATCCGGTTTCGGATCCGGGGCCGAAATGACGACCCGCGAATCGCATCAACAGAATGATGCTATCGTGGTTAGCGATCCGTTAAAGCCCTCGTTTTTCAAAGATTAGGCGGTGTACAGATGACCATTTACGCCTTGGGAGACAGCAAACCGCAGTTTCCGCCGCAGGGCGAATACTGGGTGGCGCCAAGCGCATCGGTGATAGGGAATGTGATTCTGCATTCCAACGCCAGCGTCTGGTTCGGCGCCGTGCTGCGCGGGGACAACGATCCGATCACAGTGGGTCCTGACAGCAACATTCAGGACGGCAGCGTGCTGCACACCGATCTGGGATCGCCGCTGACGCTGGGGCGCGGGGTGACGGTGGGCCACAAGGCCATGCTGCATGGCTGCGAGGTCGGGGACTACAGCCTGATCGGCATCGGGGCGGTGGTGCTGAACGGCGTCAAGATCGGCCGCAACTGCATCATCGGCGCCAACGCCCTGATCACCGAGGGCAAGGTCATTCCCGACAACAGCCTGGTGGTCGGACAACCCGGCAAGGTCGTGCGCGAACGTGATCCCGAACACATCGCCGTCCTTCAGATGTCGGCCGAACACTATGTGCAGAACTGGAAGCGGTTCGCGGCGGAGCTTCGGCCTCTATGATCGGCTGAGAACGGCCCGCGCCGCCGCCGCATCGGCGTCGATCTGGGTCTTCAGGGCGTCGAGACCGTCGAAGGTCTCCTCGCCGCGCAGCCAGGCGACCAGTTCGGTGTCCAACGTCTGGCCGTAGAGGTCGCCGTCGAAGTCGAACAGCCAGACCTCCATCAGCGGGGTTTCCAGCGCATACATGGGACGCACGCCCAGGCTGGCGACGCCGTCGATCACCCGCCCGTCCGGCAATCGGCTGCGGGTCGCATAGACGCCGTAGGCGGGGCGCATATAGTCGCCGAGCGCGATATTGGCCGTCGGCACGCCGATGCTGCGGCCGCGCTTGTCGCCGTGGATGACCTCGCCGCGAATAACGAAGGGGCGGCCCAGGATGGCGGCGGCGCGGGCCATGTCGCCGGCCTTCAGCGCCTCGCGCACGGCGCTGGACGACAGTTTCAGCCCGTCCGCGTCATCCAGCCGTTCGGTGACGGAGACGGTGAAGCCCAGCCGTTCGCCGTAGGCGCGCAAGGCCTCGGGCGAGCCGGAGCGGCCCTTGCCGAAGGTGAAGTCGAACCCGACGGCGGCGTGGCGGATGCCCAGACCCCCGGCCAGTACCCGCTCGGCGAAGGCGGAGTCGCTCATGCCGGCCATCTCGGCGTCGAAGGGCAGCAGATAAAGGATGTCCACACCCAGCGGCGCCAAGGCCTCGGCCATCTGGTCGGCCGTCATCAGCCGAAAGGGCGCGGCGTCCTTCTGGAACCAGCGGCGGGGATGAGGATCGAAGCTGACGACGCCCAGCGGCGCGCCCAGCCGATCGGCGGCGTCACGTGCGCCGGCGATGACGGCCTGATGCCCGCGATGCACGCCGTCGAAGGCGCCGACGGCGACCGCCGCGCCTTTCAGCGCGTCCGGCAGGTCGCGCCAGTCGCGGACAATCTGCATCAACGTTGGGACGGTTTGCGCCGGCGGGGGACGCGGACGACGGCGACGCCGTCCATGATCATGGTCTCGCCGACGAAGCCTTCGCAGCTGAGCTTGACCCGCGCGCTCTCGGGCTCGACCTCGATCACGGTGATCAGGATGCGCACGACGTCGTCGATCCGCACCGGCTGATGGAAGGCAAGTGTCTGGGAGATATAGATCGAGCCGGCGCCCGGCAGGATGGTGCCGACCACGGCCGAGCCGAACGAGGCGCTGAGCAGGCCGTGGGCGATCCGGCCGCGATAGGCGGTCTTGGAGGCGAAGGCCTCGTCCAGATGGACCGGGTTGAAGTCGTCGGACGCTTCGGCGAACAGCCGAATGCGGTCCTCCGTCGCGACGACGATTTTCTCGGCCGCCATGCCGACGTGAAGTTCGTCCAGGATGTAACCACCGGACGGATGCTGCTGAACCAATTCGACCATGGATGAGGCTTTAGCGGCGGTGCGACAAAATGGCGAGCCTTACCAGTTCAGTTCGAGCGCGGCGTATCGCGCATAGGTCGTTTCCGCCTTCAGCAGGGCGGCGGCGCGGGCCGGGTCGAGCGCGCCGTCTTCGCCCTTGGCCTGGTCGCCGTGGATGCCCTGGGCGATGAACAGGCAGTCGAGCCCTTGCGCGTTCGCGCCCATCACGTCGGTGACGACGCCGTCGCCGATGCACAGGACGCGCGAGCGATCGACGGGGCGGCCCAGCAGGCCTTCCGCCTCCTTGATCGCCAGATCGTAGATCGGGGCGAAGGGCTTGCCAGCCATGACGACCCGGCCGCCCTGCGATTCATAAAGGTCGGCCAGCGCTCCGCCGCAGTAGATCAACTGGTCGCCGCGTTGGACGACGCGGTCGGGATTGGCGCAGATCAGTTCGATGTCCTGCGCCGCGCCGACGGCGAACCGCTCACGGTAGTCTTCGGGCGTCTCGACCGTGTCGTCGACCGGGCCGGTGACGGAGATGAAGGCGGCGTGCTCTGGCGACGCGGCGCGCTCGAGGCCAAGGCCGGCGTACAGCGGCGCGTCACGCTCGGGGCCGACGATCCAGGCCGGACCGGGCGCGCGCTTGGCCAGTTCGGCGCGGGTCGCGTCGCCCGAGGTGACAAAGGCCTTCCACGCCTCGTGCGGCACGCCCAGCCCGTCCAACTGAGCGATCACGTCGGACGCCGGGCGGGGCGAGTTGGAGATCAGAACGACGTGGCCGCCCTCACGGTTGAATCGCGTCAGCGCCTCGCACGGGCCAGCCCAGCTTTCGCGGCCATTATGGATCACGCCCCAGACGTCGCAGAGCAGGATGTCATAATCGTCGGCGACGGCGCCGAGGTGGGGCAGGGCGTGGGGGAGTGTCATGGCGCCGTCAGTAGCGGCTTGGCCGCCGCTACGGAAGGTCTAGCTGAACCGGCGACGTTGCTCGGCGCTGCGCAGGGTGGAGCGCAGGAACTCGGCCGGGGGGTCGGTCTCGGCCAGCACCTGTTCCTTGATGGCGCGGGGTTCGCCAAACAGGTGACCCTGGCCCATGCCGACGTCCAGTTCGAGAATGTCGACGACCTGGCGCTCGTTCTCGACCTTTTCAGCGATGACTTCGACGCCGTAGCGGCGGGTCAGGGCGGCGAAGTCGGCGGCCTGAATGTCGGGCATGGAGCGCAGGGGTGCGCCGCCGTCCAGATCCAGCAGCTGTTCGATCATCAGGTCGGCCGCGACCTTGATGAACTTGACGTCCGAGCGTTGCAGGTCGGCGAAGTCGAGGTCCAGCGTCTGCACCTTATCCAGCGAGAAGCGGAAGCCCAGGTCGGCCAGCTTGGCCATGTTGCGCGCCTCGATGGCGCCGCGCGCGTCGAACGTCGCCTGACCCAGTTCGAAGATCAGCGCCTGGTTCAGGTCACGGTTCTCGCTGAGGAAGTCCAGGAACTGTGGGAAGAAGGTCTCGTCGCCCAGCGAGGTGAGGGCCACGTTGCAGAAGACGCCGACCTTGCGATCCTGACGCGCCAGGCGCCGCACGATCTGGGCGCAGCGGAACAGCAGCAGATTGTCGATCGCCGGCACCAGGCCCTCGCCCTCGGCCAGGGACAGATATTCCGCCGGCATCATCACGCGGTCGGTGGCGTCGCGCAGCCGGGTGAAGCTCTCGTAGAAGATCGTCCGGCGCTGGGGCAGGGAGACGACCGGCTGAAGATACAGATCGACGCGGCCTTCGCTGAGCGCTTCGTGAATGGTGCGCAGCAGGACGTTCGACTGCGCCATGCGACGGCCCTCAAAGGTTTCGACGCCGACATGGGGGGCGGCGGCCAGGCGCTCGTCGATGCTTTCGCTCATCTGCTGGACCAGGGATTCTAGCATGCGGACCTCGCCGGTCAGGGCGTCGGTGTCGGACAGGACGCCGGTCTCGATGGCGTGCGCCAATTCGGTCAGGGCACCCTGGGTCGATTCCATCGCATCGGCGAGCAGGCGGTGCGCCTCGCGGACCTGGCCGATCTCCTTTTTCAGGACGCGGCGCTCGGCGATGCCGGTGACGATGCCGTGGAAGGCGCCCAGCAGACCCAGCGCGCCGAGCGTCCCGGCCACGCCAGCGCCGATCCCCAGGCCCGCGCGCCACAGGAAGGCGCCCACGGTCATGCCGAGGAACAGATAGGCGAAGTAGAGAAAGCCCGTTGTTACGTTGCGCATCGGCTGGCGGTCGGCCACTCCCGGATGGAATCGCCTGAGTATCAGGCTATCAATGTCATTCGGCTAGAGCGGGGCTGCAAATATCCCCGCCAAACCTACGGGAAACGCAATGGAACTGTTCGATCTGACCGGCAAGGTCGCAATCATCACCGGCTCATCGCGGGGAATCGGCAAGGCCATCGCCGAACGGCTGGCCGAACACGGGGCCAAGGTCGTCATCTCGTCGCGCAAGGCCGGGCCGTGCGACGAGGTCGCCGCCGAGATCAACAGCAAGTATGGCGAGGGTCAGGCCATCGCGGTGCCGGCCAACATCGCCTCGAAGGAGGATTTGCAGCGGCTGGTCGACGAGACCAACGCCGCCTTCGGCCAGATCGACATCCTGGTCTGCAACGCCGCCACCAATCCCTACGCCGGGCCGATGGCGGGCATCGCCGACGACCAGTTCGAAAAGATCCTGCAGAATAACGTCATCTCGAACCACTGGCTGATCCAGATGGTCGCGCCGCAGATGGTGGAGCGCAAGGACGGCGCGATCCTGGTGATCTCGTCCATCGGCGGGCTTCGCGGCAACGCCCTGATCGGCGCTTACAATATCTCCAAGGCGGCGGACATGCAGCTGGTGCGCAATCTGGCGGTGGAGTGGGGACCGTCGAACGTGCGGGTCAACTGCATCGCGCCCGGGCTGGTTCAGACCGATTTCGCCAAATATCTGTGGGAGAATCCGGAGCTGCTGAAACAGGTCACCGAGCCGGCGCCGCTGAAAAGGATCGGCCAGCCCGATGAAATCGCGGGCACGGCGGTCTATCTGTGCAGCTCTGCGTCGGCCTATGTGACCGGCCAGACCCTTGTGGTGGACGGTGGATTGACGATTGCCTGGTGAAGACACGCGCTCAAGCCGCCCGACGGGCGGTAGCGCGACAAGCGTGAAGCAGGATCTGATCTGGCGCCTGGAGGCCTTCGGCTTTCAGGCGCTGTTCGGCTTTCTGCGCCTGTTGGGCGTCGAGCGGGCGTCGGGGTTGGGCGGCTGGCTGCTGCGCACCCTGGGGCCGCTGACCGGCACGCAGAAGACGGTGATGCGAAACCTCCGCATCGCCTTTCCCGAAATGGGCGAGGCAGAGCGCGAGGTGCTGGCTCTGGCGCAGTGGGACCAGACGGGTCGGACCTTCGCCGAGCTGGCGGTCATGGATCATCTGACGCCCGAAGGCGGGCGGGTCGAGGTGGTGGGCATGGAACGACTGCACGCCCTGCGCGACAGCGGCAAGCCGGCCGTGCTCATCTCGGGCCATCTGGCCAACTTCGAGGTGATGGCGGCGGTGATCATGGCCTCGGGCGTGCCGTGTCAGGTGACCTATCGTGCCGCCAACAATCCGTATGTCGACGCCCTGATCCGCCAGAGCCGTGAGCGGTACGGCATCCGCCTGTTCGCGCCCAAGGGCGACGGGACGCGCGAACTGATGGCGGGGATGAAGCGCGGCGATTCCATCGCTCTGCTGGTCGATCAGAAATACAATCAGGGGCCAGAGGTGGAATTCTTCGGTCAGCCGGTGAACGCCTCCCCTGGAGCGGCCAGACTGGCGTTGAAGTTCGACACGGTCATGCTGCCGCTGTCGGTGGTCCGCCTGCCGGGCGTGCGATTCCGGGTGACGGCGCACGAGCCGATCGTGGTCAATCAGAGCGAGGACAAGGCGGCCGATACCCTGGCCGGCATCCAGGCCGCCAATCGTTTCGTCGAGGACCGGGTGAAAGAGCATCCCGTGGACTGGTTCTGGGTCCACAAGCGCTGGCCTGACAAGGTCTACGCGGCGTTGGACCGCGAGGCGTCCGATCCTCGACGGTAAGGCCCGGCATAGTCGGGCGTCTCGCGGCGCCGACGGCAGGGGCCGATATAGCCGTCGGCCTTGATGAAGGGGCGGGGCCGCATGATGACGGCGTTCAGCCGATCCAGCACGGCCTTGGCGGTGATCGGCTTGACGATGAACTCGGTCACCCCGGCGTCGCGGGCCTCATAGACGCGGCTGCGTTCGGAATGGCCGGTCATCATGATGATCGGCAAAAACGGATTGGGGCTGTCGGGGCTGGTGCGGACCAGCCGTGTGAACTCGACCCCGTCCAGCGGAAACATGTTGAAATCGACGATGGCCAGATCGATCGCGTGGCGACGCAGCAGATCGAAAGCCGTGGCCCCTTCCGACGCCTCATAGACGTTGCGGATGTCGGCCGAATGCAGCACGGCCGACGCGATGGCGCGCATGTTCTGATTGTCGTCCACGAGCAGGACGTTCAGCGATTTCAGAGAAAACATCGGGCCCCGCCAGATCTCGGATCGAGGCTAGGTGGATATGCGTAGTCTCGCAAGAGGAGCCTTTGATCAGGCTAGACTTTCTGGAACACGCGCCCCGATCATGAGGGAAGGATCCAGGTTGCGATCGCGCCATTTCATGCGCCAGCACAGGTGCGGACCGGTGGCGCGGCCGGTCATGCCGACACGGCCCAGCGGATCGCCGCGCCGGACGCGCTGGCCCAGCGCCACATCCAGCCGCGACTGATGCAGATAGCAGCTGATCAGGCCCTGGCCGTGGTCGATCAGGGTCAGGCCGCCCTCGAAATGCATGTCCGGGCGGACGAAGGCGATGCGGCCGTCGGCGGGGGCGCGGATCACGCTTCCCTGAGGGGCGGCCAAGTCGATGCCATAGTGCGGCCGGGCGGGCGTGCCGTTCAGGACGCGTTGGGCGCCCCAGGCGCTGGAGACCCGGTAGCTCTCCAGCGGCCAGACGAAACCGTCCTTGAAGTCATCGGCGTCGATGCGGCTGGCGAAACCCTCGGTCTTCAGCGCGATCTCCTGCTGGATGCGGGCCAAGAGGACGGGATCGCTGGGCTCGACGGTCGAGGGCGGCAGACCGTCCACGGTGGTCGAGGGGAAGGCGTAGGGGGCGATGTCGAGCGTGCGACGGGCGGACCGGTCACCGGCCCGGGCCTCGACCTGGGTGGTTGGACCGGCGTCGCGATCAAAGCCGATCACGAAGAGGCCGGCGGCCGAGGCGGTGGTCAGAGCCTCGCCGTCGACGAAGATCAGGGCGCGCGGTGCGGTGCGACCCAAGCCATAGCCGCCCTGACGCCAGGCGCCGTTCAAGGCCAGCGGCAGGGCGTTGCGGTCTTCAGCCTCCAGCGGCGCGGCGATCAGGCTGGCGCCCGCGCCGGTCAGCAGGGCGCGGCGCGACGGGATCATTGATCGCCTTGCTGGGCCGCGATGAATTCGGCCGGGCCGAAATAGGGCTGCTGACGGCTGGGGCTCCAGTAGCGGAGGACTTCCAGCGGGATCGGTTTGTCCGTCACGGCGCAGCGCACGAAGCGGCCGGGCTTCAAGACGGCGAACTCGCCGTCGCCATAGTGAAGCACGGCCTGATCTGCGGCGATTTTGTCCATGAGCAGACGATAGCGGGCGGCGCGCGGCGCGGAAAGGGGCTCAGGGCGCCGCGACCGCATCCGTGATCGGGCCGTCTGCCGCTGCGGGTCGGATCGCGCCGGTGGCGGGCGGCTTCGGCTTGCCGCCCATCCGGTCGGTGAACAGGAAGACGAAGGGGTTCAGCGAGATCGACAGCAGGGCGGCGGCCAGGATCAGGTCGTGGGTCTCGCGGCTCATGGCGCCCAGCGACACGCCGAGCGCGGCCAGGATGAAGGAGAATTCGCCGATCTGGGCCAGGGACGCCGCGACGGTGAAGCCGGTCGGCCGATCCAGTTTGAAGGTCTGGGTGATGACCAGGGCCGCGACCGACTTGCCAACGATGACGATGCCCAGCACGCCCAGGACCGCCCACGGCTGGCGCACCACGATCATCGGGTCGAACAGCATGCCGACCGAAACGAAGAACAGCACCGCGAATGCGTCGCGCAGGGGCAAGGACCGCTCGGCCGCATTGTGACCCAAGGGCGAGGCGTTCATCACCAGACCGGCCAGGAAGGCGCCCAGCGCGAAGGAGTGGAACAGGAAATAGGCCAGCCAGGCGATGCCCAGGGCGATGGCGAGGACGCCCAGGGTGAAGAGCTCGCGCGACTTGGTGTGGGCGATGCGGATCAGCAGCCAGGGAATGACCTTGCCGCCGACGACCAGCATGCCGACGACGAACAGCACGACCTTGAGCAGGGTCAGGCCGACGTCGGTTCCCAAGGCGGCGAAGTCCGTCTGGGTTCCGGCAGGGACCAGCACCATGGGCAGCATGACCAGGGCGATGACGATGACCAGATCCTCGACGATCAGCCAGCCAACGGCGATGCGGCCGATCTCGCCCTTGACCTGTCTGCGCTCCTCAAGCGCGCGCAGCAGGACGACGGTCGAGGCGACGGACAGGGCAAAGCCCATCAGCAGGGCCTCGATATCGCCCAGGCCCAGCACGAACCGGCCCAGCCCCCAGCCCAGCACGGTGGCGACGCCGATCTGAACCAGGGCGCCGGGAATGGCGACCTTTCGGACCTGCATCAGATCCTTGGGCGAGAAGTGCAGGCCGACGCCAAACATCAGCAGTATGACGCCGATCTCGGCCAGTTGCGGGGCCAGTTCGGTGTCGGCGACGAAGCCGCCCGTATACGGGCCGACGATCACGCCCGCGACGAGATAACCCACCAGGGGCGACAGTTTCAGCCGATGCGCCAGCATGCCGAACACGAAGGCGAGGACGAAGCCCCCGACCAGGGTGAGAATCAGGCTGTCGGCATGCGGCATCAGGGCTCCTGTCGCGAGCGAAGGTGGGATTTGGGTAGGCTTTGCAGTTGGGGCGCGCGGGGCGGTTTGACAAGATGACGCGGTGTCGCGCGGGACGGAAAACGGCTTCGTCTTCGCGGCGTTCGGCCTGCGAAGTCTGGAGGGCTGGGCGGAGCGCCGGGCCTTCGCCCGGAGGTCTGTGGTTTGAGTTACCGTTTCGACGAAGGGTATGACGCTCCGCGCGGAAGGTTGGCCTGCAAGCTCGGGGCGCCGAGCGGTGGCGGTCTTATCGCCTAACCCCATAAGCCTGCGACGGGCAGGTCGGAGCAGCGATCCCCGATCCCCGGTGCGGCCGAGTATCCCCCTCGACCCTGCGACGCGACTGCCGGCGCCGGAGCGATTCCCCGGCCGATCAGCCCCGGCGCCGCGATGGGATTTCACCATCGCACCCGTTTCCCCCGCTCCCGCCGCCGCAAGGTCGCAGGCCAGGCGAGCCCTCCATGCGACGAGACGGGCGCATTATGCGGCCGTTTGACCCCGTGGATGGGAGACGGAGGATATAAATCGGCAAGCGGTTGAAATCGCTGCGGATGGGCCAGCGGCATTGCGATGGCTGCGCATCGTCTCCTCCCCATTTCATGGGGAGGTGGCGCGGCGCGCCTTCGCGCCGTGACGAAGGGGCTCTTCACCGCATCCCCGGCGCCTAAGCAGCGTCAAGAGCCCCTCCACCGCTTCGCGGTCCCCCTCCCCACGCTGTGGGGAGGAGACTTTGGTGCGATCAGGCGTGCGTCTGGTCCCAGTGCCGAACCGCATCGGCGTCGCGGGCCGAGAGGTCGGGGTAGGCGGGGTCGGAGCCGACGTCGGGGACGCGCCGCCAGGAGCGGGCGCATTTGGGGTGGTCGGCGACAGCGACCGTGACCGAGATGGTCTCGCCTTCGACAAGATCGGCGCCCGAGGTGCGGAAGATCTCGGCCGCATCGAGGCCTTCAAACGGAGCGAAGGCGGAGGCCGGGGCGGTGACGGTCGGCCAAGCGTCCAGGGCGCCGCCGATCAGTTTCTCGCGGCGGGCGGCCTCAAGCGATTCATTGACCACTTCGAGAACCGTATTGATCGCCGCCCAACGCTCGGCCTCGGCGGGGTTGCTCCATTCCGCCGGAGTGTCGGGGATCACGCGGGCGCAGTTGGAGCCCGCGTCCGGGAAGCGCGTCGTCCAGGCCTCTTCCATGGTGAAGGGCGTCAGCGGGGCCAGCCAGGCGGTCAGGCGCATGAAGACCTCGTCCATCACCGTGCGGGCGGCGCGGCGACGCTGGCTGTCGGGGCGGTCGCAGTAGAGGGCGTCCTTGCGGATATCGAAATAAAGGGCCGACAGGTCGCCGGCGCAGAACTCCAGCACCGGGCGGACGACGTCCTGGAAGCGGTATTCGGCGTAGGCGGCGCGGACCTGGGCGTCGAGTTCGTGCAGACGGTGCAGGACGAACCGCTCCAGTGGCGGCATCTGGTCCAGCGGCAGGCGTTCGGCCTCGTCGAAATCGGCCAGGGCGCCCAGCAGGTAGCGGACGGTGTTCCTGAGCTTGCGATAGGCGTCGACCGTGGTCTGCAGGATCTGTTTGCCGATCCGCTGGTCGTCCGAATAGTCGACCAGGGCCACCCACAGACGCAGGATGTCGGCGCCGGATTCCTTGATGATGGTCAGGGGGTCGGTCGTATTGCCCTTGGACTTGGACATCTTCTCCCCCTTCTCGTCGAGGGTGAAGCCGTGGGTCAGGACCGCCTTGAATGGGGCGCGGCCACGGGTGCCGCAACCTTCCAGCAGGGACGACTGGAACCAGCCGCGGTGCTGGTCGGAGCCTTCCAGATAGAGGTCGGCGGGCCAGTGGGCGGGACGGTCGCCGGCATAGCCGTTTTCCGGCAGGCGCGGGTCGAGCGTGAAGGCGTGGGTCGAGCCGGAATCGAACCAGACGTCCAGAATGTCCTCGACCTTTTCGTAGCGGGCCGGGTCGTAGGCGCCCAGGAAATCGCTGTCGGGCGCAGTGAACCAGATGTCGGCGCCGTGTTCGGCGACGGCCGCGACGATGCGGGCGTCGACCTCGGGGTCATGCAGGGGCTGGCCCGTCAGTTTGTCGATGAACATGGCGAGCGGCGTGCCCCAGGCGCGCTGGCGGCTGACCAGCCAGTCGGGACGGCCCTCGACCATCGAGCGGATACGGTTCTTGCCGGCGACGGGATGGAAGGCGGTGGCGTCGATGGCGTTCAGCGCCGTCTCGCGCAGGGTGTCGCCGCTCTTCAAGGGCTGATCCATGCGGATGAACCACTGGGGGGTGTTGCGGAAGATGATCGGCGCCTTGGAGCGCCAGCTGTGCGGATAGGAGTGCTCCAGCCGCCCGCGCGCCAACAGGGCGCCGGCCTCGATCAGCTTTTCCATCACCGCGCCGTTGGCGGGACCGAACTTGCCGGTCTTCTTGCCCTCGGTCTCCAGCACCTTCAGGCCCGCGAACAGGGGGACGTGCGCATAGTAGGCGCCGTCGGGATCGACGGTGTCGGGCACCTCGTGATGACCGTGGGCCTTCCAGACCTCGAAGTCGTCGGCGCCGTGGCCGGGCGCGGTGTGGACGAAGCCGGTGCCGGCGTCGTCGGTGACGTGGTCGCCGGCCAGCAGGGGCACGGAGAAGCCGTAGCCGCTGTCGAGCGCAGCCAGCGGGTGCGCGGTCTCCAGGCCCGACGGATTGATGTCGTAGACGCGGGTCCAGGCGGCGATCTTGGCGGCCTTGAACACCTCTTCGGCCAGCTTGTCGGCCAGGATCAGGCGATCGCCCGGCTTGGCCCAGGGCGCGAACTCCAGACCTTCCTCCATGGCCGTGACCTCATACAGGCCATAGGCGATCTCGGGGCCGTAGCTGATGGCGCGGTTGGCCGGGATGGTCCAGGGCGTGGTGGTCCAGATGACGATGGACGGGGTGCTGGAGCGGAAGGCCAGGAGGTCATCGGGATGGTCGTCCGACATGGCCGTGACCGGGAACTTGACCCAGATCGTTGGGCTGACGTGGTCGTGATATTCGATCTCGGCGTCGGCCAGGGCTGTGCGCTCGACGGGCGACCACATGACGGGTTTGGAACCGCGATACAGCTGGCCCGAGTTCTTGAACTTGTGGAACTCGGCGACGATGGCCGCCTCGGAGGTGAAGTCCATGGTGGCGTAGCGGTTGGCGAAGTCGCCGACGATGCCCAGCCGGTGGAACTGATCCTTTTGCAGGTCGATGTATTTGCCGGCGTATTCGCGGCAGGCGCGGCGGAACTCGTCCTTGGACACCTCGTCCTTGCGGCGACCCTTGGCGCGGAACTGCTCCTCGATCTTCCACTCGATCGGCAGGCCGTGGCAGTCCCAGCCGGGGACGTAGTCGACGTCGTAGCCCAGGAGGAACCGGCTGCGGACCACGAAGTCCTTCAGCGTCTTGTTCAACGCATGGCCGATGTGGATGTCGCCGTTGGCGTAAGGCGGGCCGTCGTGAAGGACGTAGAGGGGGGCGTTCTGCTTCTGACGCTCGGCGCGCAGGGTCCCGTAGAGGTCGCCCCACTGCTCCAGGATCAGGGGCTCCTTCTGGGGCAGGCCGCCGCGCATGGGGAAGGGCGTCTCGGGCAGGAAGACGGTGTCGCGATAGTCGCGGTCCCCGCCTTCGCGGGGATGAGCGGGGGATTCGGAGGTGTTTTCGGGGGCGTCGGCCATGGGTCGTCTCGGCGTCTTGGAATTAGGTCGCTGTTCTCTTCGCCCTATCGCGCTTCGCGCTGCTTGAGGGCTTTCGATCCCGGCGTGCACGGGGCCAAGCGGCCCAGGAGCGCTACGCCGGGCGGCTAATCGAAATCAGGCGAATGGAGACGCGGACGGTCATTGTGCGGGCGGTCTAGCAGACGGATGCGGCGTTGCGCCATCCCGAAGCGCAGGCCTCATCAACGGAAACGAAAGGCTTTTGCGATTTTGTGACGGGAGGATCGGCCGGAATCTTGTTCGGCCGACACGATATTCGCTTGGGAGTTCCCGCCGATGCGGCTGCGGATCACGAATTGGATGCTGGGCCTGGCGGCCGGTCTCGCCGTTTCGGCGGGCGCCGGAGCCGCGCTGGCGCAATGCACGTCCGGCTGTCAGCCGCCGCCCTGCACCTCGTGCGAGCCGCCGCCTCCGCCCGAGCCGCCGCCCTGCAACGGCGGCGGAAACTGCGGTCCCGGCGGCGGTGGAAACTGGAACGGCAACATCAACACCAACGTCAATGTGAACGTGAACCTTGGCGCGAGCGCCAATGCAAACGCGGGCGCCGGGGCCAACTCGAACGCCAACTCGGGCGCGCGGTCCTATGTCAATGCGCGGGCCGGCGGGTTCTCGGGCAGCTTCGGCGGAGGCGGCGGCGCGGCCTATGTCAGCGTCGATCAGCCCTATCCGACCACCATCCAGGGCCTGGCCGTCGAGGGCGTGATCGCCCAGACCGTGCGCACCCCCTACAGCGCCTTCCGCAGCATGATGAAGCGGGTCGTCATCCAGGCCGTCTGCATCGACGACCGCCAGGTGCCGCACCCCGCCTCGCAGGTGCGGCCGGATCGCGAGATCGCCGAAGGGTTCGAAGGCGAGCTGTATCGCTGTCTGTCGGGGACCTGGCTGCAGGCCACCATCGCCGACTACAACGGCGACGTCAGCTTCGATCACGGCACGACCTTGACCTGCCGCAAGCATGAGGCGCTGTGGTACGGGACGGGCGGCAAGCTGGAATGCCGGCCCGAGAAGCCCGAGCGGGATTGCAACGAGCGTTCGCTGCTGCGTCGCTATGGCGCCGGGATCAAGATCCTGACGATGTACCGCGAAGAGGAATACACGGAATACCGCGAGGAACAGGTCGAGAGCGCGACCGTGCTGACCGGGGTGATCACCCTGGACGGCGGCGTCGGCGGCCGGGTCTTCTGAACCGGACCTAAACACGCCCGTTCAGCCGCCGATCAGGCGAGACATGAAATAAGGCGACCGTCGGCTCTCCGTCGACGATCCTGACGACTGGCCCCGGTTCGCAAGAACCGGGGCCTTTTTCATAGGCGCCTACTGGGCCGCCGATTGAGCGGTGACGGTGGCGCGCCAGGCGCTGTCGGACTTCAGATACTGGCGAGCCAGGGCCTGAAGGTCGGCGGCGGTGACGGCTTCCAGGGTGGCGATCTGGTTGCGGGTCTGGTCCAGCGTCGCCGGATCGCTCTGGGCCTGCGACAGTTGGGTCAGCCAATAGCCGTTGTCGGCCATGCTGCGACGGATGCGCTCGACCGCCGGGCGACGGGCGCGGTTCAGTTCGTCCTCGCTGATCGGGTTGTCACGCAGGTCGGCGGCGATGGCGTCCACCGTCTCGAACAGCTTGGGCAGGGCGGCTGGCGGGGTTTCCGCGGTCACCGAGATGAAGCCGTAGCCCGGATAGGTGTCCGAGGCGGTCGAGCCGGCGCTGGGCGAATAGGCCAGACCCTGCTTCTCACGGATTTCGTCGTTCAGGCGCAGCTGAAGAACGTCCGACAGGATCGAAAGCTGACGCGCGGTCTTGCGATCTTCGACCTGGTCGGTGGTCGGCCAGGCGACGAAGCCCAATGCCTGTTCGGCGGGTCCGGTGTGATAGAGCTGGACCGGCGTGGCGGTCGGGGCCGGGAACTTGCGCACCGTCGAGCCGGCGGGCGGCGTCGGCGCCGCACCGCGCGAGGGCAGGGCGCCGAACGTCGAGCCGACGGCGGCGATGACCGCGCCGACGTCGACGTCGCCGACGACGGTGATCTCGACCGGACCCTGCGCCAGGGCCGAGCGAACGCCCGAGCGGATGTCGTCGATCTGAATCGCAGCGATCTGTTCCGCGGTCGGGGTCGTCTCACGCGCGTCGCCGCTGGCCAGCAGGCCCGAGGCGTCGCGTTGGAAGACGCCGCGCGGCGTCGCGCCCAACTGAGCCAGGATCTGCGGGAACATGGCCTTGGTCTGCTCGAACGTGGCGCCGCGCAGGCCCGGATCGGTGAGATAGGCGGCCAGGACCTGCAGCTCCAGTTGGAGATCGGCGGGCTTGGTGGCGCCGGCGAAGATATAGGCGTCGCCGGCCTGATTGACGGCGGCGCTATAGGTGCGTCCGCTGAGCACGCGATTCATCTCGTCCAGGCTGAGCTTGCCCAGACCGCCGGGGGCCAGGACGGTGCTGGCCATTGACAGCGGCGACAGGGTGTCGGCAGGCAGGCCCAGTTCGCCAAGACCGGTGCGGGCGCTGACCAGAATCTGATCGGCGCGGAAGTCGGTCTTCTTGATGTTCAGCAAGGTGCCGTTCGGGAAGCGGACCAGGGTCGCGCCCAGATCTGCGACTTCGGAACGGGAGGCGGGGACCGCCGGGGCGCCGAAGTTGTCATAAGGCCATTTCAACTCGGCCTCGGCGGCGCGGGCCTGAACCGGCGTATTGCGCGAGGCCTCCAGCGCAGCGGTGACGGCGGCCTCGCCGCCCTCGACCGGGACAGGGGAGCTGAACAGCAGCAGCGGGCCCTGGCCCTCGAACACCGCCTTGGTCGCCTGATTGACCTGATCGACGGTCAGGCCTTCGACGGCCTTGTTGAACAGATCGAGGTTGGTCTGGGGCGAGCTGAAGACCTGGTCGTCATTGACGGCGCCCAGGAGACCGGTCGCCAGAGCCGGGGTCGAACGGGTCGCGGCCGAGGCGACGGCGTTCTGAAGCGCGGTGCGGGTGTTGACGATTTCGCGCTGAAGCTCGGCGTCGCTGACGCCGTATTCGGCCAGGCGACGGCTTTCCTGCTCGACGCTTTCCAGCGCGCGCTGCCAGCCGCCCGGATTGAAGGCGACCGACAGGGTGCCGGCGTCCAGGCTGTCGAACAGCGACTGATAACCGGCGCCGGCGCCGATGAAGGGCGGGTTGTCCGCGCGGGCGATCTCGCCCAGACGACGGTTCAGCACGGCCAGACCCAGGCCGCGACGGACGTCGGCGGCGCGTTCGGCGGCCGTGTCGGGGCTAAGGTCCGGGGCCTTGATCCAGTTGATCTGGATGGAGGACTGGATTCCCGGTTCGACCAGGATGCTGGTCTGCGGCTGACGCGGGGCGACGGTTCCCAGGTCGGGCTCCGGACCATCGGCGGCAGTCGGCTTCCAGTCGCCGAAGGCCGCGCGGACCTTGGCCTCCATCGCATCCACGTCGAAGTCGCCCACGGCGATGAAGGTGGCGCGCGAGGGGCGATAGTAGGCGTCGTAGAAGTCGACGAAGCGCTGGCGCGGTGCAGTGCGGATGATGTCGAGGTCGCCGATCGGAAGGCGTTCCGACAGACGCTGGCCGGGGGCCAGAAGGCCGAGCTGGGTCTTCAGCACGCGCAGTTGCGGCGTGTCGCGGGTGCGTTCCTCGCCGACGATGACGCCGCGCTCGGAATCGATGGCGTCCGGCGCCATCAGGGCCGCAGACATCATCTCGCGCAGGATGTGCAGGCTGGGATCGACCGTCTCGTCCTTGGTGTTGGGCAGCTCCAGCATATAGGCGGTCTGGTCGAAGCTTGTGAAGGCGTTGGTGTCGGCGCCGAAGGCCAGACCCAGGCGTTCGAGGATGCGCAGCATCTCGTTTTCCGGCACGTCCTTGGTGCCGTTGAAGGCCATGTGCTCCATGAAGTGTGCCAGACCCTTCTGGTCGTCGCGCTCCATCAGCGAGCCGGCGTCGATGCGCAGGCGGAATGAGGCCTGGCCCGGAGGCGTCGCATTGTGCAGCAGGGCGTAGCGCATGCCGTTGGGCAGCAGGCCGTAACGGACGGCCGGATCGGCGGGAATGTCGCTGGCGGCCTGGGCCCAGGGGGCTGACGGCGCGACCTGACTGGCGGCGGCCGCAGCGGGCGGCGCGGTCTGGGCGAGAGCAGGGGCGGCGAAAGCCCCGGTGGTCAGGGCCAGTCCCGAGACGGCGACAAGCAGCAGATGACGCGCAGAACGCATAATATCACTCCGAAACCGCAACCCCCGATGGCGCGATGCCGGATGTGTAAAGGGTGCTTGCCTTCGCCACAAGCGCGGCCGGCGAACCTTACCGACTTGTCATGTTCAGATCAGCCGCCGGGGCGGCTGATGTAAAAGCTGGCGCTGTTGCCGACGGCGTTGGCGCCGACCACGGCGGTGCGTCCGGACGAAACCGTGGCGTTGGTTGTCGCGGTGACATTGCCGCTGTTGGTCTGGGTGTTGTTGACGTTGACGTCGCCGCCGCACTGAGAACAGGCATAGCCCGTCACCGCATTGCCGACCGCGTCGGAGCCGACATAGGCGTCATAGCCGTTGACGCCGACATAGGTCGCGTTGGCCTCGACCCCGCCGGTGTTCAGCTGAGTGTTGTCCAGCTTCAGATAGATGTCGTTGTTGCCGGCGACCGTCTCGTTGGCGACGCTGCGGGCCGCCAGAACCGTCTGGCCCTGGAGATTGGTCTGGACGCGGGCGTCGGCGCGGACGCGGCCGGCGTTGGCCTGGTCCGTCTGGATCAGCATGGAGCCGCCGGCGTTGGCGGTGATCGCCTGGTTGGCCCCGGCGTTGGCGCCGACCGTCAGGTCCCAGCCGTTATCGACATAGACATCGGTGCGCGCCTCGGTCGTCGAGGCGGCGTTCGACTGGCGGATGGCCAGATCCTGGTGGGAGGCGCCCGTCGTATTGGTCTGGACCGCATTGGCGACGGCCTGGGACGAGAAGGTCGCGGGCGCCGGAATGTATTGAACGTCGGCGACGGTCTCGGCGAAGACGGTGGTCTGGGCCCGCTGGTCGATGACGCCGGTCAGGGACGACGAGGGGCCGCCCAGGGCGACGGTGTTGGCGACGGCGGTGCTGGTGGCGAAACCGCCTTGCAGCACGCGGCCGTCCGGCGCCTGGACATAGGTGCCCGCCTCGACCCGATCGCCGGTCACGGACTGGCTGGAGTCCACGGCGAAGGTCGCGCGATCGGTGGTGACGCCCAGGTAGTTGCCGCGCGCGGTCGTATCAACGCTGAGCTGGCCGTCGGCCTCGCCGCTCACGACCACATTGCTGCGGGCCACCGTGGCGCCCGTCATCGACTGGCGCGAGACCAAGCCGGCGGAGGCGGCCGTGACCCCGCCCGCGAGCGCATTGCCCTGGGCGCTGTTGCTGACGGTCACCTGATCGACGGACAGGTCGATGTTCACCAGGCCGGTGACGTCGCCGGTTTGGGTCTGGGTGCTGGAGCAGGTTTCGCCGGCTTGCGGATCGCAGGCCGGCGTCTGCTGGGCGCTCGCCTCAGTGGCGAGTGCGGCGAACGTCGCCGTCGCGGCCATCATGCCAACGAGACGGATCGGCGCGGGTCTGGCCATTGTTGGTGTCCTGAGTGGGATAGGCCGGATAATAGCCGCCGGTCGGGCCGACCGTGGAATCGCCGAGCGGGTCGTTGGCGGGGTTCAGGCAGATTTCGGGGCCAGGCGCGCCATAGAGGTTGGCCATGAACTCGACCGTGGCCCGTTCGACCAGGGCGCGGACGGCCAGCTGCGTCGGCTCCATCCCGCCCGTGCCGGCCGAGATGTCGAAGACGTTGCCGTTCAGGAAGTCGAACACGCCGGCCGAGATTTCGCGGCCGATGATCTGCTTCTGATAGGAGACGACATCGACGACCTCCAGCGTGGTCGTCTGGACTAGGCGCAGGTCCATGGCGATGTTCATCACATAGACGCGGTGATTGACGATGCCCGAGCCGGGGCGGTTGCTGTCGACCTCGCCGCCAGCGATATCGAAGCCGCCGGAGCGGATGTTGTAGTTCACCTCGGTGATGCCGCCGACGACATAGAAGTCGGAACCCGGCACCTGACCCGCCAGGATGCGGCGGTACTGGGTGTCCTCCGGCCCCTTGGCGTCGGGAGCCTGATCGCCGATCAGCTTGTTGTTGGCGTAGCGCAGCTCAAGCTCGGACACCGAGGTGTCGTAGCGTTCGACGATGCGGGCGCCGGCCTTGGCCAGCGCCGAGTTGGCCATCAGGGAGGCGCCGCCGGTGATCTGGCGGCCGCCGTCGGACGACACCGTGCCGGTGTAGTCGCTGATCCGGCCCACCGCCATGCGCGGCGAGGGCAGGTTGTAGCGACGGGCGTAGTCGGCCAGGCAATACAGCGCGGCGGAATAGGGCGTGGGGTTTGCGGTCACCGGCGCATTGCCGATCGGCGTCGCATATTGTCCCGACGGACCCGCGACCGGGCTGACGCAGCCGGCGAGCAGAAGGGCGACGGCCGAGACGGCGGCGGACCCCTTGATGAGATGACGGCGGCTCATGGCAGGTTGATGTTCCCGTTCAGGGCCGTACCGGCGTTGATGGCGCCGGTGTTGGTCTGGGTCGAGTTGACGATGACGGTGTTGCGGCTGCCCTGGACCACCACGTTCAGCTGATTGCCGATGGCGGTGGAGCCGCCGATGGTCGTGCCGCCGTTGCTGGACGCGCCTGCGCCGGCATAGGCCGAGGCCGCGCCGCCGGACTGGCTGGAATAAGATGAGGCGCCGGACTGGATGATGCCGTTGACGATCAGACGATTGCCGTTGGCGTCACGCGTATAGCCGGTCGCGGCCGTATTGGCGGCCGTTCGCGCGCCGCCATAGCCCTGCTGGAAGCGCGCAGCGCCGCCCGAACCCGTCGACTGCGCGATCGCCGGCACGCTCGCAGCGGCGGCGAAGGCCATGACGGCGGTGGATACAAACAGCCTCTTGGCGGGCATTCCGGGGTTCCTCGCGCACAAACGGACGCCGGACCACGAGCGTGATCCGCACCCCAACCTGCATTAAGGTTATTAAGAAGCGCTTGATGTGACGCAGGTCACTGAGCATTTGTGGCGTCATGTCAGACGCATCCGGTCGATTCGATCCGCCGAACAGCCGCCCGGCGCGAGAGCCGATGTTCAACGTGCCGCTGGTCGTGCTGCTGATCGCGGCGTCGATGCCGACGCTCTTTTTCTTCCAGCGCGACCTGCCCGACATGGGCATGAGCATGGCCTTCGCGCCCATTGATCTGGAGCAGGGGCGGTGGGGCGGGCTGCTGACGGCCATGCTGCTGCACGGCGGCTGGACCCACGCGATCATGAATGCGGTGGCGGCGCTGGCGTTCGGGACGCCGGTGGCGCGGCTGTTCGGGACCAGGATCGGTCCGACGGTCTTTCTGCTTTTCTATCTGGTCTGCGGCGTGTTGGCGTCGTTGGGCTATGGACTGATCCACTGGGGATCCAGCGAGCCGATGGTCGGCGCGTCCGGCGCCGTCTTCGGCCTGATCGGCGCCGCGACACGGCTGCTGGGCGGACAGGGCAGGGTGCTGCCGATCGGCGATCGCCGCGTGATCGGCGCAGCCATCACCTGGATGGCGGTCAACGCCGTGACCGGCTTGATCGGCGGACTACCCGGCGCCGAAGGGGCCAGGATCGCCTGGGAGGCTCACGCGGTCGGCTTCGTCGTCGGCTTTCTGGCCATCGGTCCCTTGGGGCGGATGTTCGGAAGCGGGGCCGCGCCTCATCGCTGAGGCGCGTTGATTCCGGACGGGGGCTGAGCGATCATCGCTCCCTGAGCGGCCCTGTCGCCATTCCGGCCCTGCGGTCGTCTCTTATAGAGAGAAGGGACCGCGATGTTCGTCGCCGAAATCCTCAAGACCAAGGGAAACGCCGTCTTCTCCATCGCGCCGGATCTGACGGTGACGCAGGCTTGCGAAGAACTGGAGCAGAAGCGGGTCGGGGCGCTGGTCGTCTGTGACGGCGACAAGGTGGTCGGGGTGTTTTCCGAACGCGATGTGGTGAAGGCGTTGGCGGCCGATGGCGCCGATGCGCTGGCTCGTCCGGCCGCCAACTATATGACGGCCAAGGTGATCTATGCCGAACCGGCCGAGGAGATGTCGGCCTTGATGACCCGCATGACCGATCGGCGCATCCGGCATCTGCCGGTGATGCAGGCGGATCGTCTGGTCGGCGTCATCTCCATTGGCGACGTGGTGAAGTGCCAGATCGCCGAACACGCTCATGAGGCCGAAAGCTTGCGAACCTATATTGCAGGCTGAGCGGGGCGCGCGCCGTTTGCCGATCCCGGTTTTGCGAGAAACTTCCCTTCTCCTGTCAGAATCCGCTTGCTGACAAATCCGCCTCTCCGTATAGAGCCGCCTCGCTCGGAAACGGGCTGGCCGGCGGGGCCGCGGGGGTGAAGATCTCCTAGGTCCCACGGAAGAAAGAAGCGAAAAACTTCTTGCTTTCATCGGTTGGTTTCACTAGGTTCCGCGCTCCAATCGAATCGCCGACGGGTTTTTAGAGGTAAGCCTCGCTTTCCTCCGGTGGTTTCTTGCGGTCTGAAGGGTTCGCTCTTCTCTCCGAAAGATCTCTGAAAAGAGCGGTTGACACGGGGTTTGCGGTTCTCTAAATCGCCGCCTCCGCCGACGACACGGCGTTAAACGGTCGGGCCTCTTCGGAGGTTCCAGGGTCTTTGACATTGTTGATTTGGAAAGAGAAACGCAGGCGGCGGTGTTCTTGCGATAGTCCTCAGAGACTATCATACGACACTGACTATCTGCGGTCTTTTTGAAAAGATACCATGCGTCGGTCTTCGGATCGATGACGTGGGAACTCGTCAATAAAATACGTAGAACTAATGCCAAGGACGACTTCGGTCGGTCCGATGCTTAGGTCAGAAGTCAACTCAACCTGAGAGTTTGATCCTGGCTCAGAGCGAACGCTGGCGGCAGGCCTAACACATGCAAGTCGAACGAACTCTTCGGAGTTAGTGGCGGACGGGTGAGTAACACGTGGGAACGTGCCTTTAGGTTCGGAATAACTCAGGGAAACTTGTGCTAATACCGAATGTGCCCTTCGGGGGAAAGATTTATCGCCTTTAGAGCGGCCCGCGTCTGATTAGCTAGTTGGTGAGGTAAAGGCTCACCAAGGCGACGATCAGTAGCTGGTCTGAGAGGATGATCAGCCACATTGGGACTGAGACACGGCCCAAACTCCTACGGGAGGCAGCAGTGGGGAATCTTGCGCAATGGGCGAAAGCCTGACGCAGCCATGCCGCGTGAATGATGAAGGTCTTAGGATTGTAAAATTCTTTCACCGGGGACGATAATGACGGTACCCGGAGAAGAAGCCCCGGCTAACTTCGTGCCAGCAGCCGCGGTAATACGAAGGGGGCTAGCGTTGCTCGGAATTACTGGGCGTAAAGGGAGCGTAGGCGGACATTTAAGTCAGGGGTGAAATCCCGGGGCTCAACCTCGGAATTGCCTTTGATACTGGGTGTCTTGAGTATGAGAGAGGTGTGTGGAACTCCGAGTGTAGAGGTGAAATTCGTAGATATTCGGAAGAACACCAGTGGCGAAGGCGACACACTGGCTCATTACTGACGCTGAGGCTCGAAAGCGTGGGGAGCAAACAGGATTAGATACCCTGGTAGTCCACGCCGTAAACGATGATTGCTAGTTGTCGGGATGCATGCATTTCGGTGACGCAGCTAACGCATTAAGCAATCCGCCTGGGGAGTACGGTCGCAAGATTAAAACTCAAAGGAATTGACGGGGGCCCGCACAAGCGGTGGAGCATGTGGTTTAATTCGAAGCAACGCGCAGAACCTTACCACCTTTTGACATGCCTGGACCGCCACGGAGACGTGGCTTTCCCTTCGGGGACTAGGACACAGGTGCTGCATGGCTGTCGTCAGCTCGTGTCGTGAGATGTTGGGTTAAGTCCCGCAACGAGCGCAACCCTCGCCATTAGTTGCCATCATTTAGTTGGGAACTCTAATGGGACTGCCGGTGCTAAGCCGGAGGAAGGTGGGGATGACGTCAAGTCCTCATGGCCCTTACAGGGTGGGCTACACACGTGCTACAATGGCGACTACAGAGGGTTAATCCTTAAAAGTCGTCTCAGTTCGGATTGTCCTCTGCAACTCGAGGGCATGAAGTTGGAATCGCTAGTAATCGCGGATCAGCATGCCGCGGTGAATACGTTCCCGGGCCTTGTACACACCGCCCGTCACACCATGGGAGTTGGTTCTACCCGAAGGCGCTGCGCTGACCGCAAGGAGGCAGGCGACCACGGTAGGGTCAGCGACTGGGGTGAAGTCGTAACAAGGTAGCCGTAGGGGAACCTGCGGCTGGATCACCTCCTTTCTAAGGATGCTTCTCCAGGCCGTCTCTCACGAGACTGTCTATTGAGGCTCCACTAAACGGCGGAACGCCGCCGTCTCCGTTTCTCTTTCCACTTTCGTCATCGACGCCTCGACCATACGGGTCGTTGAGTTGGTGACGCGATCGCGAGCCTGGGTGTTTATGACCCGGCTGTCGCTGCCATAGGCCCGTAGCTCAGGTGGTTAGAGCGTACGCCTGATAAGCGTAAGGTCGGCAGTTCGAGTCTGCCCGGGCCTACCAGCCCTGCTGGACTCCAGCTCATGGCAGTATCGTCGACAGCTCTCCTGGCTACACCCTGAGAAGGGGCCATAGCTCAGTTGGTAGAGCGCCTGCTTTGCAAGCAGGATGTCGTCGGTTCGACTCCGTCTGGCTCCACCAGGATCTTGTGATCGCATTCAAGTTTGCCGTCGGCCTTCGGGTTGGCGTGCATTGATATCGTAAAGGAAGAACGTGACCGGCTCCCCTGAGCTTTTAGGTCCTGTTCGAGAAGAAGACATTGTCTGACAAAAATCAGGCTTGGTCCCCCGGCATCTTTCCAGTCGGGCGGAATAAACCAAGCATGAGTTTTGCTGAGAAACGATCAAACGTTGAAGGGCTTCTGACGGATGCCTTGGCGTAGAGAGGCGATGAAGGACGTGGCAAGCTGCGATAAGAACCGGGGAGGCGCTAGCACCCTTTGATCCGGTTATTTCCGAATGGGGAAACCCACCTTTACAGTCTTCCAACTCTGCTCTTCGGGGCAGCGATTGGCGGATTGTTGAAAGGTATAATGAGCTGAATACATAGGCTTCATTAAGCGAACCCGGGGAACTGAAACATCTCAGTACCCGGAGGAAAGGACATCAACCGAGACTCCCGTAGTAGTGGCGAGCGAACCGGGACCAGGCCAGTGCTCTTGTGAAATAAAGACGAACGATCTGGAAAGGTCGGCCATAGTGGGTGAAAGCCCCGTAGTCATCAAACAGCAAGAGACTCGAGTAGGGCGGGACACGTGAAATCCTGTCTGAACATGGGGGGACCACCCTCCAAGCCTAAGTACTCCTCTACGACCGATAGTGAACAAGTACCGTGAGGGAAAGGTGAAAAGCACCCCGACAAGGGGAGTGAAACAGATCCTGAAATCGGAAGCCTACAAGCAGTCGGAGCCGCCAAGCGCGGTGACGGCGTACCTTTTGTATAATGGGTCAGCGACTTCATGTGTCGAGCAAGCTTAAGCCGTTAGGTGTAGGCGCAGCGAAAGCGAGTCTGAATAGGGCGCTAAGTTCGACGTATGACGACCCGAAACCAGGTGATCTATCCATGAGCAGGTTGAAGGTTGGGTAACACCAACTGGAGGACCGAACCCGTGAATGTTGAAAAATTCTGGGATGACTTGTGGATAGGGGTGAAAGGCCAATCAAACCTGGACATAGCTGGTTCTCCGCGAAATCTATTTAGGTAGAGCGTCCGACGAATTCCTTGGGGGGTAGAGCACTGGATGGTTGCGGGCTGCGCGAGCGGTACCAATACTAACCAAACTCCGAATACCCAAGAGAACTATCGGGCAGACACACGGCGGGTGCTAACGTCCGTCGTGAAAAGGGAAACAACCCTAACCATCATCTAAGGCCCCCAAGTCACGGCTAAGTGGGAAACGATGTGGGATTGCTTTGACAATCAGGAGGTTGGCTTAGAAGCAGCCATCCTTTAAAGAAAGCGTAACAGCTCACTGATCAAGCGATCCTGCGCGGAAAATGTAACGGGGCTCAAGCCGTGCGCCGAAGATATGGGTTTGCAGTTTACTGCAAGCGGTAGCGGAGCGTTCCGTAGGCCGGTGAAGGTCAGGCGTGAGCCTGGCTGGAGGTATCGGAAGTGAGAATGCTGACATGAGTAACGATAAGAGTGTGAGAGACACTCTCGCCGAAAGACCAAGGGTTCCTGCGTAAAGCTAATCTGCGCAGGGTTAGTCGGCCCCTAAGGCGAGGCTGAAAAGCGTAGTCGATGGGAAGCAGGTAAATATTCCTGCACCAGCTGGAAGTGACGGATGGCTTAACTCGTACCCACTTATTGGATTGTGTGTGCGGGGGCGTTGTCCCAGGAAATAACTCCAGCAGAGACCGTACCCGAAACCGACACAGGTGGTCAGGTAGAGCATACCAAGGCGTTTGAGAGAACTATGCTGAAGGAACTCGGCAAATTGCACGCGTAACTTCGGAATAAGCGTGACTCACCTTGCGCAAGCAGGACTGAGTGGCACAAGCCAGGGGGTAGCGACTGTTTAGCAAAAACACAGGGCTCTGCGAAGCAGCAATGCGACGTATAGGGTCTGACGCCTGCCCGGTGCCTGAAGGTTAAAGGGAGATGTGAAAGCGTCGAACTGAAGCCCAGGTAAACGGCGGCCGTAACTATAACGGTCCTAAGGTAGCGAAATTCCTTGTCGGGTAAGTTCCGACCTGCACGAATGGCGTAACGACTTCCCCACTGTCTCCAGCATAGGCTCAGTGAAATTGAATTCCCCGTGAAGATGCGGGGTTCCCGCGGTCAGACGGAAAGACCCTATGAACCTTTACTATAGCTTCGCCTTGGCGTTAGCGACCGTATGTGTAGGATAGGTGGGAGACTATGAAACCGGGGCGCCAGCTCTGGTGGAGTCGTCCTTGAAATACCACCCTTACTGTCGTTGACGTCTAACCGAGGGCCGTTATCCGGTCCCGGGACATGGCGTGGTGGGTAGTTTGACTGGGGCGGTCGCCTCCTAAAGTGTAACGGAGGCGCGCGATGGTGGGCTCAGACCGGTCGGAAATCGGTCGTCGAGTGCAATGGCATAAGCCCGCCTGACTGCGAGACTGACAAGTCGAGCAGAGACGAAAGTCGGCCATAGTGATCCGGTGGTCCCGAGTGGAAGGGCCATCGCTCAACGGATAAAAGGTACTCTAGGGATAACAGGCTGATTTTGCCCAAGAGTCCATATCGACGGCAAAGTTTGGCACCTCGATGTCGGCTCATCACATCCTGGGGCTGGAGCAGGTCCCAAGGGTATGGCTGTTCGCCATTTAAAGTGGTACGTGAGCTGGGTTCAGAACGTCGTGAGACAGTTTGGTCCCTATCTGCCGTGGGTGTTCGAAGCTTGAGAGGATCTGTCCCTAGTACGAGAGGACCGGGATGGACATACCTCTGGTGTACCTGTCATGGCGCCAGCTGTGCAGCAGGGTAGCTAAGTATGGAATAGATAACCGCTGAAAGCATCTAAGCGGGAAACTAACCTCAAAACAAGGCTTCGCTGAGGATCGTGGAAGACTACCACGTTGATAGGCCAGGTGTGGAAGTGGGGCGACCCATGAAGCTTACTGGTACTAATAATCCGATCGGTTTGATCGTTTCTCAGCAAAACTCATTCGATGATCGTTCAGACCAGAACGATCGCAGACAATGTCTTCTCATCATCCGCTGTCCCCCTGGTTGACCTGGTGGCTATGTCGGAGGTTCCCCACCCGATCCCATTCCGAACTCGGTCGTTAAGCCCTCCAGAGCCAATGGTACTTCGTCTCAAGGCGCGGGAGAGTAGGTCGCCGCCGGGTCTACCAGGCGGACAGCCGATGATGAACAAAAACCGCAGTCGCGGTCCTTCTCGAACCGCTCTTCCTTCACGATACACTACCGTTTGCCGCGGGATGGAGCAGCCCGGTAGCTCGTCAGGCTCATAACCTGAAGGTCGTAGGTTCAAATCCTACTCCCGCACCCAGATCAACCTCACACCCTGTGGGGATCCCAGAAGCCCCGCCCAAACCGGCGGGGCTTTTTGCTGTCCGGGCTTCATTCAGAACCAGCAACACGCCAAGCTTCCATGCATCTGCAGGTCGAGCTTGTCTAGACCTTCCAACAGATAGAAATCCATGCGGTCGATGGGCCCTCGTGGATGGTCCACTCACTGCCAGCATAGATCTCAACGGCAAGGCGTGGCCATGACCAGAGTGAGATAGGCGTCTCTACCGAACGTCCGGGCAGTAGCTCGACGCCCGCTTGCAGATCGATGAGGCCGGTGGGCATCTCGTGATTTTCAGGCCCGAGAAAAACGTGGTGTGGTCTGCAAAACTTATCCGAAGCGAAGCGGTTCGCCCTTCATCGCCGGTCGCCAACAACCGCATATAGGCTAGAAAATTGACGACCACTTTTGGCGCCAAAGCCTGTGACCGAAATCGACCCGTTGCGGACATTGGCCGCAGCCGCAGCCCACTTAGATACGCGCCTATCGGCGGCGAAGGGTTGGACCGAAATCGGTTTCTAGTCGAGGGCTGAATGCTCGACATTCGCAACCTCGCGTGATCATCTAGGTGACCAAAGGAGAATTGTCTTGTTTTTCGCCGCCATGTTCGCAGCCGCCCAAGTTGCGTCACAAGCTCCCGCTTTGGCCGAGGAAGGCGTTTGGCTGGGTCGGCTCTCAACCGCCGTCGCGATCTGCCGTGACTACGGCTATGGGGTGAACCAGACAGCCGCCCGCGGCATCGTCGATGGCTTCGAAGCGAGAGCCTTAACAGAAGGATGGACGTCCGAAAATCTCCAAGCCGCTTACAATCAAGGGAGAGAGTTAGAGCGCGCAGACTTCAAACTTCTCTTTGACCTCGACGGACTAACGCGCTCTGAGGTTCGACGCGCGTACAGGGATCACCTCAATCGGACGAAGGTCCGATGCAGGGTGCACTCCGAACGCTTTCCCACCGTCAGTTCGGATGTGCGTAATGGCGAACGCTCAATCGACGCTAGCCTTTCGGCTGGTCGCTGAACATGCCGATCCGTCGGCGGTTGCGCAAAGGCGACGGCCTATTTCTGCTAGCTGCGAGGGCGCGCGCGCCTGTTGAAAGTCAACACTCGTCAAGATTAAAGTTTTGAAATGTCGCTGATCGCGATCGCTGTGATGGGCCAGTATCTCGGCCATGTCTACGTCCCCCCACATCCGCCCGAGACTGTCCCTTGCCCGCTGGCTGCGGTGCAGCAGGAACTTGTGCATGGCCGCCACTTCAATCGGATTAGCGTGGGCGATGTCTTCATCGAAACGGACCAGGGGTCCGTGAACTGCAGCCAGCAATACGTTGGAAGCATGTACTGCACCTTCCCGCGGGCGCGTGTACTCACAGTGCAGCAGGGCGAACATCCCGTGGTCCGATACGAAATCCCGCGCGGTGCAAGGGTTACATTTGAGTCTCGTGACGGGAGGCATGCTTGCCGATTGGGCCGCTGGATCAGAACGCACGGCGACACGATTGTGCCAGACATGCCAACTCCTGACTAAAGGTCTCAACCTGCTTGGCCTTCGACGTCTGAGCTGAGCCGCAAGCGTCGCGGCTCGTACCCGAGCTGCAACGTCTGGCTCGGCCGGGCGCGGAGATCATCGGACGGGTCGCCATCGCTGTCAGAACGGCCGTCATCCAACGGTGTTCGTCCTTGTACAGGTTGCCGGAATGTCTGGCGCTTTTTGATTACAAGCCCTGCCCGATGGCTCGCTACGGCGTCGAACTCGAAATGGGGAATGTCATGAATAAGAAGTTTCTGGCCTCTGCCATGGCCCTTGTCGTTGGCGCGCCCGCTGCTGCCGCGCCGGCAGCAATCCTGACGATGAGCGAGTGGGCTATGATACTGTCCGGCAGTTTCTTGGCCGGCGGTGCCGCACTCTACTTTCAACGTCGTAGAATGATTTGGTGCCTAAACAACGCTTTGCGACGCTTCGAAGCCCGGCCGCGCAGTTCCTTGGACTGTCCGGCCTGATCGCCCTGGCCATCTTCTATGTGCTGGTGACACCTTGGGCGGCGGCTGGCTTTGTCCAGCCGTTCACCCGAGTGCTTGGCGACATCTCAGCTCATTTGATCGCGCCGTTGGACAGCCGCGTCACCGTCGATGGCGACGGCCTGCGGTCTTCAGATGGCCGCAGCGTCGTTTAGGTCTTGTGAGGCTGCAAGGCCGTCGATGTTTGCGCCTTGCTGGCGGCTGCAATGTTGGCCTAATCGACGACGTTCTTGCGCTCGCTCACCGGCGCTGTGCTCCTGTCTGCTACTCACTCATTGCCGAAATTGCTGAGTGATGACGGGTACGTCGTTACGCTTGGCGACATTCTAGAAATGGCCGACCACATAGATCCAACAAGTGTGATGGTCGATTTCGCGCCACTTCGATCAAGGAACAAGCTAGTGCCATCGGTGAATCCGCGATCGAGCCCAACAATCATGACCGAGGTGCAACTTGGCTGACCCATCCATGATCATAGATCGCATCGTCATCGTCGGCGGCGGGACGGCGGGGTGGATGGCGGCGGCGGCGCTGGCGCATTCGTTCGAGGGCGCGGGCAAGACCGTGATCCTGGTCGAATCTGAGGCCATCGGCATTATCGGCGTGGGCGAGGCGACGATCCCGGAAATCCTGAAGTTCAACGCGCGCCTGGGGATCGACGAGGCGGACTTCCTGCGGGAGACCAAGGCGACGTTCAAGCTGGGGATCGAGTTCGACGGCTGGCGACGCGAGGGCGAGCGCTATTTCCATCCGTTCGGCGCCTTCGGGCTGGATATGGAAGGCATCGCCTTTCATCATTTCTGGTTGAAAGCCTGCGCCGAAGGCAGGTCGGAGCCGCTGGAAACCTATTCCATGGCCTGGCAGGCCGCGCGCCGTGGCCGTTTCGTTCATCCGCAGGGCGGGCCGCAGTCGCCGTTGTCCAGCCTGGGCTACGCCTATCATTTCGATGCGGCGCTCTATGCGGGCTTCCTGCGCCGCTTTGCGGAGGGTCTGGGCGTCGTCCGCCACGAGGGGCGGGTGGTCGAGGTCCAGCAGGCGGCGGATGGAGATATCGCCGGCGTCAAGCTGGACGACGGCCGCATCGTCGAAGGCGACTTCTTCATCGATTGCACCGGTTTCGTCGGCCTTCTGATCGAGCAGGCGTTGAAGTCCGGCTATGAGGACTGGAGTTCTTGGCTCCCGTGTGACAGCGCTGTCGCCGTGCCGTGCGAGCGCGAGGAGCCCTTATCGCCCTACACGCGGTCGACGGCGCGCGAGGCAGGATGGCAATGGCGCATCCCGCTGCAACACCGTGTGGGCAACGGCTACGTCTATTCCTCGGCGCATCTCTCGCATCAGGCCGCCGAGGACGCGCTGATGTCGCGGCTGGAGGGCAAGGCTCTGGCCGAGCCGCGTCGCCTGCGGTTCACCACGGGCAGGCGCAAGGACTGCTGGAAGCGCAACTGCGTGGCGGTTGGATTGTCGAGCGGATTCCTCGAGCCGCTAGAATCGACCAGCATTCACCTGATCCAGAGCGCCATCACCAAGCTGATCACCCTGTTTCCGTCGCGCAAAGACAGCGAGGGCCTTCGCCGCGAGTTCAACGCGCTGATGGAGGAGGAATTCGTCACTGTCCGCGACTTCTTGATCCTGCACTACAAGATTACGCAGCGGGAAGGGGCTTTCTGGCAGCAGGTGCGCGACATGCCGATCCCGGACCGGCTGGTGGCCAAGATCGCCCTGTTCGAGGAGACGGGTCGGATCGTCAGGCGCGACCATGACATCTTTTCCGAATCGAGCTGGCTGGCGGTCGCAGTGGGGCAGGGGCTGACGCCGCACGGGCGTCACCCGATTTCCGACGTGATCAGTCGCGACGCCAATCTAAGCCGACTGGCGGCGATCCGAGACAGCATCTGGCGCACGGCCGACGCTTTGCCGACGCACGAAGATGTTCTGGCGACGACGATGAATCGCAAGGCGTTTTGAGGCCGCGGCTGGCGCCTTAAGGCCGTGTCAGCAGACTGTTGTCCGTTGCATAGGTGCGGGGCACCGCTTTTGAAGTCGCCGACAGAAACGCGCCTAGTTTGTCGCGAGCCGTTGACATCGCTGTCAATCGGTAGTCCAACACGCTCGCGGACGGCCGATAAAGGCTGTCGAAACGATTGCGACGGGCTGAACCGTCCTCGGGGGGATCAGAAGTGAAGTCAGAAATGTTCCAAGCCGGCTATGCGCCCGCCGCGCGCGGGCTGCGCCGTTCCGTGTCCGCCCTGGCGTTGACCGTCGCCGTGGTCGGCGCCACCGCCGCCCACGCGCAATCGACGCCGGCGCCGCAGACGACGGCCCCGGCCACGGACGATGCGGCGCAGGTCGACGACGTGGTCGTCACCGGCATCCGCGCGCGGATCGCCTCATCGCAGGCGATCAAGCGCGACTCCGACACCTTCGTCGATGCCGTGACCGCCGACGACATCGGCGCCCTGCCGGACAAGTCGGTCAACGAGGTGCTGCAGCGCATCCCCGGCGTGAATATCAACCGCTTCCAGGGCCCGACCGACCCCGACCACTTCTCGGTCGAAGGCTCCAACGTCATCATTCGCGGCCTTTCTTACGTCCGCTCGGAGTTCAACGGCCGCGACGCCTTCAGCGTGAACACGGGTCGCGCCCTGGGCTTCAACGACGTGTCGCCGGAACTGCTGTCCAGTGTTCAGGTGTTCAAGAACGCCACGGCCGACCGGATCGAAGGCGGCATTGCCGGCGTGGTGGATCTGCGCACCCGCAAGCCGTTCGACAGCCGCAAGTTCGTCTTCGGCGCGACGGCGGAAGGCTCTTATGGCGATTTGCGTGAAAAGCCGGGCCTGGGCTTCTCGTCCCTGATCAGCAACGTCTGGGACACCCAGTACGGCTCGTTCGGCGCCCTGCTGAGCTATGGCGAATCCGACCTGTATTCCGAAGCTTACGGCAGCCACCTGACAGATTTCACCTATCGGTCCGATCTGTCGAACGGCGAGGATCGCCGATACGTCCCGCGCGGCGGCGCGGTGCGGACCCAGCAGTTCGACCGTTCGCGTTCGACCTTGGATGGCTCGCTGCAATGGGAATCGACCGACGGCCGCGCCAAGCTGACCGGCGAATACATTCGCGCCGACTCGACCTCGGCCTGGGGCGAGCGCGTGGTCGAAGTGGATCTGGGCAGCGGCGGCAACCCGACCCCCTTGCCGGGCCAGTCGTTCACCTATGATTCCAACGGCGTCTTCACGAGCGGTCTGCTGGTCAGCAATGCGCCGAACCTACAGGTTCTGCCCAAGCGCCAGCGCGATCTGCAAACCCTGACCGAAGACTTCTCTCTGGCCGCCGAATTCCATCCGACGGATCGTCTGTCGATCTGGCTGGATGCGCAGTACAGCAAGGCCAGCGCCGACGATCTGGACATGAGCGTCTATGGCGCCATCACGCCGCTCTACACCCTGATCGGCGAGGGGCGTCACGGCGTGCCGGACATCCAGTTCGTTGACGCCTCGGGCCAGCCGTCGGCCAGCACAAACAGCCCGTCGAACTTCTATTATCGTTCGGCCATGGATCACATCGAGCAGTCGGACGGCGATCAGACCGCGTTTAAGGCCGACGTCAAATACGACTTCGACAACTCGCCGCTGCGCGCCATTCGCATGGGTGCGCGCTATTCGGACCGCGAGCAGACCCGCCGCTACACCGCCTATAACTGGGGTGCGATTTCTGAAAGCTGGGCTGGCGGTGTCACGCCGTTCCAGACCACAGGTCCGTTGGCCGTCGAAGCCTATGACTTCCCCAACTTCCAGCGCGGTCACAATCCGACGCCGATGAACGGCTTCTATCCGACAGCCGATCTGATTGCGGCCTATCGGGACGGCACGCTGCAGGCGGCCCTGGCTGCAGCCAGCAGCTCGGGCTCGACTTGGCGTGCGCTGGATCAGCGTCCGGGCGCCATCGCCGGCACGCCCTTCCTGCCAGGGGATATCAACAACTCGGCCGAACAGACCACATCGGCCTATGTCCGGTTCGACTTCGGTTGGGATGACATCTTCGGCGCGGACACCGCCATCACCGGCAACCTGGGTGTTCGCTACGCCAAGACGGACTTCCAGACGCGCGGCTTCATCTCGAGCCCCAACATCGCGCAGAACTTCGGTGATGCGAACGGCAACGATCCGCGCTTCCCGGGTCAGAACATTCCGGTGACACAGGCCAATGCGGCGGCCATCGCCCGTTTCCGGTGCTCGACCGTCCAGCCGGGGCAGTCGGCGCCGGGCTACTGTTTGCTGTCGAACGACCGTCTGAATCAGCTGGTTGCGTTCAGCGACGGCAGCTTCCAAGAGATCGAGCGCGGCAACAGCTATGACGACTGGCTGCCCAGCCTGAACGTCAACCTGAAGTACAAGGAGTGGGTGTTCCGCGGCGCGGTGTCGCGCGCCATGACGCGCCCGGACTTCGGCGTGACGGCCTTCGCCGCCACCCTGTTCTACACCGACATGAATCAGGTTCGGGACAACGGCGGCGACGTCAACACCGCCCCGTTGCTGACGACCTTCACTGGCGGATCGCAGCTGACGGGCGTGCGCTCGTGGAACTACGACCTTGGCGTGGAATGGTATTTCAAGCCGGGCAGCTCGCTGACCTTCAACGCCTTCTACAAGGACCTGTCGGACATTCTGGCCAGCGGCTCGACCGTCCAGCAGTTCAGCAACGCGCAGGGCGTCTCCACCGACGTCCAGGTCAACCAGCAGGTCAATATCGGCTCAGGCTGGATCAAGGGCTTCGAAGTCGGTTATCAGCAGACATACAGCTTCCTGCCAGGTCTGTGGAGCGGGCTGGGGATCGAGGCGAACTACACCTACGTCGAGCCTTCGACCTTCCCCAATGCCGTGACCGAGCCGCGCTATGTGGGTCTGGAACTGCCGCTGCAGCAACTGTCGAAACACACCTACAACTTCTCGGTCTTCTACGAGAAGGATCGTCTGTCGGCGCGCCTGGCCTACAACTGGCGCAATGGCTTCCTGCTGACGCCGCGCGACGATGTGAACCCGTTCTCGCCGATCTTTAACGACTCGACGGGGCAGCTTGACGGTTCGATCTTCTACACGCTGAACGACAACTGGAAGATCGGCCTGTATGGCGCGAACCTGCTGGACGAGGTCACCGTCACGCAGCAGCAGACGTCCTACAACCTGAACGGCGCAAACCAGGCCGGTCCGCTGGCGCCGCGATCCTACTTCCGCAGCGACCGCCGCGTGACGTTCAGCCTGCGCTACACCTTCTAAGACTTCTTGTCTGAGCGAAGACTTGGGGCGTCGATTTGATCGACGCCCCTTTTTTCGTTCTGGATCAGCCGCCTTCGCGCAGCCGGTCGATGAACTGAGAATGGGCGGGCAGGGCGGCCAAGGTCTGGTCGAAAGCGATGACCATTCGTCCCAGCGACGCCATGGCGGCCTTGATGTCCAGACGGTCGGCCTGGATGTCGTAACGGCGCGGCATCAGGCCCAGACTAGCCATCAGCATTATCCAGTGCTGAGCATCATAAGGATCGCCATCCAGGCCGACGCCGGCGTTGCGAGACGTGAACTGAGCGATGCGACGCGCCAGGTCGTCGCCAGCCGGGGCCAGTCGCTGGCCTTGCGATCCGTTCAGAAGGATAAGATGGAGTTGGTCCGCGCGGTGCGCGATGTCGCGAACCACCGCCTCATTGTAGGCCTCGGCGCAGGCTGAAATCTGCTCGGACGTGCCCGGCAGCGATGCGACCAGTTGTGTGAGCTGTCGCTCCAGCGCGGCGCTATCCAGGCTCAAAGCGTCGCCAAAGCGCGCCGCCGCCGGACCAAGAGCAAGACGACGGCCGCTCCAGGGATGCGTGTTCAGGCCGGGAGCGAGGACGACGTCGGACTGGGTGGCGACATCAACGTCGCCCAACCAGGCCGCCAGCGCCGCCTTCGCGCCGTCAGCGGTCGTGCGATCTGCGGCATAGGCCAGGCTGGCGAAGCCGCCGCCGGGCAGGGGGCTGCGACTGGCCAGCCCTTCGACCAGATTGGCCATGTCCAGACGCGGCGTGTGATCGCCGCCCACGTAGCGCATGGTCAGACAGCGGTCGTAGCCCAGGCGCGCGGTCCAGTCGCCGTCGCCGCTGAAAACTCCGTTCGCTCGCGTTTCCAGGGTCATGAAGGCCTCGACTTCACGGCCATCTTCAGGCGTCTCCCGCACGCCAGCGCGCAGGGCGATGTCCCGCAGTCGCGCCGTCAGAACGCGCGCGTCCAGCATCAGTCTGGGGCGAAGAAGGGAGCGCGGCGACTGCCTATCCGGGCTGGGATGGGCGTAACGACCGGCCGCCATCACGCGCGCCTGGAACTGCAACGGCGCCAGAAGCGCGGCATAGTCGGGGGCGACGGGCGACTGACGTGAGGCGCGCAACACCACGTCCGTCAGCGCGACCCCATCGATCCCGGGCAGAGGCTCCTGCTCGGCGACGGCGACGTCTCGCCCCTCGCGCCAGTTTTGCAGCAGCGAGCCAAGGAAGAAGCCGCCGTGGCCATGCGCCAACAGGTCGGCGCCGTCCGACAACTGGACGAGCACGCCGTCGGGTTCGGCGATCACGACCTCAGACTCTTCGCCGAGTGCGGGGGAAACAGCGTCTTCGATCAGGACCGAATTACCAGACGGCAGGTGGCGGGCCAGCAGCGCGGCCGCCGCCCAAGCCGCTAAGCCGGCGCCCTGAATGACCCAAATTTTTTCGGTTCCGCTCATCGGAGGCTACCTGCGCGCGCAGCCGCATCGCTGATGAAGGTCATGTGATCGGGCGTTCGATCGACGGTTGATCGGACGTCGTCGCGCAGGGCTGCCAGCTTGTCGGACAGGACGTGTGGTTCCAGCCGATCGACGCGCGGATCCCAGCCGTTCGGGACGATGTTCTGCCCCACCAGTACGGCGAGCCAGCTGGGTGGCAGGAAGACGCCGATATCGTAGTCGGGCAGCAGGCCGCGCGACTTGAAGGCCTCGACCTTGGCCGAAAGGCTGTCGGGCCAGGCCATGGTTCGCATCTCGCGCCAGAACGGCTCGTCACGTTGGTTGGCGACATAGTGCAGCACGAGGAAGTCACGAATCCGGTCGAACTCTAGCGCCATGATCCGATTGTATTCCTCGGCGTCCGCCGCCATCCCGACCCTGTCGGGGAACAGATCCAGAAAGGTCGTGATCCCCAACTGAATCAGATAGATGCTGGTAGATTCCAGCGGCTCCAAGAAGCCGCCGGACAGGCCGATGGCGACGACGTTTCGGTTCCACAGCTTGTGTCGTCGCCCGGTCTTGAAGCTCAGTCGGCGCGGCTCGGCCAGCGCGGGGCCTTCCAGATTGGACATTAGGGTCGCCACGGCGTCCTCGTCCGAAGTATGGGCCGATGAGAAGACGTGGCCGTTGCCGGTGCGGTGTTGCAGCGGAATGCGCCATTGCCACCCCGCCACACGGGCCGTCGCGCGGGTATAGGGGCCGACCGGCGCCGTCGTCTGGCATGGCACGGCGAAGGCGCTGTCGCAGGGGAGCCAATGGCTCCAGTCCTCGAACGTCGTCTCCAGCGCCTGATTGATCAGCCGACCGCGAAAGCCCGAGCAATCGACGAACAGGTCGCCCGTGATGCGGCGCCCGTCCGACAGGACGATAGCGTCGACATCGCCCGTCGCGCCATTCAGGACATGATCGACCACCTTCCCCTCTGTGCGGAGCACGCCGCGCCCGCACGACACCCGGCGCAGGAAGGCGGCGTAGAGGCTGGCGTCGAACTGAAAGGCGTAGCTGAAGGTGGAGAGCATCGAGCCAGGGGCGGAAACCGGCCGCTGGAAGCGGTTCGCCTCGGCCGCCCTGACCGGATAGCTGTAATCGCTGATGTCGGCGGCGTCGCCCATGGCGCGGCGCGCGGCCCAGACATGGTGGAAATCGATCCCCTCGATCGGTTCGCCATAGGCGCCGAACGGATGGATGTAGCTGTCGCCGGGCCGTCCCCAATCCACGAACTGGATGCCCAGTTTGAAGGTCGCCTGCGTCTGGTCGATCAACGTCTGCTCGTCGATGCCCATGGCCGTGTTGAAGGCGCGGATGTGGGGCAGGGTGGCCTCGCCTACGCCGACGATGCCGATCTCGTCGGACTCGACCAGTTCGATCGACACGGGGCTGCCCGCCAGACGATGAGACAGGGCGGCGGCCGTCATCCAGCCGGCCGTCCCGCCGCCCAGGATGACGACTTTTCGGATCGGACCGGCATCGGTTTGGGTCATCATATCGACTGTCTAGCAGACCATTTTTTGGCATGACAGCGATGGACAAGCCTGACCATAAGCTGTGTCGGCATCGCCTTTTCGAACGGGGATGTTAGAAGCGGTTCGAGCGACGTGCAGGGGGACGGATTTTGGCGACGGTGACGATCTATGACGTGGCCGCGAAGGCGGGCGTGTCCATCAAGTCCGTGTCGCGTGTGCTCAACAACGAGCCGAACGTCAGCCCCACGCTGCGAACCAAGGTGGAGGAGGCGGCTGCGTCTCTGGGTTATCGACGCAGCCTGTCTGCGCGCAGTCTGGCGGGGGCGTCGTCGTCGTTGATCGCGGTCCTTGTGGACGCGGATCTGACCATCGAACATTGGAAGAGCGGGCGCGGAAGCGACTATCTGGGGCGTCTGGAGTTCGGCGCCCTGATGGAGGCGCGCCAGGTCGATTATCATCTGATGATCGAGCTGGTGGATCATAACTCGCCTGATCTCGAACGCGATCTGGCGGCGCTGTTGAACTCCATCCGTCCCGAAGGCGTCATTCTGACCCCGCCGAACTCGGACAATACGGTGGTGATGGATGCTCTCGACGCGGCCGGCACGCCCTATGCCCGCATCGGTGCGGAAGCGGCGTTCGATCGGGGCTTCTGCATCGAGATGGACGAACGGCGCGCCGCATTGGAGATGACCCGCCATCTTATCGACCTCGGCCACACGCGGATCGCCTTCGTGACCGGGCCGGTCGCCTATGGCGCCAGCCGGCGCCGTCTGGCCGGTTACAGGGACGCCATGGCAGAGGCGGGCCTGGATGTGGCGCCGACCTGGGTGGTGGAGGGCGACTTCACCTTCAACTCCGGCGCGCTGGCGATGGAGAAACTGCACCAGACCTCGCCCGACATCACGGCGATCTTCGCCAGTAACGACGATACGGCCCTCGGCGTCCTGCAATGTGCGGCGAAGCTGGGGCTGTCGGTGCCCGGCGATCTGTCGGTGGCCGGTTTCGACGATTCGCCTGGCGCGGGTTTCAGCACGCCGGATTTAAGCACCATCCGTCAGCCGGTGGCGGAGATGGCGGCCGCTGCGGCTCAGCGTCTGATCCCGCCGCTACGCCGCCTTTTGAACGGCGACGCCCATGCGCGCGTCATCGTTGCGCACGATCTGATTGCGCGTCAGTCCACGGCTCGCATCGCGCTTTGAAGTCAGCGATCTGACAAGTGTTGACAGCGCTGTCAGGCCTTTGGCACAGTGGACGTTGTCCAACGGTGCTTTGGACGTCCATATCGGCCTGAAGGCGCGTCTCCGGGGTTGGCTTGGGCGGCGCGGTGGCCCCAGCGATCAGGTCTCTCTCCATGCGCAAGGCCGCCACCGCCCTGGTGATCACCCTCATGTCGAGCGCCTGCGCGATCGACCCCGGCATGGCTCGGGCAGGTCCCGTTCAGGCCGTCGCGCCCCAGGCGTCCATCGTCACAGACGCGGCCCGCGCCCATCCGGCGCTTTGGCCCCGAGCGGCCTCGCCGGCGGCGGTGACGGATGCGGCGACGGAAGCCTTCGTCACTGAGCTGATGAGCCGGATGACGGTGGAGGAGAAGGTCGGGCAGACGATCCAGGCCGACATCGGTTCGATCAAGCCTGAGGATCTGCTGACCTATCCGCTGGGCTCGATCCTGGCGGGCGGCAACTCCTCGCCTGGCGGCGACGAGCGCGCCTCGGCGCAGAAATGGGTCGAACTGGCCCGAGCCTTCCGTGCGGCTGCGGCCCAGCGACCGGGCGCCAAGGTGCCCCTGATCTACGGCATCGACGCGGTGCATGGGCACAACAACATCGTCGGCGCCACCATCTTTCCGCACAACATCGGCCTGGGCGCCGCGCGCGATCCCGACCTGATCCGCCGCATCGGTGAAGCGACGGCGCTGGAAGTGGCGGTGACCGGCGCCGACTGGACCTTTGGCCCGACCCTGGCCGTGCCCCAGGACGACCGCTGGGGCCGGACGTATGAAGGCTATGCCGAGAACCCCGAGGTCGCCAAAAGCTACGCTGGTCCGATGACGCTCGGCCTGCAAGGCGCGTTGTCGGCTGATCGTCCGTTGGCGGCGGGCCACATCGCCGGCTCGGCCAAACACTTCCTTGCCGACGGCGGCACCACGGGCGGCAAGGACCAAGGCGACTTCGCCGGGTCCGAACAGGAGCTGATCCGCACCCATCTGTCCGGCTATCCCCAGGCCATCGACGCCGGCGTGCTGTCGATCATGGCCAGCTTCTCCAGCTGGAACGGCGTCAAACACTCGGGCAACGAGACCATTCTGACCGACGTGCTGCGCGGCCCGCTGGGCTTCGACGGCTTCGTGGTGTCGGATTGGAACGCCCATGGCCAGCTGCCGGGATGTTCGAACGAAAGCTGCGCGCTGGCCTTCAACGCCGGCATCGACATGTTCATGGCGCCCGACAGCTGGAAGCCGCTCTACGCCTCGACCCTGGCCCAGGTGAAGTCGGGCGAAATCCCGATGGCGCGCCTGGACGAGGCGGTGCGTCGCATCCTGCGCGTCAAGGTCAAGACCGGCCTGTTCAACGACAGCCGCCCGGTCGAAGGACATCTGAACGAGCTGGGCTCGCCGGCCCACCGCGCCCTGGCGCGTGAAGCGGTGCGCAAGTCCCTGGTGTTGCTGAAGAACGAAGGCTCGGTGCTGCCGATCCACGCCGGTGCACGGGTGCTGGTCGCCGGCCACGCCGACGATATCGGCCAGGCCTCGGGCGGCTGGACCCTGACATGGCAGGGCACGGGCAACTCGAACGCCGACTTCCCCAACGGCCAGTCGATCTGGGGCGGCATCCGCGAGGCGGTCGCCGCCGGCGGCGGCCAAGCGACGCTCAGCGCCGATGGCTCCTTCACCCAGAAACCCGACGTGGCCATCGTCGTCTTCGGCGAAACGCCCTATGCCGAGTTCCAGGGCGATGTGGACACGCTGGACTTCCTGCCGACCGAACCGCTTGAGACGTTGAAGCGCCTGAAGGCGGCGGGCATTCCGACCGTGTCGGTCTTCCTATCGGGCCGCCCGATGTGGACCAATCCCGAGATCAATGCGTCCGATGCCTTTGTGGCCGCATGGCTGCCGGGCACGGAAGGCGGCGGGATCGCCGATGTGCTGGTCGGCGATGCGGCGGGCAAGCCCCGCAACGACTTTACCGGAACCCTGTCCTTCAGCTGGCCCAAGACGGCCAAGGGTGAGCCGCTGAACGTGGGCCAGCCGGGTTATGACCCGCAATTCGCCTATGGTTACGGCCTGACCTATGCGCGCACCGCCCACGTCGGTCTGCTGTCGGAAGACAGCGGCGTCGCCAATGCCGGCGGCAGCCTGGATCGCTATTTCGTCGATGGCCGCTTCGTCGCGCCTTGGTCGCTGATGCTGCGCGATGCGGGTGGGGATTTTCGCCTCGGCGCTGAAAAGAGCGGCGCTAGTCCGCGCGGCGGCGTGTCCGCGCGCGCCACCGACGGCGCAGGCCAGGAATCGGCCCGCGCCCTGACCTTCTCGCAGGGCGGCGGTCAGGCGATGATCGTGGCGCAGCCGGTCGATCTGACGCGTCAATCGAACGGCGAAATGGCCATTGCCTTCCGCTACCGCGTGGACGCCCGGCCCAAGGGGCCCGTCTTCCTGACGCTCGGCGCCGGTTCGGTCGATATCTCCGGCCTGATCGGCGCAGCCCCCGTCGGCGAATGGCGTACGTTGAAGGTGCGGCTCTCGTGCTTGCGTGATCGCGGCGCCGACATCGCCGCCGTCGACCAACCCTGGGGCCTGCGCACCAACGCCGACTTCGCGGTCACGGTCGAGGATATCCGCCTGGCGTCGAACGAGGGCGACGCCGTCTGTCCGACGCAGTAGGCTGGCGCTCGGCAAAGGGGGGAACTGGCCGCATGACCAATGCTGAACTGAGCGTGGCCTTCTTCCTGCAGATGGCGATCATCATCGCCGCCTGCCGCATCGTGGGCTGGCTGGCCAAACGCTACCTCGGCCAGCCGCAGGTGGTGGGCGAAATGATCGCCGGGGTGATCCTTGGCCCGTCGCTGTTCGGCCTGCTGGCGCCCGATTTTCAGGCGGCCCTGTTCCCCAGGGAGTCGCGGTCGATCCTGTTCGTCGGCGCCCAGTTGGGCGTCGGCCTCTATATGTTCCTGGTCGGGCTGGGCTTCCGTCGCGACCACTTCAGGGCCAATGCGAAAAGTGCGGCCGCCGTGTCGCTCGCGGGCATGGCGGCGCCCTTCGTGGTCGCCGTCGCCCTTGCGCCCTGGCTGGTCGCTGAGGGTCTGTTCGGGCAGGGCATCCAGACCTGGCAGGCCATGCTGTTCATGGGCGCGGCCATCTCGATCACGGCCTTCCCCATGCTGGCGCGCATCATTCATGAAAGGGGGCTCAGCGGCACACGGCTGGGTTCGCTGTCGCTGGCGGCCGGCGCCATCGACGACGCCGGCGCCTGGTGCGTCCTGGCCATCGTCCTGGCCAGCTTCGGCGCTGGGCCGATGGTGGCGGTGACAGCCATCGCGGGGGGCGGGGCCTTCGCCCTGTTCATGCTGACGCTGGGGCCGAAGCTGCTGGCGCCGCTGGGCCGGATCGTGGAGCGGGAACGGCGGCTCAGCCCGACCGTGCTGGGGATCGTGCTGATCCTGTTCATGCTCAGCGCCTGGGCCATGGACGCGGTGGGCATTCACGCCGTCTTCGGCGGCTTCATCCTAGGTGTCGCCATGCCGCGCGGTCTCTTGAGCGACGAGGTGAAGCGTCAGCTGGAGCCGTTCGCCGTGCTGGTGCTGCTGCCGATGTTCTTCACCTTCTCGGGGCTGAACACACAGCTGACCATGGTCAACAGCCTGGGGCTGCTGGCCGTGACCGTCGTCATCCTGCTGGGCTCTATCCTGGCCAAGGGCGGCGCCTGCTGGGCCGCCGCCCGCCTGACGGGTCAGGACAACGCCACGGCCATGGGCATCGGCGCCCTGATGAACGCGCGCGGCCTGATGGAGCTGATCATCATCAACATCGGCCTGCAAAAGGGCGTCATCGGCCCGGCCCTGTTCTCCATCCTGGTGCTGATGGCCATCATCACCACGCTAATGGCCTCACCCCTGTTCGAATGGGTTTACGGCCGGAAAGCGAGGGCGCGGGGCGAGCTGGACGGGTTGAACAAGTTGAACGAGTCTGATCCCGACATGCCGGGTATCACGGAACGCCAGCGGGCTTAGCAATAAACGCCCGAACCATTTTTCGGGCTTTCGGAGGGAATATCGAGATGGCAGGACCGACGGGGGGCACGGGCCCCGACATCGCGGGCGACGACCGCGTCAACATGGCCTTCATCGCCCTGATCGTGGCGGTCGCCACCATCGGCGGCTTCATGTTCGGTTATGATTCCGGCGTCATCAACGGCACCCAGGACGGGCTGGAGGCCGCCTTCAACCTGTCGGCCCTGGGCACCGGTTTCAACGTCGGCGCCATCCTGCTCGGCTGCGCCGTCGGCGCCTTTATCGCGGGACGTCTGGCCGACGCCATCGGCCGCCGCACGGTGATGCAGATCGCCGCCGCCCTGTTCATCGTCTCGGCCTTCTGGGCGGGCGCGGCCGACAGCTCGGCCCACTTCATCATCGCCCGGTTCATCGGCGGCCTGGGCGTGGGCGCGGCCTCGGTTCTGTCGCCGGCCTATATCTCCGAAGTGACGCCAGCCTCAATCCGTGGCCGGCTGTCGTCGGTGCAACAGATCATGATCATCACCGGCCTGACCGGCGCGTTCGTGGCCAATTACGCCCTGGCCAAGACCGCCGGCGGATCGACGGCGGAGTTCTGGCTGGGCTTCCCCGCCTGGCGCTGGATGTTCTGGCTGCAGGTCATCCCCGCCGCCGTCTATCTGATCGCCCTGCTGGTCATCCCGGAAAGCCCGCGCTTCCTGGTCGTCAAGAAGAAGGACGCCCAGGCCGCGACAGTCCTGTCCAAGCTGTTCGGCGCCGACGCCGGTGCGCGCAAGGTCCAGGAAATCCGCGCCTCGCTGGCGGCCGATCACAAGCCCAAGTTCGCCGATCTGCTGGACCCCGCGACGAGGAAGGTGCGCCCCATCGTCTGGGCCGGCCTGATTCTAGCCGTGTTCCAGCAGTTGGTCGGCATCAACATCGTCTTCTACTACGGCGCGGTGCTGTGGCAGTCGGTCGGCTTCTCCGAAAACGACGCCCTTCAGATCAACATCCTGTCCGGCGTCCTGTCGATCGCCGCTTGTCTGGCCGCCATCGCCGTCATCGACAAAATCGGCAGAAAGCCTCTGCTCCTGATCGGTTCGGCCGGGATGTTCGTGACCCTGGCTGTCGTCGCCTGGTGCTTCTCCAAGGCCGCCCTGATCGACGGATCGCTGCACCTGGACGACCAAACCGGCCTGATCGCCCTGATCGCGGCCAACGCCTATGTGGTCTTCTTTAACTTCAGCTGGGGCCCGGTCATGTGGGTCATGCTGGGCGAGATGTTCCCCAACCAGATGCGCGGTTCGGCCCTGGCCGTCGCCGGCTTCGCCCAGTGGATCGCCAACTTCGCCATCTCGGTCAGCTTCCCCTGGATGGCCGCGACGCTCGGCTTGGTCGTCACCTACGGCTTCTACGCGATCAGCGCCCTAATCTCCTTCTTCCTGGTCCAGGCCTGGGTGAAGGAGACGCGCGGTCGCGAACTGGAAGAGATGGCCTAGGCGTCTCACACGCTAGCTTCCGCCGTCCGAAGAACGGCGGAAGTCTCAGGCTCGCAACGACCTCAATGGTCGTCGATGAAGGCGGCGACCCAGACCAGGGGCGCGTTCCAGTTGATGGCCACTTCGTTCAGGGCATAGGCGTTGATGTCGTCGGCCCAGCAGGTCTGGGCCGCGCATTTGCCGACCAGGGTCTTGGCGACGTCATCAACCATGGCCTGATTGTTCGGCCCGCCGGACAGGGCGCCCGCCGGCGGCAAGGGATAGGCCGGGTCAGCCTGATGCGCCCAAAAGCGATGGTGCGGGTTCTGGACCGGCCGGTCGCCGTAGCCGGTCACATAGGACCGATCCATCGGATTACGGCCGAGGACATAGTCCAGGGACCAGATCACCGCGTTGCGGAAATTCCAGTCGCCGGTGTAGTCGAAGGCGGAACCCAGGATCACCGCCCGGCTCATCAAAGCGCCGTTCGAACCCCACTCGTATTTCTCGCCCGCGACCGGCAGGCCGTAGCCCTGACCATAGCCGGCGTCGACATAGGCGCGTGCCGCCGCCACGATGTTGGCGCGCACGGTGACCAGATCCTCGGGCGGCAGAACGTCCGGCACGGTCGCCAGCGTCAGCGATCCTAGCGACGCCGTCCAGGAAAAGCCCGGATCGCCGGTCGCGCTTTTGCCCGACAGCGGTCCGCCCAGATAGTAGGGCGAGGTCTTCAGCGCGGTCAGATAGGCGGGATTGCGGGTCGTGGCCAAAAGCTCGGCCGTGGCCCAATAGAATTCGTCCGAAAAGTCAGTGTCGCCATAGGCGCCGCCGCCGGCGAAATTCTCTCCGGCTCGAACGTCGCGATTACGCAGCGCGGCGCGGAAGGCGCGCTGGGACGCCGTCAGACATTGGCGCGCGAAGGTCGGATCGATGTCACGCCAGATCCGCGCGCACTGGGCGCCGACTGCGGCCAGATTGAGCGTCGCGGCCGTGGTGGGCGGATAGACAAGGCGGGGCTGGGGATCGTCCGCCGGGGCCATCGGCAGGCCCGTCCACTGTGCATCATGCACCTTGTGGTGGACCATGCCGCCGGCGTCGATCTCGGTCAGGGTCAGCGGCTGACCCGCCGCTTGGGCGCCGACCGGGACCTTCAGCTTCACGCCGTCGGCGATCTGCATCTTCAACAGGAACTCGATCTCGTAACGCGCCTCGTCCAGCAGATCGTTGACGCCGTTTCCGGCCTCGGGAATGTCGACCTTGCCGTCCGCAAAGGCGCTTGCGCCGGGACCGCCCTTGGCCACGGTACGCTCATAGGCATTCAGCAGCATCCAGACCGAGATGCCGCCGTTGACGACGTATTTGCCGTGGTCGCCGGCGTCGTACCAGCCACCGGTGACATCCAGAGTATAGTCGCACCCGGGCCAGGCGACGCCAGCCGTGTCCGCGCCTGAGAAGCAGGCCGCGACCTCGTGCGGGTGCCCGGCCGCACGCGCCAGATCCGGCCGCGCGACGTGATCCGCCAGGATCGGCACGCCGGCCCGGTTTTGATAGAAATAGGCCAGGGCGTCGTACTTCAGCCGGGCGTGAGGATGCTGATGGATCGAGAAGGGGCGGCTTTCGTGCGATCCCACGATCAGCCGATAGCCTTCGCCGTTGGTCTGCAGCGACTGAAAATCGACCGTATGCACGGCTTGGCCCGAGGCGGCGTCCCGGCCGAAGACCTTGGACGTGCCTTGGGCCACGTTAGCGCCCGCCCGGTCCACCACGCGCCAAGGCAGGGGGCGGGTGGCGCGATCCTCGACCGTTGCCGTCTTCGGCCCTTGGGTTTCGAACCCGACCTGGCTCATCCGGACGGCGCTGGTCTCCGTCTCCGCCTGTGCCGCACCGAAGGCGGCCGCCAAAGCCACGGCCGCGACGCTCGCGCTCCATCTCTTTCTCACCCCAACCTCCCTCAAGGCCTGTGTTCTTCCATGAGCGACGCCGATACGCCGACGTGGCGCACGATCCTCGCGAAAACCCTAGCAGCTGACAGCGTTGTCACAAGTGATTTGCTGATCGCATTCTGTTGCAGCTATTCACACCGGAGGACGCCATGATCGCGCTAGCAAGCGCTTCGGGCCACGTGCCATAGAGGCGGGGGCCGCTCGATGGAGGAGGGTGAAGTTTCCAACCGTTCTCAAACCTGCCGCACGTCCCTGGTCTTGGCGGCGTATCTGGTGCTGTTCCTTGCCGCCTTCATCGGTCTAGCGCCCCTGTTCCAAATCGTCGCTCCGCTCCACGCCGCCGTTCTTGACGCCCGGAGTAAAACGGAAATCCTTAGCCGGGCCATGGTCTGGGGCGCGATCACGGCCGCCGTGGCCAATATCGCCATGGGCGCGATCAGCGATCGGACACGTTCGCGGTTTGGGCGGCGCCGGCCTTGGATTGCGCTCGGAGCGGTGCTGACGGTTTTGAGCTACGTTGGCATATGGCGGTCGTCGACGCCGGGCGAATTCGTATGGGCCTTGGTTGGATTTCAACTTGCGTTCAACGTGCTCATGGCTCCGCTCTCAGCTGTGTTTGCGGATCGCGTGCCGATTTTGCTGAGAAGTACGGTTTCGGCGATGCTGGGACTGTCGTATCCACTCGCTGTGGCCCTGGGCTCCAGTCTGATGGCGCTCGGTCCGCAGCACGAGCCCGGCAGATTAGCGCTTCTGGCGGGTATTCTTATCGGTGCAGCCGCCTTCTTCCTCATCGTTTTCGATGAGCCGTCTTCGGAACGACAAGGCAGGGCGCCGTCAGCCTACTCTGGCAGGACCGGACATCTGCTAGCCCCGTTCGAATCCCGCAATTTCGCAACGGTCTGGACTGCTCGTCTCCTGATTGCGACCGGTTATGCTCTCGTCAGCACTTACCTGCTGTATTTCGTCAGCGATGCCGTTGGATGGCCCGGGCGCAGTCCGGAACGGTCACATGCCGTGCTGACGGGCGTAGCGTTTGCGAGCGTCGTAATCATTACTATGACAATGGCGCTGTTCGGGGCGCGCATTACGCGGCGTCAACCCATTGCTTTCATAGGAGCAGTGGCCCTTAGCATCGGGGCCCTCGCCTTGGCGATCACGCCATCATGGACAGTCGTGATCCTCGCCTTCGCGCTCTATGGAGTGGGGCAGGGGGCCTATGGATCCGTGGAAATGGGCTTGATGGCGGACGCCCTTCCCACCCAAGACAATCGTGGTCGGGATATGGGCCTCAACAACCTGGCAGTGGCCTTACCGCAGGCGATGGCCCCGATCGCTGCCCTTATTCTGGAACGTGTAGGTTTCGATATCCGAGGGCTCTACGTCGCAGCAGCAGCGTGTTTCGCTGCTGCTGCGGTTGTTATGACCCTATTTCGATCAGCCCGGACGTGAACGTTGTTGAATTAACTGCGCGCACTGAATGGTGCTGTCAGTTTGCCCCGTGCAACAAGCAAGTTGCCCAAACCGCCGAAATATCAGGCTAAGGCCGTCACCTGCGCGCCCTGAGCGTGGCTTTGATCTCGTCTTGCAAATCAATGAATGCTGTCAGCGCCATCCTTACAACGTCAGGCACTACGCGCAGTTATCTCTTTAACGTGCACCACCTTCCGAATGCCGAGTTTTGACGGAAACACCGCCGCCGCGCATCGTACCTCTGAGGGAGGGTGGAATTGGCTCAAGGCGGTGGGAAATCAGAACAAGAACGGGTTCGCTGGTTGGGGTATGAAATCCTGCCCCACGAGCAGGACGTTCGCGCTTGGCTTCGACGATCGCTTGTGACCTCCAATGATGTCGATGATGTCATTCAGGAATCGTATTGCCGATTAGCTAATCTGAAGGCGGTGGAGCAGATCGAGAGCCCTCGCGCCTATTTCTTCCAGACTGCGCGGTCCGTCGTGCTTGAGCAGATGCGCCGCGCCCGGATTGTCCGGATCGACGCCGTGACGGAAATCGACGCGCTGCGCATCGAGTGGGACGAACCGTCGCCAGAGCGTATCGCCGGGGGACGCAAGGAACTCGAACGCGTAATGAAGATCGTCGCCACATTGCCCGAACGCAGCCGCCGCATCTTCGAGATGCGCCGCGTGGTGGGGTTGTCGCAAAAGGAGATCGCGCGCCAACTGGGCGTGTCGGAGAACGTGGTCGAGAACGAAGCGGCGCGCGGGCTGAAAGCGGTCCTGGCAGGCTTGGCCAAGGCTGACGCCGATCTCGGCCTCTCATCGACCGGGGAGCGCCGCGCATGAGCCGTGAAGCCTCCACGGAGATCGACGCGGCGGCGGCCAAATGGGCCGCTCGACTGGACGCAAATGCGATGAGCGCATCCGATCAAGCCGCTTTGGACGACTGGCTAGCTGGCGACAGCCGTCGTGAGGGCGCTTTATGGCGGGCGCGAGCGGTCATGGCCTTGATGGTCAAGCCTATGCCTCAGACCCAAATGCACCGTGCGCCGGCGAGGCCCGACCGCCGCGTGCTTCTCGGGGGAATGGGATTGGCGGCGGCTGTCGCGGCCGGGGTCGTCCTGACGCCGATCTTGTCGCGTCAGCGCTACCGGACTTTAGTGGGAGAAATCCGCCGCGTGCCTCTGGCCGACGGGTCGATGGCGGCGATAAACACCGACACGACTTTGGACATCCGCTTTCAGAAGGCCGAACGCGCTGTGACCCTTGATCAAGGAGAGGCGTGGTTTCAAGTCGCAAAAGATCGAGCGCGGCCTTTTGTTGTGGCGGCGGGCGATGTCCGCGTCCAAGCGGTCGGCACTGCCTTCTCCGTTCGCCGCAAGTCCGGCGGGGCCGAAGTTCGCGTGACGGAAGGCGTCGTGGAGGTCTGGAGCGACAAGGGCGCTGGAAAAATGCGCCGACGCGTCGGCGCCGGTGAACAGGTGTTCGTCAGCGACCAGGCCGGCGCGTCCAGCCCGGTGAAGCGTCCGCTAGAAATGGACCGGGCTCTGTCGTGGCGAGAAGGGCAGATTGTTCTGGATGGCGACACGATCGGCGCAGCGGCGGCTGAGTTCAACCGCTACAACAACCGCAAGATCGTGATCGTCGATCCGGATCTGGAAGGCCGTACCGTGGTCGGATGGTTCCGCACCAATGAACCGGAAAGCTTCGCCCAGGCGGTGGGCGTCGCCCATGACGCGAGCGTGAAACTGGGCGCAGATGTCATCATGCTGGGTGGCGCCGGATAAATCTTTTCTGTCCGGCGACGGAAAGTCGATCGTCGAACATCGAGACTCTCGGAACCCTCGAAGAAGGGTCCGGGAACCAGGAAACAGAAAAAGGGAGGGCCGACGCATGGCCATGTCGCGAAACCAAGGCGCGAAGGCGTCGCTGATGATCGCTGTCAGCACGATGGCGCTGGCCGGCGCCGGCGCCGTTCAGGCTCAGGCCAGACAGTTCAATGTCCCTGCGCAGCCAGCCTCGACCGGTGTGCCGGCCTTCGCACGGCAAGCGGATCTTCAAATCCTGGCGTCGACCGACGCGGTCGCAGGACAGCGAACCGCCGCTGTGCAGGGCGTCTATTCGGTTGATCAGGGCTTGGGCCGGCTCCTGCAGGGCAGCAATCTGGTGGTGGCTTCCAACAACGGCCGAACGGCAGTGCTCGCCGGCGCGAGCGTCGCGCCCCAGACCGTCGCCCAGGGGAGCGAGCTCGAAGACCAGGCGGACGAAGTTGAAACTATCGTGGTAACCGGTTTCCGTGCGTCATTGGGCAGCGCGCTGACGGCCAAGCGACGAGCCAATGGCGTCGTCGACGTGATCAAGGCCGAGGACATGGCCGATTTCCCCGACGCCAACCTTGCGGAGTCCATCCAACGGGTGCCTGGCGTCTCCATCGCACGCGATGCGGGCGAAGGCCGTCAGATCACGGTGCGGGGCCTGGGGCCGCAGTTCACGCGCGTCCGCATTAACGGCGTAGAGGGCCAGAGCACCGCGTCGGGCACCGACAGCTCAGGCGGCGCCAACCGCAACCGCGCCTTCGACTTCAACGTCTTCGCGTCTGAGCTTTTCAACAGCATCACGGTCCGCAAGACCGCCTCGGCCGAAACGGAAGAGGGATCGTTGGGCGCGACGGTCGATCTGCAAACCGGTCGCCCGTTCGACTACGCCGGCGCCAACCTCGTGCTGTCGGGCCAATACGGCTACAACGACTTGTCGCAGGAATGGGACCCTCGGTTCGCCGCTTTGGCCAGCAACACCTGGATGGATGGACGTCTGGGAGCCCTCGTCTCGGTCGCCTACACCAAGCGCCGTCTACTGGAAGAAGGCCATGGTTCCGGCGGCTGGCTAAACGGGACCGAGGCTGGGGGCTATAACCCCGCATCACCCTTTGCCGATGCGAGGCGGGCCGATGTCTATACGCCTCGTTTTCCGCGCTACGGACGCCTGACGCACGATCAGGAGCGCTTAGGCTTGACGGGATCGGTGCAGTTCCGGCCGCAGGAACAGACGCTGATCAATCTCGATCTGCTCTACTCCGACTTCAAGGCCACGCGTCAGGAAAACTGGCTGGAAGCCCTGTCCTTCGCGCGCAACGCGTCGCAGGGCGGCCGACCAGAAATCATCGTGCGCGACGGCGTCGTCGATGCCAACGGCGACATGGTCTACGGCCTGTTCGACGACGTCGATGTGGAGACGGAAACCCGCTACGACGAGCTCGACACCAAATACACGCAAGGGACGCTGAGCCTGGAGCACGCGTTCAGCGACCGGTTCAGGATCAAGGGCTTGGTGGGCTATTCCAAGTCTGATTTCGACAATCCGATCCAGACGACGGTCATTCTGAACCGCGAAAATTCGGACAACTATTCATACGACTATCGCGAAAACCGAAACGCGCCACTGATCCGGTTCGGTTATGACGTGACCGACCCGCTGGCCTATAATTTCGGAGCGGCGCGCTCGGAAATCCGCCTGCGACCGCAGGGCGTCACCAATACGATCAAGACGGCGCAACTTGACGGCGGCTACGATCTGACGCCGTCGCTGACCCTGAAGGCCGGGGTGAACTACAAGGAATATGAGTTCGACTCCTGGGCGCTGGCGCGGGTCAACGAGGGCGTGGTGCCGCAACTGCCCGCCGGCGTGACGCTGGCCAGCCTGACCGAGCTGGTCAGTGGTTTTGGTCGCAATCTTGGCGCGCCGAACGGCACGGTCACGAACTGGATCGCGCCGAATCTCAACGCCTTTGCCGACCTGTTCAACATCTACAGCGGCACGGGCTTGTTTGAACTCAGCGGCGCCTCCAACGCCAATGCCCGCGGCAACATCCGCAATGTCACCGAGAAAGACTCGGCGGCCTACCTGCAGCTCGACTTCGACACCGAGCTCGGCGGCATGCCGGTACGCGGCGACATCGGTGTGCGCTACGTCAAGACGAAGCAGAGCTCGACCGGCTATCAACTGGTCGCAGGCGCGGCGCAGCAGACGACCGTCGATCGCGACTATGACGACGTTCTGCCGGCGCTGAATCTGACGGCCGAAGTGACGCCAGACTTTCTGGTGCGGTTCGGCGCGGCCAAGGTCATGACCCGTCCAAACCTGGGCAGTGTAACGCCGGGCGGCAGCCTCAGCACGGTCGGCGTGTTCAGCGTCAGTTCGGGCAATCCGTACCTGGATCCCATCCGCGCCACGACCTACGACTTGTCGGCGGAATGGTATTTCGCGCCTGACGCCCTGCTGTCCGTCGGCCTGTTCTACAAGGACATCGAAAGCTACATTCAAACCTCTCGAACCTCCCAGCCTTTCAATCAATCCGGCTTGCCGCTGGAGTTGCTGAACGGCCTGGGTGTTTCGCCCAGCGACGTCTTCCTGTTCAGCCAGCCGGTGAACACCGAGGGCGGCCCGCTGAAGGGGATCGAGGTCAGCTATCAGCAGCCCTTCACCTTCCTGCCCGGACCGTTCGACAATCTCGGCGCCATCTTCAACGTTACGCTGGTGGACTCCAAGATCAGCTATATTTCCTCGCGATCGCCGACGGGCTTTGTTGAAAACGATCTGCTCGGCCTTTCGAAGACCGCCTACAACGCCACCCTCTATTACGAAGACGATCGGTTCAGCGCCCGCGTCTCCGCCGCCTATCGTGATCGCTATCTGACCGCGGTCCCTAGCGGCACCAGCACCAATGACATCGATGGCGTGCGTGACATCGTGACGGTGGACGCCTCGGCCTCCTACGCTTTGACGGACCGCATCAAGGTGACGTTCGAAGGCCTGAACCTGACCGACGCCTTCAATGAGCAGTACACCGATAGCCGTCGCGACAGCATCTACGTCTATTCGCATACCGGAAGGCAGTACAACTTCGGCGTCCGCTACACCTTCTAAGACACTCCCACCTCCCCCGGGAGACTGGGCGCTGAACGGTTCGCCAGTCAGCGCCCTCTTTTTCCATTCGGAGCCAGCATGCTTTCGTCCCTTTCGCGCCGCCAGACGTTCGCTGCCGCCGTCGCTCTACGGATCATGGCGTCCGGCCGATCCTGGGCTGCTGCGGCTGGATACGACGCTGTGGTCGGGAGCGACGACGCCGGCCGTCGCTTTGGTGCGCCAGTCTATCCGACGCTGTCCGCCGCCATCGCCGCCGCACCGGCGGACGGGCGAAAGCCTTTTCGCATTCTGATCACGCGCGGGATCTGGACCGAGCAGGTTGTGGTGGATAAGCCCTTCATTCACCTGATCGGCGAGGATCGCTCAGGCTCGGTGATCAATCATCTGGCGGCATCGGGATTGGCGGCGCCGGATGGGCGGATGTGGGGCACATTCCGCACCCCGACCCTTTTCGTTCGCGCGCCCGATTTTCGCGCCGAGAACTTGACGATCAACAACGCCTTCGACGGTCTGGCGGAAATGACAAAGCCGAACGGCTTGCACTCTCACAATGGCGCAGGGCCCCAGGCCGTGGCTTTGATGATGGACAAGGGGGCGGATCGCGCGGTCGTCCGCAACTGCGATATTCTCAGCTATCAGGACACCCTGTTCCCCGATGCGGGCGCGACGCTGGTCGAAAACTGCCTGATCACGGGCAGCTATGACTTCATCTTCGGCGGAGGGCGCGCCTGGTTCGAACGTTGCGAAATCCGATCGCGACTGCGTCCCGCCGATCCGGTCGAAGGCTATATCGCCGCTCCAAGCACGCCGATTGACCAAGACTACGGCTTTGTCTTCCACGACTGCCGTCTCACCAGGGACGCCGGCGTGCTGCGGCATTCCGTGTTTTTGGGACGGCCTTGGCGACCGTCCAGCACCTTCCCTGATGGTCGGTACGGCGATCCGAAATTTGTCGGCGCAGCGACCTTCCTCGATTGCTGGATGGACGATCATATCGCGCCGGCGGGCTGGACCGAGATGTGGTACACCGGCCGCGATGGCAATCCCCGCACCATGCTTCAGCCCGAAGACGCCCGTTTCGCCACCTTTGGCTCGAGGGGGCCTGGCCGCGCCGAGTTCTCGCGTGGCAAGCGTTTGACGATTGAGCAGGCGAGGCGGATCGATAGAGCTGCCGTCATAGGACGACTCTAGCCGCCACGTAGCGTGCTCAATTTTCCGGACCGGCATCCAGGCGAGCCGGACGTTACCCTTCCGATCAATCCGACCGAAGAACCGGCGCCGGGCGACGCGACAGGGCTTGCAGGGCCGCCACACCGCCGCCCAGAGCCGCGATGCCCGTGGCGCTGGTGAGAAGAAGAACGACGCCGGTCCAGTCCACGCTCCAGGTCGCCTTGAACGCGAGGGTGACGACAGGCCAGGCGCCGGCGGCGCCGAGAAGAAGTCCGGCCAGACCGGCGATGGCGCCGACCAGGCTGTATTCAACGAGGTAGGCGGTCAGGATTTGGGTGTGGGAGCCGCCCAGCACCTTGAGTACGGCGGCCTCGCGCGCCCGCTCGCGCACGCCCGCCGCAATGGCGCCGGTCAGAACGAGCAGGCCCGCGAGACCGGCGACGGCCGCAGCCCCGCGAATGGCCAGTGCGAGGCGGTCGAACAGGGTGGCGGCGGCCTCGAGCTGCTCGCGGACGCTGATGATGTTCACCTCTCGGAAGTCTGCGCCCAGCGCCTTCGTCAGGGCGCGTTCCTCGGCGGGGGAGGCGCGGGCGATGGCGACGCTGCGCGGATTGGCGCCTCGGATGGCGGCGGCGTTCAGGACGAGCAGGAAGTTGGTCCCGAATCCGCCCGGCTCAGTCCGACGAAGGGCGGCGATGCGCACGTCCATCTCGCGGCCCAGCAGCTGCAGGGTCAGGCTGTCGCCGACCTTGAGATCGGCGGCCTTTGCCAGATCCCGCGAGAGTGCGATTTGAGGCGGACCGGCGTAATCGGCGGCCCACCATTGGCCGGACACGACATTCGCATCGTCCGGCGCGCCGGCCAGGGCGGAGAGGAGGATGTCCTGATCGAAGGCCCAGCGTTCGCCCTGAGGCAGGGCGTCCACATCGACCGGCGCACCTTTCAACCGCACGATCCGCCCGGTCAGCAGGGGAAGGCGCCGATAGCGATCCGGGCCGGGCGTTGCCATCACCTTCGCCACCGCCGCATCGAACGCCGCGCCGCGATCAGCGGGGATCTCCGTGAAGACGACGGATGGGGCCGATCGTGGCGCGACCTCGGTGATCTGGCCCAGCAGGCTGGACTGGATCAGGACGACCATGGACAGAAGCGCCACGCCCAGGCCGATGGCGGGGGAGGCGGTGCGCGCCGCCGAGCGCGGCCCGGCGAGATTGGCCAGTCCCAGCCGCACCGCCCCGCCGGCGTGTCGTCTCAAACGCCCGGCCAGGAAGGCCGCCGAACGGCCGAGCGCCCACAGAAGGGCGAAGGCGACGACCGTGCCGCCGATCAAGGCCGCCGCTGCAAGCTTGGACGGCGCGGTCCAAAGAGCCAGACCCGCCAGGCCGATGGCGGCCAGGACAGCGAAGGCCAGTTCGACGCCGAGAACCGGTCGGTCGGTAAGCTGGCGACGGAATAAGGCGGAAGGCGGCGTGGCGCGGGCGCGGGCCAAGGGCGCGAGCGCGAAGGCGGCGGCCGCAAGAAGGCCGAACGCTCCGGCCTTGACCAGTGGCGCCGGATAGACCGCGAAGAGGGCGGGAATGGGCAGGCTGTCCTTCGCCAGCACGCCGATGACGAGCGGCGCGACGGCCCCGATCACGAGCCCGATGGCGACCCCGACGGCGGCCAACACGCCGATCTGGATCAGATAGATGTCGCGGATCAGCCCGCCCTCCGCGCCGAGCGCCTTCAGCGTCGCGATCGATGGTTTGCGCCCCTCCAGATAGGCCGAAACGGCGCCCCCGACGCCGAGTCCGCCGGCCACCAGGGAGGCCAGACCGATGAAGCCCAGGAAATACTCCAGCTGATCGATCAGCCGTCCGGCGCCGGCGGCGGCCTCCGACCGATCCCGGGCTTCGAGCCGGCTCTGCGGAAACCGCTTTTCGATACCCGCGATGGCGGCCTTGGGGTCGACGTCGGCGGGAAGGGTGATGCGCACCGCCTCGCCGAACAGGCCGCCGGGGGCGAGCAGGCCGGCCTGCTCGACGGCGGGGACGGTCGTCACCACGCGCGGCCCGAGCGCAAAGCCCCGACCCAGGCGATCGGGCTCGGCCAGAAGGACGGCGCGGGCGACGAACCGCGCGCCGCCGACGGTGAAGGTGTCGCCGAGCTTAAGATTCAATCGGTCCAGCAGGCCCTGTTCGACGACGGCCCCCGCCAAACCGTTCTCGACGCGCAAGGCAGTAGCCAGATCAGGGGCGCCCGACAATTCGACCGCGCCGACCAAGGGGTAGGCGGCGTCGACCCCGCGCATATCGACCAGACGACGCTGACCGGTTCCGGTCTCGGCCATGCCGTTGGCTCGCACCGAATAGGCGACGGGCCCCAGGGCGGCGAAGGCTGCGCGTTGGTCGGGGCTGAACCGGCCTTGGTCGAGGCTGAAGACGACGTCGCCGCCGAGGATTTCCCGCGCCTGGCTGGCAAGTCCCTGGCGGAAGGCCTCTGCGGTCGATCCCGAGGAGGCGATCGCCGCCACGCCCAGCGCCAGACAAGCCAGAAAGATTCTGAATCCCGCAATTCCGGAACGGAGTTCGCGGCGGGCGAAGCGGAAGGCGAGCCTCATGCAGAGGCCTGCGCCGGGGCGACGACCCGGCCGTCGCGCATCGTCACAATTCGGTCCGCGCGCGCGGCGAGACGGTCGTCATGGGTCACCATGACCAGGGCGGCGCCGCTGTCGCGCACGAGGTCGAACAGCAAGTCGGCGACCAGAGCGCCGTTGGTCCCGTCCAGATTTCCGGTCGGTTCGTCAGCGAACAGCAGTTCGGGCCCGACCGCCAGGGCGCGGGCCAGGGCGACACGCTGCTGCTCGCCGCCGGACATCTGGTGAGGATAGTGCGACCGTCGGGAGCCCAAGCCGACCCGCTCCAGCCAACTGCGCGCCAAGGCCACAGCCCCCGGCCTGTGGGCCAACTCCAGCGGCGCGGACACATTCTCCTCGGCCGTCATATTGGGCAGGAGGTGGAAGCTTTGAAAAACCAGAGCGGCGCGCCCCCGACGCAGGCGGGCGCGGCCATCCTCGCCCAGCGCGGCCATATCCTGACCGAACAGCATGGCTCGGCCCCGGGTCGGGGTTTCCAGCCCTGCGGCGATGGAGATCAACGAGGATTTGCCCGATCCGGAGGGGCCGACGATGGCGACCGTCTCGCCCGGCGCTACGGCCAGGTCCACGCCGCGAAGGATTTCCACCGGGCCCGCCGCCGAGGGCAGGGTGAGGACGACGCCGTCGAGGACGAGCGGAGCGGCTGAAGCCATCGATATGTCGCCTGCTGCATTGGGAGGAGGAAAATCGGTTCCTATATGGGGACGCAGACCATGGCTCCAAAACCCTCCTCGCCCATACCGTCCATTCCACGCCGCACGTTCCTGACCGGAGGGGTAGGGCTCGTCCTTGCCGGATGCAGCGCCTCGAAAGAGGAGACGTCAGAGACGCCGGTTGAGCCCTCGGTGTCGCCTTCACCCACGGCTGCAACTTCGGACGGGCCGGAAAAGATCGTGACGCTGCTGGGCGATTCCATCACCGCCGGCTTCGGCCTGCCTTCGGCCGAGGCTCTGCCTGTGCGGCTGGAAGAGGTGTTGAGGGCCAAGGGGCTCCGGGTGAGGGTTCGCGGCGCCGGGGTTTCGGGCGACACGACCGGCGGAGGACTGGCCCGGGTCGGCTACAGCGTCCAGGACGACACCGACCTGTGCATCGTGGCCCTGGGGGGCAATGACATGCTTCAGGGCGTGGATCCCAAAACGGTCCGATCCAATCTGGAGGCCATCATCACATCGCTGAAGGCGCGCGATATTCCCGTGCTACTGGCGGGGATGAAGGCGCCGCCTCAATATGGCGCCTATGCCGCCGAGTTCGACCGCATCTTCGCGGACTTGGCGCGCAAGGAAGATGTCCCGGCCTATCCTTTCCTGTTGGAAGGGGTGGCCCTGGATCGCCGCTACAATCAGCCAGACGGCATCCACCCCAACGCCGAAGGGGTGCGCATCATTGCCGACGGCTTGGCGCCGGTCGTCGCAAAAGCGCTGTCTGTGTAGTCAAGGACGGGGCGACGTTATGAGATCCCACTAAGGCCCCGATTGCTCGTCGCTTTGTGCGACGGAGCTGACTGTCGTTTGAAAAAATCCTGGTCCGAGCGTCCTCTGCCGAAATCCAACGACACCGTGCATCTGCGGTTCACGCTAAAGGGCGAAACCGGTCCATTCTGGCAGACCAATGCAACAGTGGCCTCGGTCGCCAATGAAACCGCCCTGCTCGACGGCCTGGATCGCCAGATCGCCGCCCGTATCGCTGATTTTCGCCGAGCCGGAGCAGGCCGTTGGACGCTCGATTTCGAAGTCCGGGCGCGACCGTGACCACTTCGCTATTGTAGTTACTCTGTATCGCATGCCTAAATGCCGCAGACTAACAGGCGGTGTTGGCCGGCACCGCTGCTGTAAATTAGCGACCAAGACGCATCGATGCGGTCCGCTAGAACGGTCTTTAGACCAAAGCGTCTTTCAGTGAGCCCCTCCTTCGCCAGCGTTCAATCGTTGCCCAGCAGAAGACCGGAAGGCCGGCGCCGTTCGATATCACAGAGCCAGCGCGCGATGCGATCGGGGCTCGGCTGAGAGTTCGCGGCCAAGGTGAAGATGACTGGCTTCCCAAGCGTTAGTCGGCTGAGCCAGCACACTGGAACGCGGCAGTACGCGCGGATCGTCGATCAGCGGGTTTGCATGATCGACCTAGAACCCGACGGTTACGGGACCCACACCCTCAGGCGCACAAAAAGTTCGCTCGTCTACAAGAAGGTCGGCAACCTCCGCGCCTGTCAGCTCCTGCTCGGTCACATGAAGCTGGAGAGCACCGTCAGGTACCTCGGTATTGAGGTGGACGATGCACTGAAGATGTCAGAGCAGATCGATCTGTGACTTAAGACTGCCCGAAAATGGGCCCGGTCATCGTCGCCTAAGGGTGGAACGTGGTCGTTGGATTGGTACAGTGACCTGATGAAGTTCGGCGAACTCAAATCCATCGGACATGATATCGCTGACGCGCTCGGGAGCGGAATATGCCTGCTCGTAGGCTACTACAAGATAGACGTCTTCGCTGAAGCAGCGGGTTCGCCAGTGGGATACATAGAGGTCAACTTGGTGACTGGCACGAGTTCGGGCAGCCCAACATCTTCGACACTCACCAAAGTCATGAAGCTATATCAGGATGCTCTTGCTCGACTTTGCGCGAGCCATGGCGCAAACGCGTCAGCGTTCGCCGCCCTAACTGCTCGCTTTGCTACCGACAGCAGCTACGGCGGCCATTTCACTGTCACCGTCGACGACCAGAGGGGCCGCCGGTCGATTGACGAATACCTCGACACACCGGGCCGCTAGCTGAAGGTCCGCAATGGATCGGCTTTAGACGTTGGCATTGCGCCATAAAGCAGACGCCCAACTCACACGCAGAACGTCGTGTTGATGGCACGTTCGTTATGGCCGCTCATGGCGCGTTTCGGACATTGATGAGTTGAAGCGGCAAACTCTCGCCTTCAGCGATGGACGAATGGCGTCGGGGTTCTGCTTCACGGGCTGACGACCCACCCTTTCTCCTGCAAGAGCGCGAGGAGGGCGAAGCTGGCCAGCCAGTGCTCGCCCATATAGTCGCCGGTGACATGCTCAAGCGCGACATCGAGATGGCGATCGGCCGCGTCGGCGGCGATCGCGCGGACGGGATTGTCGCCAGGCAGAGCAGAGGCGATGCCGCGCCAGCACCAAGCCCGGCTGAGATTGAGTCCGTCCAGATGGGCGATTTTGCCGTCACTGCGGTCACTCACGCGGGCGGGCGACAGCAGGGTCGCCGGCTCATGCGCAGCGAGACCGGGCAGGAAGGCGCCGAACCAGCTCTGGAAGTCGTCCGACGGCAGGATGCGCCGCATTAACTCCGCCACCATGAGGGCGGGGGACAGGAACTCATCCTGGGACGGTTCCCAGGCCTGGCAGTCGCGATCGTCGCCATGCCAGCGCAGGGCGACCTTGCGACAGAGAGAGGCCAGATCGACGTCGTGGGCGTCCGCGTAGTCCAGAGTGAGACGCAGGGCGAAAGCGGTATTGGGGTGCGTCCCGACCCGCACCGGATAGTCAGCCAGCGGCAGGAAGGCCTTGAACCGTTCGGCGAAAACGTGAGCCAGCGGTTGCAGGGTTTCAGACCATCGGCGACCTTCGTCAGTGCCGTGGCGGGCCAGTTCAGCGCTCAGCATCAGCAGCCAGGCCCAGCCGTAGGGACGCTCAAACCCCCGCGCTTCCGGTCGCGCTAGATAGGCGGCCTCGCCGGCGACGTTCTCGGGCGTAAACAGGCTGTCGGCCTTGGCGCGGATGGCCTCGGCCTCCGGCATCTCGGGATGGAGCCGATACAGGGTGAACAGCGTCCACCAGCCGTGGACGCACGAATGCCAGTCGAAGCTGCCGAAGAAGATCGGATGCAGCTCGCGAGGCGTCCGCGCATCCTGCGGCTCGGCGAGCACATGCTGGATGATGTTGGGATATTCGCGCGTCACATGGCCCAGGGCCGTGGAGGCGAAGCGCGAAGCGAGGGCGGCGTTGAGCGCCGGAGCAGGAGAAGTGGGCATGATCAGAACCGGAAGGCGAGGAAATACATCAGCAGGATGTTGGCTGCGAGCATGATCGCCGCCGTCGGCAACTGGGCGCGGATGACGCCGTTCAGCGGCGCATTGCGGTCGGGAAGTTCCAGCAGGTTGGCCGGCACGACGTTGAAGTTGGCCGCCATCGGCGTCATCAGCGTCCCGCAGAAGCCGGCCAGCATGCCGATGGCGCAGACGATCGAGGGATCGCCGCCGAACTGATGCACCACGATGGGCAGACCGACGGCGGCGGTCATCACCGGGAAGGCGGCGAAGGCGTTGCCCATGATGATGGTGAACAGGGCCATGCCGGCGCAATAGGCGAAGACGGCGAGGAAGGCCGAGGTCATGGGAATGACCTGGGCGACCAGATCGCCGACCACCTGACCCACGTCGGCGGCGAGGAAGACGGCGCCGAGCGAGGCCAGCATCTGCGGCAACAGCGCCGCCCAGCCGATGGAGTCCATCAGGCGCCGCCCCTCTTGCACCGGAGCCATGGCCGGCGGCCGGAACCAGATCATGGCCACGACAAGGGCGACGACGCAGCCCAGGCCCAGAGAGACCAGGGTCGTCTGCACCGGCGAAATCAGCCAAGCCCCGGCCGGCGTGTATTTGGCCAGAAGCGTGCCGCCGACTGCGACCAGGGGCACCATAAGCGCCGGCACGAACAGGGCGTTCTTCCATCGCGAGGCGCTGGCCTGACGCTGCTCGCCCGTCGTGGTGACCGGCTTGCCGACGCCGAGCTTGCCCATCGCCCCGATGACGACCAGGGCGATGACCAGAAGACCGTTGCCGAAACCGCCCAGCGACGAGCCGAACAGGAGGGAGACGGCGATCAGGCCCCAAAACAGGGCGCTGCGGAACCGGGTCGGATTCAAGGGATCTCGCAGGCTCAGGATCGAAAAGGCCACGAACATCAGGCCCGTCGCGACGTAGGCGTGTTCCAGCGTAATCATCGGCCGGCCTCCACGTCTTCAGCGATATCGGGGACGGCCATGTCCTTCCGGACCTGACGGTCGAACATCAGCAGGCGCGCGCCATGAACCAGCAAGGCGACGATGGCGGTGGGGATGGCCCACAGCGAGACGTGCAGCGCCTCGACCCGCACCCCGGCCTGTTCGAGGAAGCCGACGATCAGGACGATGGAGCCGATGGCGATGAAGATGTCTTCGCCGAAGAACAGGCCGATATTGTCGGTGCCGGCCGCCATGCTGCGGATGCGGAACCTGGCCCTGTCGGTCAGGGGGCCATGTTCGGTCTCGGCCGCGCCTTCGGCCATCGGCGCGATCAGGGGGCGCACCATCTGGGGATGGCCGCCCAGCGAGGTCAAACCGAGAGCAGAAGTCGCTTGGCGCACGATCAGATAGATCAGCATCAGCCGACCGGCGGTGGCTGCCTTGACCTGTGTCACCAGATCGCGCGCCCGCTCCTGCAGTCCTGCGTGCTCCAGCAGGCCGATCACCGGCAGGACCAACCAGGTGATGTGGAAGTAGCGGTTGTCGTTGAAGGCCTGGCCGAACCGGCTGATCGTATCGATCCCTGCCGCGGCCAGGGTGCGCGCATCAACGCCCGGCCCGACCGCCGCCAGCACCCCGGTCGTGATCGCCGCGACCAGGATGACCACCAGCGGATTGAGGCGGGCGATGAAGCCCACCACCACCACCGCGATTCCGACAAGCACCAGCATGGCTATCCCCCGTTGGTCGGATGGTCGCGCGCTTCGGCCGCCGCGCAAAGCCTCATTCGCCGAAGCCGCCGCCGCCCGGCGTTTCGATGACGAAGACATCGCCGCGAGACATCGAAACCTCGGCCGTCGAGGCCAGCGGTTCGACCGTCCCGTCCGCACGCTCGATCCGGTTGACGCCGGTCGCGCCCGGGCCTCCGCCGTCGGCGCCGAACGGCGGGACGCGGCGGTGGTTGGACAGGATGGCGGCGGTCATCGGCTCCAGGAACCGCACCCGCCGCACCGCCCCGTCGCCGCCCGTCCAGCGACCCGCGCCGCCGGAGCCGCGTCGGATCGAGAACTCTTCCAGCAGGACGGGGAAGCGGGTTTCCAGCACCTCAGGATCGGTCAGGCGGCTGTTGGTCATGTGGGTCTGGACCGCGCTGGTTCCGTCGAAGCCCCGTCCATCAGAGTTTAGGCCGGCGCCGGAGCCGCCGGCGATGGTCTCATAGTATTGGCGCGCATCGTCGCCGAAGGTGAAGTTGTTCATCGTTCCCTGGCTGGCGGCCAGCACGCCCAGGGCGCCGTACAGGGTGTCCACCACCGCCTGGCTGCTCTCGACGTTACCGGCGACGACGGCGGCCGGATAGCGAGGATTCAGCATCGACCCCTCGGGTACGATCAGTTTGATCGGCTTCAGACAGCCTTCGTTCAACGGAATGGCGTCGTCGACCAGGGTGCGGAACACATAAAGGGTCGCCGCCCGCGTGATCGACAGGGGGGCGTTGAAGTTGGTCGGCCTCTGCTCGCTGGTTCCCGTGAAGTCGACCACCGCGCTGCGGTTGGCCGCATCCACGTCGATGCGGACGCGGATGACGGCGCCGTCGTCCATCTCATAGGCGAAGGCGCCGGGCTTCAGGGCGGCGATGGCGCGACGGACGGCCTCTTCGGCATTGTCTTGGATGTGGCCCATATAGGCCGCGACGACCGGACGGCCGAACTCCTGCGTCATGCGGATCAGTTCGTCGGCGCCGCGCGTGCACGAGGCGATCTGGGCCTTCAGGTCGGCCATATTCTGATCGACGTTGCGGGACGGATGACGGCCCGAGGCGAACAGGGCGCGGGTCTCGGCGTCGCGCAACCGCCCGGCGTCCACCAGCAGGAAGTCGTCGATCAGAACGCCTTCGTCGTCCACCGTGCGCGAGGAGGCGGGCATGGAGCCCGGCGTCGTGCCGCCCACGTCAGCATGGTGCCCGCGCGCTGCGACGAAGAAGGCCGGCGCATCGTCCGCCTCCAGAAATACCGGCATGATGACGGTGATGTCGGGCAGGTGGGTGCCGCCGTTGTAGGGGGCGTTCAACATATAGACGTCGCCCCGGTTCATGCCGCCGCCGCCACGCGAGGCGATCACGGTGCGGATGCTCTCGCCCATTGAGCCCAGGTGAACCGGGATGTGCGGCGCATTGGCGATCAGGGCGCCGGTCGCGTCGAAGACGGCGCAGGAAAAGTCCAGACGCTCCTTGATGTTCACCGAATAGGCGGTGGCGCGCAGGGCTTCGCCCATCTGTTCGGCGCAGGCCATGAACCGGCTGTTGAACACCTCCAGCATGATCGGATCGACATCGGTGCCGATGGCGACACGGGCGGGCAGGGGCACGACCCGTTCGAGCAGGAGGTTCGCCTGGTCATCCACCGTCGCGCGCCAGCCGGGCTCGACCACGGTGGTGCCGGTGTCCTCCAGCAGGATGGTCGGGCCGTCCACATCGACGCCGGGCGTCAGGGCGTCGCGGCGATAGACGGGAGTCGGGCGGTCCTGACCAGCCATGCGGACAGTCAGTTCGGCGACGGTCTCAAGCGCGCCGGTCGCGGACGAGATAGAAGGGGCTGATGGCGTCTGGCCCGAATGGCCGACAGCCTCGACCTCCAGCGTCTCGACGACCAGGGCCTTGTCCTCGGCGAAGAAGCCGAAGCGGCGGCGGTGCAGATCCTCGAAGGCCTGGGCCATCGCATCGCCAGGACCGAAAGGCACGACCAGGGGGGTGTCGGAACCGGCGAACTTGATCTCGGCGCGGGCGAGAATGGAGACGTCGGCTGTGAAGCCCTGGGCTTCGAGATCGGCGCGTGCGGCGGTCGATAGTTCGGCGATCCGATCGGCCAGGGCGGCGTCGCGTCCGGCGTCCAGCGGCGCGGCCTCGGTCGCCTGTCGGATGGCGCGCACCTCGGCCAGGCCCATGCCATAGGCCGACAGCACCCCCGCAAACGGATGCAGCAGCACCTTGGTCATGCCCAGGGCGTCGGCGACCAGACAGGCGTGTTGCCCGCCTGCGCCGCCGAAACAGTTAAGCACATAGCGGGTCACGTCATAGCCGCGCTGGATCGAGATCTTGCGGATCGCCTCGGCCATGTTCTGGACGGCGATCGTTACGAAACCCTCGGCCAGTTCGCCGGGCGTCGTCGTGCGTCCGGTCGCCGTCGAGACTTCGGCGGCCAAGGCCTCGAACCGGGTCCGAACCGCACCGACGTCCAGCGGTTGGTCCGCGTCAGGGCCGAAGACGGCGGGGAAGAAGTCAGGGCTCAGCTTGCCCAGCATGACGTTGCAGTCCGTCACCGTCAGCGGCCCGCCGCGCCGATAGGCGGCCGGGCCCGGAACCGCACCGGCCGATTCAGGCCCGACCCTCAGCCGTCCGCCCTCGAATCGGCAGATCGAGCCGCCGCCCGCCGCGACGGTGTGGATGCTCAGCATCGGCGCCCGCAGCCTGACCCCGGCGACCACGGCGTCGGACGTGCGTTCGTACTCGCCGGCGAAATGGGACACATCGGTCGAGGTTCCGCCCATGTCAAAGCCGATGGCCCGCTCAAAGCCCGCCGCCTTGGCCGTCTCGGCCATGGCCACCACGCCGCCCGCCGGCCCCGACAGGATGGCGTCCTTGCCCCGGAAGGCGTCGGCCGCCGTCAGTCCGCCCGACGACTGCATGAACTGAAGCGGCGTGTCCGGCCCGAGGTCGGACCCGACCCGCTCCACATAGGCGCGCAGGATCGGCGACAGATAGGCGTCGGCCACGGTGGTGTCGCCTCGCCCGATCAGCTTGATCAGCGCCCCGATCTCATGACTGACCGACACCTGTTCGAACCCGACCTCGCGCGCGATCGCCGCCAGCCGTCGTTCGTGATCGGTGAACCGCCAGCCGTGGACCAGGACGATGGCGACGGCGCGCATTCCCGCCGCATGGGCCGCCGTCAGGTCGGCGCGCACCCTCTCTTCATCCAGCGGCCGGTCGATCTGGCCGTCCGCCGTCACACGTTCGTCGATCTCGACCACCCGGTCATACAGTTGGTCGTTCAGCACGATCTCGCGCACGAACAGTTCGGGGCGCGCCTGCCACCCGATCCGGAGGGCGTCGCCGAAGCCGGAGGTGATGGCCAAGAGCGTCGGTTCGCCCTTGCGCTCCAGGAGCGCATTGGTCGCCACCGTCGTGCCCATCCGTACGTCCCCGACCAGACCGGGCGGCAACGGGCCGCTCTGCACTCCGAGACTCCGCCGGATGCCCTCCACGGCCGCATCGGCATAGTGCTCGGGATTGACCGACAGCAGCTTGCGCGTCTGCAGATTGCCGTCGGGGGCGCGGGCCACGACATCGGTGAAGGTGCCGCCCCGGTCGATCCAGAACTGCCAGAGCACGTTCGATTTTATCATGGTCCGAACTTTAAGTCGGTGCTGTCAGCTAAACCAGCCCAGCCCATGGCGCGTGGGACTTGCGCGGATCCTGATGCTTGCCCCTGTCCTCACATCATCGAGTGCGCCGTTATGGCAGTCGGAGGTCAGAGCGAGATCAGATGCCGCCGAACATAGGGTGTCGCATTTGGAAAAACGGATGCTGGAACGGTCAGGACGGTCGTTTCACGAGGCTATCGCAGCCCGCGCTACGTTCGTTTGGATCCCCAAATTCGCCTCGATGTCGATTACTTGGACCTAAGCCGAGGTTGCTTCTTGCCTACCCAAGACCACCATCTATCGCACCCAAGCCTCCATCTGAATTCCGCCTGCCTTTGATTGCCTTCGGCCTGCCCGCCGCATCGACCGCCACCATGACGAACTCCGCTGTGGCGGAGCGCCGTCGTTCTCCGGTCAGGAGGCGTTCGGCCCAGAGCTGCACCTCGACCGAGAGGGAGCTGCGCCCGACCATCTTCACGCGCGAGACCAGTTCGACCATGTCGCCGCCGTCGATCGGGGCCTTGAAGTCGATGCGGTTGGTCGCGGCCATGACCATGACTTCGCGCGCATGGCGGGTCGCCGTGACGAAGGCGGCCTTGCCCATGAGCTTGAGCGCGTCGCCGCCGAACAGGGTGCCGTAGTGGTTGGTCGTGCCGGGAAAGACCATCTCTGCGGTCCTGAGCCAGCCGTCGTCCGCTTCGCCTGCCTCATCGAGGGGCGCCAACGGTCGATCATCGCCCGCCGGCCTCAGGGCGACCATGTTGAAGGCTCCGCGCGTGCACAGGCGGCGCTCGCCGGTCAACAGGCTTTCGGCTTGCAGTTCGACTTCGACGCCCAGCGAGGACCGCCCGACCCGAACGACACGGCCGACCGCCTCGACCATCTCGCCGATCCGGGCCGGGGCGGCGAAGTCGATTCGTTCGCATCCGGCCGTCACCACGGACCGTCGTGCATGACGGCTCGCGGCCAGAAAGGCGACCTTGTCGAGATGGGCCAGACCGACACCGCCGAACAGGGTGCCATGGTGATTGGCGTCGCCGGGGAACACCATGTCGATCAGGCGAACCCTCACGACTTAGACCTTTCCGCGCCGTAGTAGAGGTCGCGCGACAGTTCCTCGCGCACGATGTCGGCCCCGGCGCTCAAGGCGCGCAGCTTGCCGTTGGCGACGCGGCGCGACAGGGGCGCCATGCCGCAGTTGGTGGCCGGATAGAGTTTGTCGGCGTCCACGAACTGAAGCGCCCTGCGCAGGGTGTCGGCCACCGCTTCGGGCGTCTCGATCGCATCGGTCGCGACGTCGATGGCGCCGACCATCACCTTCTTGCCCCGGATCAGTTCGATCAAATCCATCGGCACGCGGGAGTTCTGGGCCTCGAGCGAGATGATGTCGATGCTGGAGGTCCGAAGCTTGGGGAAGGCCTCTTCGTACTGCCGCCATTCCGAGCCGAGCGTCTTCTTCCAGTCGGTGTTGGCCTTGATGCCGTAGCCGTAGCAGATGTGGACCGCCGTTTCGCACCCCAGCCCCTCGGCCGCCCTCTCCAGGGTCGCCACGCCCCAATCGTTCACCTCGTCGAAGAAGACGTTAAAGGCGGGCTCGTCGAACTGGACGATGTCGACGCCGGCGGCCTCCAGCTCGCGGGCCTCTTCATTCAGGATCTTGGCGAACTCCCAGGCCAGTTTTTCGCGGCTGCCGTAATGGTCGTCATACAGGGTGTCGATCATTGTCATCGGCCCAGGCAGGGCCCATTTGATCGGCTGGTCGGTCTGAGCCCGCAGAAAGTTGGCGTCCTCGACGAAGACCGATTTCGGCCGGCTGACTCCGCCCACGACCACCGGGACGCTGGCGTCGTAGCGGTTGCGGATTCGCATGGTCTTGCGCTTCTCGAAGTCGACGCCGTCCAAGTGTTCGATAAAGGTCGTGACGAAATGCTGGCGGGTCTGTTCGCCGTCGCTGACGATGTCGATGCCCGCCCGGCGCTGATCGTCGAGCGACAGACGCAGGGCGTCCTGCTTGGCCTCGATCAGGTCGTCGCCGTGCAGCTTCCAGGGCGACCAGAGCGTCTCGGGCTCGGCCAGCCAGACGGGTTTGGGCAGGCTGCCGGCGGTCGAGGTCGGGAGAAGGGTTTTCATGAGGTAAGGCTCTAAAATCTGGAAACTGATCAGGCGGCGGCGAAGGCGGCCGACCATTGGTCGAGACGGGCGCGGTGCGGCTTGATGAACCGCTCCTCGACGAAACGGCCTTGTTCGACGGCCAGCCGGCTGCGCTCGTCGCGGTCGTAGGCGATGCGGGTCAGCGAATAGTTCTGCGCCGTCAGGCTGGGCTGATACTGCTCGGTCGCCGGGGAGTTGGCGTTGTAGATTTCGGGCCGATAGATCTTCTGGAAGGTCTCCATCGTGGCGATTGTGCTGGCCAGTTCGAGGTCGGCGTAGTCGCCGGTCAGGTCGCCGATGTGGTACAGGGCGAACGGCGCCACGCTGGCCGGGGGCATGAAGTAGCGAACCTTCATCCCCATCTTCGCGAAATACCGATCGGTCGGCGAGAAGGCGTTGTTGTCGTATTCCAGCCCCAGCATCGGATGTTCGGCGCCGGTGCGGTGATAGGTCTTGTTGCTGGAGACGCTGAGGCAGATGACCGGCGGCTTGGCGAAGTTGTCGCGATAGGCGCCCGACGCGAGAAAGTGCCGGAACAGCTTGCCGTGCAGATCGCCGAAATCGTCCGGCACGCCACCCTTCGGATGCGCCTTCAGGTGTTCGGGCAGGACCACGCTGAAGTCGTAGTCACGAACATAGGAGGAGAAGTTGTTGCCCACGATCCCATTGATCCGCCTGCGCGTCTCCCTGTCGATGATCGTCGTCTGCAGGATTTCGATCAAGGGAAAGGCGTCGTCGCGCTCCGAGCCAAGGCTCATCTCGACCGAGACGATCTGAAGCTCCAGCGCATAGCGATCGCCCCTCGGATTGTCGTGGTGCGCCAGCGAGTTGAAGCGGTTGTCGATCATCCGCAGGGTGTTGCGCAGATTGTCTCGGCGGCTCTCGCCTCGCGCTAGGTTGGCGAAGTTGGTGGTGATCCGCGTCTTCTCGGCGGGACGATAGTCTTCGTCGAGCGCAGTCCGCTTGATCCTGAAGGTGAAGTCGCTGCTCGCCATGGTCTCTGCCGTTGATGCTGTGGCGAGACAGCGGACAGGGACGCGCGACCGCTCGCGCGCAGTCGTCCCGTCGCGGCGTTCATGCGGCCTGACCGGACACCCCGCCGGAGGACGTTATCTGTCGGGGCAGGTCTCCTGGCTCACGGGTCACGGCTTCAGGTCCGGCCTTCCCAACGTCCGAAGACGTCAGTGACACGAAATGGACCTTCGGCTCGCCGCTCACAGTTGCGGGGGCAGCGCCGGCATTACACCGGCTTCCCTCTTAGCTCCGCATCGCCCGAAAGCGACGCGCAGAACCTCGACCTGTTCATGAGACGCGCACCCGACGCCAAAGTCAAGAAACACATAAGGATATCCTTATGGGTTCTGTCGGCTTCAACCATCGCTCATGCTGTTCAGCTTTTCTGGGTCATGGCTCCACGAGCCCAGCAAACATTGAACAGCATCTCTTTGGATATCGGTCTGCCACAGACGCCGCTGGGAAGTTCGTCGTCCGACAAGACTGAGGCTGAGCGAAGGCACGGGCGGAGCGCACGAGGTGCTAGCTTATGCGCTGATAACGATGACGAATCCCCGACGGTTTGTTGGAGATGAGGCGCCTTAGTTCGAGGAGGTTCTGTCAAGCCTGCAGATCGCGCTAGCTCAATCACTTAGGAGCTTGAACCCTCTGGGCGGCGCCCATCGGGCGCGCTGCGCGGTGTCCCGACGATGAAGAAGCCTTTCCGATACCCTACGACTCCAGACGGCCGTTACTTCGTGGTGCGAGGCCGGCTTTGGCGATGCGCCAATCCTGCCTTGTCGGCTGCGGCGAGGGACGAACTGGTGCATGATCTGATGTCGGCGCGCCGGGCGGTGCGGACGGCCCTGGCGGCTGAGGATTCAGATGCTCTGGCCGCATCGCGGCGGAGCGTAGACAAGGCCAAGGTGGGACTGGGCGAGCGGGGGCCCGTGTGGTGGAACGAAGGCTCACCGGATCTCAATCGGCGCATGTGCGCAACACTCCATATGCGGACTGGTTCGCCGGTTTGTCCGAGACGCGCGAATGATGACAGCGTTCCATCGTTTTGTTGTGGCTGAGGCCATGCGGTCGATACGGCCACGGCCGAAATAGCCGCCGCACGAAAAGATCCTGCAACTTCCTTCTAGGACGGTTCCGGCGCTCTGGCGGCCGAAACGACTGAGGGTACGGAAGCGGGCGCAACTACTGGCTGACCACGGGGTTGAGCGAGGATGAAATCGTCGCCTGCCGAAACCGATCTTTCCGCCACGGGCCAGCAGGTCCTCGTTGGAGGGCCAGCGCCCGAGCAGGACGACGGCAAGCGTTGGAAAATGCCGGCGGCGGCCGTGGCGGCTGGACTTGCCGAGATGAAGGCAAAACGATCGCAGACGGTGGTGTTCATCGCGACCAGCGAACGTCGCGCCGATGAGATTGCGGCGGCCCTCTCACCGATGGTGAAGGACGCCGAGGTGCTGGTCCTGCCGCCCTGGGACTGCCTACCCTACGACCGCGCCGAGCCGTCTCGCGAGAGCATGGGGCGGCGGATGGCGGTCCTGGCCGCCCTGAACGAAGCCGGCACAAGGCCTGTGTTCCTGGTCGCCTCGCCCGATGCGATCGTGCAGCGGACGCCGTCGCGCGAACGGATCAAGGCCCGCTTGTTGCTCTCGGCGGGCGAGGCGCTGGATCGCGAAGCCCTGGAATCGTTTCTGACCGATACGGGCTATGCGGCGGATGAGCGGGTCGATGAACCCGGCGAGTACGCTCTGCTTGGCGCGGTGGTCGACGTCTTTCCGCCCGCGTCCGCCACGCCTTATCGCATCGCCCTGGACGAGGCGGATCGGATCATCGAGATCCACGCCTTCGATCCCGTGTCGCAGCGCCGGGGCGCCGAGATCGAGACGATCTGTCTGACCCCGGCGGCTGAGTGGAGCGACCGGTCGCCCGAGGATGACGAGGCCGACCATCAGGACACGGGGCCGTCGATCGATCCTGAGACCTCCACGACCCTGTTTGATTTCCTCGACAAGCCGATGATCCTGACCGACGTGGACGTTCAGGATCGGTTCGAACGCATTCGCGCCCATGTGGCCGAAGCCTATGACACGCGCCTGCGGTTCAGCGAGGGCGCGCGTCCTGCGAAACCCGACAGCCTCTATTTGACGGAAAAGGACGTTCGGCTGGCGTTGAAAGGCACCAAACCCCTGAGCGTCGAGGGTTGGGCGTCGACGCCGGCCTTCGCATTGGAGAAGTCGCCGGGGCGGGCCCTGAAACAATTCATTTCGGAGCGGCGCGAGGCGGGCGATCGCATTGTGCTTACCGGATTGCCTCATGAGCACAGGATCATTCTACGCCTGCTGCGTCGCCACGATATCGATACGCCCGTGACGCTCGAGAGCTGGAGCGCGATCGCGCCACTGGAGCCCGGGCAGATCGCGGTCGTAACCGCCGATCTTGATACAGGTTTCCGGCAATCGGCGACCGGTCTTGTCGTCCTGACGCCTTCGGACATCTTCGGCGGCCGGATCGCGCGAGCATCCGGCGACACGAACAATGCGTTCGGAGAGACAGAACTGCGGTTGGACGACGTGGTTATCCATGAAGACCACGGGTTGGGCGTGCTGAAGGCGTTGGAGCGGGTCGAAGCCGATGGTGTCGAGCGCGACGTTCTGCGCATCGAGTATCATGGCGGAGGAACCATTCTCGCGCCGATTGAGGAGTTCGGCAAAATCTGGCGCTACGGCTCGGAGCCGGACGCGGTGTCGCTGGATCGGCTGAACACCCAAGGATGGCTCAAGCGTCGCGCCAAGGTCAGCGCGCAGATCGACGAGGCCGCAGCGGCCCTGTCCGCCCGGGCCGAAGCGCGTGCAGCGCTGAGGACCGAGCCGATCACCGCGCCGCGTCAGGCGCTGGCCCGGTTCGCCGCCGGCTTCGCCTTCCCCGAAACGGCCGATCAGGCGCGCGCCATCGAAGCGGTCCTGTCGGACCTGGGGTCCGGCAAGCCCATGAACCGGCTCGTCTGCGGCGATGTCGGTTTCGGCAAAACTGAGGTCGCCCTGCGCGCTGCGGCGGCCGTGGCCCTTGCCGGCAGACAGGTCATCGTCGTCGCCCCGACCACCGTTCTGGCGCGCCAGCATTTCGAGGTGTTTAAGAGGCGGTTCAAGGACACGGACATTCAGGTCGGCCACCTGTCGCGCGCCGCAGACAGCGCGGAGGCGCGGGCGGTCAAGGCAGGGCTGGCGGACGGCTCCATGCGCGTCGTTGTGGGTACGCAGGCCCTGGCGTCGGAGGGGTTGGCGTTTTCCGACCTCGGGCTTGTCATCATCGATGAGGAGCACCGTTTCGGCGCGCAGATGAAATCTGCCTTGGCAGAGAAGGCGCCGCATCTGTTGTCGATGTCGGCCACCCCGATCCCGAGGACTTTGCAAAGCGCCATGGTCGGCATTCAGGACGTCAGCCTGATCGCTAGTCCGCCTGCGCGACGTCGGCCAATCCGAACCTTCATGACCCCGTTCGACGCCGGGGCGGTTCGCCTGTCGCTGATGCGCGAGAAGGCGCGGGGCGGGCAAAGTTTCGTGGTCGTGCCGCGGATCGAGGATATGGAACCCTTGGCGGAACGCCTGGAGACCCTGACGCCCGAGCTGTCGGTGGTCTCGGCGCACGGCGACATGTCCCCGTCCGCGATCGACGAGGTTATGAGCCGGTTCTCCGACGGCGAGGGCGACGTGCTTCTGGCCACGAACATCATCGAGACCGGCCTGGATGTGCCACGCGCCAATACGATGTTGATCTGGCGGCCGGACCGGTTCGGCCTGGCGCAACTGCACCAGCTGCGCGGGCGTGTCGGCCGGGGGCGGCGACAGGGGTTCACCTATCTGCTTTCCAATCCTGAAACGCCGATGGCGGCGGCCACGGAAGCCCGCCTGCAGACGCTGGAGGCGCTGGACCGACTGGGGGCGGGCTTCGCGATCAGCGGGCGCGATCTGGACCTGCGCGGCGGCGGCGATCTGGTGGGCGAGGAACAGGCCGGACATGTCAGGCTGATCGGCTCGGCCCTCTATCAGGCCGTCCTGGCTCGGGCGCTCGCGGCTGCAAAAGGCGATCCCGATCCAGACCAAGCCTCTCCCAGCCTGAACGTCGGCGCGACAGGGCATCTGCCGGCGGACTACATTCCCGACGAAACCGTGCGCATCAATCTGTACGCCCGGTTGGCGCGCGCTGCGACGGCGGAAGATGTCGACGCCCTGCGAGACGAAGCCGAAGATCGGTTCGGTCCTTTACCCGACTCGGCAGAGGACCTGTTTACCGGCCGTCGCCTGGCGGCGCTCGCCCGTGATGCGGGCGTCACGGAAATCGTGTCGGGACCGAAGGCGACGGCGTTGCGGATCGCAGCGGCGCGTCGACCCGGCATGGAAGCGTCCTTGCCGTTGCGCGATGATCGGCGCTGGTCGGAGGACCGCATGATCATCGACGCCGCCAACGATCAACCGCACGACGCAGTCTTCATCGAGAAGCTTTTGACCGAATTGGCGGCGGCTTGAGAGCAGGGGGGGCGAGCCGGTTTCGGCGTCCAGGTTCTGTTTTGTTGGGAGCAATTCCGCCGGTGGCGCGCTGATCGATGACCGCCGACCGACAAGGACGGGGTTTCGCGCCTTCGCTTTCGAAAAGCCCCTGCATGCCCACAGACACCCGCCTCACTGTCGTCTTCCTTCATTCCTTGGGCTCAAGCCGCCACGATTGGGACGCGGTGATCGACCGGCTTCCCGATAAAGTGCTTCCGGTCGCGATCGATCTTCCAGGGTTCGGAGACAGGGCGGAGGAAGGCTATGGCGATGTCCAAGCCGTGCTCGACGATCTGCACCGCCGGCTGACCGATCTCGCTCTCGCGCGCTGGATTCTTGTCGGCCACAGCATGGGCGGCAAGTTTGCGACCTTGATCGCCGCGCGGGCGCGTGACGGGGCGGCGGGTCTGAGCGGGTTGCTGGGCGTGGTGTTGGTCGCTGGATCGCCACCCTCGCCGGAGCCGATGGACGAGAGCAGGCGTGCGGATATGCTGACCTGGTTCGACGATCCGACAAGGATCGAGGATCGGGGACGCCAGTTCATCGACGCTAATACCGCCGCCGGCCTGCCGCGAGCCGCCTTCGATCAGGCGCTGGCCGATTTCACGCGGTCCAGCCCACAAGCCTGGCGCGGATGGCTGGCCGAAGGATCGCGCGAGGACTGGTCCGGTCAGGTCGGCGACCTGCCTTTCCCCGCCCTGATCATCGCCGGCGCGGAGGATGGCGATTTGGGCGAGGGGGCGCAGCGGCGGTTCAACGCCCCCCACTACCGCACATCTGATGTGGTGGTCGTGCCGGATGCGGCGCACCTGATCCCTCAAGAACAGCCGGACCGTCTCGCCGGCTTGGTCCTAGAATTCATCGAGAAGGTCGGTCCTTTTGCGCTGCCTCCACGGTTCGTCGGTCTAATCGGGTCCGATCGCGTGTCGGATCGCACACGACACGCAATGCTGAACCGTCACTTCGGTCCGGCGCCAGCTGACGGCGGCGTCCTGAACCCGACCCACCGCGCCGTGCTGTCGGCGATGATCGCGCGCATTCTGCTTGGTACAGGCGATCCGGATGATTTGGCGCGGCGTCTGGATGTGGGGCTCTCCAGCGGACAGGGCGATGGGTGGCGGTTCGCCGATCTTCCGTCGGACACCGAGGCCTGGCGACGCGGGCTGGATGAGATCGCCGCCATGGCGCCGAAGTTCGCAACCCTGGCCCCCGATCGGCAGGACGACATCCTGCGCGCCATTTCACAGGGCGAATGGGGCGAGCCTGGCCGGCTTTCGGCGGACGCCATGAGGCTGTGGTTCCAGGACGTCGTCTCCGAGGTCGCGCGCCTGTGGATGTCGCTGCCGGCCACCTGGGCCCAGATTGGTTACGACGGTTTCGCCACGGGTGGCGAAGGACAATTCCAAGGCTACGACCAGACAGCGGCAAACCGCACCGAACCCTGGCGTCTGCCGATGGAGGGCGTAGCTTGAGCGCGCCCGCAAGGACGGCCGGTGAAACCGATGTCGTCATCATCGGCAGCGGCGCCGGCGGGGCTCCGATCGCGGCCAGGCTGGCGATGGCTGGGCTATCTGTCACGGTGCTGGAGGCAGGGCGGGCCTTCGATCCGGCGGAGCATACGCCCGACGAAACGACGGCAGACCTTTATTGGATGGAGGAGCGCCTCAGCGGAGGGCGCGACCCGACTGCCTTTGGGGCCAACAACTCCGGCCAGGGCGTCGGCGGCTCGCTTCTCCACTGGGGCGCCTTCTGCCCGCGACCCGATCCCCGTGATCTGACGCTGGCCTCGGAGACCGGGCGCGGGCGCGACTGGCCGTTCGGCTGGGACGAATTGAAATCCTATGTCGAGACTGTAGAGACGGTGATCGGGGTCTCAGGCCCGGCCGACTATCCGTGGGGCGGGCGACAGTTCACCTATCCACCTGTCCCGCGCAACGCCCCGGCGGACGCGATGGCCCGTGGCGCGACGGCCGTCGGGCTGACCGTTACGGATGCGCCGGCGGCCGTGCTGTCCCGCGATCGCGAGGCGGGGACGACGCCCTACCGCATGGCCTGCGTCAACTGCGGCGCCTGCCACCAGGGATGCCGGACCGGCGCCAAGGGCGGCGCGGACAACAGCTTTCTGCCGATGGCCTCAGCCAACGGCGCCAGGATCATCGCCAACGCGCGGGCCATAGGCGTGGAGCGTGACGCCCGTGAACGGATCAAGTGCGTGATCTATCGTCGCGACGGGCAGGATCATCGGCTGAACTGTCGAGCGCTGTTCCTTTGTGCGGGCGGTGTCGAGACGCCGCGCCTGCTGCTGAATTGGGGATTAGGCAACGCCGGCGGCGAGGTCGGCCGCAACTTCATGACCCATGTGGCGACCCAGGTCTGGGGCCGGTTCGACGCCGACATGTCGATGAACCGCGGCTATCCCTCTTCCCTGATCAGCGAAGACATGGTGCGTCCGTCAGACGCGAACTTCGCCGGCGGCTATCTGATCCAAAGCCTTGGCGTCATGCCGGTCACCCTGGCGGGCGGGTTCGCGCGCGGCGCGGGCCTCTGGGGCGCGCCGCTGGTGGATACGCTGCGCAACTATCGCCGGCTCGCCGGGATCGGCATCAATGGAGAGTGTCTGCCGAACGACGACAATCGCTTGACCTTGTCCGATGAGGTCGATGCCGTCGGGCTGCGCAAGGCGCGGATCGACTTCAGCTATGGCGAAAACGAGCGGCGTCTGGACGCCCATGCCCGGCGCATCATGACGCAGATTTGGACCGCCGCCGGCGCCGAGGACATCTTCGCGGTGGCCCGGTCGGCGCACACCATTGGCGGCTGCCGGATGGGAGACAAGGCGGACGCGGCGGTCGTCGATGGCGACGGGTGCAGCGTCGAGATCGACAATCTGTACGTCTGCGACAACTCCGTCTTCCCCAGCGCGCTTTCGGCCAACCCGGCCTTGACCCTCATGGCCGTCGCCCTGCGCACGGCCGATCGCTTCCTCGAACGTCAACGAACAGGAGATTTGTGATGGACCTCGGGATCAAGGGGCGGATCGCCCTCATTTCCGGCGCCGATTCCGGCATGGGCAAGGAGACGGCGCGGCTGCTGCTGGAAGCCGGCGTACGGGTCGCCCTGACCGACAAGCCGGACGGCACGCTGGATGAAGCTGTCCAGGAACTTTCCGCGCTGGGCGAATGCATCGGCGTGACCGGCGACGTGACCAAGGCCGACGATGTCGAACGCCTGTGGGCGGAGGTCCGAGACCGCATGGGCGATCCGGATATCTATGTGAACGCAGCGGGCGTGACCGGCGCGACCGGCGATTTTCTGGATGTCGGTGACGCCGGTTGGCTGGAGACGCTCGACATCAATCTGATGGGCGCGGTGCGGATGTGCCGTCAGGCCATTCCGGCCATGCGGCGTTCGGGCTGGGGCCGTATCGTCCTGTTCGCGTCGGAGGATGCGGTCCAACCCTATGTCGATGAGCTGGCCTATTGCGCCTCGAAGGCCGGCATTCTCAGCCTGGCGAAGGGTCTGTCCAAGGCCTACGGCTGCGACAATGTGCTGGTGAACACGGTCTCGCCTGCCTTCATCGCCACCCCGATGACCGACGCCATGATGAAGAAGCGCGCCGAGGAACGCGGCGAAACCTTCGAGGAGGCGATCAAGAGCTTCCTGAAGGAAGAACGCCCCGGCATGACCCTGGATCGCAGGGGCAAGCCGGAGGAGGTGGCCGCAGCCGTCGCCTTCCTGTGTTCGGAGCGCGCCAGCTTCATCAACGGCGCAGGCATCCGCGTGGATTCCGGCTCGGTCGCCACCATCGCCGGCTAGTCGTAGGGCCGAGAAAGAGAGACCGGCGGCGGGACGATCCCGCCGCCGGTTTTGTCTTGTCAGGCGACGCCCATGCCGCCGGTGACGCCGAAGACTTCGCCGGTGATGTAGCTGCCTTCCTGCGAGGCCAGCAGGACATAGACCGGGGCGATCTCGACAGGCTGGCCCGGACGACCCAGCGGCACCTGTTCGCCGAACTTCATCACGGCGTCCTGCGGCTGTCCGCCAGACGATTGCAGCGGCGTCCAGAAGGGGCCGGGCGCCACGACGTTGGCGCGTATGCCCTTTTCGATCAGCTGCTTGGACAGGGCCTTCGTATAGGCGACGATCCCCGCCTTGGTGGTGGCGTAGTCGAGCAGGATGGCCGAAGGCTCATAGGCCTGGATCGAGGCGGTGGTGATGACCGACGCGCCCGCCGGCAGATGCGGGACGGCCGCCTGGGCGATCCAGTGCATGGCGTAGAGGTTGGTCTTCAAGGTCTTGTCGAAGTCTTCCGACGTCACCTGCGAGATGTCCTCACGATACTGTTGGCGGCCGGCGTTGATGACCAGGACGTCCAGTCCGCCCAGCTCGGACACGGCCTGTTCGACCATCTGCCGGCACCAGTTTTCGTCGGTGATGTCTCCGGGCAGATCGATGGCCTTGCGGCCTTCAGCCTCGATCAGTGCGATGACTTCGCCGGCGTCCTTGCGTTCGGACGGCAGATAGGAGAGGGCCACATCGGCGCCTTCCCGGGCATAGGCGATGGCGGCCGCCCGGCCGATGCCGCTGTCCGCGCCGGTGATCAGGGCCTTGCGCCCTTTCAGCTTGCCGGAACCCTGGTAGCTGTCCTCGCCATGATCGGGCTTTGGGTCCATCTCGCGCGCTTCGCCGGGCACGGGCTGCGGTTGGCGCGGGAAGGGCGGCTTTGGATATTGCTCGCGCGGATCCTGAAGGGTCAGTCGATCAGTCATGGAACGTCTCCGTTTCGGGCTGGGGGGAAGTGGTCTGCGCCTTGCCGACGGCGGTCAGGGCGGTCAGATGCGCGAGGTGGCTCAGCCCCTGCGGCATGTTGCCGAGATAGGCGCCGGTGTTCGGATCGATCATCTCGGTCAGCATGCCCCAGCGGCCGCTGAGGGCTTCGCGCAGGCTGTCGATGCGGGCGCGGGCCTTGTCCGGTTCGCCGAGCGTCGCCCAGGCTTCGGCGATCCAGAAGGAACAGGCGATGAAACAGCCTTCCTCGGCCTGCATGCCGGAATAGCGATAGTGGAAGACGCCGGCGCCGAGATGGCGATCCAGCGCCTCTAGGGTCGCACGCAGCCGCTCCTCGCCATCGAACCGGAAACGCACAGCCAAGGCCAGGGCGGCGTCCAGCTTGTCGCTGCCCGGATACATGACGAAGGCCTGAAGGCTTTCGGACCAGCAATGCGTCTCGACCCATTCGAAAATCCGGTCGCGCTCTCGCCGCCAGCGGTCCCGGCATGTCGTCGGCAGTTGTCCGGCGTCCGCCAGTTCGACTGCGCGGGCCAGGGCCTGCCAGCAGCTGATCTTGGACATGGTGTAGTGCTGCTGATCCTCCAGCTCCCACATGCCCGCGTCCGGCTGTCGCCAGGCGTCGGCGCACTGGTCCGCCAGTTCGGACAACTGCTGGGCGCTGGCGCTGTCGAGGATGTTGCCGCAGCCGACGAAGCGCGAGGCGGTCTCGAAGATGTCGCCGAATACGCCGTGCTGGGCCTGCTCTGCGGCCCGGTTTCCGGTGACCACAGGACGCGAGCCTTGATAGCCCGGCATGTCCCAATGCGTTTCCGGCGGCACGAGCGCGCCGTCCAGGCTGTAGCAGACCTTGGCGCCATGGCGCTTCAGCTGCATCAGCAGCCAACTGAAGGCGGCCTTGGCCTCCGCCTGGGCGCCGGCCGCCAGGAAGGCTTCGATCGTATAGCCGGCGTCGCGCAGCCAGGCGTAGCGATAGTCCCAGTTCTTGTCGCCGCCCAGACGCTCGGGCAGGGAGGTCGTGGCCGCCGCGGCGATGGCGCCCGACGGCGAGTACAGCAGCAACTTCAACGCCAGGGCGCTGCGGATGAAGTCGTCCCGATACAGGCCGGGGCAGTTCAAGCGCGCCGCCCAGTCCCGCCATTCCTGATCCGACAGGTCGATGCGGGCGTCGATCTCTTCGATGGAGGGTACGACCAGCGGCTCGTCCCGCCCGGCGACGATGGCCACCGTGCGCCGCTCGCCTGCGCCGACAACGATGGTTCCGACAATGCCCTCGTCGGACCACTCGCAGGAGATGCGCGGATCATGGACGAACAGGCCGAGCACCCGTTCGACGTGGAAGACCGTGTGTTCGCCGATCTTGGAATGATACGGATTGGCCGTGTCGCCGCGACGCCCCAGACGCATGTCCAGGGCGAAGGTCACCTCGCCCTCTAGGCCATCGATTCGGCGGGCCAGTTCGCACCAAGGCAAACGACCGGCCGTGCCGCTGTTCAGGCTCTCGGTCAGGCGCGCGCGCCCGGTGGCGGTAATGAACTCCGTCTCCAGAACATTGCTGTCGGCACGATAGCGGCGGGTCGTCGTGAAGGACCCGGTCGGCGTGATCGAAAACCGGCCGCCCTCCGGATCCAGCAGGCGGTCGAAAAGCGGCGGCGCATCGATCGCCGGCACGCACCACCAGTCAATGCCGCCATCCAGCGCCGACAGAGCCACCGTCCGACCCTCGCCCAGAACGCCATAGTCTTCGAGAGCCACATAGCCGTCGGGACGGAGCGTCTGCGATGAACGCGCGGGATCGGGCGCGAAGGCCGTTTCAGTCATCGTTTGGACGATCCGATCGCAAAGCCAGCCGTTACGGCAAGGCCCGCAAGGACGCCGACCGCCGCGACCTTGAGCGCTGTGATCTGGCGGCTGGATACGAAACCGATCCACGGTCTGACGACCCGTTCGGTGTCCGCGCCGTCGATCGCCGCCGGGCCTTCCTCCGGGCGGTCGAGATTGCCCAGGCGGGGAAGTTGCGGGTCGCCTTGCTGCGCTGTGATCATCTTGGCCGCCTGGCGATCCGCCAGCGCCGGCGTGAACTGTTGCGCCAGCGCCATCAACCAGGTCGTGCGACCCACGAAGACCTTGCGGCTGGGGCGCTGCACGGCCGACCAGACGGCGTCGGCACACAGCCTGGGATCGAACAGAGGATCGGGAATGACTTGCGCGCGATCTGTCCGGTTGCGCGACCACAGGGGCTGGGGCGTGTTGACGGCCGGCAAATAGACGGTGGTCAGGGTGACGTTGGAGGCTGAGGCGATCAGTTCTGCCCGAATGGCCTCGGTAAACCCGTCGACGGCGGCCTTGGCGCCGCAATAGGCCGCCTGCAGCGGGGCAGGGCGCAGCGCCAGTCCTGAGGAAATCTGGATCACCGCCCCCTTGTCCGCCGGCCGCATGACCCGAAGCGCCGCTCGCGTTCCGTAGACTTGAGACAGATAGGTCGTCTCGACGACGCGTCGGTAGTCGGCGTCGGTCAGATCTTCATTGCGCCCGATGACCGTGGACATCGCGTTGTTGACCCAGACATCGATGCCGCCAAAAGCATCCACGACACTGCGGCCCGCCTGCTCGACGAACTCCGGATCGGACACATCGCCCGCCATGCCGATCACGCGAGCGCCCGACTGCTTCAGTTGCTCGACGGCGGCGGAAAGCCGTTCAGCCTGTCTGGCGATCACCACGACCTGCCATCCGGCCCGGGCGAACCGGTCGGCGATGGCGAGACCGATGCCGGCGCTGGCGCCTGTGACGACGATGACCGGCATGGCGATCTCTCTGATTTGGATTGCGGAATGACGATCGCGGTTGCGGCCGAAGGGAAGAGGCTCTGACAACGACACGTCCGGAGGAAGGTTGCCGTCTTTCCGGCGACCGGCGCTTAAGTCGCTCGTCAGCATTTTAATGCTGGCGCAAATCTTCGCCCATAGAGATGGACGGGCACGAGCATGCGGGAGGGCGGCAAACACAGTGCAACGTCATTCGCCGTCGAGCGGTGCGGTGCTGCTGGACCGAGCGGCTAAGCTTCGGATAGTTTCTCATTGCTGAAGGCGGGGTGAAACGATGCGTGCAGCTTGGATCGGGGCGGTTGCAGTCGGCATTTTGGCCGGATCAGCGCCGAACGCCCTTGCGGCGGTCTCCCAAGTTCAGGCCGCGCCCCAAGAGGCGGCCCAGGGCGACGCTACAGTCGCTCTGACCTATGCGGCCGCTCAACAACGTGTTCGCTCCAACTCCAGTCTCGGTCGCGCTGCGGGCTATGGGATGCAGGCCGCCAGGGCCCAGGCGGATGTGGCTGCCGGGCTGAATCGGCCGACCGTAGCGCTCGATGCTCAGTTGATCCGTTATCGCAAGACATTCGATCTCTCGCTGGGCGACACGCTGGACCGCGCACAGGCCGAGCTCGGCGCCGCCATTCCTGGGCTCATCGCGGACTTGCCCGGTGTGCCGGGTGACGTGTTGCAAAGTGTCGGCCAGCGGCTGGAAGCGGCGCTTCCCGAAATTTTCGCCGCCTTGCCGCAAGACGTCCGATTGCAGGTTGACGACACGACCTTTCGCCCCACGGTGACGGCGCTTCAGCCGATCTATACCGGCGGCGCAATTCCGGCCTTACGACGAGCGGCGGCGGCCAATGTGGATATGGCGCAGGCGAAGCAGCAGGAAGCGGTCAGTCTGGAGGACGTAAATCTGGCGCGGGCGTACTTTGGCCAGGTGCTGGCCGCCGAAGCGCTGAAGATCGCACGCGAGACCCGTGACGGCTTCGATCTGCATTTGCGCAACGCTCGACTGTTGGAATCGCAAGGCGTGCTCAGCCACGCCCAGACGCTTCAGGTCGAAGTCGCCCGCGATGCGGCTCAGCGGCAGGTCAACAGGGCCGAACTGGAGCACGACAACGCCGTGGCGTCCCTCGCCAGGGTCGTTGACACCAATGGCGCCGTCGTTCCAACCACGCCCCTGTTCGTAAACCGTGACCCAATCGGTCCAGCCGGCGTGTTTCTTGACCAGGCAAGCCAGACGAACGCTCGCCTTGCGCAGGCTCAAGCCGGGCGCGATCTGGCCGAGGCGGGCGCCGATCTCGCGGCGTCACGAATGAAGCCGTCCGTCTATGCATTCGGGACCTACAACCTGAACCCAGACGACGCTCTGCCGACCGAGCCGGATTGGGCGGTTGGGATCGGCGCCCGTTACACTCTGATTTCGACGGTGGATCGACGACGCATGTTGGGGGCCGCACGCGCCCAGGCCTCGGCGGCTGCGGAGGTGGAACGACAGGCCCGAGACGACGCCCGATTGCTGGTCACGCGAGCCTATAATCAGGCGGAGTTGGCGCGTCGTCAGTTTCTGAGCATGGACAGCAGCCTGGAGGCCGCCAGCGAGAATCTTAGAGTTCAGGAGGTTGGGTTCCGTGAAGGCGAGGCCACAGCCGCCTCGGTCGTGGACGCCCGCAATCTTCTGGGTGCCGCGCGTTTGCAACGCGCAGCAGCAGCTTACGAATATGATCTCAGCCTGGCCGCCTTGCTGGCGGCGTCGGGAAGCGATCTGACCTTGAACGACTATCTGCAACGCGAAGACCGGATAAGCGCGCCATGAGCGAGACGCCTCCCTTTGCCGATGCCCCGACAAACGGTGCGCCGACCATCGCGGCCAGTCGTACGTCTGCACGGCGACGTATTCTGCCTGTGATCGTGGGCGTCGGCCTCGTGCTGCTGATCGGCTTCATCATCGTGGGCCTCTTCCTCGCGGCCCGTCCTGCCAGGGATCAGGTTCAGGGCATGGTCGAGGCGGAGACCTTCACTGTTGCGACCAAGGTGCCCAGTCGCGTGGAGCGCTTCTTGGCTTCAGAGGGCGATCAGGTGAAGGCAGGTCAAGAGTTGGCTCTGATGAGCAGCCCGGAGGTTGCAGCAAAAGAGGCTCAGGCCCGGGCCCTGCTTCAGTCGAGTGAGGCCATTCAGTCGATGAGCCTCGAAGGCGCTCGCCGCGAGGATGTGCAGTCGGTCGAGTCCGTCTGGCGCGCCGCCCAGGCGACGGCTCGTTTGGCGGACCAGACTGCGCGGCGGGCGGAGAACCTGTTCGCCGAAGGCGTGATTTCCGCCCAACGCCGTGACGAAGCCGTGGCCGCTCGCGCTGCTACAGCCTCGCAGTCCGAAGCCGCCCGCCAGCAGTATCTGAAGGCGTTGGCAGGGACACGGCCGCAGGAAAAATCCGTTGCCGACGCCAATGTGCAAGGCGCGCAGGCCGCCGTCGCCGAGGTCCAAAGCCTCCAGGGTGAGACACGACTGCTTGCACCAAACGACGGCGAGGTTGCGGAGCGTTTCGCCAATGTCGGCGAACTCGTGCTCACGGGCGTGCCAGTCTTCACAATCGTGGACATCGGCGACCCGTGGGTTACCTTCAGTGTGCGCGAGGATCAGTTTCGCGATCTGAAAATCGGCGCGATCGTGCGTGGCGACGTGCCCGCACTCGGCCTCGCTGACGTCGCCTTCCGGATCACCGCCATCAATCCTCAGGGCGAGTTCGCCACCTGGCGCTCAACCCGGCAGTCGAGCGGCTATGACGTGCGAAGCTTTCAGGTCAAGGCCAAGCCTGTTCGACCTGTCAGCGGCCTGAGGCCTGGCATGAGCGTGCTGTTCGATTGGTCCGCACGGTGAGACGCCTCGCGGCCGTCTTCGTATCGGCCGTTCGGGACGAGGCGCGCGTCCTGGTGACCCGACGGTGGGACGCATTCGTCGCTTTTGGCCTGCCGCTGATCCTGCTGATGGTCATCGCGGCGATGCTGGCCCCTGGAGTGATCCGTCAGGCCCCGGTCGCCGTGGTCGATCAAGACAATTCGGCCTTCAGCCGCGCCGCAATTCGCAACATGGAGGCGAGCGCCGGTGTTCGCGTGACCCATGCTCCGGCGACGATGACGGAGGCCATGGCCTTGATGCGACGGGGCGAGATTTACAGCGTCGCTCATTTTCCAGCAGATTTTTCTGACGGGGCGTTTCGTCGGCCGGAACAGGTGACCGTGTCGTTCAATGGCGCCTTCCAGACGGTCGGCGCCTTGTCGGCCTTGGGGCAGAGCGCGGCCATCGCATCAGCGGCCGGCAAGCAGTTGCAAGAACGCGCGCGCCAGAGAGGATTGCCCGAAACCGCATTGCAACTCCCCGCTGTCCAGGTGTCGATCGTCGGCAATCCGCAGCTCAGCTTCGAGCTTTTTCTCGGCGGACTTCTGGCGCCGGGGGTCCTTCATCTGCTGGCGGCTTGTTCCGCGGTGTTGGCGGTTGGTCGGCAAATGCAAGGCGGCTCTTTCAAGCGCTTCGAGGCCGAGACGCGCGGCTTCACGACAACAGCTCTGATCGGGCGACTCATTCCGCACTTCGTGGTCTTCAGCCTGTGGGGGTTGGCCTGGATCGCCTGGCTCAGCGGCGTCCGGGGCTGGGGTGTAGCAGGCTCTCTCCCTTTGCTGATCCTTGGCATACTCGCCTTGATGGCGGTGAGCGTTGTCTTGTCGGCTTTTCTGGTCGCCGCGCTTGGCGAGGTGGATATGGCGTTCTCGGCCACCGCCATCTATTCGGGTGCGGCTATCGCCTTTTCCAACGGCACTCTCCCGCTGGACCATGGGCCGCGCTTCGCTCGGATCTGGAGCGATATCCTTCCCTATACGCACTATCTACGGCTGCAGACGGGCCAGCTGGTCACGGGTGAGACTTCCGCATCGGCATGGCGAGACTTGATGATTCTGAGCGGCGTCACCGTGCTCGGTCTGATCGTTTCGGCGCTTTTCATCCGAGTACGAGCGCGTCTTGTCCCAAAGCCGGAGAATTTGAACTTTCCGCTCCCGCAACAGGGCGTTATCGCCGCCTTCGCCGCGACGTTCCGGAACTTGCCGCGTGCGCGGCCGGTCAGCAGTCTGCTGATCCTGGCCGTCGTCCTTTACGCCTTTTACTATCCGGCCGCCTATGCCGGACAGGCCGCGACGGGACTGCCCATCGCCATAGCGACACCGACGCAGACAACGCTGACGCGCACTCTTGTCGAAGACCTGAATGCGTCGCGCGAGATCGAGGTCGCCGCCGTGATTTCATCCCCTGCTGAGGGCTTTGAACTGATGCGGCGCGGCGTGGTCGACGGGGTCGTCGTCCTGCCTCAGCGTTTTGAGGCCGATCTGCTCAGGGGGGCGCCGACGGGCGTGGCCATCTGGCTGAACGGCGGCTATCTGGTTCGTGTCACAGCGGTCGGCAAAGCCGTCGCCGCCGCAACAGCGCAGGTCGCCGAGGCGCAGTTGAAAGGGCTGCCTGATATCGCCCGCGCCGTCAGATTGGCGCCGACCCTGAAGCAGGTTTCCCTCTTCAACCCGACGGAGGGCTACGGCGGTTACGCCGTGCCGGCGGTCAGTTTGATCATCTTGCAGCAGACGCTATTGCTGGGAGCCGGCGTGATCACAGCCGTGCGTCGAGAAACCGGCGCACCTAGGCTGAAACGCAGCGCGCGCTTGGGTCTGTGGCTGGCGCTTACGGCGCTTGGGACAGCCTCCAGCCTCTTCTATTTCGGTTTCGTGTTCTGGTTTCAGGACTATCCCCGCGCAGGCAATCTGATCGGCGTCCTACTGCTGGCGCCCATATTTTCAGCGGCGGTGGCCGCTGTGGGTCTGCTTCTAGGCGCGCTTTTCGATCGCCACGAACGGGTCTTGCAGGTTCTAGTCGGCACTTCCGCGCCCTTGTTCTTCCTGTCAGGCGCTGCGTGGCCGCATTTCATGATGCCTGAAGGTCTCGTCTGGCTCGCGCATTTTTCACCGTCCACCGCTGCCGTTCAGGCCTTTGTTCGCCTGAACGCCATGGGCGCCAGCCTTTCAGAAGTCTCAGGTTTGGCAGCCATTTTGACAGGCCTCGCGGTCGTCTATGGCGGTTTGTGGGTGGTGTGCGGCTCTCTGCGCGTGACGGCGGGGGCGTCATTGTCGCAAAGCGCAACGCGAGAATAGAGACCAATTGAAGCGCAGGGGTGGGTTTGGCTATCGCGACGCCCACCTCAGGGTCATGCCGATCGTGCGAGGACGCAGAGGCGTGATGGCCTGGGCGTCGGGGAGGCGGAAAGGGTCGCTGTAGGCGAAGGTGTTGGCTTCCGTGTCGAACAGATTGTCTACGAAAACCGTCGCGGTCCATGCCGACGCTTCGACGCCCAAGGCCAGTCTTCCCGTGCCGTAATCGCCCATTCGATATTGCTGGCGTCCATCGAACGTCAGGCGCGACGCACCGACGTAGGACAGGCCGCCGTCGGCCAAAAGTTCAAGACGCTCGCCCAGCGGACGCCGCCAGCTAAAGCCGATATTCGCAGAAGCCCGAGGCACCCCGGGCAAGCTCGCGTCGCGACGGGAATCAAAACGCGCGCTGGGCGAGGTGATGCGCGGGTCGGCGACGAGCCCGTTGGCGAACAGCTCAAGCGTCTCAGAGGGACGCCAGTTGGCCTCGACCTCGAAGCCCTTGTCCGCGCCGTCGCCGACGTTGACGACATAGGCCAGGCCGCTGGGCAGAAACTGATCGCTCTGCACATTGCGCCAGCGCGCGGCGTAGATGGCGGCGCGAAGACGCGCGCGACCGTCCGCCGACCGGTACTTGGCCCCCAACTCGGCGTTCCACAGACTGTCCGGCTTGTATTGGCGTGCCGGTGAATCTGACAGGCCGCTGAAGTCCTGGCCGATGACGCCTGCGGTGTTGAAGCCGCCGGCCCGGTGGCCACGACTGACAAGGGCGGAAAGGTTCAGGCGATCGCTAGGCTGCCACGCGAGGGCGATCTTGGGCGTGAAGCCGGCGGATTCACCGTGGCCGTCGAAGGATCGCGATCGGGTGAACTGTCGAACCAGGGAGGTGGTGTCATACTCCAAGGCGTAGTAGCGGGCCCCGGCAGTCAGGGTCAGGTCGTAGGGCAGGTCCAGCGACGCTTCGCCATAAACGGCTGCCTCATTCAGCCGATCGCGCCGCGCCTCGGAATAGATGGCGCGAGGCTCGGGCGTCAGGGCGGACAGGACGGGATTGGTGCGTGTGGTGTTGGACGACACCAGGCCGCCGGCCAACCAGCGCCAGCGACCGATATCGGGAGAGGCGAAGTTGGCCTCGCCGACGACCAGATGGATGTCCTTGCCTTCGTCCAGTGCGCCGATGCGCCAGCCCGATCCGAAGCGACGAAGGGCGCTGGAGGCGTCGTAGCGGCTCTTGAAGCCGTGCTCGACGACCGAGACCGACGCGTTCAGCCGGCCCCAGGCTCCGCGACCCTCGATCGAGGCCGAGCCCTGGTCGAAGCGGTTCTGGTGCGGTTCTCGGACCAGATTAGCGCGCCTCAGCGGGCCGAGGCCGCGATAGACGTAGTGGGTGTCCTCGGTGACAATGGATTGGTGGACGACGCCGGCGCGCGCCGTCCAGCCGGGCGAAATCTCCAGCGCAGCGGACAGCCTGCCGCCGCGCCGCGTGCCCTCGTTGACCCGCCGCAGGTTCAGTTCGACGTCGTTGATATAGCCGCTGTAGGTCTCGCCATAGAGGGCCGCGCGGATCGCGGCGCGGTCGCCGGCGATCGGCAGGTTGGCGACCAGGCCATAGTCGGAGTTCCAGCCGCCGCCGTCGGTGCGCGACCGGGTCGCCGAGAGCGACAGGGATTCTTCGCCCATTGCCGGAGCGCGCGTGACGATGCGCACGACGCCGCCGATGGGGCCGGTGCCGTACAGCGTGCCTTGCGGTCCGCGCAGCACCTCGACCCGGTCGATGTCGATCAGTTTCAGATCCGGGTCCGGGGCGGCGTATGTCACCGGCGTCAGGTCGAGGTACAGGCCGACGGTGGATTGGGTCAGGCCGGTGAAGACGCCGTCCGATATGCCGCGCAGCAGGATCTTGTTCCGGCCGGGGCCGAGATTAGTCACCGTCATGCCGGAGACGAGGCTGTCCAGTCCCTGCATGCCCGTGACCCCAGCACGGACGATGCGTTCGGCGCCGACCGCCGTCATGGCCGATGACGAGGACTGGATCAGTTCGGGGCGGCGCGGGGCGGTCACGACGACTTCGCTGACCTGCGCCACGTCTTCGGGCGGCGTCACAGGAGCGGCCGGGCGTGGGGCGACCGGGCGAGAGGAAGCGGGCGCCGTGCTCGATTGCCTGCTGATGATCACAGCGCCATCCTGGCGGATGGCGTAGCGACATCCGCTGCCCGCCAGCAATCGCGTAAGGGCCGCGTCCAGCGACATCCTGCCGCTGATCGTGGGGCTGACGCCGACGCACGAGGTCAGGCTGCCGCCCAGTGAAACGCGGGCTTGAAGCGCCAGGTCGAGCAGGGCGTCGTCCACGGATTGGCGCGGGATGTAGATGTCGATCAGGCGCGCATCCGCCTGCGCCGGCGTGCTTAGGGCCGTCGTGGCGAGCAGAAAGAGACTGGGAAGAAGGGCGGCGGCGTGTGGCTTGGACAGGCCGAGGCGTTCGGGCCGCCCGCCCTTAACCGGCCTCACGGGCGTTGACGCGGACTTCGCGCGTCGAGGCGTCCACGCGGACGGGGGCGAAATCCTGCAACTGCTTCAACATCACGGCCTCGTCGCCAATGCGAAGGGCGCCGGTGAACCGCAGCGCCCGAGCCGATGTCGATAGCACGACCGGCTTGTCGAGATAACGTGAAAGATCGTCCGCGACATCAGTCATCGGTCGGTTGCGATAGACGAGAACTCCTTGTCGCCAGGGCGAAGTCTGGTCCGGAGACACTTGCGACAGGGCTGGGGCCTGCTCGCCGCTCTGCGCGAGCGCCTGACCGGCGACCAGTCGGACCTTGGGCGCATTGACGGGTGTCACGGCGACGACGCCCCGTTCGACGGCGACGGCGAAACGGTCGCCATGGTTCAGCACGTTGAAGGCGGTGCCCAGCACCTCGACCTGATGATCTCTGGCGGCGACGATGAACGGATGGGCCGGGTCGTGAGCGATGTCGAAGGCGGCCTCGCCCTCGGTCAGCGAGACCGAACGTTTGTCGCCGTCGAACCGGACGTCCAATGTGGAATGGCGGTTCAGATAGACGTGCGAACCATCCTCGAGCGCAACCGTCAGGGGCGCGTCGGTGGTGGCGTACACCTGCGAGCCCGGCGTGAGCCACAGGAACAGGCCGAAAACCAGCATCACGCTGGCGGCGATGCCGATCGCCGCACCTAGCCAGGGCGAACGCGTCTTGGCGCGACGGGCACGCGCGGCGGCGAGGTCGATAACCGGGGTCTCTGTTGATGCGGGCGAGGCAGGGGCGTCCAGATCGACCCACAGACGCTCGACGGCGTCATAGGCGGCGGCGTGGGTCGGCGACGCCTCCAGCCAGTCCTGGAACTCAAGCCAGGCGGATTCGGGCGCCTCGTCGTCACGCAGGACGACGAACCAGTGCAGCGCCTTCTCCTCGATGTCGGTTTGTGCGGTCATCCGATCCCAGCCTGGAGGAACGCCTTGGAACGCGCCTCCTGATAGCAAGACGGCGCCGCCAAGCTTTCACCTTCAGACAAATTCCCCCAGGGCGTGAAAAGAACCGGCATCACGGTTGAACCTTGCGGGAAAGAACGCGCAGCGCGTCCATCATGTGCTTCTCGACCGAACTGCGTGAAATGCCCATTTGGACGGCGACGTCGGCGTAGCTGACGCCATCGAACTTGTGCAGGCGAACGACTGTCTGCGTCTTGGGCGGCAGGGTGTTTAGGGCGGCGAGAAGGCGCGCCAGCTTCTCGCGCCCGGCCACGACCGCCTCGGCCGAAGGGGCCGCGTCCAGGTCTTCGGCGGCGCCGGTCTCGTGGTTCAACTGGCGCCATTGGGCGTCGCGGTTCGCCGACCGTTGCCCGGATCGCCAGCGGTCCATCAGCAGGTTGGAGGTCAGGCGAAACAGAAAGGCGCGAGGATTGTCCGGCGGCGGGTCGAGATCGAGCGTCGAGACCTTCAGATAAATGTCCTGCAGCACATCATCGACATCGCCCGACGCGCCGCCCAGCCGCGCGCGGCAGAACCGGGCCAGATCCTCGCGCTGCTCAAGATAGGCGGCGATCAGCGGATGCGCGGCAGGCGCGGTCAAACGGGCGAAGTCCTCTCGTGCAGCCAAACGGGGCCAAGACCTTCAATGCCGTGACGATTTTCATGAGGCAAGGGTTGGTCGGCGGCGTCCTTGTCATGAAGGCGCCGTGTCGCGGCGACGAGCGGGACCCAGATGCGCGCGTTTGCAGGACATGACGGCACGACGGCCCCGGTTCTTTCGGTCGGCTAGGGCGTCGTCGTGTTTGATCTCTGGCGCTCGGGCTTTATCCGCCGTCCTTTAAGCAGCTTCATTGACCATGAGCCGCGCGCGGACGAGATCGTCTGGCTGCCGGACTGCGGACCGCATGCCTATGTCGCGGACCCGTTCGGCATCACGCGCGACAGGGTGCTGACCGTCTTCGTCGAGGCGTTCGACTATCATGTGCGCCGCGGCGAGATTCAGTATCGACAGTATGACGCCGACGACCGGCTGGTGAGGCAGGGCGTGGCCCTGGCCGAGCCCTGGCACCTGTCCTATCCAACGCTGATCGAGGACGGCGGCGAACTCTACATGCTGCCGGAAGGCTACAAGAGCGGCGGGCTGATCCTGTATCGCTGTGTCCGTTTCCCGGATCAGTGGGAGGCGGTGGCCCGCATCGGCGAGGCGGCTGCGATCGACGCCACGGTGGTCAAGCACGACGGCCGGTGGTGGATGTTCCATGCGCTGCCCGGCCCGGACGACCGGGCGATGCGAGAACTGCATATCGCCTGGGCCGACAGCCTGATGGGGCCTTGGAGGCCGCATTCGACCAATCCGGTGCTGAGCGGTTTTCAGACCTCGCGGCCGGGCGGGTCAGCGTTCGTGCACGACGGCGCGCTTCATCTGCCGGTGCAGGACTGCGCTGTGACCTATGGCGCGGCGATCAATCTGCTGCGGATCGATGTGTTGTCGCCTGACGCGTTTTCGGCGGTGGTCGCGAAACGGTTCGAGCCGGGGCATCTGCTGGAGGGGTACGGCGACGGTTTTCACACCCTGTCCGGTCACGGCGACGTCACCTTCATCGACGTGAAGAGCATCCGCCAGTCATCGGCGGAGCCTTGGCTGAAGGCCGGGTTCAAGGCGCGTCGGCTGCTGGGCCTGAACGGGCCGCGCGGTCGCCGCGCGACCGGCGCCGCCGTCCATCCCAAGATTTTCGAGACCGCTTCCGTTCGGAAGGAAGGCTAGACCATGCGTATCGCCGTCGTTCTGCCGCGAGGCTGTACCTTCGGTCCGGCCAAGACCAACTCGATGGAGACAGTGGTGCGCACGCTGTCCGCGCACAGCCGTTTGAACCGGCTGGTGACGCTGATCGCCGATGCCGGCGGCCCGACGCCGTCCGGCGTGCAGATGGTGACGGTGCCGGCCGGACTGGGCCGCAAGGCGCGAAATGCGGCGGTGGTTGACGTTCTGAAGAAAGTGTCGCCGGACATCGTGGAATATCATCAACAGCTTAAGGCGGCGTCGGAGCTGGCGCGGCAGTTGCCGAACGCCATCCACGTTCTTTATCGCCACACGCGGATCAAGCCGTCGCGCAACCTGATCGAACGTCTGCGATACGGTCGACGCCTCGCGCGGTTCGACCGGCTGGTGTTCGTCAGCCGGGCGGCGGGCGAAGAGTTCGCAACGGATTATCCGCGTCTGGCCGGGCGTGTTTCGTCGGTCTGCAATCCGATCGAAAGCGACGTCTGGCGTGCATCGCCCGAGCAGCGCGAGAAGCTGATCCTGTTTGCGGGACGGGCGATGAAGGACAAGGGGCTGGACCTGTTCTGCACCGCTCTGGCCGAGACGCTGGATCGCCATCCCGACTGGCGCGGCGCACTGATGCTGGGCGACTGGGACAAGCATCAGGACTGGGCTGCCCCTCAGGTGCGGCTGCTCGAGCGGTTCGGCGACCGGGTCGAAATTCACAAATCGGCGTCGCTGGACGCGGTGCGGGCGATGACGCAGCGCGCCGCCATCGCGGTCACGCCGTCGCGGGTGCGCGAGGCCTTGGGACTGGCCGCGCTGGAGGCCCATGCGGCGGGCGCGGCGCTGATCTCGTCGGGACGCGGCGGCCTGCGCGAAGCCAGCGGCGAATATGCGCTGTATGTCGACGTCGAGGAGGCCGGCTCGTTGACCAGCGCCATGATGCGTCTCGTCGACAACCCCGATGAACGTCTGGCCCTGGCGCGTGGCGGGCAGGCCTATGTCGAGAGGGTGCATTCGCCGGCCGCGCGCGCGGCCGAGCTGGACGCCTTGCGCGAGGCCTTGGTCGACAAGGCGTTCGTCGCGCCGAAGCCGATGCTGCGCCGACGTCCTCTGTTCGGGCCGGCGGCGTCCCTGACCCGGCTTCAGGGCTAGGGCTTTGGGCTAGGCTTCAGCCCCTTCGGATGAGGCTGTCGTAAACGTGGGTGACCGCGTCGAACCGCACGCGCGTCGGCTGGTCGCCCAGGGGCGCGGCTTGGAAGTCGGCGTTAGTCAATCCGGCGGCGACGGGATCGGCGATCTTGTCGGTGTTCCAGCCCAGCAGCAGGCGACCGCCGGGGCGTAGGACGGCCGCCAGAGCCTTCAAAGCGCGCTGCTGCTGGGCGGGACTGTCGACGCCATAACCCAGCACGCCGTTGCAGACGACGGCGTCGAAGGTCAGGTCCGAGAACAGCCGATCCGCCTCGCAAACGTCGCCGGTGCGATGACGCCCCTCGCGGCCCCAGCGTGCAGCCGCCGGATCGATATCTGTGGTCCAGACCTCGCCGCCCTTCGCCTCCAGCAAGGCGTAGTCGTCCAGCGTGTATTCGCGGCATCCGACCCAGAGAATCCGCCCGCCGTCGGCCGCCAACGCCGGAACATAGTTCTCGGCCATCACGCGGCGGTCGGGCAAGGCGCGGATTCGCGCCGCCTTGGCGGATCGTCGCCTGCGGTCGGCGTCCTTGCCGAAGATCAGACCCCTGACGAGCGTTCCCAGACCCACGTGCTTCCCCCTCGGACCGTTCGATACGGTTGTTATCGAGGGGGCGGCGATCTGTCTCGCGCTTTTCCGTGCGTTTCCGGTCGCCGGGCTTTGATGTGGCCGAACGACCGCCTACTGACGGCGCATGATCCAGGACGTTCCTCCCCCCGTCACGCCCACCGCCTTGCCCGAGATCGTCGTCACAGCCGCGCGTCTGCCGCCGGCGGCGGCCGATGCTGCGTTTTCGGTGGTGCGGATCGATGAGTCGGTGCTGTCGCGGTCGTCGCGTTTGGACGAGGCGTTGCGATCCGTGCCCGCGGTGTCGCTGTTTCGGCGCACCAGCAGCGCGGCGGCGAATCCGACCACGCAAGGGATTTCGCTGAGGGCCGTCGCGCCGTCCGGGGCAGGACGGACGCTGGTGCTGCTGGACGGCGTGCCGCTGAATGATCCGTTCGGCGGCTGGGTCATCTGGTCCCAGGCGACGCCGGACTCCCTGGAAAGTCTGGACGTGATCCGGGGGGCGGGCTCGGGCCCGTATGGCGCAGGCGCGCTGACGGGCACGATCACCCTGCGTGAACGCGCGAAAGGCGGCGCGCTGGATATGTCCGCGTCCGAGCGGGGCGGGTTGCGGGCGGCCGGGTCGGCGTCCACGCGACTGGGACCTTTGGCGGTGACGTTGAGCGGTTTGCGCGAAGTCAGCGACGGCTATGTGCCGGTGCGCGGGCCGGCGGCAGGCGCCGCGGACACGCCGCTGGATCTCGACAGCCGAAGTGCAGCGCTGCGGGTCGATACGGCCCTCGGACAGGCGAACCTGTCGGTCCGGGCGGCGACCTGGGAGGAGGATCGCGGATCGGGTCTGGCGGGAACGCGCGCCAACGCCAGCGGGCACAGCCTGAGCGCCACGGCGGCGCAGACGCCGACGGCCGATGGCTATGGATGGCGGCTACAGGCGTGGCGGATCGACAGCAATCTGGCCAACAGTTCGGCCTCGGTGTCGGCCGACCGATCGACCACGACGCCGGCCAACGATCAGTTCAAGACGCCCGCGACGGGATGGGGGCTGAATGCGGCGCTGCGCCGTCGCATGGCGGATTTCGCGGGCGGACGGCTGGAATGGGAGCTGGGCGCCGATGCGCGCTTCAACGACGGCGAAACCAACGAACTGTTCAGCAATCCGACCGGCGCGGGCTTCACCCGCATTCGGCGTGCTGGCGGGGAGACGGCGGTGGCCGGCGCCTATGTCGATGCGTCCTGGACCGCGGCCGAATGGTTGGTGGCCGGCGGACTGCGGGTGGATCGATGGGAGAATACGGGCGGATTCCGTCAGGAGAACACCCTGGCGACCGGCGCCGTCCTGCTGAACGAAAGCGATCCGGATCGGTCAGGCGAGGTGGTCAGCGCGCGTCTGGCCGTGCGACGTGATCTGGGCGGCGGCTATGCGGCGCGGGCGGCGGCCTATTCCGGGTTCCGGCCCGCCACGTTGAACGAACTGCATAGGCCATTCCGCGTGGGCAACGACATCACCGAGGCCAACGCCGCCCTGACGCCGGAAACGCTGAAAGGCGTGGAGACGGGCCTGGCGTTCGACCGCGAGGGCGTGCGTTGGGGCGCATCGGTGTTCTGGAATCAGATCGAGGACGCCATCGTCAATGTGACCCTCGGGGCCGGGCCGGCGACCTTCCCGCGCGCCGGGTTCGTGCCGGCGGGCGGGGTGCTGCGCCAGCGCCAGAACGCCGGGACCATCGACGCCTGGGGCGTGGAACTGACGGGGGCGCTGGACCTGTCGTCAGCCGTGTCGCTGAACGCCGCTGCGTCCTGGACCGACGCCGAGATCGCCGGCGGATCGTCTGCCGCGCAGCTGACCGGCCTGCGCCCCGCACAGGCGCCGGAGTGGAGCGCCACGGCCGGGCTGGATTGGCGCGCGACCGATCGACTGACCCTGGCCCTGGCGGCACGTTACGAATCGAGCCGGTTCGATGACGACCTGAACAGCCGGGTGCTGGACGCCGCCGTGACGCTGGATGGACGAGCAGAGTGGGCCTTCACGCCGAACGCGACCCTCTGGATGGCGGCGGACAATCTGTTCAATGAGGATGTCGAGGTGTCGGAAACGGGCACGGGCGTCGCCGGATACGGCCCGCCGCGAACGGTCAGCATCGGTCTGCGGTTGAGCTATTGAGCGCGCTGACCGGCGGTCTTCTCGATCAGGTTTTTGCGCGACGCACAGATTTCGTCCGCCTGACGGGTGAAAATGACCTTCAATGCTGTTGCGCGAGGCCGCTGGCGCGCTAAGCGCTAAGGGCGGTCGATAAACGGCCGCTGATCCCAACGACGAGCCTGTCATGTCCGAAGAATTCTACCGCATGAAGCGGTTGCCGCCCTATGTCATCGCCGAGACCAATGCGATGCGCGCGGCGGCCCGTGCGGCAGGCGAGGACGTGATCGACCTGGGGATGGGCAACCCCGACCTGCCACCGCCGCAGCATGTGATCGACAAGCTGATCGAGGTGGCCAGGAAGCCCGACGCCCACGGCTATTCGCAGTCCAAGGGCATCCCAGGGCTGCGACGCGCCCAGGCCAACTACTACGGTCGTCGCTTCGGCGTCGATGTGGATCCCGAGACCGAGGTGATCGTCACCATGGGCTCCAAGGAGGGCTTGGCCAGCCTGGCCACAGCCATCACCGAACCGGGCGACGTGATCCTGGCGCCCAATCCCTCCTATCCGATCCACACCTTCGGCTTCATCATCGCCGGGGCTGCGATCCGCAGCGTGCCGACCACGCCTGACGAGAAGTATTTCGAGGCGCTGGAGCGGGCCATGGCCTTCACCGTGCCCCGGCCCAAGATCCTGGTGATGAACTATCCGTCGAACCCGACGGCGGAGACGGTCGATCTGGCCTTCTACGAACGCGTCGTGGACTTCGCCAAGGCGAACGATCTCTGGATCATCAGCGATCTGGCCTATTCGGAGCTCTATTACGACGGCAAGCCGACGGTCTCGATCCTGCAGGTTCCGGGCGCCAAGGACGTGGCGATCGAGTTTACGTCTCTGTCCAAGACCTACAGCATGGCCGGTTGGCGCATGGGGTTTGCGGTCGGCAACAAAACGCTGATCGCGGCGATGACGCGGGTGAAATCCTACCTCGACTATGGCGCCTTCACGCCGATCCAGGCGGCGGCGTGCGCGGCGCTGAACGGGCCGCAGGACATCGTCGAGCAGAACCGCAAACTCTATCACCGCCGGCGTGATGTGCTGGTCGAGAGTTTCGGCCGCGCGGGCTGGGACATTCCCAAGCCGGCCGCGTCCATGTTCGCCTGGGCGCCCTTGCCGCCCGCGCTGAAGCATCTGGGCAGTCTGGAGTTTTCCAAGCAATTGCTTACCCACGCCAAGGTCGCGGTGGCGGCGGGCGTCGGCTATGGCGAGAACGGCGAGGGCTTCGTGCGCATCGCCATGGTCGAAAACGAGCAGCGCATCCGCCAGGCCGCGCGCAACATCAAATCCTATCTGAAATCGCAGGGCGTCAATGTGCCGCCCAGCCGGGAAGACTGACTATGCCGTCTGGACTGATCGCGCTGCTGGACGACGTCGCCGGCATCGCAAAGCTGGCGGCCGCGTCGCTGGATGACGTGGGCGCGGCAGCCGGCAAGGCCTCGACCAAGGCCGCCGGTGTGGTGGTGGACGATGCGGCGGTGACGCCGCGCTATGTCATGGGTCTGTCGCCCAGCCGCGAACTGCCGATCATCAGCAAGATCGCCCTGGGGTCTTTTCGCAACAAGCTGATCTTCATCCTGCCGGTGGCCCTGGTGCTCAGCGCCTTTGCGCCCTGGGCCATCACGCCGATCCTGATGTGCGGCGGGGCCTATCTGTGTTTCGAGGGGGCGGAGAAGCTGCTGGAGGCGATGGGGCACGGCGGGCATGAGGATGCCGCGCCGGTCGCACGCGATGCGGCGGCGCTGGAGAAGACGACGGTGTCGGGCGCGGTGCGCACCGACCTGATCCTGTCGGCCGAGATCATGGCCATCGCCCTGGCCGATGTGGCGGCGCAGCCGATCCTGACCCAAGCCGGGGTGCTGGCCGTGGTCGGCATAGCCATGACCGTCGTCGTCTATGGCGCGGTCGGCCTGATCGTGAAGATGGACGACATCGGCCTGAGCCTGGCCAAGCGTGACAACGGCGGTGTTCGCGCACTGGGGCGGGGTCTGGTCAAGGGCATGCCGATGGTGATGAGCGCCCTGTCCGTGATCGGCACGGCGGCCATGCTGTGGGTCGGCGGCGGTATTCTGTTGCATGGTTCCCATACGCTGGGGCTGCATTGGCCGGCCGTGCCGGTCGAGCATCTATCGCATGCCGTCGGCGAACTGTTCGGGCCGTTGGCCGGCGTGATGAGCTGGCTGACGACGGCGGTGGCCTCGGCCGTGATCGGGCTGATCGTCGGCGGCGCGGTGGTGCTGGTCCTGCATCAGGTCGCGCGCCTGCGCTCCAGGGAATCGCACTAGGAGCGAGCCGGGCTGTCACGCGGGCGCCATCCGCAACAGCTAGAGGCCGCACGGCTGTTGTTGGAGTTGTTCATGTCCATGTCGCGTTACGTCGCCGCCGCGTGTCTGGCCGCCTTGTCGATCGCGGGCGCCGCCTGTGCGGGCGCGCCGGTCGCCCAGCCGCCGGTTCAGGCGGCCGCGCCTCAGGCATTGGCTGCGGCCCTGACGCCGCCCAAACTGATCGTGACCATCGTGGTCGATCAGTTCAGCGCCAACCTCTTCAACCAGTACCGCAGCCGCTACAGCGGCGGCCTGCGCCGGTTGGCCGACCAGGGACTGGTGTCCATCAACGGCTATCAGACCCACGGTCTGACCGAGACCTGCCCGGGCCATTCCACCGTTCTGACCGGCATGCACCCGGCCGAGACCGGCATCCCCGCCAACGACTGGATCGACGGCAAGACCGGCAAGGAGGTCTATTGCCTGGCCGCGCCGCAGAACCATCTGGCGCACGGGCGCGACGACACCGACAACGGACCGGTGGGCCCGGACCAACTGCGTGCGACGACGCTGGGCGACTGGCTGAAGGCCGTCAGTCCGGACAGCAAGGTGATGGCGGTGTCCGGCAAGGATCGTGGGGCGATCAATCTGGCCGGTCATCAGGGGCAGGCCTTCTGGTTCACCGACGGGTTTGGACTGACCACCTATGTCGAGCTGGGTCAGACGGCCGAGGCGAAGCTGGCGCCGGTCGCGGCGTTCAACCGTGACTTCAACGCCTGGACGGCGGCGACGCCGACAGCCTGGGACTATCAGAACGCGGACTGTCGAGCGCTGGCGGGCGACTGGACCATTCGCGGCCAGACCTTCCATTCGGTGCTGCCGCCGGCGGGGCTGAAGTTCGACACCTCCCCGCTGCTGGACGAGCAGACGCTGAAGGCGGCGGAATATCTGCTGGACAGCCAGAAGCTGGGGCAGGGGACGGCGACCGACATGCTGGGCGTCAGCCTGTCGGCCACCGACCGGATCGGCCATATGTACGGCACCCAGGGGCCGGAGATGTGCGAGCAGATGCACCGGCTGGATGCGGCGCTGGGCGCGTTCCTGGACAAGCTGGCCCAGGTTCCGGGCGGCGCGCTGGTGGTTCTGACGGCTGATCACGGCGGTTCGGACTTCGTCGAGCGGCTGCATGAGCATGGCTATCCGCAGGCGCACCGCGCCGACACCGATGCGATCAAGGGCGTCAACGCCGCGCTGAAGGCGCGCTTCAACCTGGACGCCGATCCGCTGCAGTCCGGCGGAAGCGGCTGGATGGTCGCCGATGCGGATCACAGTTCGCTGCCCGATCCGTTGCGGACACAGGTGGCGGAGGCGGCGGTCGAGATGCTGCGCGCCCTGCCGGACGTGGCCTTCGCCGAGACGCGCGACCGGCTGCTGGCCGAGCCCCTGCCCGACAGCCGTCAGCCCGAGATGATGACGGTGCGCGAGCGGATGCGGTTGTCGACCGTCGCCGAGCGATCGCCCGACATCCAGTTCGCCTGGACCCAGAACACCACCTCGGGCGGCCGCGTCGGCTCGACCCTGGCCGGACACGGCACGCCGTGGGAATACGACCGTCGCGTGCCGATCATCTTTTGGTGGCCGGGCGCCAAGGCAGAGGAGCGGTTCCTGCCGATCCGGACCGTCGATATCGCCCCGACCCTGGCCCATGTGATCGGCGTCCCCGCGCCCCAGGTCGAGGGCCGCTGCATCGATCTGAACGGATTTGCCGTGGCGGCTTGCGGGGCGGCGGCCAGATAAACTCCTGTTTCCGGCCGTCAACTCATGTTTCCTGAGGGGAAGGCGGCCTTACGCAGCGCGGGTTTCGTTGGCAGAAGAGGGCGAAATCGCCCAGGCGGCCCCGTTTTGCCGTCCGAGAGAGCCAACAGGAAACGTCATGAATCGAGCCCGTCGCGCGCGCATTGTCGCCACTCTGGGACCCGCCAGCCGTGCGCCCAGCACCGTCAAGGCGCTGGCCCAGGCGGGGGTGGACGTGTTCCGCCTGAACTTCAGCCACGGGTCGCATGAGGATCACGCCGCGGCATTGAAGGCGGTGCGCGGCGCCGAAATGGCGTTGCAGCGTCCGCTGGGCGTGTTGGCCGACCTTCAAGGGCCGAAGCTGCGTCTGGGCCGGTTCAAGGACGTCGAGATCGCGGTCAAGCCGGGCCACACCATGCGTTTCGACCTGGACCCGACGCCCGGTGACGAGACGCGGGTGCAGATGCCGCACCCCGAAATCTTCAAGGCGCTGCGCAAAGGCATGCTGCTGCTGCTGGACGACGGGCGGGTGCGTCTGCGTGTGGGCGAGCGGACCGATGAGTGGGCCGATGTGACGGTCGAGAGCGGCTCGAAGCTGTCGGACCGCAAGGGCGTGGCGGTGCCGGAGGCGGTGATCCCGGTCTCGGCGCTGACGCCCAAGGACCGCGAGGATCTGGCCTTCGCCCTGCGGATGGGCGTGGACTGGGTTGCGCTCAGCTTCGTGCAGAAGCCCGAGGACATGGCCGAGCTGAAGCGGATCGTGAACGGGCAGGCGGCCTGCCTCGCCAAGATCGAGAAGCCGGCGGCGCTGGCCGATCTGGAAGCCATCCTGGACTATTGCGACGGAGTGATGGTGGCGCGTGGCGATCTGGGCGTCGAGCTGGATCCCGAGGATGTGCCGGTGGCGCAAAAGCAGATCGTGCGCGCAGCCCGCAATCGCGGGGTGCCTGTGATCGTGGCGACCCAGATGCTGGAATCCATGACCAGCGCCCCGGCCCCGACCCGCGCCGAGGCGACCGACGTGGCCAATGCGGTCTATGAGGGCGCGGACGCCCTGATGCTGTCGGCCGAGACGGCGTCGGGCGACTATCCGCTGGAATCCGTCGGCATCATGAGCCGGATCATCGAGCGGGTCGAACGCGATCCGATGTGGCCCAGCCTGATGGGCGCCGAACACGCCGGCATGGACGAGCATGACGTGGACGCCCTGGTCGGGGCGGCGCGGATGGCGGCGAATGCGCCCTCGACGGGCTGTCTGGTGGTGTTCACGACCCTGGGCGGCACGGCGCGGCGGATGGCTCGCGAGCGGCCGCTGAAGCCGATCCTGGTGCTGACGCCCAATCCCAACACCGCGCGCCGCCTGGCTCTGGTCTGGGGGCTGGAGCCGCGTCTGGGCGAGCAGCCGGACTCGCTGGAGGCCGTGACGGACGACGCCGTCAACAGCGCGGTCAGATATGGTCTGGCCGAGCCGGGCCAGCGCATCCTGATCCTGGCGGGCACGCCGTTCGGGGCGCCCGGCGCGGCCAACCTGCTGCGATTGGCTCACGCGCCTGCGGCGACGTCAAAGGGCCGCAAGAAGAGCTAGAGCGCGATCTCGCGACGCTCCGCCGCGCTGCGCAGACCGGCGTCGAGGATGCGCATGACGGTCAGGGCCTGGTCGGCGGGGACGGGCGGCGGTCCCCCGCCGAGGATCGCATTGCGCATGGCGGCGTAGAAGGCGGGATAATCGCCGCGTGCGGGCGTCGGCGTGGTGCGGACCGTTTCGCCGTCCATCTGTTTCGTCAGTTCGCCGGGCGAAGGATCGAGGCCCCAGTCGGGATCGCCGGGGCGCAAGCCGGCCTTGGACTGCCCTTCTTGAGCGTCGAGGCCGTGTTTGATGAAGCTGCCGCCCGTCCCGTGGACGGCGTAACGGAGACTGGCCTCGGCGGCGAGGTGGCTCATGTTCAGGATGACCCGCAGCCGGTCATAGCGCAGCAGGACGTGGGCGTAGTCGATGGCCGTGGCGCCGACGCGCTGGGCCTGGAGGTCGGCGTATACCCCCAGCGGCGCGCCGAACAGCTGCACCGCCTGGTCGATCAGGTGCGGACCAAGGTCGGCCCAGACGCCGCCGTCGCGCTTGTCCTTCCAGCGGTCGGTGACGGTCGGGCGGAAGCGATCGAAATGGCTTTCGAACACGGCGATCTCGCCCAGTTCGCCCTGGTCGATCAAGCGGCGCAAAGTCAGGAAGTCGGCGTCCCAACGGCGGTTCTGGAAGACGCTGAAAACGCCGGGCGACGACGCCGCGACGGCGGCGACGGCTTCGGCGTCAGCCAGGGTCGCCGCGAAGGGCTTGTCCACCACCACCGACTTGCCGGCCTTCAGCGCGGCGATCGATTGTTCGGCGTGCAGGGCGTCCGGTGTGGCGACGACGATCAGGCCGATGTCGTCACGGGCCAATGCGGCTTCCAGGTTCGGCAGCACCTCCACGTCGGGTAGGTCGGCGTGGACCGCTTCGGGTCGGGACGAGACGACGGCGGCCAGGCGCAGGCCGGGGGTCGCCGCGATCAGGGGGGCGTGGAAGGTCTGGCCCGCCAGGCCGTAGCCGACGACGGCGACGCCGATGGGTGCGTGTGAGGTCATGCCCCGGTCAATAGCGGTCGGGGCGCGGGCCATCCAGCACATAGGGCACCACGCCGCGCTCATTCTCCGGCACGTGCAGGGTCCGGTCCAAGGGCGGGAAGGCGCGCTGGGTGCAGTCGGTGCGCTCGCAGATGCGGCAGCTGACGCCGATCCGGGCGGCGGGGCCGTTCAGGTCCAGACCGGCGGCATAGACCAGGGCGCCCGCATGTTCGACCTCGCATCCCAACGACAGGGCGTAGCGTCGGTCGTTGGCGAGGTAGGAGCCGCTGGGCTTGGACACGCTGCGGGCGATGGAGATGTAGCGCGAACCGTCGGGCATCTCGGCCAACTGCACCCCGATCCGGTCGGGCGCCGCGAAGGCCTCGTGCACGTTCCACAGCGGGCAGGCGCCGCCGAAGCGGGCGAACTGGAAGCGGGTGGCGCTGTGCCGCTTGGTGATGTTGCCGGCCATGTCCACGCGGGCGAAATAGAAGGGCACGCCGCGCCAGCCGGGCCGTTGCAGGGTCGAGAGCCGGTGGCAGACCTGTTCGAAACTGACCTGGAACCGGGTCCGCAGCCGGTCGATGTCGTGCTTCTCCTCGCGCGCCGCCTCCAGGAAAGCGCGATAGGGCAAGAGCAGGGCGCCCGCCGCATAGTTGGCCAGGCCGACCCGGGCCACGTCGCGCGCGGCGTCGGTGCGGAAGGCGGCCTGATCCAGCTCGGCCTCGATCAAATCGCGGAAAGACAGCAGGGCCAGCTGGTGCGCCAGCTGGAACGACCGCGTCGCGCCGGGCTGCCAGGCGTCAAGCGTCAGGACGCGGCTGGCGGGGTCGTAGCGACGCAGGGCCTCCTGACCGGCGACATAGGCGACGCGGACGCCGTGCGCCTGGCTCAGCGCAGACTCCAGCGCCCGCTCAATCTGGCCGTCCTGCACCAGGGTGGCCGCCAGCGCCTCGGCCGCGGTGTCCAGCGCGTCGATATAGTTGTCGCGATAGTGGAAGAAGTCGCGCACCTCTTCGTAGGGCAGCAGGGCCACGCTGGCGCCGTGTTCGTCCCGGCCCAGGGTGTCGTCCAGCGCCTTCACCCGCTCGTCCAGGCGGCGGAAGGTCTGATGCAGGGCCAGGAACTGGCGGGCCAGACGCGGGGTGTTGGCGACGGCCTGTTTCAGTTCGGCGGCCGTGGGCGGCTCCGCCTGCCCAGCAATGTCGGTGGTGGCTTCGCGCAGGTCGGCGATCAGGCGGGCGTCGCCCTCCAGATCAAAAAGACTGGCGTCCACGTGAAAGGCGCGGGTCAGGGCGATCAGGACGCGCGCGGTCGCCGGGCGCTGGTTGGTCTCGATCTGCGACAGATAGGAGGGCGACAGGCTCAGCCGCTCGGCGCAGGCCTCCAGCGTCCAGCCGCGCGCCTCGCGCAGCTTGCGCAGTTTAGCGCCCAGGAAAAGCTTCTCAGCCATTCGCAACTTTGCAGATCATATCGCCATCCTTTGCAAGCCCGCGCAGTTCCACACTTTTTGCAAAGTTGCGTTTGCCATTTTGCGATGAAGGCGCCACGCGTTCTTTGAACGAGAGGCGAAGATCCATCATGACTCAAGCCATCCTTGAAGAACTGGAGCGCCGTCGCGCCGCCGCCAAACTGGGCGGTGGAGAAAAGCGTATCGCCGCCCAGCACGCCAAGGGCAAGCTGACGGCGCGCGAACGCATCGACGTGCTGCTGGACGAAGGCTCCTTCGAGGAGACCGACATGTTCGTCGAGCACCGCAGCCACGACTTCGGCATGCAGGACCAGCGCATCCCCGGCGACGGGGTGGTGACGGGGCGCGGCACGATCGGCGGTCGGCTGGTCTATGTCTTCTCCAAGGATTTCACGGTCTTCGGCGGCAGCCTGTCGGGCGCCCATGCGGCCAAGATCGTCAAGCTGCAGAAGATGGCCCTGACCACCGGCGCGCCGATCATCGGCCTGTTCGACGCGGGCGGCGCGCGGATTCAGGAAGGCGTGGAAAGTCTGGCGGGCTACGCCGACATCTTCCTGCAGAACACCCTGGCCAGCGGGGTCATCCCTCAGATCAGCGTCATCATGGGGCCGTGCGCGGGCGGCGACGTCTATTCGCCGGCCATCACCGACTTCATCTTCATGGTGAAGGACACGAGCTACATGTACGTGACCGGCCCCGACGTGGTGAAGACGGTCACCAACGAGGTGGTCAGCCACGAGGACCTGGGCGGCGCCCGCGTCCATGCCGGCAAGTCGGGCGTGGCGGACGGGGCGTTCGAGAACGATCTTGAGGCCCTGTCGGAGGTGCGCCGTCTGATCGGCTTCCTGCCCCTGTCGAACCGTGAAAAGCCGCCGGTGCGCGAGAGCTATGACGAGCCGGAGCGGGACGAGCCGAGCCTGGACACCCTGATCCCGGCCAACCCGAACCAGCCCTATGACATGAAGGAGCTGATCCTGAAGGTGGTCGACGAGGCCGACTTCTTCGAGATCGGCGCCGACTTCGCAAGGAACATCATCTGCGGCTTCGGCCGGCTGGACGGACAGACGGTCGGCATCGTCGCCAACCAGCCCCAGGTGCTGGCGGGCGTGCTGGACATCGATTCAAGCCGCAAGGCCGCGCGGTTCGTGCGCTTCTGCGACGCCTTCGACATTCCGCTGGTGACGCTGGTGGACGTGCCGGGCTTCATGCCGGGGACCAAGCAGGAATACGGCGCCCTGATCAAACACGGGGCCAAGCTGCTGTTCGCCTATGCCGAGGCGACCGTGCCGAAACTGACCCTGATCACGCGCAAGGCCTATGGCGGCGCCTATGACGTGATGAGCTCCAAACATCTGCGCGGCGACGTCAACTACGCCTGGCCCACCGCCGAGATCGCCGTCATGGGCGCCAAGGGCGCGGTCGAGATCATCTTCCGCAAGGAGGCCGGCGATCCCGAGGCGCTTGCGGCGCGCGAGGCCGAGTACAAGGACCGCTTCGCCAACCCGTTCGTGGCGGCGGGCCTGGGTTATATCGACGACGTGATCATGCCGCACGGGACGCGGCGGCGGCTGGTGAAGGCGCTGCGGACGCTGAAGAACAAGGTCCAGGAGAACCCCTGGAAAAAGCACGACAACATTCCGCTGTAGGCTCAGACATGTTCTCCAAAATCCTCATCGCCAACCGGGGCGAGATCGCGGTTCGGATCATCAAGACCTGCCGCAAGATGGGCATCAAGACGGTGCAGGTCTATTCGGAGGCCGACGCCGGGTCGCTGGCGGTCGAGATGGCCGACGAGGCGGTGCTGATCGGGCCGGCGCCGGCGGCGCAGTCGTATCTGCTGGCAGACAAGATCGTCGAGGCGGTGCGCCAGACGGGGGCGCAGGCCGTGCATCCAGGCTTCGGCTTCCTGAGCGAGAACGCCGGGTTCGCCAGGCGGCTGAGGGACGAAGGGATCGCCTTCATCGGCCCCAATCCCGAGGCCATCGAGGCCATGGGCGACAAGATCAGCTCCAAGAAGCTGGCGGCCGAGGCGGGCGTCTCGACCGTTCCGGGGCATATGGGGCTGATCGAGACGCCGGACGAGGCGGTCAGGATCGCCAACGAGATCGGCTATCCGATCATGATCAAGGCCTCGGCCGGGGGCGGGGGCAAGGGCATCCGCGTGGCCCATTCGGACGCTGACATGGCCGAGGGGTTTACGGCGGTGAAGGCCGAGGCGCTGAACGCCTTCGGCGACGACCGGGTCTTCCTGGAGAAGTTCATCATCGATCCGCGCCACATCGAGATCCAGGTGCTGGGCGACAAGCACGGCCATGTGGTCCACCTGTTCGAGCGCGAATGTTCGATCCAGCGCCGCAACCAGAAGGTCATCGAGGAGGCGCCCTCGCCGCTGCTGGACGAGGCCACCCGCATGGCGATGGGGGCGCAGGCCGTCGCCCTGGCCCAGGCGGTCAACTATGACTCGGCCGGCACGGTCGAGTTCGTCGCCGGTCAGGACAAGAGCTTCTACTTCCTGGAGATGAACACGCGGCTTCAGGTCGAGCATCCGGTGACGGAGCTGATCACCGGCGTCGATCTGGTCGAACAGATGATCCGTTCGGCCTGGGGCGAGACGCTGGCCTTCGAGCAGAAGGACCTGAAGATCGACGGCTGGGCCATCGAGAGCCGCATCTATGCCGAGGATCCCTATCGCGGCTTCCTGCCCTCCATCGGGCGGCTGGTTCGCTACGAGCAACCCGAAGAAGGCGATCAGGGAGACTACACCGTCCGCAACGATTCCGGCGTCCGCGAGGGCGACGAGATCAGCATGTTCTACGACCCGATGATCGCCAAACTGTGCGCCTGGGGTGAGACGCGCGAGGCGGCGGTCGAGGGCATGGCTCGCGCGCTAGAGGACACCCACCTGTCGGGCCTGGGCCACAATGTGCCCTTCCTGGCGGCGGTGATGGATCAAGACCGGTTCAAGTCGGGCAATCTGTCGACCAGCTATATCAAGGACGAGTTCCCGGACGGCTTCCACGGCCTGAAGCCGACGCAGGATCAGGAGCGGATCCTGATCGCCTCGGCCCTGGCCATGCACGAGGTCATCGCCGAACAGGACGGCGATCCGTCCGACCGCACCGATTGGATCGTGATGATCGACAAGACGCCGCACGGCGTCGGCCTGTCCTATGACGAGGACGAGGAGATGATCCTGACCCTGACGGGCGGGGGCGACATCCGACTGTCGGACATCGACTGGCGGCCGGGTTTGGCCCAGTTCAAGGCCGATCTGGACGGCGAGCCCTTCACCGCCGAGGTCAAGCGCGTCGCCGACGGCTTCGACATCCGCCACCGTGCGGCCAAGGCGCGGGTGCGGGTGCTGCGGCCCCACGTCGCCGAACTGTATGCGCGCCTGCCGGAAAAGGTCGCGGCGGACACCTCCAAAATGGTGCTGTCGCCGATGCCGGGTCTGGTGGTCTCGATTCCGGTGGTCGTGGGCCAAGAGGTCAAGACCGGCGAGACGGTGGCCATCATCGAGGCCATGAAGATGCAGAACATCCTGAAGGCCGAGCGCGACGGGGTTGTGAAGGCCGTCGGCGCCAAGGACGGCGATCCCGTGGCGGCGGACGACGTGCTGGTGGAGTTCGGGTGATGACGGGCTTTCCCGCGCCCACGCCGCTGGAATGGCGCGAGGTGGCCCAGAAGGCGTTGAAGGATCGGCCGATCGAGTCGCTGATGCATCTCGACGCCGATCAGCTGGTGACGCGGCCGTTGTATGCGGGCGCGACGGGCGTGCAGCCGATCTTCGCTCCTCGCCCGTCCGACTCCGAAGGCCGGGCTTGGGATCTGCGGACGCTGGTGGAAGGCGACGATGCCGAAGCGGTCAACGCCGCCTTCCTAACCGATCTGGAGAACGGCGCGGCCTCGGTGGTGCTGAAGGGGCGGGTGCTGTCGGATTCCGCCCCGCTCAGCCGGGCGCTGGAAGGCGTGGCGCTGGAGCTGGCGCCGGTCGCGCTGGATGCAGGGATCGACGGGCCGGATGCGGCCAATGCGCTGGCGGTCGTCGCCAAGGGCTCGCCGCGCGCCCAACTGCGGTTTCATATGGACCCGGTCTCGGCCTTCGCCGAGGCGGGCGGCGCCCCGCGTTCGGTGGAAGAGCATCTGAGCCTGGCGGCCAATACGGCGGCGCGCCATGCGGGCGCCTATCCCGACGCGACCTTTTTCCTGGCCAGCGGCCGGGTCGCACACGAGGCGGGCGGATCAGCGGCGCAGGAACTGGCCTTTGCGGCGTCCAGCGTCGTGGCCCATGTGAAGGCGGCGGTCGAGGCCGGGCTGTCGGTAGAGGCGGCTTTGCGCGGCACGGTCGTCGGCCTGTCGGTCGATGCGGAATATTTCGACGGCCTGGCCAAGGTGCGGGCCATGCGGCTGATCTGGGCCAGCCTGACGAAGGCGTTCGACGTGGATGTCCCGGCGGTTATCGAAGCGCGCTCGTCGCGACGGATGCTGTCGGCGCGCGATCCCTGGCCCAATCTGCTGCGGCTGACGGCGGCGGGGTTCGCCGGCGCGGTCGGCGGGGCGGACGTGGTGGTGCTGGACGGCTTCACCCGCGCCTCCGGGACGTCGGACGCCTTCGCCCGGCGTCAGGCGAGGAACACCCAGCTAGTGCTGATGGAAGAGGCCAATCTGGGTCGGGTCGACGATCCGGCGGCGGGGAGCTGGTATCTGGACGCCCGCACGCGCGATCTGGCCGAGGCCGGCTGGGCCGAGTTCCAGATGATCGAGGCCGAGGGCGGTCTGGTCGAGGCGCTCAAGGGCTCGGTCATCCAGCCGCGTATCGCCCGCGCTCGCGCGGTTCGCGAGGCGGCTCTGACGAACGGTGCGGCCCAGATCATCGGCGTGACCAAATATGTTGACGCGGACGTGCGGCCGGCGCCGGTCGAGGCGGCCGACAAGGCGGGCGTGGCGGTCGAACGGGTCTGCGAGCCACTAACGCCGATCCGGTTCGCCGCAGCCTTCGAAGAGGCGGGTCAATGAGCTTCCCCGACTTCAGCAAGATCGCCCTGAACCTCGATGCGACGGGGCGGGGGCCGACGCGCGATCCGTGGCTGACGCCTGAGGGCCTGACGGTCCAGACCGCCTATGGTCCCGACAGCACGGACGCGCTGCATCACCCGCATGGCCTGCCGGGGTTCGCGCCGTTTGTGCGTGGTCCCTATCCGACCATGTATGCGGGCAATCCCTGGACGATCCGGCAATACGCCGGTTTCTCGACCGCCGAGGAGTCCAACGCCTTTTATCGCCGCAACCTTGCGGCCGGTCAGAAGGGGCTGAGCATCGCCTTCGACCTGGCGACGCACCGCGGCTATGACAGCGACCACCCGCGGGTGAAGGGCGACGTCGGCATGGCGGGCGTCGCCATCGACAGCATCTATGACATGCGAACCCTGTTCGACGGGATCCCGCTGGATCAGATGTCGGTCTCGATGACGATGAACGGGGCGGTGCTGCCGATCCTGGCCCTCTATGTCGTCGCGGCGGAAGAACAGGGCGTGCCGCACGCCAAGCTGACCGGGACCATTCAGAACGACATTCTGAAGGAATTCATGGTCCGCAACACCTACATCTATCCGCCCGAACCCTCGATGCGGATCATCGCGGACATCTTCGCCTGGACGGCGCAGGAGACGCCGAAGTTCAACTCGATCTCGATCAGCGGCTATCACATGCAGGAGGCGGGAGCCTCGGCGGATATCGAGCTGGCCTATACGCTGGCGGACGGGATCGAATATCTGCGGGCGGGCGTCGCGGCGGGCATGCCGATCGACCGGTTCGCGCCGCGCCTGAGCTTCTTCTGGGCCATCGGCATGAACTACTTCATGGAGGTGGCCAAGATGCGGGCCGGCCGCCTGCTGTGGGCCGAGGCGGTCAGGAAAGAGGGCGGGGTCGATCCCAAGTCGCTGTCCCTGCGCGCCCACTGTCAGACCTCTGGCTGGTCACTTGCGGCGCAGGACGTGTTCAACAATGTGCCGCGCACCATGGTCGAGGCCATGGCGGCGGCGGGCGGCCAGACGCAGAGCCTGCACACCAATGCGCTGGACGAGGCCCTGGCCCTGCCGACCGATTTTTCGGCCCGGATCGCGCGCAACACCCAGATCCTGTTGCAGCAGGAGACGGGATTGACGCGGGTCATCGATCCGTGGGGCGGCAGCTTCTATGTCGAACGGCTGACGCACGAACTGGCCGAACGCGCCCGCGCCCATATGGCCGAGGTCGAGGCCCTGGGCGGCATGGCCAAGGCGATCGAAGCCGGCATTCCCAAGCTGCGGATCGAGGAATCCGCCGCCAAGACCCAGGCGCGGATCGACACCGGCCAGCAGACGGTGGTCGGGGTGAACAAATATCTGAACCCCGTCGTCGACGACATTCCGATGCTGAAGGTGGATAATGCGGCGGTGCTGGCCGCCCAGATCGACAAGCTGAAGCGCCTGAGGGCCGAGCGGGATCAGGCGGCGACCGATGCGGCGCTGAACGCCCTGACCGAGGGGGCGCGCGGGAACGCCAACCTGCTGGAGCTGGCGGTTCAGGCCGCCCGCGCCAAGGCGACGGTGGGCGAAATCTCCGATGCGCTGGAGGCCGCCTTCGGCCGCCATGTGGCGACGGTCCAGACCGTGTCGGGCGTATACGCCAAGGAGGCCGGCAAGGACGCCCGCTTCGCCCGCGCCCGCGAGATGGTCGCGACCTTCGTCGAGAACGACGGCGGGCCGCCGCGCATCCTGATCGCCAAACTGGGCCAGGACGGGCACGACCGGGGCCAGAAGGTCGTCGCGACCGGATACGGAGATCTGGGCTTCGACGTCACGGCCGGCAGCCTGTTCCAGACCCCGTCCGAGGCGGCCCAGGAAGCGGTCGAGAAGGGCGTTCACGCGGTCGGCGCATCATCGCTGGCGGCCGGGCACCTGACGCTGGTGCCGGAGCTGAAGGCCGAGCTGGAGAAGCTGGGCCGGCCCGACATCATGATCGTGGTTGGGGGCGTAATTCCGCCGTCCGACGTGCAGCCCCTGCTCAATATGGGCGCGGCCGCCGTCTATCCGCCCGGTTCGGCCATCGCCGATACGGCGGTCGACCTGATCGAGAAGCTGAACCAGCGTCTGGGTTACGCCCAGCCCGCCCCCGACAAGGACAAGTCATGATCGGCGCCCTGAACCACGTCGGCGTCGCCACGCCATCCGTCGCCGACTCGATCAAATTGTATCGCGATATCCTGGGCGCGACGAAGATCGGCGAGCCGTTCGACCTGCCGGCGCAGGGGGTGAAGGTCTGTTTCGTCGATACGCCGACGGCCCAGATCGAGCTGATCGAACCCTATGACGACACCAGTCCCATCGTCGGCTTCCTGGCCAAGAATCCCAAGGGCGGCCAGCATCACGTCTGTTTCGAGGTCGCCGACATCGACGCCGCCGTCGCCGAGATGCGGGCCAAGGGGATGACGATCCTGGGCACGGGCGAACCGCGCATCGGGGCGCATGGGACGCCGGTGGTCTTCCTGCATCCCAAGGAGATGGGCGGCGTGCTCATCGAACTGATGGAGACGCCGAAAGCGGGGCATTAAGCGGAGCCTTTGGTCAGGTTGGGCCGTTGAAGCCGAAACCAGAGGACATGACATGATGTCGCACCGCCTGACCGCCTTCGTCGCCATCGCCGCCCTGACAGGCGCCGCAGCCTGCTCTCGCACCGAGCCGGAACAGCCCGCCGCCCCGGTCGAACCGTCGGCCGCCCCTGCATCCAATGCGCCCTCGGTCGGCTATGCCTGCGAAAGCGGCGCGACGCTTCAGGTCCAGTATATCGACAGCGACAACGCCAAGCTGACCCATCAGAACCAGACCTTTGCCTTGCGTTCGGTGCAGGCCGCCAGCGGCGCGCGCTATGTCGGCGGCGGCGTGGAATGGTGGACGGCGACGCGCGATGGGCAGGAGAGCGGCACGCTGAGCCGACTGGGTCCGGACGGCACGACCGGCGTCGCGATGCTGGAGCGCTGCTCGCGGCCGATTCCCGGGGCGGATGCGACGCCCGGACCGCTGCCGACGCCAGGTCAGACGCCGACCGAGGCGACCGGCGGGGTTTTGCCGGCTGCGCTGCCCTGCAAGGGGCCGCAACTGACGCTGGCTGCGGGCGACGGCGATGCAGGCGCCGGAAACCGGGTCAGCAACTTCAGTCTTCAGAATATCGGAACCCAGGCTTGCAGCCTGACCGGCTATCCGACCGTGACCTTGCAGGACGCGCGGGGACGCACCCTGTCGTCCATTCGCGCCGAACAGAGCCCGGGAAGCTATTTCCGCCAAGGCCAGGCCCCGACGCCGGTGCAACTGGCGCCCCGCGCCAAGGCCTATTTCGAAATGGCCTGGAGCGTCGTGCCTAATGAAGCGATGCAAAAGACGTGTCCCGATGCGGCTGCGATAAAGGTCACCGCGCCCAGCGATACGGCCACCGTCAGCCTGCCGTTCTCGTTCAGCCCCTGCGGCGGCCGCATTCGCGTCAGTCCGATCCGGGCCGAGGCCAACCCGGCGCCGGCGACCTGAGGCGGGTGGAAACCGATCGAAAATCGGCGTAGGTCGCGGCCCATGACCCAGAGCTTCTACGACCGCGTCGCCGGCGAACTGTCCGAGATCGACGCCCAGGGCCTGACCAAGCCCGAACGCATCATCGCCTCGCGCCAAGGGCCTGTGATCCAGGTCGCCGGACGCGACGTGCTGAACTTCTGCGCCAACAACTATCTTGGCCTGGCCGGCGACGAGCGCGTGACCCAAGCCGGGATGTCGGCGCAAGCGAAGTGGGGCGCCGGCACCGCGTCCGTGCGTTTCATCTGCGGCACGCTGGAGATCCACAAGGAACTGGAAGCGGCCATCGCCTCCTATCTCGGTTTCGAGGACGCGATCCTGTTCGCCGCCGCCTTCGACGCCAACGGCGGTCTGTTCGAGCCGCTGCTGGGCGAGAACGACGCCATCGTCTCCGACAGCCTGAACCACGCCTCGATCATCGACGGGGTGCGGCTGTGCAAGGCCAAACGCTATCGCTTCGCCAACTCCGACATGGACGAGTTGGAAAGCCGGCTGAAGGAGGCCCGCGCGGCCGGTGCCCGCGACATTATAATCGCCACCGACGGCGCCTTCTCGATGGACGGCTATATCGCCAAGCTGGACGAGATCCGGGCGCTGGCTGACAAATATGACGCCCTGATCATGGTGGACGACTGCCACGCGACGGGCTTTTTGGGCCCGCAAGGCAAGGGCTCGTTCGCACATCACGGTGTCGAGGTGGATTTCGTCACCGGCACCTTCGGCAAGGCCCTGGGCGGCGCCATGGGCGGTTTCATCTGCGCGAAGAAGTCGGTGGTCGAACTGCTGAAACAGCGGGCGCGGCCCTATCTATTCTCCAACGCCCTGGCGCCGGCTGTGTGCGGGTCCAGCCTGGAGGCGATCCGCATCGCCCAAGGGTCGGAAGGCGATGCATTGCGCACCCGCCTGTCGGCCAACGCCCATCGCTATCGCGGGGCCATGTCGGACGCAGGCTTTACCCTGCTGGACGGCGAACATCCGATCATCCCGGTCATGCTGGGCGACGCCAAACTGGCGCAGGATTTCGCGGCCCGTGCGCTGGAGCTGGGCGTCTATGTGATCGGGTTCTCGTTCCCCGTGGTGCCGCGCGACCAGGCGCGAATCCGCACACAGATGTCGGCGGCGCATACTTTCGATCAGATCGACCGGACGGTCGAAGTGTTCACTCAGGCGGGACGAGAACTGGGCGTCATTTAGCCCCTTTCGCCCGCCATCGACGAAGACCAAGCGGCGAGGAGGCGTGGGGCCTCAGCCGCGGGTTTCGGGATGAACCCGTAGCCGTGATTTCAGGGAGTTGAGACTATGACCGACACGATGAAGGCCCTGGCCAAGACCGCGCCTGGCGTCGGCCTGGACCTGATCGACGCGCCGATCCCCAAGGCGGGACCGGAGGACGTGCTGATCCGCGTGCATCGCACCGCCGTCTGCGGCACCGACATCCACATCTGGAACTGGGACGAGTGGTCCCAGAAGAACGTTCCGACCCCGATGATCACCGGCCACGAGTTCGCCGGCGAGATCGTCGCCATCGGCAAGGATGTGGATCGTCCGCTGAGGATCGGCCAGCGCGTCTCGGCCGAGGGTCACGTCATCGACCTGAACTCGGAAGCCGCCCGCGCCGGACATTTTCACCTGGACCCCAAGACGCGCGGCATTGGCGTCAACCGTCAGGGCGCCTTCGCCGAGTTCGTCGTGGCGCCGGCCTTCAACGTCATCGAACTGCCGGACGACGTGCCCTATGAGATCGGCTCGATCCTGGATCCGTTCGGCAATGCGGTGCACACGGCGCAACAGTTCGACCTGCTGGGCGAGGACGTGCTGGTCACTGGCGCCGGCCCGATCGGCATGATGGCCGCCGCTGTCGCCCGTCACGCGGGCGCGCGCACCGTTGTCCTGACCGACATCAACGACTTCCGGCTGGAGCTGGCGCAGAAGGTCGCGCCGGGCGTTCGCACCGTGAATACGACCAAGGAAGACATTCACGATGTCATGAAGGAACTGGGCCTGAAGGTCGGCTTCGACGTGGCGCTGGAGATGTCGGGTTCGCCCATCGCCTTCAAACAGTGCATCGACACCCTGATCATGGGCGGCGGCATGGCGCTGCTGGGCATTCCCGGCAAGCCGATGGAAACCGACTGGGGCGCGATCATCCTGAAGGCCCTGACCATCAAGGGCGTCTATGGGCGCGAGATGTTCACCACCTGGCGCAAGATGCTGGGCCTGCTGAAGGCCGGGCTTGATCTGAGCCCGCTGATCACCCACCGCCTGGGCTACGCCGACTATCGCGAAGGCTTCGAAGCCATGAAGTCGGGCCAGTCGGGCAAGGTCGTGCTGGACTGGGACAAGGCCGCCTGAGAGACGCGTAACGCTGATCAGACAGCGAGCAGCTGTTTGATCAGCGCCTTTTCGAACCCCTTGGTCTCCGACCCCGGCAAGGCCTTGCCGATTTCGCCGCTTTCGAACAGGGCGAAGACCTTGGGGTGGACATAGGAGGCGCGGCAGACGGTGGGGGTGTTGCCCAACAGGCCGGCGACGGCCTTCACGCAGACGGTGATCTTTCGCTTGGCGTCGGTAGGCGAGGTCGGGGCCTCGGCGTCGCGCAGCGCCCGCGCAGCCGAGACGGTGCCGGCCCAGGTGCGAAAGTCCTTGGCCGAGAACTGCTCGCCCATCGCCTCGCGGATGTAGGCGTTCACATCGTCGGAATCGACCGGGCACAGCGTGCCGTCGGCCGCGCGGTATTTGAACAGTTGCTGGCCGGGCAGGCCTTCCAGCTGCCGCACGACCTTGGCCAGGCGGCGATCCTTGACGCTGACGCTGTGATCCTTGCCGCTCTTGCCGCGAAACTCGAACGTCAGGGCCGCGCCATCCACATCGATGTGGCGCTTGTGCAGGGTGGTCAGACCGTAGCTGCGGTTCTGTTTGGCGTAGATGGAGTTGCCGACCCGGATCAGGGTGATCTCCAGCAGGCGCACGGCGGTGGCCAGCACCTTGTCGCGACAGACGCCGCGAAGGGCCAAGTCATGTTCGACCTTGTCGCGCAGTTTCGGCAGGTTGCGCGAGAAGGCGGGCAGCTTGTCGAACTTGTTCTCCGAGCGGGCCGTGCTCCAGTCGTTGTGATAGCGGTATTGTTTGCGGCCCTTCACGTCCCGGCCGGTGGCCTGGATATGGCCGTTGGCCTTGGGACAGATCCAGACGTCGGTCCAGGCGGGCGGAATGGCCAGGGCGCGGATGCGGTCCAGGGTCTTGGCGTCCGTGACGGTCTTGCCCTTGGCGTCGCGATAGGACCAGCCCTTGCCGGCGCGGCGGCGGGTCAGGCCCGCGAACTCGTCGCTGCAATAGCTGAGGCCTTCGGGGACTTCGGAGGCGATTTCGAAGGCGTGCGATCCGTCGGCCATCACCCGTTCGCCTTTTCTAGGCGGTCATGCAGCCGTGTGATCCAGCGCTCAGCCGGGTCGCCGCCCCACAGCAGCCAGGCGATATAGCCGGCCGAAGGATCGGTGCGGCTGCCCCAGCCCTTGCCGTCCTTGTCGACGGTGTGGCGGGCGAAGTAGCTGTAGATGTCCTTGATGTCCTTGTCCGAGACGGGCTGCTGATCCGCCAACTGATGGGCGCGGCGTACGCCGACCTCAGTGCCGCCCCGGTCGTGCTTGTCGCGCAGGTCGAGACCGCGCTTGGCTTGGGTCGCGACGCCCTTGGGCGGCTTGCGTTGCGCGTCGGTGAGGGTGGTTTTGGCGGCCATCGCATCTTTCCGTACAAGGACTTGGGCCGAACGCCGTGTCTGGCGCGCGAGTTCCGCTTGACCGCGCGGGCCGGGCGCGGGACGAGGCGGCATGAACTATCGCCACAGCTTTCACGCCGGAAACTTCGCCGACCTGGTCAAGCACGCCCTGGTGCTGTGGCTGGTGAAGGCGCGGCAGGCGGCGGGGCCGCTGACGGTCTTCGACACCCATGCGGGAGCGGGGCTGTACGATCTGTCGGGCGACGGCGCGCGGTCCAAGGAGGCCGAGGCCGGCGTGGCGCGGCTGATGTCCGCGGAGGAGCGGACGCCGCTGATGGACGCGCTGGCAGGCGAGGTCGCGGCGCTGAATCCTGAGGGCGGGTCGCGGTTCTATCCGGGGTCGCCGTTGCTGATCGCGGACGCGCTGACGCCCGGCGGTCGTTATGTCGGGTACGAGCTGAACCCGCCGGTGCGGGCCATGCTGGCCGAGGCGCTGGCGGGGCGCGCGAACGCCGACGCGCGCGAGGGCGACGGCTATGCGGCCGTGGTCGCGGAGGCGGCGAAGGTGCGCGGGCCGCTAGTGCTGATCGACCCGCCTTTCGAAAAGCCTGACGACTATGTGCGGTCTGCCGAGACCGCGATTTCGGTGGTGAGGCGCGATCCGACGGCGACGGCAGCGATCTGGGCCCCGCTGAAGGATCTGGAGACCTTCGACGGCTTCATCCGGCGGCTGCAGGGCAAGGCCGGGCCGACCCTGGTCGCCGAGGCGCGGCTGAGGCCGCTGAACAATCCGATGAAGATGAACGGCTGCGCCATGGTGGTGGTCAATCCGCCGGCAGGCGCGGAAGCGGCCGCGACCGAGATCTGCGGCTGGGTCGCGGGTGCGCTCGGCGAAGCGGGCGGACGGGCCGAGGTCTGGACCTTCTGACCGCAGTCACTAGGTTGGTGGCATGACGCGCATCGCCATTCTGGAAACCGGACACCCGCCGGAGCATCTGAAGGACGATTTCGACGACTATCCGGCGCGGTTTCGGGCCCTGCTGGGCGAGGGCGTGCCGACGACGCGGTTTGACGTGCAGTCGGGGCATCTGCCCGAGGATCCTTCCGTCTTTCAGGGAGCCATCGTCACGGGGTCGGCGGCGGGGGTCTATGACGACCTGCCGTGGATCCCGCAGCTGATCGACTGGCTGAAGGCGGCGCGGGGGCGGACGCGGCTGGTCGGCATCTGTTTCGGGCATCAGGCGCTGGCCCATGCGTTCGGCGGGGTGGTCGAGAAGTCCCACAAGGGCTGGGGTGTCGGGCTGCACCGCTATGACGTGCGCGAGGATGCGACGTGGATGCATCCGCGCGCGCGGACGATCGCCATTCCCGTGTCACATCAGGATCAGGTGGTCGCGGTTTCGGACGATGCGCGGGTGATCGCCTCCAGCGGCTTTACGCCCTACGCCGGTCTGGCCTGGGGCGACGATGCGATCTCGTTTCAGTGTCACCCGGAGTTTCAGCCGGACTATGCGGCGGCCCTGATCGAGGGACGGCGCGGGGCGCGCATTCCGCATGATCTCGCGGATCAGGCGATCGACAGTCTGAAGCGACCCAATGACCGGGCGGTGCTGACCGCCTGGATCCGCGCCTTCCTGCTGCTGACGCCGCCGCCGGTCGAGGATTACGGCAGCGGGATCTAGAGCCCCAGCAGCCGGATCAGCGCCAGCGCCAGCACGACCAGGGCGCCTAGCGACAGGATGACGGCGGCGACGACGCGGCCGCCGGCGCGGGCGACGGCGCGGATGTCGGTCTGCAGACCCAAAGCGGCCATGGCGACGACGGTCAGCAGGCCCGAGGCGGCGGCCATGGGCGCGAGCGCGGCCTGCGGGATCAGGTCAAACGAGCGCAGGCCGATCATGATCAGGAAGCCGATGATGAACCACGGGAGCAGGCGCGACAGACCGGGCTTTGCGGCGCCGGGCGCGCGGTCGCGGAAGATCAGCGACAGGGCGAGGATGACGGGACCGAGCATCAGCACCCGCACCAGCTTGACCACCGTGCCGGTTTGCGTGGCGACCGCGCCGAAGGGCGCGGCGGCGGCCAGAACCTGCGGCACCGCATAGACGGTCAGACCGGCCAGGGCGCCATATTGCAGGCTGTTCAGATGGATCAGGCCGCCCAGCAGGGGCAGGGCCAGGACCACGATCACGCCCAGCACCGCGGTGAAGGCGATGGAGGCGGCGACCTCTTTCCCGTCGGCGTCGATGACGGGGGCGACGGCGGCGATGGCCGAGTTGCCGCAGATGGCGTTGCCGCAGGCGACCAGCAGGGCCATGCGCGGGTTCAGGCCCAAGACGCGACCGACGCCGAAACCGACGATGATGGCGAGCGCGACCAGGGCGAAGATGCCCAGGACGAAGCCGACGCCCAGCGACGACAGGGTGGCGGCGCTGACCGAGGCGCCGAGCAGAACCACCGCGACCTCCAGCAGGGTCTTGGCCGAGAAGTCGATCCCGGCCTTGAACCGCGCATCGGGCGTCCAGGCGGTGCGGACGGCGGCGCCCAGGAGGATGGCCAGCACCAGCGGCTCCAGCCAGACATGGCCGATCACGTCGCGCTCGATGCTGGTCAGACCGATGGCGGCCAGAGTCACCAGCAGGCACAGCATGACGCCCGGCCGGATCGTGCGCCCGAACGCCGTCACCGACGCCAAAGTGGGCGCGTGGAAGGGGGCGGGCAGGGCGGCGGACTTCATCGTCAAGCGTGATGCGCCTGCTCTCGACGCCGGTCCAACGGATAGTTATGGTCGTTTCAATCCGATTTGGAGATTAATTGTGACCTTGGAACGCCTTCGGATCTTCGTCGCCGTCGCCGAGCGTGACCACGTGACGGCGGCGGCGAGGGCCCTGAACCTGACCCAGTCGGCCGTGTCGAACGCCATCGCCGCTCTGGAGGCCGAGCATGACGTGCGGCTGTTCGATCGGATCGGGCGGGGCGTGGTGCTGAATGAAACCGGCCGCGCCTTCCTGCCCGAGGCCATGGCGGTGCTGGCGCGAGCGGCGGCGGCCGAGGCGGCGCTGGCGGACATGAGCGCCCTGCGGCGCGGGCGTCTGGCGGTGTTCGCCAGCCAGACCATCGCCAGCTACTGGCTGCCGCGGCGGCTGGTGGATTTCCATACGGCCTATCCCGGCGTCGAACTGGCCGTCGAGATCGGCAACACGCGCGAAGCGGCACGGGCGGTGCTGAGCGGCGCCGCCGAGATCGGCCTGGTCGAGGGAGCCGTGGACGAACCGGCTCTGTCTCAAGTTCAGGTGGGGTCGGATCGGCTGGCCGTGCTGGTGACGCCGGACCATCCGTGGACGACGCGACGTCGGCTGGAGGCGAAGGATCTGGCGGGCCAGCCCTGGGTGCTGCGGGAGGTCGGCTCTGGCACGCGATCGACGCTGGAGGCGGCGGTGCGGGACATGGGGGTCGATCCCGCGACCCTGTCGGTGTCGATGACCCTGCCGTCGAACGAAGCCGTGCTGGCGGCTGCCGAGGCGGGGGCAGGAGCCACGGCCCTGTCGGAAAGCGTGGCCTATGCGTCGGTGGCCGCCGGGCGGTTGGTGACGGTGCCCTTCACCCTGCCGGAGCGCCCGTTCCGCCTTTTACGACACCGCGAACGGTATCGCAGCCGGGCCGGCGACGTGTTCGTCGAAGCGATGGGCTAGGGCCACTTCACCACCGGCGGCATGGACGACAGGATCGAGTCGACGTTCCCCCCCGTCTTCAAGCCGAACATGGTGCCGCGGTCGTAGAGCAGGTTGAACTCGACGTAGCGGCCCCGGCGGATCAACTGTTCCTCGCGCTCCTCGGCCGTCCAGGGCTCGGCCATGCGACCGGCGACGATGCGGGGATAGACGTCCAGGAAGGCCAGGCCGATGTCGCGGGTGAAGGCGAAGTCGCGGTCATAGTCGCCGCTGTCGTGATGGTCGTAGAAGACGCCGCCGGTGCCGCGCGGCTCCTTGCGGTGGGGCAGGTAGAAATACTCGTCGCACCAGGCCTTGTATTTGGCGTGCCAGGTCGGGTCGTGGGCGTCGCAGGCGGCTTGCATGGCGGCGTGGAAGGCCACGGTGTCGGGGTGATCCTGACGACGATCCGCCATCAGCACAGGCGTGAGATCGCCGCCGCCGCCGAACCAGCTCTTGGTCGTGGCGATGAAGCGGGTGTTCATGTGAACGGCGGGGATGCGCGGGCTGACGGGGTGGCAGATCAGGCTGATCCCCGTCGCGAAGAAGCGCGGATCGACGTCGGCCCCGGGCACGGTCTTGGCGTAGTCGGCGGGAAAGGCGCCATGCACCGTCGAGACGTGGACGCCGACCTTTTCGAACAGGCGGCCGTGCATCATGCCCATGACGCCACCGCCGCCCTCTGGCCGTTCCCATGTGGTGCGGACGAAGCGACCGGGCTCGCCGGGGAACAGGTCGGCGGGGGCGGCATCCTCCAGCGCCTCGAAGGCCGCATGGATGCGGTCGCGCAGATGTTCGAACCAGGCGCGGGTCTCGACCTTCTTCAGGTCAAGCGGATCGGAGAAGACGGCGTCGCTCATGGCGCGGTTGAACCACGTCGCGGCGGCGGCGTCATCCGGACAGGTTGTCATAAGCAGGATCGCGGGCGCTAATGGCCGTCTGCCGTTTTGAGGAAGCCCGCCCATGATCCGTCGTCTCGTCTCCGTCGCCGTCGCCTCGCTCGCGCTGGGAGGGGCGGTCCAGGCCCAGGACGCCGACGAGGCGCGAGTGATGGAGATCTTGAAGACCACGCCCCTGATCGACGGGCACAACGACCTGCCGTGGGCGTTGCGACAGCAATACGGAAACGACGTTTACGCCATTGATCTGACGAAGAATCTGGCGGCGTCGACCAAACTGCATACCGACATCGCGCGCCTGCGGGCCGGCGGCGTCGGAGGGCAGTTCTGGTCCGTCTATGTGCCCGCCAGCCTGACGCCGTTGGAGGCGGTGGAGGAAACCTTTGAGCAGATCGATACGGCCAAACGCATCATCGCCGCCCATCCCGACACCTTCGGCCTGGCGACCACGGCGGACGAGGTGGATGCGGTGTTCAGATCGGGCCGGATCGCCAGCCTGATCGGGATGGAGGGCGGCTATTCGATCGACGATTCCCTGGCCCTGCTGCGGGAATTCTACCGGGCCGGCGCACGCTACATGACCCTGACCCACTCCAAGACCACGACCTGGGCCGACAGCGCGACGGACGCGCCGAAATGGGGCGGGCTCAGCCCGTTCGGGGAAGCGGTGGTCAAGGAGATGAACCGGCTGGGCATGATGGTCGACCTCAGCCACGTCTCCGAGGAGACGATGCTGGACGCCATGCGCGTGTCCGATGCGCCGGTGATCTTCTCACATTCGTCGGCGCGGGCGGTCACGGATCATCCGCGTAACGTGCCGGATCGGGTGCTGCGGATGATGCCGCACGACGGCGGCATCGTGATGATTAACCTGGCCCCCGGCTTCGTGTCCGAGGCGGTGCGGGCCTGGAACGGGGCCAAGGCGGGCGAGGAGGCGCGGCTGAAGACCCTGAACCCCGGTGATCCTGGCGCGGTCGAGGCCGGGCTGACGGCCTGGACCGCCGCCAATCCGACGCCTCAGGCGACCTTGGCCGACGTGGTGGCGCATATTCAGCACGTGCGCGAAGTGGCGGGCATCGATCATGTCGGCCTGGGCGCCGACTTCGACGGCATCGGCAGCCTGCCGGAAGGCATGGGCGGGGTGGACGCCTATCCGCGCATCCTGGCGGCCCTGATGGCGGCGGGCTGGACCGAGGCCGACATCCGCAAGATCGCCGGCGAGAATCTGCTGCGGGTCATGCGGTCGGTCGAGGCCGTCGCGGCGTCAAAGTCCGGCGAACGCCCGTCGATGGCGCGGCCGGAGCCCGCTTCGGCTCAGAACTGACCGACCCCGCCCGTCTGGCGCAGGCCCTCCCACAGGGCGATTCCGGCGGTGACCGACAGATTCAGCGAGCGGGCGCCGGGCCTCAGCGGCACGACGACGCGCGCATCGGCGGCGGCGTGGACATAGTCGGGGGCGCCGGCGCTTTCCTTGCCGAACAGCAGGGTGTCGTCAGGCTGGAAGAGGAAATCGGGCAGGGGCGTGGCGCCCTTGGTCGTGAACAGCACCAGCCGCCCGGCCGGACGATCCGCCTGGAAGGCCTCCCAATCGGCGTGGCGGGTCATGTGGGACAGCGGGCCGTAGTCGAGGGCCGCGCGTTTCATGGCGCGGTCGTCGAAACGGAAGCCCGTCGGCTCGATCACATGCAGATCGACGCCGAAACAGGCCGACAATCGGATGCAGGCTCCGACGTTCTGAGGAATGTCCGGTTGAAAAAGGGCGAGACGCATTCTAAGGCCTGACATACGCGCGGCGAGGGGGTTTGTCGCGGTCTGTTTGCGAGCGTTTCGCAAGAAACGTCAGCAGCTTGCGTCCAACGCGGCGCAAGTCACGGGCCGTCGGGGATTCCCGGCGTCTTTTGTTGGTTCGTGCCGTGGCTGGGGACGCCCTTGGGGGTCTTCTGCGGCGTTCGAGAGGTGGAAACGTGGCCGAATCGGTCGTGCATACGGAAGACGGTCACAGCCCTGAGGGCGGTGATCCCAATCGTCGGGACTTTATCTACATCGCGGCGGGCGCCGCAGCGGTCGGCGCGGGCGCCATGATCGCCTGGCCGCTGATCAACCAGATGAATCCGGCGGCCGATACGCTGGCGCTGGCGTCGATCGAGTTCGACCTGACCAAGGTTCAGGAAGGCCAGCAGGTCGTCATCAAATGGCAGGGCAAGCCGGTGTTCGTGCGTTACCGCACCCCGGCCGAGCTGCAGAGGGTCATCGCGGACGATCACGCTCCGGACCTGAAACAGCCCCAGACCGACGCCGAGCGCACCAAGCCGGGTCACGAGAAATATCTGGTCGTCATCGGTTCGTGCACGCACCTGGGCTGCGTGCCGACCTTCGGCGCGGGCGATTACGGCGGCTGGTTCTGCCCCTGCCACGGCTCGCACTACGACGCCTCCGGCCGCATTCGTAAGGGGCCGGCGCCTCTGAACCTGGTGGTGCCGGAATACGATTATCTGTCCGACACCCGCGTCAAGATCGGCTGAGGACCAAGGGGGAATCATGAGCGATCACGAGAGCACCTACGTCCCGAAGACGGGCGTCGAGAAGTGGCTGGACACCCGGCTGCCGATCATCCGTTTCGGCGCGGACTACATGTCCCTGCCGACGCCGCGGAACCTGAACTACTGGTGGACCTTCGGCGGCATCCTGGCCCTGTGCCTGATGACGCAGATCGTCACCGGCATCGTCCTGGCTATGCACTATACGCCGAACGTCGACCTGGCCTTCGCCTCGGTCGAGCGCATCATGCGCGACGTCAACGGCGGCTGGCTGATCCGCTATGTCCACGCCAACGGCGCGTCGATGTTCTTCATCGCCGTCTATCTGCACATGCTGCGCGGCCTCTACTACGGCTCGTACAAGGCGCCGCGCGAGATGATCTGGATCATCGGCTGCGTGATCTTCTTCCTGATGATCGCCACCGCCTTCCTGGGCTACGTCCTGCCGTGGGGCCAGATGTCGTTCTGGGGCGCGGAAGTCATCACCAACCTGATCGGCGCCATCCCGGTGCTGGGCGAGCCGATCCTGATCTGGCTGCGCGGCGGCCCGGCGATCGACAATGCGACGCTGAACCGCTTCTTCTCGCTGCACTATCTGCTGCCGTTCGCGATCCTGGGCTGCGTCGTGCTGCACCTTTGGGCGCTGCACTCCGCCGGTCAGAACAACCCGGTCGGCATCCTGATCCCGAAGGATCGCGAGAAGAAGGACACGCTGCCGTTCCACCCGTATTTCACGGTCAAGGACGGCTTTGCGATCATCCTGTTCCTGATCCTGTTCGCCATCTTCGTCTTCTATCAGCCGAACGCGCTGGGCCACGCCGACAACTACATCCCGGCCAACCCGCTGCAGACGCCGGCGCACATCGTCCCCGAGTGGTATATGCTGCCCTTCTACGCGATCCTGCGCGCCATCCCGGACAAGTTCGGCGGCGTGGTGGCGATGTTCAGCGCCATCGGCGTGCTGTTCGTCCTGCCCTGGCTGGATACGTCCAAGGTGCGCTCGATGCGCTATCGCCCGACGATGCGGACCTTCTTCATCATCTTCCTGGTGGTGGGCGTGGGCCTGGGCTGGTGCGGTGGTCAGCTGCCTGACGCGCCGGTGATCGGGTCGTTCAAGACCTTCACCCTGATCGACGGCGACCTGAACTCCTACCTGTGGCTGACGCGGGTCTTCACCCTCTACTACTTCGTCTTCTTCCTGATCATCATGCCGTTGGTCGGGTTGAAGGAGCAGCCGCTGCCGATCCCGGCGACGATCTCCGAGCCGGTCCTGACCGGCGCCGGCGCCGTCGAGCACAAGGTCTGAAAATCATGACGATTGGAATGAAGACCGTGTCGTTCAAGACGATCATCGCCTCGGCCGCCGTCGCGCTGGGTCTGTTGAGCGCGGCCGCTCCCGCCATGGCGTCGGGCGCCGCCGCCCACCCGCGCTCGGGCGGGTTCAGCTTCGAGGGGCCTTTCGGCACCTATGACCAGGGCCAGCTGCAACGCGGCTACAAGGTCTATCATGAGGTCTGCTCGGCCTGTCACAGCATGAACCTGATGCACTATCGGAACCTGGGCGACCGTCATGGGCCGTTTTGGAATCCGAAGTATCCGAACCCGAACGACAACCCGGTCGTGAAGGCTCTGGCCAAGGAAGTGCAGGTTGGCGACATCGACAGCGAGACCGGCGAGCCGATCCAGCGCGACGCCACGCCGGCCGACAAGTTCCGCGCCCCCTATCCGAACGCCACGGCGGCTGCGGCGGGCAACGGCGGCGCAGCCCCGCCCGACCTTTCGGTCATGGCCAAGGCCCGCCACGACGGCGCGAACTATATCTATTCGCTGCTGTCGGGCTACAAGGCGGCTCCGGCCGGTCTGCAGATCCGCGACGGGCAGCACTACAATCCCTATATGGCCGGGGACCTGACGCCGTTCTGGACCGGCGATCACAAGCACGTTCCGCCGGGCGGCTTCATCGCCATGCCGCCGCCCCTCAAGGACGGGCTGGTCACCTATGACGACGGTTCGCCGCAAACGGTGGATCAGTACGCCAAGGACGTCGCGGCCTTCATCGCTTGGACGTCCGAGCCGAAGATGGTCGAGCGCAAACAGGCCGGTTTGGGCGTGATGATCTATCTGCTGCTGTTCGCCGGCATCACCTATGTCGCCTACCGCCGCATCTGGAAGGGCGTCGCCCACTAAGGGCGTCGTCGCCGGATCGAAGTCTTAAGCCCGCCAAGGTTCGCCTTGGCGGGCTTTTTCGTTTGCGACGAAAGGTCCGGGTCGCAGCATCGACAGGGCGAAGTTCGCCCCCTAGGGTCGTGTATCGTTTTCGGCTGTGGGGCCTTCAGTTCATGCGTCTTGTCTCTTCTTTCGCCGCCGTTCTTCTGGCGAGCGCCGCCTTGTCCGCCTGCGCCACGGCGTCCAATCCCGCTGCGGTTCACACCGTCCCGACTTTCGATGCGGCGCGGATCTCGCAGGACATCAAGACGCTGTCGGACGACAGCTTCGAGGGCAGGGGCATCGCCACCCCGGCCGAGGACAAGGTCATCCGCTATCTGAGCGAAGGCTACGCCGCCGCCGGGTTCGAGCCGGGAGGGCCGAACGGCCAGTGGACCCAGGATGTGATCCTGAACCGCTTCACCCAGTCCAATGTGCGGGCCTCGCTAAAGCTGGGCGACTGGACTCTGCCGATGACGCAAGGGGGCGAGGTCGCCATCTCGACCCGCCGCCCGGCCGAACACGTCAGTCTGAAGGACGCGCCGCTGGTCTTCGTCGGCTACGGCATCAACGCGCCCGAGCGGCAATGGAACGACTTCAAGGGCCAGGACCTGCGAGGCAAGATCCTGGTCGTGCTGGTCAATGACGCCGACTTCGAGGAGCCGGCGCTGAACACCTTCGGCGGCAAGGCCATGACCTATTACGGCCGCTGGACCTACAAATACGAAGAGGCGGCCAAACAGGGGGCGGCGGGCGTGCTGATCGTGCACGAGACGGCGCCGGCGTCTTACGGCTGGCAGACGGTCGCCAACTCCTGGGGCGTGCCGCAGTTCGACATCCTGCGCCAGAATGCGGCGGCCGAACGCGTGCCGATGGAGGGCTGGATCCAGCGTGACGTGGCGGTCGACCTGTTCCGCCGCGCGGGTCTGGATTTCGAGGCGCTGAAGGTCCAGGCGCGCAGCCGCGACTTCCAGCCCGTCGCCTTGCCCGGCGCATCCTTCTCGACCGAGTTCGACGTGGCCACCAATCAGGTCACCAGCCACAATGTCATCGCCCGCCTGCCGGGCACGACCCATCCGGACGAGACGATCCTCTATACGGCCCACTGGGATCACATCGGCATGGGCGAGCCGGATGCGACCGGCGACCGCATCTTCAACGGGGCGGTGGACAACGCCTCGGGCACAGCGGGTCTGCTGGAGCTGGCGCGCATGTTCGGTCGCGCGCCGCGCACCGAACGCTCGATTGTGATGATCAGCTTCACCGGCGAGGAAAGCGGCCTGCTGGGCTCGGAATACTATGCGGTGAACCCGGTCTATCCGCTGGCCAAGACGGTGGGCGGGTTCAACATGGACTCCATGAACGTCTATGGCCGCGTTACGGGGCTGGGCGTCACCGGATATGGCCAGTCGGACTTCGACGAACGTCTGGCGGCGGCGGTCCAGCCGCAAGGGCGATCGCTGGTCCCGGATTACGAGAATGCGGCCGGCACCTATTACCGTTCGGACCACTTCCCGCTGGCCAAGCGTGGCGTGCCGATGGCCTATGCCGGCAGCCGGGGCGATTTCCGCGACGAACCGATCGCCGCGCGCGAGGCGGCGCGGTCGGAATACGGCGCCAAACGCTATCACCAGGCGGCGGATGAGTGGTCGCCCGACTGGGACTACAGCGGCATGATCGAGGATCTGACCGTCTTCTACGATGTCGGTCGCGCCTTGGCGAACGGTCGCGACTGGCCGCAGTGGAAGTCGGGTTCGGAGTTCGCGCCGGTGCGCGCGACGACAGCGTCCGAACGTCGCTAGTCTTTTTACATATCGAGATGGGGCGGGGAGGAATCTCCGCCCCTTTTGCCATTCCGCCTGTCGAGTAAATGCAATGATCCATCGCCGTTCACCCCTCGTCGCCCTCGCGGCGCTAGCGCTCGCCGCCTGCGCGACGACGCCGGTCGCATCTCCGGCGCCCAAGCTGGACGCCTTCGCCGTCGCCTCAGCCGCGACGCCTCAGTTCAGCGCCCAGCGCCTGTCGGACCACATCAAATATCTGGCGTCGGACGAGTTGGAGGGCCGGTTCCCCGGCCTGATCGGCGAACGGCTGACCCTGGCCTATCTGCAGGCGCAGTATGAGGCGATGGGACTGGAGCCGGGCGGGCGCGACGGATCATGGCTGCAGCCTGTCGATCTGGTCCGGTTCACGCCAGAGCGGGCGCCGACGGCGGCCTGGACCGGGGCGGACGGCATGGCGCATACGCTGGTGTCGGGGACGGACATCACCCTGCGCGCCGGGTCGGCCGAGCCGATTGTAAAGGTCGAGGGTGCGCCGATGGTCTTCGCCGGTTACGGCATTTCGGGGCCGACCTGGGACGACTATGGCAATGCGGATCTGACCGGCAAGGTCGTGGTCATTCTGCGCGGCCAGCCGACGGTCATGGGCGAGGATCCGAACTTCTACGGCTCGACCACGCACAAGACCCAAGAGGCGTTGAAGCGGGGAGCCGTGGGCGTCATCACGCTTCAGGACCAAGACAACCGCTGGCGTCGCGCCGTGGGCGGGGCGACCCGGCCGCAGATGACGCTCAAGGGCGCGCAGGACCCGCGATTCAGCGGATCGATGAACATGGCCACGGCGACAGCGATCGGCGGCGCGGCCCTGGAAGCCGCCGTCGAGCGAGCGAAGACAACCGCCTTGGGCGGAGCGATCGATCTGGGCGCACGGCTCAGCGTCGATATCGCCGAGACGACCGAGGTCATCCACTCCAACAACCTGCTGGCCAAGATTCCCGGCGCCGAGCGGGCTGACGAATACGTCTTCTATTCCGCCCACTGGGACCACGTCGGCAAGGCCCGGACCCCGAACGCCGAGGGCGACGACATCTTCAACGGCGCCTGGGACAATGCGTCGGGGACGGCCGGTCTGATCGAGATGGCGCGGGCGTTCAAGGCCGGACCGGCGCCGAAGCGCACCGTGGTCTTCCTGCACGTCACGGCCGAAGAGCAGGGGCTGCTGGGGTCGGAGGCCTATGCCGCCGATCCGGTCTATCCGCTGGCCAAGACGGCGGCCGACATCAACATCGACATGCTGCCCATCACGCCGGCGACGCGCGACGTGGCGGTGTTCGGCGTCGGCAAGTCCGAGCTCGAGGACATCCTGGGCCGATTCGCGGCCGTGCAGGGACGGGTGGTGACGGGCGACGGCTATCCGGAGGAAGGCTTCTACTACCGCTCCGACCATTTCAACTTCGCGGCCGGCGGGGTGCCGGCCCTGATGCCCTGGACGGGCCGCGATTTCGTCGAGGGCGGGATCGAGGCGGGCAAGCCCTATTACGAGGGCGCGATGGCCAAATATTATCACAAGCTGACCGACGAATGGCGGGCCGACTATGATTTCACGGCCGCCTTGCAGAACCTGGACCTGTTGTATCGGCTGGGGCTGACGGTGGCCGACAGCGAGAGCTGGCCCGCGTGGAAGCCGACGGCCGAGTTCAACGCCATTCGCGACCGCACGGCCGATCAGAGGCGCTAGGCCTCAGGCCGCGCCGAACGGATAGGGGCTGACGGACTTGGACCAGTCATCGACCGCCAGCGGGCGGTCGATGGGTGCGGCGGCGCGTTCGGCGCAGGGGTGACGGTGACACAGGCGGCAGGCCGGGCCGATGGGCGTGACCTCGGGGTTCTGCAGGTCGATGCCGTGCGCGTAGGCCAGACGATGCGCATGACGCAGTTCGCACCCCAGGCCGACGGCGAGGTCGTGGCGCTCGTCATAGCCGTCGTGGCCTTGCCGCTCGACCGTGCGGGCGAAGGTGAACCAGCGGCCGCCGTCTGGAGTCTCGATGATCTGGGTGACGATGCGGCCGGGCGTGCGGAAGGCCGAATGCAGCCGCCAGCGCGGGCAGGCGCCGCCGAAGCGCGAGAAGGGAAAGGCGCCGGCCGCATAGCGTTTGGAGATATTGCCCGCCTGATCGACCCGCATCAGGAAGAAGGGCACGCCGCGCGCCGTGGGACGTGACAGGGTGGTCAGGCGGTGGGCGGCCTGTTCGTAGCTGACGCCGAACCGGGCCTGGAGCCGGGCCAGGTCATAGCGGGTCTCCTCCGCCGCCCGCTGGAAGGCGGCGTAGGGCATCAGGGTCGCGGCGGCGAGGGTGTTGGTCAGGGCGACCTTAAGCAGGGAGCGTGTCGGTCCGTCCGGGGCGCCGGCGGTCTCCGCCAGCGCGTTGAGCGCCGGCCCTTGCTCGGCCAGGGCCAGTTGATAGGCGATGGCGAAGGCGCGCGAGGACGGCCCCAGGGTTTCCGACAGCAGCAGACGGCGGCGGTGCAGGTCGTAGCGGCGGGTCCACTCCACCATGACCTCTGCCGGCAGAGTGCGGACGCCCAGATCGTGTTTGGCCGCCAGCCGATGGCGGGCGGCGGGTTCGAAGCCGTCGGCGTGGGCGGGCGCCTCGGCGGACAGGGCGTCGGACAGGGCCTCGCCCATCTGGTCCAGTTCGGGAAAATGGTTGCCGCGCGACTGGATGTATTCGCGCACCCATTCGGCGGGGCTGGTCTCGATCGGGCTTTCGCCCGTCTCGGCCGCAGCGCGGGCGCGCGTGCGACCGTCGTCGAAGGCCTGATAGAGGCGCAGCAGGGCGTCGGCCACGCCGGGCGCCTCTTCCAGCAATTGCACCAGTTCATGCCGTGGCGCGGACAGACCCTTGAACAGGGGATCGGTCAGGATCTCCGTGAGACGCGCCTCGTCCGCCGCGCCACCCTGGTTCAGCGCGCGCAGATCGACGTCATAGGTGTCCGCCAATCGCAGCAGCAGCTGGGCTGAGACCGGGCGCTGGTTACGCTCTATGTGATTGAGATAACTTGGAGAAACGTCCAGATCGGCGGCCATGGCGGTCTGAGTCAGGCCGAGATCGCGCCGCAGCCGCTTGAGCCGGGCGCCCAGAAACAGTTTGCGATCAGCGGCGGCGTTCATCGTCGAATGATGTCACAACGTGACTGAATAGGCAAAGTCATAATGTGACAAGATGACTTTGTTGACGGGGTTGAGTCTGTATCAGTTTTGACCGGCGCGTGTTCTTGTCCCTGAGACGGCGGCTGCGGCCGCGCCCTTCAGAGACCGAGTTCGACCATGACCACCTTCGCCGATCTGGTGCCTTCGCCCGCCGGCCGTTTCGACGGCATCGAGCGCCCCTACACGCCTGAAGACGTCCTGCGCCTGCGCGGCTCGGTGCCGATCACCCATACGCTGGCCGAGCGTGGCGCCAACCGCCTGTGGCAGTTGCTGCACGACGAGCCCTTCATCAATGCGTTGGGCGCCGTCACCGGAAACCAGGCCATGCAGATGGTCCGCGCGGGCCTGAAGGCCATCTATCTGTCAGGCTGGCAGGTCGCGGCGGACGCCAATACGGCCGGCGCCATGTATCCCGACCAGTCGCTGTACCCGGCCAACGCCGCGCCGGAACTGTGCCGCCGCATCAACCGCACCCTGCAACGCGCCGATCAGATCGAACATGCCGAGGGCGGCGCCAGGCGCGACTGGTTCGTTCCCATCGTCGCCGACGCGGAAGCTGGTTTCGGCGGGCCGCTGAACAGCTTCGAGATCATGAAGGCCTTCATCGAGGCGGGCGCGGCCGGCGTTCACTTCGAGGACCAGCTGGCGTCCGAGAAGAAGTGCGGCCACTTGGGCGGCAAGGTTCTGATCCCGACCCAGGCGCATGAGCGCAATCTGGTCGCCGCGCGTCTGGCCGCCGACGTCATGGGCACCCCGACCATCACGGTCGCCCGAACCGACGCCGAGAGCGCGCAACTGATCACCTCCGACATCGACGAGCGGGACCAGCCCTTCATCGACCGGGACAACCGCACCCCTGAGGGCTTCTTCCGCCTGAAGGAAGGCACGGGTCTGGACCACTGCATCGCGCGGGGCTTGTCCTACGCCAATATCGCCGACCTGCTGTGGTGGGAGACGTCGAATCCGGATCTGGACGACGCCAAGAAGTTCGCAGAAGCCATCCAGAAGGCGCATCCGGGCAAGCTGATGGCCTATAACTGCTCGCCGTCCTTCAACTGGAAGGCCAAGCTGGACGACGCCACCATCGCCAAGTTCCAGCGCGAGCTGGGGGCCATGGGCTACAAGTTCCAGTTCGTGACCCTGGCCGGCTTCCACAGCCTGAACAACTCCATGTTCGAGCTGGCGGACGGTTATCGCGATCGCGGCATGGCGGCCTATTCGGAGCTGCAACAGCGCGAGTTCGCCAACGAGGCCATCGGCTACACCGCCACGCGTCACCAGCGCGAAGTCGGCACCGGCTATTTCGACCAGGTCGCCACGGTCATCTCCAACGGCACGTCCTCGACGACGGCGCTGAAGGACTCGACCGAGACCGCCCAGTTCACCCACGCGGCTTAACCCGGAAAGGAACCCGCAAATGGAACCGCTGACCCGAACCGAAGCCATCATCGACTTCTGCCTGGCGCCCCTGGCGCTCGACACCGGCACGGAGGCCGAACGTGAGGTGCGTCGTCGTCTGACGCACGTGCTTCGGACCTATCAGGCCAAGACCGCGACGCCCGTCGCCGTGGACTTCTCGTCCATGCCGTTACAGGTCATCAACGAGGCGGCGCACGGCTACGAATAGACCGTCCGCTCAAGAAAAGGGCCCGCTCCGATCGCTCGGAGCGGGCCTTTTGTCGATCTGGGCAGAAAGACCTAGCGCGTCGTCGGGCCGGTGTTCAGCGAATGGGTGGTCGCAACCGCCGGGGTCGGAATAGGCGTCGCTTGCGGGACGGTGACCGAGATGGGCGTGCGCACCGGCGCGGCGCCGGTTTCTTGAGGATCGCCGACGACGATGGTGGTGATCTGCGTCGCCTCGGTGGTGCAGGTCGCCAGGTCGCGGGTGATGTGGCGGCCCAGGCAGAAGATGTCCTCATAGCTGGGGCGCGAGGCGGCCAGGCACTGGAACAGCATCAGCTTGGACATATCCATGCAGAACTCGCTGTTCGGCTCGTGCGTCAGGGCCTCGGTGTTGACCCGGGCCTCGTCGCCGCCGGCGCCGAGCGCGCCCAGAGCCGCGATGGCCAGAGAGCGGACGACGGCGGGGGTGTAGGGCGGGCCCTTGCGCGACGGCTCCAGCCCCAGTCCCGTGCCGCTGTTGGCGGCGGCGAACAGGCGGCTCGATTCCTCCGGCGACGGCAGCATCTTTGCAGCGGACAAGGTCTTTGCGCTTTCCAGCCGCACTTCGCGGTTCGGGATCGGCGTAATGGCCCAGCGGCGGCGAGGATCGCTGCGACCCTGGATGGTGTAGGCGTCCTGCTCGATCGCCTCGGCGATGGCGCGCATGGCGATGGCGTCCTTGCCGACCGTCGCCGAGATCAGGCCGGCGGCCGCGTCGGCGCCGGGCAGGGTGGCGGCGTAGGCCGGATCGGCGACGATCTGGGCCACCATGCGCTGACGTTGCGCCGGGTCGATCGCATACTGCTGCACGCCGGCGACGAACTCTGGCGACTGCAGGGCGATGATGGCGCCGTAAGCGATCAGGCCGCGCGACAACTGGTCGGCGTCATAGGCCGAACCCTTGCGCAGGGCGGCCTGGATCGATTCCGCATCGGGGAAGCCGCCCGGCTGGATCGTCTGGGCTTCGCGCAAGTAAGCGACGTAGATCGCGGCGGCGTCCGCAACGCCCTGGTTGAGGGACACGGGGGGCGGCTTGCGGGCAGCCAGTTCGGCGGCCAGACGCTGAGCTTCCAGCTCGGCCTTCGAAGGTCCGCTCTCACAGCTGGCGAGCAGGACAGCGGCGGCGAGGGCGGCGGCCGACAGGCCGCGGCTCAGTGGGGCCGTTTTCATGGAGACTTCCTCAGGCGATCACGCGCGCAAAAGCGCCAACACTGTTGGCGCTTATAAGGCGGGCCTTATGGTTATCCGAAGGTTAATCGAACAGTTTCGAAACCGATTCTTCGTTCGCGATCCGTCGGATAGCCTCTCCGACCAGCGGAGCCACGGAAACCGCTCGGATTTTCGGGCAGTTCAAAACTTCGTGGGGTTGCTCGATGGAGTTGGTGATCACCAGCTCCTTCAGCGGGCCGTCGGTGATGCGCTGGACGGCGGGGCCGGACAGGACGCCGTGGCTGATATAGGCCGAAACCTCCGTCGCGCCCTGGTCGATCAGGGCCTTGGCGGCGTTGACCAGTGTGCCGCCCGAATCGACGATGTCGTCGAACAGGATGCAGCGGCGGCCCTGAACGTCGCCGATGATGTTCATGACCTCGCTCTCGCCGGCCTTGGGCCGGCGCTTGTCGACGATGGCGAGATCGGCGTCCAGACGGCTGGCCAGGGCGCGGGCGCGCACCACGCCGCCGACGTCGGGCGAGACGATCATCAGGTCGTCGCCGCGGGCGTAGTTTTCCTTGATGTCCTGCGCCAGCACGGGGGTCGCGACCAGATTGTCGGTCGGAATATCGAAGAAGCCCTGGATCTGGCCGGCGTGCAAATCCATCGTCAGGACGCGGTCGGCGCCGGCGCGGGTGATCAGATTGGCCACCAGCTTGGCCGAGATCGGCGTGCGGCCGCCGGTCTTACGATCCTGACGCGCATAGCCGAAATAGGGGATGACGGCCGTGATCCGCTTCGCCGAGGCCCGCACCAGGGCGTCGGTGATGATCAGCAGCTCCATCAGGTTGTCGTTGGCCGGATAGGAGGTCGACTGTAGGATGAAGACGTCCTCGCCGCGGACGTTTTCCTCGATGATGGCGAAGACCTCGTTGTCGGCGAACCGCTTGACCTGGGCCTTGGTCAGGGGCGCATCCAGGTGGTCGGCGATCGCCTGGGACAGTGCGCGGTTGGAGTTGCCTGAGAGCAGCTTCATCGGCCGGTCATCCTTTCGCCGTCATCCGCCCCCCATGAACGGCGGTCGGTTGGCGCGCTCTTTACCAGTGGAGCCGGGCAGGGCAAGTCGTATGCTGAGTTTTCCTCGGCATGGCGCGGCTCGGTCGCGGGTGCTAGAGGTCGCCGCGTTGGTTTCCGGGGAACGGCTTCAGAGCCGTCCTTCACACGTCATGGGGTCGTCCTTGTCCGCTTCTAAGTTCCGTTCCGGCATGGTGCTGATGGCCGCGGCGCTCGCCGCAGTGACGATTTCAGGCTGCTCGGGCACCAAGCGTCCCAAGCTGGCCTATGAGGAACGGCCGGTCGAGGCGCTGTACAACACCGGCTATGATCGGCTGCAGCAGCGCCGCTGGTCCGACGCCGTCGATTATTTCCAGGAAGTCGAACGCCAGCACCCCTATTCGGACTGGGCGCGTCGTTCGATCCTGATGCAGATCTACGCCTACTATCAGAACAACTCCTATGCCGACGCCATCGCGGCGGCCGACCGGTTCATCCAGCTGTTCCCCGGCAATCCGTCGGCCGCCTACGCCTTCTACATGAAGGCGGTCTGCAACTTCGAGCAGATCACCGACGTCGGTCGTGACCAGGGTTACGCCACCGCCGCCCTGGCCGGTCTGAAGGATGTCTCGCGCCGCTATCCGGGCACGCCCTATGCGTCGGACGCCGCCGTCAAGATCGACATGGTCAACGACCAGCTGGCCGGCAAGGAAATGAACATCGGCCGCTACTATCAGCGCGCCAACCAGCCGCTGGCGGCCCTGAACCGCTACAAGGCCGTGATCGCCAACCCGGACTTCCAGCGCACCTCGCACACGCCTGAAGCCCTGTATCGTCTGGTCGAGGTCAACCTTCAGCTGGGTCTGAAGGAAGAGGCGACGCGTAACGGCGCGGTGCTGGGCTACAACTATCCGGGCAGCCCCTGGTACGCCGAGGCCTATGCGCTGCTGACCGAAAACGGCCAGACGCCGGACAAGGCGCCCGAGGGCAAGCGCGAAAGCTGGCTGCAGCGGATCATTCCGGGCTGATCACGCGACGGCTTGTGCAATCCGGCGGGGATCGGGATTCTGTCGGTCATGATTCGTTCCGCCGGCGCCTGACGCGATGCTGACCGCCCTTTCCATTCGTGACGTCGTCCTGGTGGACGTGCTTGATCTTGAGGTCGAGAACGGCCTGACCGTGCTGACCGGCGAAACCGGAGCCGGCAAGTCGATCATTCTGGACGCGCTCGGCCTGGCTTTGGGCGGGCGCGGCGACGCAGGCCTAGTGCGCAATGGCGCCAAACAGGCCGTCGCCACCGCCGTGTTTTCGGCTCCCGACGATCCCGATTTGCTGGCCCTGATCGCTGGCAAGGGGTTCGAGGTTCAGCCGGGCGAGGAGCTGATCCTGCGGCGCGTCTTGGGCGCAGGCGGTCGCAGCCGAGCCTATGTCAACGATCAGCCGGCCGGTGTGACCGCCGTGCGAGAGATCGGCGCGGCCCTGGTCGAGGTGCACGGACAGCATGAGACGGTGGGCCTGCTGGACTGGCGAACGCACCGCGCCTCGCTGGACGCCTACGGCGGACTGCAGCCGCAGTTGTCGGCGGTCGCCTCAGCCTCCGCCAAACTCAAGGCCGCCGAGGCCAGGCTGGCCGAGCTGAAGGCGCAGGCGGCGGACGCCGATGCGCGGCGCGAAGAGATCAGCCTGAACCTCTCCGAACTGGATGCGCTGGATCCGCGCGCCGACGAAGAAACGGAACTGGCGGGCGAACGCGCCCTGCTGGGCGCTGCCGAAAAGGCCATCGCGGATCTGGGCGACGCCCGCACCCAACTGGGCGGCGACAAGCTGAGCCAGAAGCTGGGCGCGGCGCTGAGGGCCGTCGAACATGCGCGTCAGCGCGCCGGGCAGGCGGGCGCCGAGGGCGATCATCCGGTCATCGTCAAACTGTCGGCCGCCGTGGAGGCGATCGACCGCACCATGGTCGAGGCGGCGGAAGCGCTTGCCGCCGTGGACGCCGCCGCCGACGCCTTCGATTATGAGCCCGGCCGTCTGGACAAGGCCGAGGAGCGTCTGTTCGCCCTGCGCGCCGCCGCCCGCAAGCTGCACACCACCGTCGACGCCCTGCCGATCCTGCGCATTCGTCTGCGCGAGCAGCTGCGGCTGATCGACGATGGCGAGGAGGCGCTGGCCAACGCCGGGCGCAAGGCAGCCGAGGCGGCGGAAGACTATGATCTGGCGGCCACCTTCCTGACCTCGGCGCGGGAAGCCGCCGCCGAACGCCTGACCGCCGCCGTCATGGGCGAGTTGGGCCCGCTGAAGCTGGAGCGCGCCCGGTTCCGCGTGGCGCTGGAACCGATCGAGGGCCGGCGTGGGCCGGACGGCGTCGAGACGGTGCGCTTCCAGATCGCCACCAACGCCGGAACCGACTTCGGCCCTCTGGACGCCATCGCTTCAGGCGGTGAACTGGCGCGTTTCGCCCTGGCGATGAAGGCCGCTCTGGCGAGCCGTGAGGACATGCGCCAGCCCGTGATGATCTTCGACGAGGTCGACCAGGGAGTCGGCGGCGCAGTGGCCGAGGCCGTCGGTTCGCGCCTGAAACGCCTGTCGAACGGGGCTCAGGTCCTTGTCGTGACCCACAGCCCCCAAGTCGCCGCCCGCGGCCACGCCCACTGGAAGGTGATGAAGGCCGATCGCGACGGCCTGACCACCACCACCGTCGTCGCCCTGGACGACCAGCGCCGTCAGGAAGAGATTGCGCGCATGCTGTCGGGAGCCGAGATCACCGATGAAGCCCGCGCAGCGGCGCGGGCCTTGATCGGCTGACTAAACTTTCTAGACGCCCAGAATCCAGCCTTCTTCCTGTTCGACCTGGGCGATCAGCTCGGGCGTGGCGTCCTTGGGCGGGGCGAACGCCTTGGCTAGGTCGCCGACCTCGTCCATCCGAGCGAGGGCCTCGGCCGTGGAGCGGACCTGGGCCTGGTCCTTGAACTCGCCCGGCTGCAGTCTGGTCTCGAAGATCGACGGCCAGACCTCGACGAAGAGAGCGGACAGCGGCTCGACATCATCGGGGGTCAGGGTGCGCCAGCCGGTGCCGTAGGGCCAGACGGCGCCTGACGGGCCGAGGCTTTCCAGCAGTCGCCGCACAGCCGGGATCCCGACCAGAGTTTGGCCACCGACGGCGCCGGCGCCATGCATTTGCCAAACGCTCTTGGGCTGAAGCCGGCCCTTGCGGGCTGCGTTTTCTGTGGCGCGGAACTCGGGGATGTCGGCGCCGGAGCCTGCCGGGGGTTTGGTCGTGGTCAACCAGCGCTGGGCCTGTTTGGCCGGCGCGCCCCACAGAGGCCAGGCCTCGTCGGTCATCAGCCGGTTCATCTTGGCCGCGACTTGATAGCGGTTGTTGGTGTTGTCGGCCTTGTCCACGATGTTGGAGGCGATGAACTTCCACATGGCTTGCCACGGGGTTCCGTCCAACTTCAGCCGCGCGGCCGTGCCGACGGGATAACCGAAATTGAAGTCCAGCCCGACCAGCACCCGGTCGCCGCGCTTTCTGTGATCCGCCAGGATCGAGGCCAGCAGGGCTTCGCCCTCGGCCCGGGTCGCGACGTTGTGTGTCTCGGTATAGAGGCGGAAACGCACGTCGCGCTTGGCCACGCCGATCCACAGCGAGGCGTCGCCGAGCTTCTTGGTTTCGGCGGCGGTCCAGTCAGCGACGATATAGGCGTCGAAAAGGCGGGCCAAGGCGGCCTCCCTGATAAAGGCGTGTCGGTTAGGAGTGAGCCGGGCTTCTAACGCCGCATCGCGGCGACTGAAAGGCCCATACGCCGTCTCAGCCCTTCAGCAGGGCTTCCAGATGCGACAACCAGCGGCGGCCGAGACGAAGCGCCTCGCCAGGGGAGCCGGTCTCGACGGGTAGGGCGGCGTCCCACAGCGCCAGTTCGAACTCCGGGTGGCGGGCGTCGGCGAACATCAGCCGCAGCACCACCTGTTCGGCGTCGGGGGCCAGCACGTCCAGCGACTTGCGCGCCTCGCCCCGGCGGATGCGGGCGACGACGTGGCCATCGACGATGATCTCGCCCCCCTCCACCTCATCGAAGGCGTAGACCAGGCCATGGGCGCCGTTGGCCCACAGTACAACAACCTGTTCGACGTCGAAATTCAGGGCGCAGGCCCGACCTTCGCCCGGCGACACGGCCTCGACCTCCGGCGCGGCGCCCAGGGTTTTGAGCATGGCGCGGTGAAGGCGGCGCGGCGGCTCCATCCACCACGAAAGCGCCAGGGCCAGGGTCGTCAGCAGGGCCGCCGCGAGGGCGATCAGCAACACCACCCGCAAGACGTCGGCCATGGTCGTCAGGCCTCCAGATCGAGATCGACCACCACGGGGACGTGGTCGCTGGGTTTGTCCATGTCGCGGGCGTCGCGGTGGGTCTCGATCCCACGTAACCGGTCCGCGGCCTGGGGCGACAGCAGGGCGAAGTCGATGCGGATTCCGTGATCACGCTGCCAGGCGCCGGCCTGATAGTCCCAAAACGTGTAGGTGCCAGCGGGTTCGCCGCCGATCTCGTGCGCGTCGGCCAGTCCCAGGTTCTTGAGCGCGCGGAATGCCTGGCGGCTCTGCGGCTGGAACAGGGCGTCGTCGGTCCAGGCGGCCGGGGTTTTGGCGTCCTCCGCCTCGGGGATGACGTTGTAGTCGCCGCACAGGGCCAGCGGCTCCTCGAACGCCAGCAGATCCTCGGCATGGCGGTTCAACCGGTCGAACCAGGCCAGCTTGTAATCGAACTTCTCGGTCGCGATCGGATTGCCGTTTGGCAGATAGAGGGCCCCGACACGAATGGGCCGGGGCGCCTCGACCAAGGCCTCGATATAGCGCGCCTGTTCGTCCGTCTCGTCGCCAGGCAGGCCGCGTCGGATGTCGGACAATGGGTATTTCGACAGCAGGGCGACGCCGTTATAGCTCTTCTGGCCGTGAGTCTCGACGTTGTAGCCGAGGCTCTCGAAGGCCTCGCGCGGGAACTTCTCGTCCACGCATTTGATCTCCTGGAAACAGGCGACGTCGGGGGCGGCCTGCTCCAGCCACGCCAGGACGGTGGGCAGGCGGGCGTTGACGGAGTTCACGTTCCAAGTGGCGATGCGCATGAGGGCGACGCTAGGCTGCGTCTCGGTTTTGGAAAAGAGGGCGCAAGAGAAAAGGGCCGCCGGATCGCTCCGACGGCCCCTTCGTCTGGTCTAAAGGGTCGCTTACGGACGACCGCCGGCCGGAGCGGGGGCAGCGGCCGGCGCCGTCGTCAGCTTGCAGCCCCCGCCGATCTGCTGCGCCGTTGCGCAAGGATAGATTTGCTGGACTGCGTTTTCGGCGTTCACGCGGGCGATCACGCCATCAGCTCCGTCGCACTTGGCTTCGTAGAACATGCCGTTAGCGTTCTGGCCCATCAGGCGAGCTTCGGTCACGTTGCACGAGGCGGCTTCCGAACCGGCCAGAAGCGTCTTCACGAAGGCGGCGTTCTCGGCGGTCGTGGTGAAGTCGCAAGTGCCGCGCTCTGCAAGGACCTGGATGCAGGGTGTTTTCGTCCAGGTCGCAGCCTGCTGCTTGATCCAGTAGCCAGGCCCGTCTGAGCAGCCCACCTCATAGACGACTGCGCCGTCGCTGGACTGTCCGCGCAGCTTCGCCTGATCAACGGTGCAAGCAACGCCCGCGTCCTTGGCGTATTGTCGAAGGAACTTCTGAATGTCTGTGTTGGCCGCCAGCGTGCATTGGGCAGGCGATGCGGTCGGATCGGCGGCGCGCGCGACGTCGGCGGAGTGAGCCAGAATGATGCAGCTGCTGGCTTCGGGCGGGGTCTTGGTTTCGACGATGTAGCCCGGTGCGGTTCCGCAGGCGACTTCATAGACCGTCGTGTCGGCTGCAGTCTTGCCGAGGAGCTTGGCCTCGCTGACCTGACAGCCCGTGGTCGTCAGAGCCATCTGCGCCTGGGCGGCAGCCAGGATTTGCTCGGGCGTCGGCGGGGCAGGCGCGCGTTCGCGGCGTTGGCGGCCGGCGGCAGCGCGGGATGTGCCCTGGGTTACGGCGGCTTCGTCGCCGCTGTTGCGAGGTTGCTGGCGCTCTTGGGCCGTGGCCGGCGCGACGGCGAAGGCGCTGAACACAAGCGCCGCAAAGGCGGCGGCGAGGCGGGACTTCATGGAAACACCTTGGGTTTCTGAATGCATGGCTGCTTCGTGGCGGTGTATTTGGGCGGGGTCAAGGCGGGTGTGGACGGCGGCACGGGACACGGGCTAAGTATCTGCGCGTTTCGATTGGAGACTGACTTGGCTGATGGAACGGCGCCGACGACGGCCGCGAAGGATGGGCGGGGGCTGACCTATCCGTTCGACGCCGTGCCCGGTGCGGGCGAGGCGATCGAGGTCGCGCGCGGCGTGCTGTGGCTGCGGTTCGCCCTGCCGTTTCAGCTGGATCATGTGAATGTTTATGCGATCCGGGACGGCTACGGCTGGGTCGTCGTCGATACGGGTTTGAAGACATCGGCGACCGTAGCGGCGTGGGAGACTGCGTTGGATGCGGCGCTGGGCGGCAAGCCCGTGACGCGGCTGATCTGCACCCATATGCATCCCGATCACATCGGACTGGCGGGCTGGCTTTGCGAGCGGTCGGGCGCGCCGTTGCTGATGTCGCGACTGGAGTATGTGACCACGAGGATGCTGATGGCCGAGGAGGCAGGCGATGCGCCGGTGGACGGCGAGCGATACTATCGCGCCGCAGGCTGGAGCGATGAGCAGATCGCGCGCTGGCGGGCCGATTACGGCGGGTTCGGCAAGGGCGTGGCGACGATGCCGCGTAGATATCTGCGACTGTCCGACAGCGACATCGTTCAGATCGACGGCGACGACTGGAGCGTGGTCGTTGGGTCGGGCCATAGCCCCGAGCACGTCTGCCTGTGGCGGCGGTCGGACGACGTCTTCATCGCCGGGGATCAGATCCTGCCGCGCATTTCGTCCAATGTTTCGGTCTGGCCGACGGAGCCTGAGGCCGATCCGCTGGGCGACTGGATGGACTCGTTGGACAAGCTGAGGGCGCTGTTGCCGGAGGGCGCGTTCGTCCTGCCGGCGCATGGCGAGCCCTTCTATGGCGTTCATGCGCGGCTCGACGCCCTGAAGCGGGGGCATGAGGTCGCGCTGAAACGGCTTGAGCGGACGTTGCGTCAACCGTCTAGGGTGATCGACGGCTTTCCCGCCGTTTTCGGTCGGGCGGTCGGGGACGGGGTGCTGGGCATGGCCACGGGCGAAGCCCAGGCGCACCTGAACTATCTGGAACGACGCGGCCGCGCGACGCGGACGCGGGACGAGAGCGGCGTCGATTGGTGGAGCGCCGTCGCACAGGACGAGGAAACGACGTGAGCGAACATATCCGCAGCGAACTGGCCGACGGCGTCCTGACCGTCACCCTGGAACGGGCCGACAAGAAGAACGCCATCACCCAGGCCATGTATTCGGCCCTGGCCGAGGCGACGGAGCGGGCGCGGACCGACGATGCGGTGCGGGTGCTGCTGCTGCGCGCGGAGGGCGACAGCTTCTCGGCCGGCAACGACATTCAGGACTTCATCGCCTTGGGCTCGCAAGGGGCGGGGCCGGGCGACATGCCGGTGTTTCGTTTCCTGAAGGCGCTGGCGGATCTGGACAAGCCGGCCGTGGCGGCGGTGAAGGGGCGGGCGGTCGGGATCGGCCTGACCATGCTGCTGCACTGCGACCTGGTGGTGGTCGCCGAGGACGCGCTGCTTTCCGTGCCCTTCGTCAATCTGGCCCTCGCGCCCGAGGCGGCGTCCAGCCTGCTGTTGCCGGCCGTGATCGGTCATCAGCGGGCCTTTGAACTGTTTGCGCTGGGCGAGCCGCTGGATGGCCGGACGGCCCTGGCCTGGGGCATCGCCAATCGCGCGGTCCCGGCCGATCAGGTCGAGGCGACCGCGGCGGAACTGGCGGCCAAGGTGGCGGCCCGAGCGCCCAACTCGATCCGCAAGACCAAGCGGCTGATGCGTGACGCAGAAGGTCTGTGGGGACTAATGCAGCGCGAGGGCGAAGCCTTCGGCTCGCAGATGCGCAGTCCCGAGGCGATCGAGGCCTTCATGGCCTTTACGCAAAAGCGGGCGCCGGACTTTTCCAAGGCGGGTTAAACGGCCGTCACGAGGCCTTGCCTTGATTTGGCGCACCTTTGATTCTAGGTGCGCGCGCCGATGTCGCACGCCCTTTCCATACCTCCGGCCGTAAGCCGTATTGAAGCCGAGAGCCCGGCCGACGCCGAAGGCGTGGATGCGCTGGTCATGGCCGCCTTCGGGCCGGGCCGGTTCGCCAAGACGGCCGAGCGTCTGCGTGAAGGCTCGCAACCAAGCGCCGGCTTTGTCGTGAAGCGCGACGGGGACGTGGTGGGCTCGGTGCGGCTATGGCCGGTCGTGGTCGGAGACACCTCGGCTTTGTTTTTGGGACCGATCGCGGTGGACGCCGGCCGCCGGAGCGAAGGTCTGGGCGCCGAACTGGTTCAGGCGTGCGTGGGTCAGGCACGGACGCTGGACATCGGCGGCGTGCTGCTGGTCGGGGACGCGGCCTATTTCGAGCGGTTCGGATTTGTCCCTGCGCCGGAGGCGACGCTGCCCGGACCTGTGGATCGCCGCCGCGTCCTGTGGCTGGCGACCGGGGTAGATCAGGTTTCGGGTTCGGTTCGCATCGGCTGACCCTTTCCCGCACGGTTCGCGGGGCCTAAGTCAGGGGGATGGATAATCCCAGGTCAGGACTGAACGCTGTCGCCGAGGCGGCCAAACAGGCGCCCGGCAAGGGGTTGCCGCCGGTCCACCTGTGGCATCCCGAGCATTGCGGCGACATCGATATCGTCATCCGGGCGGACGGCGTCTGGATGCACGAAGGCTCGCCTATTGGCCGTAAGGAATTGGTGCGGCTGTTCTCGACGGTGCTGAGAAAGGATTCGGACGGCTATCACCTGGTCACGCCGGTCGAAAAGCTGAAGATCACCGTCGAGGATCTGCCGTTCCGGGCTGTCGCGATGCGCAGGGAAGGCGACGTCCTGATTTTCACCACCGATGTCGGAGACGAGGTTACGGCAAGCGAAGCCGATCCCATCGTCGTCGAAACCGACCCGACGACGGGCGAGCCAGCGCCGCGCATCCGTGTGCGCGGTGATCTGTGGGCGCGGATCGCCCGGCCGGTCTTCTATGAAATGGTCGAGATGGCCCAAGAGGTCGACGGACGCCTGGTCGTTCGGTCGGGCGGCCAGGTGTTCTCGCTGGGCGCGGTGACGTGAGCCTGGAGACCTTGAAGGCCCGGCTGGTCGATCGGCTGGCGCCGGTCGAGACGTGGCGGCCTGAACAGGTCGCGGCGCGGTCGGACTTCGACCTGAACCCGCAGGCGACACGGACGGCTAGGGAACTTCGGCCGGCGGCGGTGCTGATCTCCATCGTGGCGCGGCCCGAGGGGGCGACGGTGCTGCTCACGCGGCGCGCGGACACCCTGGCGCGGCACACGGGGCAGATCGCCTTCCCGGGCGGTCGGCTCGACCCCGGCGAGACCGCAGTTCAGGCGGCGCTGCGCGAAGCGGACGAAGAGGTGGCGCTGGACCCGTCGGCGGTCGAGGTGCTGGGCCTGTCGGACGCCTATGAGACGGGGACCGGATTTCTGGTCACGCCGGTGATCGGTTGGTTGCGCGAGGCGCCGGTCACCACGCCGTCGCCGGACGAGGTCGCCGAGGTGTTCGAGACGCCTTGGGACTTTCTGATGGACGCCGCCAACCATCGTCGCGACTTTTACGATCTGGATGAGGGGTTGCGGCGCTGGTTCTGGGCCATGCCTTGGGGCGAGCGCTACATCTGGGGCGTGACGGCGGGGATACTGAAGGCTCTGCACGTGCGGCTTTATGGCGACGAGGCTGCGCCAGAGTCGGCGGCCGACGAGGACGCGGCATGGGCGTCTCTGTGAAGGGACAGCCCTGGCTGGAAAGCCAGGCGACGCGGGCGGTGATGCGGGCGCTGGAAGCGGCTGGCGGTGCGGGCTGCGCGCGGTTCGTGGGCGGCTGTGTGAGGAATAGTCTGTTGGGCCAGCCGGTCGACGACATCGACATCGCCACGCGCTTGCGGCCCGAACGGACCATGGCGGCGCTGCAGGCGGCGGGGTTGAAGGCCGTGCCAACGGGCGTCGAGCACGGCACGGTGACGGGTGTGTCGGAGCGGCGGCCCTATGAGATCACGACCCTGCGTCGCGATGTGGAGACGGATGGACGCCGCGCGGTGGTCGCCTTCACCGAGGACTGGGCCGAGGACGCGGCGCGGCGGGATTTCCGGCTGAACGCCCTTTACGCCGATGCGGCAGGGACGGTGTTCGATCCGACCGGCGGCGGGTTGGAGGATGCGGCGGCGGGACGCATCGTTTTCGTCGGCGAGGCGGAGACGCGCATCCGCGAGGACTACTTACGCATCCTGCGCTTCTTCCGGTTCTACGCCTGGTATGGGCGGGGGGAGCCGGACGCGGTCGGGCTGGCGGCGTGTGCGGCGCTGAAGGGCGGCATGGCGCAGCTGTCGGCCGAGCGGGTGTCCAAGGAGGTGTTGAAACTGCTGGCGGCGCCCGACCCGCGTGCGGCGGTGCGGGCGATGGCCGAGACCGGCGTGCTGGCCCAGGTGCTGCCGCAGGCCCAGCCGCTGGCGCTGTTCAAGGCGATGTGTGACCTGACTGACGATCCGGTGATGCGGTTGTCGGCCTTGCTGCCCGCAGATGCGGCGGGGGTGACAGAGCTCGCAGGTGGTTTGAGATTGTCGAACGCGGTGCGAGATCGGTTGGCGGCGGCGGTCGCGGATGGGCCTGCCGTTTGGCCGACCATGAGCGACGCCGAGGCGCGCGCGGCGATCTATAGGCTGGGGCGCAGGACGTTCGAGGATCGGCTGATGCGCGCCCAGGCGGCCGGAGGGGGCGACGGCGCGCGGTTGCGGGCTCTGATTGCCGACTGGACGCCGCCCAAGATGCCGGTCGGGGGGCGCGATCTGGCGCGTCTGGGCCTGAAGCCAGGGCCGGAGACAGGGCGGGTGTTGAAGGCGTTCGAGGACGGTTGGGTCGCTGACGACTTCCCTGGCGAGGGGCATGAGGGGCGGCTGAAGACCCTTATCGCGGCGGCTGAGCGCGGGTGAACTCGGTGACGACGGGGCGGTGATCGGATCCCGTCGGCTCGCCCAGGCGGCGCGTGATCAGGGCCAGATCCGGCGAACGATAGACCTGGTCGATGGTGATGCCGGCGAAGGCGGGGATCTGACTGGGCCAGGTGCCGGGCCAGCCGGGCGCAGGGATCAGGCCCAGGTCGGACTGGATTTGTTTGCCGATGCGGGCGCTGGAGACGCTGTTGAAATCCCCGGCGGCGATGACGGGATGGTCTGGCGCGGCCTTCATCCGCTCGGCCAAGGCCATGACCTGGCTGATCTGACCCCACTGATATTGATAGGGCCAGGGCCGCGTCAGGTGGACGCCGAAGACGTTGATCGGGCCGATGGGCGTCTGGACCGTCGCGCCCACGGCGCTGAGGCCGTCGGGACGCTCGGGCAGCCCTTGCAGGATCGGATAGCGCGAAGCGATGATCGAGCGCGCGTGGTCGCCGGCGCGCGCCTGGCCGATCAGGACGCGATGCGGATAGTCCGGCAGCAACTGGTCCAGCCGCGACGCCGGCGCCTGCCCCAACTCGACCAGCACCAGGATGTCGGCGTCGGCGGCCGCGATGGACCGGCGCATGGCTGCGACATCGGTGTTGAACACATACAGATTGGCCGAATAGACCCGCACGATCGGCTGATCGGGAACGGGCACGCCCTTCGCCGGCGTCCATTGCGGCCAGACCGACAGGGCCAGCACCACACACGCCAGTCCACCGACGATCGAGGCCGGCCATAGGCGAAAGAGCAGACACGCCACGGTCACGCCGACGGCAGCCAGCAATACCGGCGATGTGAACTGCGCCAAGATATCCACCCAGCGATGGCCGATGCCGCTGAGCGCCGCTGCGCCGAAAGCCGCCAAGCCCAGCAGCAGGGCGCTCGCCGTCACATTCGCCGCCAGCTTGATCAGGGTCATCGAAGACGTATCTCTCGGATTGAACAGGAAGCCTCGCCCAGCGTTAAGGCGACGCTTTGGAGGGCGACATGGCCAGACGGTCGATCCGGGATATCGAGAACATCTGGTCCAATGTCGAGGGCGTGAAGAATCTGTCGGACCGGGTCATCGGCATCGGCCCGTTCGGCATGGGGCTGGACGCCATGCTGACCTGGGTGCCGGTCGTCGGCACGGCCTATACGGTCGGGACCGGCGGCTGGCTGATGCTTCAAGCCGTGCGGGCCAAGGCGACGCCGGCGACCCTGGCGCGGATGGGGGCCTATATGGCCATCGACACCGCCACCGGCACGGTGCCGATAGCGGGCGACATCGTCGACACCTTCTTTCCCGGGCAGTTGATGGCGGCGCGGGCGCTGCAAAAACATATCGAAAGCACACACTGGGTCGAGGACACCGAGGCCAATGCGCGCGCCACCGGCGACCACGAGATGCACGAGGCCCGCGTGCAGAACGACAAGACGCTGAAGCGGGTCATCTATCTGCACGATTGAGATACGCTGGCTGAGGCGGCCTAGCCATCGTTTTCTCCGCAACAAATCTGCCTGAAATCAAGGACCTGACCCAAGTGACCGCCCGTCTTCCGGCCTGAGGAAGGGCTGCGCGCAGACTGATCTCCACGACAACGGAGAGAAGAATGAGCGACGATTTCAGCGCGCGTCTGAACCTGCCCTATCTGGCGGCGGGGCAGATGCAGAAGCATGTGACCCTGAATACGGCCCTGACCCGGCTGGACGCCCTGTTGCAGACGGCGGTGGTCAGTCGCACGACGGCGATCCAGCCGGACGATGCGTCGGACGGCGATCTTTATATCCTGCCGCCAGAGGCCGAAGGCGCAGCCTGGGCCGGGCGGGCGGCCGGCGCCCTGATGCGGTTCGAGGGCGGCGGCTGGACAGTCGTGACGACGCCGGACGGCATGATCGCCTGCGTTCTGGACGAAGGCGTCGTGGTGGTACGGGCCGATGAGGGCTGGGTCGCGCTGGCGCAGAGACTGGGCGAGGTGCAGGGCCTGACGCGGCTGGCTATCGGGACGACCGCCGACGACGCCAATCCCCTTGCGGCCAAGATCAACGCCGCCCTGTTCACGGCACGCAGCGTGGAGGAGGGCGGTGATGGCGACCTGCGCCTGACGCTGAACAAGACGACGGCGGGCGATGTCCTGTCGCTGCTGTTTCAGAGCGGATACGCGGCCCGCGCAGAGCTGGGTCTGATCGGCGATGACGACCTGACCCTCAAGGCCTGCGACGACGCCGGAACTTGGCGATCGGTGTGGCGCGTGGATCGCGAGACGGGGCGTGCCGCCTTCGATCAGGGGGCGGTCCGGCGCGAGACGACGCTGTTCACCAGCGACGACGACTATGCCCTGCCGGCCTGGGCGTGCTGGGTCGAGGCGACCTGCGTGGGCGGCGGCGGCGGCGGGGGCGAAGGGCTGACGGGTCCGTCTGGCGCCGCACGCCTCGGCGGTGGCGGAGGCGGCGCCGGCGGGCTGAGCCTCGCGCGATGGTCGGCGGACGATCTGGACGGCGTCCTGTCGGTCAAGGTCGGCGCCGGCGGGATCAGCGGCGTTTCGGGCGGCGATAGTGAGGTGGCGACAGGCGACATGGTCCTGTTACGCGCGACGGGCGGGACCGCAGGCGGCTCTGGCGTCGGTGGAGCAGGCGGTATCGGCCAACGGCTCGCCAACTCCGGCGGCAGCTCTTCGACAAGCGCAACGGCAGCGACGGGCGCAGAAACCCTTTGCTCGCACGGACCGGGCGGAGGCGGGGCGGGCGGCGGTCTGAGCGCGGCGGATGTCGCCTATGCCGGAGGCGCGGGCGGTGTGGGCGGCTGGTCAGGCCTTCGCGCGGCCGGCGGCGTCGCGGGCGCTGCGGGACAGGCCTCGCCCAAGCCGCTGTTGTCGATCGTCGGCGGCGGCGGCGGGGGCGGCGACGCATCAGCAAGCGGAGCGGGCGGTCCCGGCGGCTCAGGCGCGCTGTTCGGGGCCGGGGGCGGCGGAGGCGGCGCGGGCCTGACCTTCGGCGGCCAGGGCGGTTCGGGCGCTTCAGGCGCAGTTATGATCACGGTCGTCGGATGAGCCGGCGCGGACATCCGGCCGAGCCGGTCGAGGTGCTGGAGGCCGAGGCGTGGGAAGCGCCCGACAGCCTCAGCGACGGGGAATGGCGCGCCCAGTCCGGCTGGGACGGCCGCTGCGCCGTCGAAACCTATGACGAGGAGGACGAACGATGACCCGACACAAACAGGGTGCGATCCCCTTGGCGGAGGGGCGGTGGCTGTTTCGTCGCCTCTACGTCTTCGCTGTTAGCGCGGGGCTGTGGGTGCTGTTGATGCGTACGGTCGGCCGAATGCCGCCGGAGATGCTGCCCAGGATCACGGACGGGCTGATGGGCCTGTTGGCCTTGATCCTGGCGCTCTATCTGGTGGCGCCGACCGCTCAGCAGTTGATCACCCCGATCGCCACAGCGCGGCTGCGGATCAGCGGAGGCCGACCATGAGCTTTCGTCTGTCCAGCCGGTCGCGCACGCGGCTCGTCGGCGTGCATCCGGCCCTGATTGCGGTGGTCGAGGCGGCGATCGCGCGCACGCCGGTGGACTTTATGGTCACCGAGGGACTGCGCACGGCCGAACGTCAGGCCGCCCTGGTCAAGGCCGGGGCCAGCCGCACGACGCGCTCGCGCCATCTGACGGGCCATGCCGTCGACGTCGCCGCCCTGGTCGAAGGCCAGGTGCGGTGGGACTGGCCGCTGTACGGCCGGATCGCCAAGGCGTTCAAGGCGGCGGCGCTGGATCTGAAGACGCCGCTGATCTGGGGCGGCGACTGGAAGACGCTGCGGGACGGTCCACATTTCGAGCTGGATCGAAAGGCCTTTCCATGAGCGCCGGATCGGTCCTGCGGGCGCTGACACCGCTCGGCTGGCTCGCGGCCGCTGCGACAGCGCTGGCACTGGGATTCGTGCTGCTCGGCGGGCTCGGCTTTCGCTGGGATCCGCTGAACCTGCAGCACAAGCGCCTGGAGGCCGCGCGCATTCAGGCGCGAGATGCGGCGGCCGTGGCGGCGGCGCAGGCTGACGCCCGACGCATCGAGACCGAAGGCGCGGCGGTTCAGGCCCGGCGCGTCGATCACTATTATCACACCACGGGGGCGGCGCGCCGGGTGACCACGGCCGCCGTCGCCCAGGCCAGGAGCGCCGACGATGCCGACCAACCATTGGAGACCCTTCGCGCTGATCGCCTGCGCGACCATGACGGCGAACTGTGCCGCATCGCCCCCGATCTCGCCGGTTGCGCCGGCGCGACTGATCTTGCCCGAGGCGGCGACACGTCCGTGCGCGCTGGTGATCCTGCCGGCTGAACCTACGGCCGGCGATCTGGACGCAGCCTATCTGCTGCGCGGCGCCCAGATCGTGGCCTGCGACGGAGCGCGGCGGCTGGCGGTCGAGACCCTGTTGGCCGAACGCGCGATGCAGGACGCGCAGGTGCGACGCCGCGACTGACGCCCTGCAAAAACGACTCGGCAACTTCTGCCGCCTGGTGTGCAGGCTTGCCGGGTCGTTTCGCAAACCGCCGAGATAAGTTCAATGAAATCAGTGTCGAAGTCTGGCCGGCGTCGCATTTTGGACTGGCCCCGCCCTTGCTCTCCTGAAGATCGAGCAAAACGCTCCTGACGCTAAAATGGCGTCGGACATCACACGAAGTGAACAGGAAAGCCAAAATGGCTACGAGCATCAATACGAACTACGGCGCCGCTGTCGCGCTGCAAAATCTCAATGCGACCAACGCTCTGTTGGAGCGCACGCAAAACCGTGTCTCGACGGGCCTGAAAGTGGCCTCGGCCAAGGACAACGGCGCGATCTACGCCATCGCAACGAGCCAACGCGCCGAGATGGGCGCTCAAGACGCTGTGCGTCAGTCGCTGCAACGTGGCCAGTCCATCGTCGATGTCGCCTTGGCAGCCGGCGATACAGTGACGGCCGGGTTGAACGAACTCAAGAGCATCGCCGTCGCCTTGGCTGACGCTCCGAAAACCTACGACGCCGCCGGCGCCGTCACGGGCTTGGGCGAGAGCGGCAAGAAGTTGGTCGCCGATTTCGAAGCCATCGTGAAGGAAATCCACTCTGCCTTGGCCAACGCCAACTTCGACGGCGTGAATGTTTTCAAGACACAGGTCAATGACCTCAAGGTCACGACCAATACGGGTGCGGCCAACAACACCTTTACCCTGAAGTCAACGTCGGATACGGCGGCGGCCGCAGGCCTTGCTTTCGGCTCAACGGCGGCAACCACCGGCGCGGCGGGAACCTTCAACCAGGCCTCGGGGGCTTGGGCGGCCAAGGCGAACGCGACGACCGGCGCTGCGCCCACTGCTCTCGATGATTACTCTGTGACCAATGTCGAGGCGGCGATAACGTCCTTCTCGTCCACGCTTGCGGATCTCGGCACCAAGTCGAAGTCGCTGGATCGCCAGTTGACGTTCGTCAACAAGTTTCAAGATTCCTTGGAAACCGGCATCGGCAATCTGGTCGATGCCGATCTGGCCAAGGAAAGCGCCAAGCTGACCGCGTTGCAAACCAAGCAGCAGCTGGGGGTTCAGGCCTTGTCGATCGCCAACTCGTCCAGCCAAATCCTGATGAGCCTGTTCCGCAACTGATCGCTGGGTCGATTTTGCCGGGTGTGCCGCAACAATCCAGGCCTTGTTTCGAAACGTCGGCGGACCACGCCGAGCCGCACAGGAGGTTTATCGACGATTAACCATGCAGAACAACGATTTGGACACCCCTAGGGTCCAAACATGACACTCGGAAAAATTTTCCGATCAGACCGAGCAAAATGCTCCCTTCGGCAAAACGCCGTCGGCCCTTTACGAAATGAAGAAGGACAGCCAAAATGGCTAATAGCATCAATACCAACGGCGGCGCCCTGGTCGCGCTGCAAACCCTGAATGCGACCAATAAGGCGCTGGAGACCACTCAAAGCCGCGTAAACACCGGCCTGAAAGTCGCTTCAGCCAAGGACAATGGCGCCATCTTCGCTATCGCCACCTCCCAGCGTGCAGAAATGGGCGCTCAGGATGCGGTGCGTCAGTCGCTTCAACGCGGTCAATCCATCGTCGACGTTGCTCTGGCGGCCGGCGATACGGTGACCAGCGCCCTGAACGAACTGAAGAGCCTCGCTGTCGCGATTCAAGATGATCGCGGAAACGCGGCTACACCTACCGACTTCAGCGAAACCGGTAAAAAGCTGGTCGCGGACTTCGAAGCTGTCGTGAAGGAAATTCACTCGGCTCTGGGTGGAGCGAAATTCGATGGTGTCAATCTTTTCGACGCCATCGCAGCAGGCGCAACTGGCGTGTCGGTCACGACGAACACGTCCAGTGGCAAGTTCTTCCTGAGAGGTGACGCGACGGGATCGGCCGCCGTGGCGTCGGTTGGTTCAAGCCTGTTGTTCGGCGGCGCAGTAACGGGCAGCGCCTGGACAGCTGATGCCGACTATGCCGACAAAAAGGCTGCCTACACGGCGTTCAACGTCGAGACGGCCATCAACAGCTTCGCTTCGACCCTTGCCGACCTCGGTACGAAGTCGAAGTCGCTGGATCGTCAGATGACCTTTGTCAACAAGCTGCAAGACTCGCTGGAATCCGGCGTGGGCAATCTGGTGGACGCCGACCTGGCCAAGGAAAGCGCCAAGCTGACCGCCCTGCAAACCAAGCAACAGCTTGGCGTGCAGGCGCTGTCGATCGCCAACTCGTCCAGCTCCATCCTGTTGAGCCTGTTCCGCTAATAAAACCGGCGGGGTTCCGGCCCCGCCCATCTTTCTATCCCCGAGTAAAATGCTCCCTTCGGCAAAACGCCGTCGGCCCTTTATGAAATGAAGAAGGACAGCCAAAATGGCTAATAGCATCAATACCAACGGCGGCGCCCTCGTCGCGCTGCAAACCCTGAATGCGACCAACAAGGCGCTGGAGACCACTCAAAGCCGCGTAAACACCGGCCTGAAAGTCTCTTCGGCCAAGGACAACGGCGCCATCTTCGCCATCGCCACCTCCCAGCGTGCAGAAATGGGCGCTCAGGATGCGGTGCGTCAGTCGCTTCAACGCGGTCAATCCATCGTCGACGTCGCTCTGGCGGCCGGCGATACGGTGACCAGCGCCCTGAACGAACTGAAGAGCCTCGCTGTTTCGATTCAGGATGCAACGGCGGGCAGCGATACGGCCAATAAGCTGAACGCCGATTTCTCGGCGATCCTGTCCGAAATCAGCTCGGCGCTTACCGGCGCCAAGTTCGACGGCGTCAATCTGTTTGCCGCCAATGCCGCTGCAATCGAGGTGACGACGAACACCTCTGGCGGCAAGTTCAGCCTGAAAGCAATCAGCACGGCAGCAACCGATCCTACGGTAGCGACGGGTGCTGGCGCCTACAATCTGGCGACCACGGCAGATCGCACGGCCGCTAACGTCGATAAGGCCATCAGCAGCTTCGCTTCGACCCTTGCCGATCTCGGCACGAAGTCGAAGTCGCTGGATCGTCAGATGACCTTCGTCAATAAGCTGCAAGACTCGTTGGAAACCGGCGTCGGCAACCTGGTGGACGCCGACCTGGCCAAGGAAAGCGCCCGACTGACCGCCTTGCAAACCAAGCAACAGCTTGGCGTGCAGGCGCTGTCGATCGCCAACTCGTCCAGCCAGATCTTGCTGGGGCTGTTCCGCTAAGACGCGCGGCCGGAGCGGTTTTGCGACCGCTCCGGCTGATCGCTTGTTTCTCTAGAGGGCGTGGGCCGACCTGCGCGTGGAGCCATGACAGACAATGTCGCGAGATCAGTAAGCGTACCTCAGATTTCTCCCGTCGCTCCGATCGCCGTGCAGCCGGCGACGCCCGCGCCGGTAGCGAAAAACGACAACCACGACGCCAGCCGCTTTCGCCTCACCATCGAGGCCGTTGGCGACAACCGCTTCGTCTACAAGGTCCTGGACCGGGTGACGGGGGAGGTGATCCGCCAGTTGCCGCGCGAGGATGTCGAAAAGCTGAACAGCGACCCGACCTATCGCGGCGGTCGTCTGGTCGATACCGCCGTCTGACGACAGGCGACAGGTCTGGCTTTTCAACGCCGCCGGCTCGCCGGACGGCGCAATCATGGTTTCCGGCGCGTTAACCATGTGATTACGACTCATGGTTAATGCTGTAGCCCACAGAACGTCCGGGGGCTTGAAGCCATGACCACCAGCATCCACACCAACACCTCGGCGATGATCGCCCTGCAGAATCTGAACCGCACCAACGACCAGTTGGCGGCGACGCAGAGCCGGGTGAACACGGGGCTGAAGGTTCAGGGCGCGCGCGACAACGCCGCGGTCTGGGCGGTGGCTCAGGGGCAGCGCGCGGACCGGGGATCGCTCGAAGCTGTCACCACCAGCCTGAAGCGCGCGACGTCCATCGCCGACGTGTCGCTGGCGGCCGGCGAGCAAATCTCGGACATTCTTCTGGAGCTGAAGCAGAAGGCGACCGCAGCGGCGGACCCGAGCGCCAGCGATGCGACTCGCAAATCGTATGACCAGGAGTTTCAATCGCTTCTGTTGTCGATCCAGTCTTTTGCAGACAACGCCATTTTTGATGGTGAGAACATTCTCGCAGGGCGTACGGACGGCGCGACACCTCCTGCGCCGCTCGGGGACTTGAATTTTATCGCCAGTGCGGACGGCCAGGAGAATATCCAGCTGAAGCGTCAAAACCTGACACTTTCAGGCTTGGGGCTTGCGGCCGACGCTTCGGCTACGCCCGCTGTTGACGCGCCAAGCTTATTGGTTGAGTCCGATGCCAAAGCCGCGCTGAACCGGATCAACAACGCCATCGCAACCTCGAGTTCTCGTCTTTCCGAACTGGGCGCCCAGTCCAAGCAGATCGAGCGCCACACCACCTATGTCGGCAAGCTGTCGGACGCGCTGGAGGCCGGCATCGGCAATCTGGTCGACGCGGACCTGGCTAAGGAAAGCGCCCGCCTTCAGGCCCTGCAGGTCCAGCAGCAACTCGGCGTTCAGGCCCTGTCGATCGCCAACCAGGCGCCGCAGGTCATCCTGTCGCTGTTCAAGGGCTGATCCGACAGCTTAACGGTTCCTTATCGGCGCCCGCCGCACAATAGGGTCGGAGCCGTCTGAATGATCAACAACAGCTATCTGCTGGGTCTTTTCGGAACGACGACGGGGACGTCGTCGTCAGGCGCCGCCACGACCACCAGCGCGGCCGTCAAAACCAAGAAGACCCAGCCGACGGCCCCCTGGTCCTCCACGGCGACACCGGCGAAGGCCAGCGATCTGGTCCGCGCGGCTCTGGGCGGCCGCCGCCTGATCGACGAGAGCAATGTCAGCCTGGATCTGGCCGGCGCGTCGACCGACTACCGCAAGATGTTCGCCCTGTATCAGGGCCTGAACACGCTGGGCGCTCTGGCCGACCGTGCCGGCGTCAAGGGGCTGAGCGCGTCGGAAGCCGCTCTGGTGTCTAAGCGGTTCAGCGAAGGCCTGGCCGAACTGTCGACCTATTTGAGCACCGCCAGTTTCGAAGACATGCGGCTGGTGCAGGGCGTGGCCCAGACGTCGGTCAAAAGCACCTATGCGCTGGAACGGGCGCCGACCAGCTTCGTCACCACCCCCATCCACGACGGCGACCCCACCGCCTCGGTCAAGGCGTTCGAGGGCGACGTGAAATTCTCCGTGACCGTCAAGACGGCGGCTGGGGAGCAGGCGATCGCCATGGACCTGTCCGAGATGGGCGCGACCGGTCGATCGTTGGCCAATGTCACCGCCTATATGAACGGCAAGCTGGAGGACGCGGGCGTCGCGACGCGCATCAGCGCTCAGTTGATCCCGGCCGAGCCGAAGACGGTCAAGAGCGGAACCAAGACCATCACCCTGCCGGCCGGACCGGATCGGTGGGCGTTGAAGGTCAATGGCGGGACCGGCGAGGCCATCAGCTTCCAGGCCGTCGACACCTCCGACGCCGTCTATGTGACGCAAGGGGTCGGCAAGACCGGCACGGCGGGCCAACTGCTGAAGTTCCAGGCCGAAGGCGGCGCGGCGCCGGCCGCCCAGCAGGGCGTCGACGATCCGTTCTGGGTCGAGGGCAGGGTGGGGCACGCCGACCTTCCCGACGGGGTCGCCGCGGTTAAGGCCAGCGCGGTGGCGCCGGACGGTTCCGTCTGGGTCGTCGCCGAACTGACGGCGGGCGACGCCAGTCAACCGATCAAGGGCGCGCGCGATGTCGCCCTGATGAAATATGATTCCGCCGGCAATCTGATGCAGACGAAGCTGCTCGGCGCCGCCTCCAGCGCCAACGGCTTCTCCATCGCTATCGACGACGACGGCCGGGTCGCCCTGGCCGGATCGGTGACCGGGGCGCTGGAACCCGGCAAGAGCGGCGACAACGCGGCCGTGGCCGACAGTTTCGTCTCTGTGTTCGACAGTTCGGGCCAAGAGTTGTGGACCCAGCGGCGCGGCGCCAAGGCGGCCGATGAGGCGACCGAGGTTCGCTTCGGCGCCGACGGCATGGTCTATGTCGCCGGCCGGTCGAAATCGGCCATGCCGGGCAATGCGGCCCTGGGCGGCTGGGATTCCTATCTTCAGGCCTTCCAGGAAAAGCCGATAAAGATCAATGGCCCGGACGTGGGCGTGAACGTCGCGACCGTGCAGTTCGGCACCAGCGGCGACGACTCCGTTCAGGCCATGACGGTGTCGGGAAACGACCTCTACACGGCGGGCGTCGAAAACGGGAAGGCGGTCGTGCGCCGCTTCACCCTGGATGCCGAGGGCGTACCGAGCCTGGCTTCGACGCGTGACCTTGGCTACGCCAGCGGCGCGATCGCCGGCATATCGGTCGAGAACGGCAAGGTCGTCGTGACGGGCCATACCGAGAACACCGCCCTCGATATCGCCACGATGACCAACGCCCATGCCGGCGGCAGCGACGTCTTCATCGCCACCTTGTCGACGGACCTTCAGGCCTCGGCAAACGACCGGCTGACCTATTTTGGCGGGGCGGGCGCGGACTCCGCCGCCGACGTCGCCATCAAGCACGGAAAAGTCTGGATTACCGGCACGAACCGGGCGGAAGGCGCCGGTAAGGACGACCCCACATCCGGCTATCTGGCCCAGATCGATCTGGCCACCGGCCAGGTTCAATCGAACCGAACCTGGCGCGCGGACGGCGATCAGGCCAGGCCGACCAGCCTGAGCTTCGCAGCGGGCGGGGCCAGCGTGCTCGACCGCCTCGGCCTGCCCCAGGGCCAGATCATGCAGGCGGATTCCAAGCTGCTGACCGTCGCCACCTCGGCCCGCGTCGGCGATCAGTTTTCGATCAGCCCCGCCGCCGGCGGCCGCGCCGTGACTGTGACCATCGACGCCAAGGACACGCTGGAAAGCCTGGCCAAGAAGATCAACGCCGCCTCTGGACGCCAGTTGGAAGCCAAGGTCATCACCGACCTGAAGGCCAAACCCATTGTCCAGCGCCTGGAAATCAAGACGGCGGCCAACAAGGACGGCGCCGTCATCTCCGCTGGGGCGATCGGCAAGGACGCCCTGGGCGCGCTGGGTCTGACGCCCGGCTTCGTCGGTCCGGTGAAGCCGGACAAGGACGCGATCAAGACCTATGGGCTGAACCTGTCGAACAAGCTGAACCTGAACGATCCGGCCTCGATCAAGGCGGCCATCGATTCGCTGGCCCAGGCGATGACGGCGGTCCGGTCCTCCTACCGCGCCCTCGCGCCATCGACCGGCGGCATAACCAACACCCAGACCGGCAACGGTTCCTCGACCGCCTACCAGCAGACGCAGCTGGCCAACTATCAGGCTGCGCTGAGCCGCCTGACGGCCTGATCGGGGTCGTGACCGGTCAAGGCGGTTGACGCCCG